>NZ_CP035310.1:1637500-2237500 GCF_004114695.1 Erythrobacter sp. HKB08
TTCATCGGTTCACCCCATCAATTCTTGACTGACGATGTGGCTTATCGATCCAACCAGTTAAGAAAGGGTTGAGAGGAACTGCGCAGATGGAAAATATCCCGACATGGATGCTGGTCGTTGCCGGACTGCTGGAGGATGCAGAGGGCCGCTGGCTCATGCACCAGCGGCCTGAGGGCAAGCATCATGCGGGCCTTTGGGAATTTCCCGGGGGGAAGGTCGAACCCGGTGAGTTTCCGCCGTTTTCGCTGGTTCGCGAGCTGGAAGAGGAGCTGGGAATCGCAATCGATCCGGCTCATTTGCATCCGCTCGCTTTCGTCCAGGATCAGCCGGGATCGAGCGATAGGCCGATTGTCATACTGCTTTACAAAGCGACGTCCTGGGACGGTGAGCCGGCAGCCTTGGAGGGCGGGGCGGTCGGCTGGTTCGAACCCTCTAAAGCGGGGATGCTACCTATGCCACCACTCGATCAGGCCCTGACTGCGCAGCTTGAAAAAACTTTCGCGCGATAGGGCTTGCCAAGCCCGGAATGCCCGCCTAGATGGCGCCCTCCAAGCGCGCCAGTAGCTCAGCTGGATAGAGTACCTGACTACGAATCAGGCGGTCGGAGGTTCGAATCCTTCCTGGCGCGCCAAATGAGGCCATCCCGACAGGGGTGGCCTCTTTTGGTTTGGGCTGCTGTTTTTTCAGTCCCAGTCCGCCTCGTCTTCGAGAGCGTGCATCTCCTCGTCCGAAAAGCCAAAATGATGACCCGCCTCGTGGATCACGACGTGGCGAATCAGGGCATCGAACTCGACCCCGGTTTCGCGCCATTCTCGGATCAGGGGTTGGCGGAAGAGCGAGATGACCGGGGGCAGGTCGCCCGAATCCCAGCTCGACTGTTCGTTGATCG
The DNA here is from genome assembly GCF_004114695.1 of Erythrobacter sp. HKB08. Lineage (NCBI taxonomy): Bacteria > Pseudomonadati > Pseudomonadota > Alphaproteobacteria > Sphingomonadales > Erythrobacteraceae > Erythrobacter > Erythrobacter sp. HKB08. Next base: position 1,638,390 of record NZ_CP035310.1, read on the forward strand.
GCCTGCCTTCATAAAGGCCGGTCAGGTGCCAGCGGCTGGCAATGCCGACAGCCTGCAATTGCTCCAGCGTGGCAAATTCGCGGATCTGCAGGACGACATCTTCGAGATGCACGCGAAAGGCGCCAGGCAGGGTTTCGATAGTGTCGCGCGCAATGCGCTCCATGTCCTGCGTGGTCGGTGTCTGGCGTAGGAAACGCAGCATTGCGCGAATATGGGGCCGTGCCGCGGGCCTTCCAAGCTTTTCCGTTGGAACTCCAAACCGCTCATTCGGTTGAGAGGGAAAGACCTCACATTCCAAGGAGCCCCCACATGGCACAGGCCGAAGCTATCTTTGCCCGTTTGAAGGAAGATCACGACACGCACCGTGAGCTTCTCGACAAGATTTCCGAAACGCATGGCGACAGCGATGAACGCAATCGTCTCTTCACCGAGCTGACCAAGGAACTGAAGAGCCACGCTGCGGCGGAAGAGCAGGCGCTCTATTCGACCATGCTCCGCAAGCCCGACACGACCGACGAGACGCGTCACTCGGTGGCCGAGCATCACGAGATCGACGAGATGCTCAACGACCTCGCGGCGACCGACATGTCGTCGGGCGCTTGGCTGCAGAAGTTCAAGGACTTCGAGCACCGCTACCGTCATCACATCGAAGAGGAAGAGGAAGACCACTTCCCCGACTTCGCCGAGCACCTCACCGACGAAGACGAGCAGCACATGAAGAAGGTGTTCGAGCGCCGGAAGGAAGAGGAAAAGGAAGAGGCCGAGGTCACTCCCGAAAAGATGGAAGACGCCAAGGAGTAGCCTGATGCGGAGGGGGCACGCATGAGCGCAATCGACAACAAGGACACCGGGTTCGACGATTCGTCGGTCGAGCCCGGTGTCTGGCGTTTTGCCAAGGCCAGGCGGGCGACGGTCATCGTCGATGCCGAGAATTATTTTCGCAACATGCAGCAGGCGATGCTGCAGGCGAAGAAGCGCATTCTTCTGATCGGGTGGGATTTCGACACCCGCATCCACCTCGACAAGGGGAGGCGCTGGTGGCAGCGCGGCCGTTCGAAGGAATACCCGGCGCGGCTCGGCAGCTTCATCCTATGGCTCAACCGGCATCGGCCCGAGCTTGAAATCCGTATTCTCAAATGGAGCTACGGGTTTCTCAAGTTCTTCACCCGCGGGTCGATGACGCTCGATCTGATGCGCTGGGCACCGCGGCGCCGGATCGACTTCAAGTTCGATACGGCACATCCGGTCGCTTGCAGCCATCACCAGAAAATCGTGGTAATCGACGACCATGTCGCGGTCTGCGGCGGGATCGACATGACGACCCACCGCTGGGACACGCGCGAACACAAGGAAGACGATCCGCGCCGCAAGCGGCCTCGCGGCAGCTATTACGACCCGTGGCACGACGCGACGATGATGGTCGAGGGCGAGGTCGCCTCCGCGCTCGGCGAACTCGGTCGCGATCGCTGGGAACGCGCCGGCGGCAAGCCTCTGACACCGGTCGGCGAAGTCGAGGGCTCCGCATGGCCCGAAGATCTCGAAGCGCAGTTCGAGGACGTCGAAATCGGCATCGCGCGCACACGGGCGAAATACAAGGAGGCTCCGCAAATCTGCGAAATCGCGGATCTCTTCGTGAAGCAGATCAGCGAAGCGAAGGAATATATCTACGCGGAGAGCCAGTATTTCGCTTCCCGCAAGATCGCCGATGCAATCTGCAAGCGAATGTCCGAGCCGAATCCGCCCGAGGTTCTGATCGTCCACCCCAAGAATGCGGAAGGCTGGCTGGAACAGCAGGCGATGGACAATGCGCGAGCGCAGCTGGTCAAGGCCATCGGCGAGGTCGATCCGCACGGCCAGTTCAATCTCTACGTGCCCTACACTGGCGAGACGCCGATCTACGTCCATGCGAAGATCATGATCATCGACGATCGCATCATGCGCATCGGCTCGGCCAATATGAACAATCGTTCGATGGGCCTCGACAGCGAATGCGACATGTTCATCGACGCCAGCCGTCCCGGGAACGAGCATGCCAAAACGCCTATCGCCCGCTTGCGTCACGACTTGCTGGCAGAGCACTGCGGTCTCGATCCCGAAGAAGTGCCGGGGCTTCTCTCGCGCTATGGGTCGATGCACCGCATGATCCAGCAGATCGGGACCGACCGTTCGCGGACCCTTCGCCGTTTCGATCTCGAAGACACCAATGCCGTCCAGGAGAACCTTGCAGAATCCGAACTTCTCGACCCAGAACATCCCGACGATATGTTCGAGCCCTTTGCGGACGGCGGACTTTTCCCTAGGGACACCAGCCTGCGTCGCGCCAAGAAGAAGATTAAGGAAAAGGTCACATGAGCAGCCTGGTCGGTCCCGACGAAGACGATCCGCGCGGGAAGCCTCCGGTTCCGGAAAACGTGCAGGACGCGATCCGCACGCTCATCGAATGGGCGGGGGACGATCCTTCACGCGAAGGCCTCGTCGATACGCCCAAGCGCGTCGCTCGCGCGTGGAAGGAATATTGCGTCGGCTACACCGAGGATCCGGCAGTTCACCTGAGTCGCGTATTCGAGGAAGTGGGCGGCTACGACGAGATCGTCCTGCTCAAGGACATTCCGTTCCAGAGCCACTGCGAACACCACATGGCTCCGATCATCGGCAAGGCCGCGATCGCCTACCTGCCGCGCAACCGGGTTGTAGGCATCTCGAAACTCGCCCGCGTGCTCCACGGCTATGCGAGGCGGCTCCAGATCCAGGAGCGCCTCACGGCCGAAGTTGCGCAGTGCATCTGGGATCACCTCGATCCGAAGGGCGTGGCGGTGGTGATCGACGCCTCGCACGCATGCATGACCGCACGCGGCGTCCGTACGCCGGGCGTTTCGATGGTCACCTCGCAGATGATGGGGACATTCCTGAAGGACCAGCGCAGCCGCAAGGAAGTGCTGAGCCTGATGGGCTACTGAGCCCTAGCGTTCGCCGAGCAGCTTCCTGAGCCATTCGGGCTTCGCCGGCTTCGGCGCGGTGTGGCCCGACACGCGGAAGAGGAAATTCGCCAACAGGACCGCCTGGTCCTTGTCGAGATAGTAGTGATACTCCTCGATATCGTCGGGCGATTTCGGGGTGGAGCGGGTGCTCTGCATCCGCAGTCTCAGGCGCGAGCCAAGGTCGTCGGTTGCCCAGCCAACCAGCACGCCGTAGGGCGTTTCGGCCGGTTCCTCTTTCTTGGGAGCGGCTTTCTTGCGCGTCGCGGTCTTGCGCTTCTTGGCAGGCGTCGAAGTCGCCGCCTTCTTGCGCGTCGTCTTAGCCTTGGTCGTGGTCTTGCGCGTTGTCGCCATCACCGCAGGATTAGCCAATCGCGGCTAACGGGCAAAGTCCGCCTCTGGACTTGTCCCGAATGAAGAAAGGGCGCCGCAACTGCGACGCCCCCCAATTCTTCAGAGCTGGCCGAGCATGTGCTCCGCGCTCGAGACCGAGAAATCTCCCGGTGCCTCGACGTTGAGTTCCTTCACCACGCCATCTTCGACGATCATCGAGTAGCGCTGGCCGCGCTTGCCCATGCCGAAGCCCGAACCGTCCATGGTGAGGCCGACGGCCTCCGCGAAATCGCCATTGCCGTCCGCGAGCATGGTGACCGCATCGGCATCGTTGGCCGATTTCCACGCGCCCATGACGAAGGCATCGTTGACCGCCGTACAGGCGATCTCGTCGACGCCCTTCGACTTCAGTTCGTCGGCCTTTTCGACATAGCCGGGCAGGTGGCGCGCCGAGCAGGTCGGGGTGAAGGCACCCGGAACCGAGAACAGGGCAACCGTGCGGCCCTTGAAGTAATCGCTCGACTGCACCTGTTCAGGGCCTTCGGGCGTCGCCTTGACCAGCTTTACGTCTGGAAGCTTGTCGCCAACCGAAATTGCCATCGTGTAATTTCCTTTCGTGATCCCGTCCGTCTGCGCCCGATATAGGCGTGTGGCCGGACACGGCAACAACAAGACATATAAAGATCGCTTTATATTTGCCTCGGGGCGGGGCGCTCGCTACATGCGCTGGCAATCTCGCGGCACCCTGCGCGGTGCCGAATTCCTTGCCGAAATCAGGAGAAAATCCGTGGCAGACGCCAAGCAGGACTACATCATCAAGGATATCTCGCTCGCCCAGTACGGCCGTGACGAGATTTCGATCGCAGAAACCGAAATGCCGGGCCTGATGGCGCTGCGCGAGGAATATGGCGCTGCACAGCCGCTCAAGGGCGCGCGCATCACCGGCTCGCTGCACATGACGATCCAGACCGCAGTCCTGATCGAAACGCTCGTTGCACTCGGCGCGGAAGTGCGCTGGGCGACCTGCAACATCTTCTCGACGCAGGATCACGCCGCGGCCGCCATCGCCGACCAGGGCATCCCGGTTTTCGCGATCAAGGGCGAGAGCCTTGCGGATTACTGGGATTATGTCGGCCGTATCTTCGACTGGTCGAGCGAGGCCGATCCGGATCTTACCGCCAACATGATCCTCGACGACGGCGGCGATGCCACCATGTTCGCGCTGTGGGGTGCACGCCTCGAAGCGGGCGAGACCATGCCCGAGCCGCAGAATGCCGAGGAAATCGAAATGCAGCGCGCGCTCAAGGCGTTCATCGCCAAGAAGCCGGGCTACCTCACCAAGTCGGTCGAGGCCATCAAGGGTGTCTCGGAAGAGACCACCACGGGCGTCATGCGCCTCTACCAGATCTCGAAGCAGGGCAAGCTCCCGTTCCCGGCGATCAACGTCAACGACAGCGTGACCAAGTCGAAGTTCGACAACCTCTACGGCTGCAAGGAATCGCTGGTCGACGCGATCCGCCGTGCGACCGATGTCATGCTGGCCGGCAAGGTCGCCTGCGTCGCCGGCTATGGCGACGTCGGCAAGGGCTCGGCCGCTTCGCTGCGTGACGGCGGCGCCCGCGTCATGGTCACCGAAATCGATCCGATCTGCGCGCTGCAGGCCGCAATGGACGGCTATGAAGTCGTGACGATGGAAGAGGCCGTGAAGCGCGCCGACATTTTCGTCACCGCGACCGGCAACGAGGACGTCATCACCGCCGAACACATGAAGGCGATGAAGAACATGGCCATCGTGTGCAACATCGGCCACTTCGATAGCGAGATCCAGATTTCCGCGCTCGACAATTACGACTGGAAGGAAATTAAGGAAGGCACCGACCTCGTCACCTTCCCGGACGGCAAGTCGATCCTCATCCTTGCGAAGGGCCGCCTCGTGAACCTCGGCTGCGCTACCGGCCACCCGAGCTTCGTGATGAGCTCCAGCTTCACCAACCAGACGCTGGCCCAGATCGAGCTGTTCACCAAGTCGGACGAATACGACAACGACGTCTACGTCCTTCCGAAGCACCTCGACGAGAAGGTCGCCGCGCTGCACCTCGACAAGCTCGGCGTGATGCTGACGCAGCTCAGCCAGAAGCAGGCCGACTACATCGGCGTGCCCAAGGAAGGCCCGTTCAAGCCGGATCACTACCGCTACTGATCCGCGAGCCAATTCATGCGAAGCGCCGTATCCGTGAAGACGGGTGCGGCGCTTCGTCGTTTTGCCTGCGATTTAAGTGGCATTCTTTGTTCGATGGCGTTGCATCCGGTGCGGCGCGCGCATAGCTGACAGTTGATGGAATTCTCGCCCACTGCACTTGCTCTGATCGGCCTGCTCCTCGCCGCATGGACGGTGGGAGCCGCGTGGCTGATGATTTCAGCCGGTGCCAAGTCTTCGCGTGCCGAGGGTAGCCGCAAGGCCGCACGCCGCATGGCCCGCATGATCGACGAGGCACCGGCGATCCCGCTGTTGGTGCGAGCCGACGGGCGGATCGAAGCCTCCGACCGGCTGGCGGGCTGGCTCGGCATGGACAAGTTGCCGCGCTACCTGTCCGAACTCAACGGCGGCCCCGGTGTCGGCCTGTCGACCAAGCAGCTCGCCGAACTGACCGACAAGGTACAGCGCGCGCAGAAGACCGCCGCTCCCTTCCAGATGGCGCTCAACGTGCCCGGTTCGGACCGCACGCTCGCAATGAAGGGCGCGCTCGCTGATTCGCAGATTTCGCCAGGCGGTGCAGCGCTCGTCTGGGTGTTCGATTTCAGCGAGAGCCAGAACGAGCTTTCCAAGCTGCGCGAAGATGCGGCGCGGGCCAGAGGCGACTTCGCCGCGCTCGTCGGCCTGATCGAAGCCGCCCCGCTGCCCATGTGGTTCCGTGGGCCGGATGCGAAGATCAGGCTGGTCAACCAGGCCTATGTCGACGCGGTAGCCGGGGCCAATGCCGACCAGGTCGTCGAGGAACAGATCGAGCTGATCGAGAAGGTCGACGGGCTCGACGCGGCGCAGATCGCGCAGCAGGCAGCCGAACAGGATATGCCGATCGAGCGCATCGTCACCGCCACGATCGGCGGCCAGCGCCGTTCGCTCAAGGTCAGCGACCTGCCGCTCGGCAAGGAGGGCGTCGCCGGATACGCCGTCGATATCGAGGAAATGGAAGAGCAGGCGCGCGAATTCCGCGCTTTTCGCGAAGCGCAGCGCTCGATGCTCGACCAGCTGTCCGTCGGCGTCGGACAGTTCGATGCGAAGCACCGCCTGGTCTTCGCCAACCAGCCGTTCCGCCGGACGTTCAAGTTGCACAGCGGCTCGGTCGCGCAGGGCCTCGACTTCGCGCGCTTCCTCAACGACGCGCGCGAGAACGGAACGACGCCGGAAGTGCGCGACTTCCCCGCTTGGCGCGAAGAGCATGTCCAGTGGTTCGCAAGCGGCGAAGCACAGGAAGAGCGCTGGCCGCTGTCCGACGGCACTCACCTGCGCATTGTTGCCCAGCCATTGCCGGATGGCGGGCTGGTGCTCATTGCGGAGGACCAGACCGAGCAGCTCGCCCTTTCCGCCACGCGCGACACGCTGCTCCGCACGCGGACGGCGACATTCGACAGCCTGTTCGAAGCGCTCGCGGTGTTCGCGCCCGATGGGCACTTGCAATTGTGGAACCGCAGTTTCGCAGGAACCTGGGGGCTCGAGCCGGAAATGCTCGACGCGCATCCTTCGGCAGAAGACCTTCTCGAGGCAATCGCGCCCAATCTCGCAAAGTCGAAGCAAGCCAAGGGCATTGGCGAGGTCATCCGCTCCGCCACGCTCGACCGGCGCGAGAAGGCCGGGCGGATCGCGCTCGCCGACGGACGCACGCTCGAATTCGCCGGCGTGCCGCTTCCGGATGGAAACAGCCTGCTGACCGTGCTCGACGTGACTGCGAACGAGCAGGCCGAAACCGCGCTGCGCGAACGCGCGGTGGCTCTGGAAGAGGCGGATGCGGTGAAGACCCGCTTCCTCGCCAACATGTCCTACGAATTCCGCACGCCGCTCACCTCGATCGGCGGCTTCGCGGAACTGCTTCAGAGCGGCGCTGCGGGCGACATGAGCGAGCAGGCGGGCGAATATATCCAGGCGATCATCGAATCCGTCGCGCGCCTGACCGAGCAGGTCGAGAACGTGCTCGACCTGTCGCAGAGCGAGGCAGGCCTGCTTCCGCTCGCTAAGGAAAAATTCGAGCTGATGCCCTTCGTCACCGAAACGGTCCGCTCGCGTGAAGAGGCGATTGTCGGAGGAGGCCTTAGCCTCGACCTGCGCGGCAGCAAGGCTAGCGGGCGGATCGAGGCCGACCGCCGCCAGCTTGGCCGCGCGCTCGGCCACCTGCTCGACAATGCCATCGCCGCGACCCAGAAGGGCGGCAAGATCCTCGTCGACCTGTCGAAGAAGGACGGGCAGACACGGATCGTCGTGTCCGACAACGGTCGCGGCATGACCAAGGACGAACTCGCAAGCGCGATGGGCAAGCTGCCCCCGGCAGGTGGCGACAAGCGGCAGGGCCTCGGCATCCCGCTCGCGCGCCAGCTGGTCGAGGCGCATGGCGGTACGCTCGAAATCATGTCGCGCCGGGGCGAGGGAACCTCTGCGGTCATCACCCTGCCGTGAGTATCGAACTGCCCGATCTCGAAGCGATGGACGCGCTCGCGGCGAAAATCGCCCGGCGTCTGCGTCCCGGCGATGTCGTCGCGCTTCAGGGCACGCTCGGGACCGGAAAGACGACGCTTGCACGCGCGATCCTGCGGCATCTCGGGCTCGAAGGCGAAGTGCCGTCTCCGACCTTCACCATTATCGAAACCTACGACCCGCCGGCGGTTAGCCTGCCGGTCGTCCATGCCGACTTCTACCGTCTCGAAACGCCAGACGAGGCGGAAGAGATCGGCCTCGACGATTACCGTGATGGCGCCGCGCTGCTCGCCGAGTGGCCCGACAAGGCGGGCGGCTTCTGCCATGAGGCAGGCTGCCTCTCCGTCACGCTGGAATTTGCGGAGAAGGGTCGGATTGCGATTGTCGAGCCGGGGGCTGATTGGGTATCGCGCTGGCCATGAGCGATTTGCCCGAAGGTCTTGAATCCTTTCTCGCTTCCGCCGGCTGGGGCGGGGCGGAAATCGAACCCATTCCGGGCGATGCGTCGTTCCGCCGCTATTTCCGCATCCGCGACGGCGAACGCAAAGCGATGCTCATGCATGCGCCTCCGCCGCACGAGGACCCGAAGCCGTTCATCGACGTGGCGCGCTATCTCCAGCAGCACGGCCAGCGGGCACCCGAGCTTTACGCCGAAGCGCCGGGCGAAGGCTGGGTGCTTACCGAGGATTTCGGCAACGACCGGATGCGCGACTGGCTCGACGAGAACCCGCAGGGCGAAGAACCCGCCTATGCAGAGGCGATCGACGCGCTCGTCCGCCTGCACGACCAGCCTCCGGGCGAATTCGCGCCCTACGACATGCCGACTTACATGCGCGAAGTGCAGCTGCTGACCGAGTGGTACTGCCCGCACATGAAGCTCGACGTCGATACGGCCGCTTTCGACGCTGCATGGCAGGAGGCGCTTGCGCCGCTACTCGACCGCCAGCGGCCCGGGGTGACCGTTCTGCGCGATTACCATGCGGAAAACATCATGCTGCTCGATCCGTCCTCGGACGGACGCGGCGAGCAGGGGCTGATCGATTTCCAGGACGCGCTGGTCGGTCATGCGGCCTACGATATCGTCTCGCTGCTGCAGGATGCGCGGCGCGACGTGTCGCTCGGCCTCGAACGCAGCATGCTCGACCGCTATCTGGCCAAGGCCAATGCACCCGACGAATTCGAAGCGGACTATGCGCGGCTCGGTGCGCAGCGCAATGCCAAGATAGTCGGCATCTTCACCCGGCTCGCCAAGCGCGACGGCAAGCAGCGCTATCTCGCGATGATCCCGCGCGTATGGGAAGCGATGGAGCGGGATCTTGCCCATCCGGCACTCGGGCCCGTCGCACGCTGGTTCGAGGCGAACATCCCGCAGAACATCCGCGACACTTTCGGCGGTGAAATCCGGTGAGCGGCCTCGTTTCCGACACCGCGATGGTCATGGCGGCCGGCCTCGGCAAGCGGATGCGTCCGCTGACAGCGACCCAGCCGAAGCCACTTGTCCGCGTCGGTGGGAAGCCGCTGATCGACCACACGCTCGACCGCCTTGCGGAAGCGGGCGTCGGCAAGGCTGTCGTCAACGTCCACTACCTCGCCGATGCGCTCGAGGCGCATGTCCGCGAGCGGGCGAAGCCAAGCGTGCTCATTTCGGACGAGCGCGATGCGCTGCTCGAAACCGGCGGCGGGATGATCAAGGCGCAATCGCACCTGCCCGATCCGTTCTTCTGCCTGAACTCGGACAATATCTGGCTCGAAGGGCCGCGCAGCGCCTTCCACGACCTGTCCGCACGTTGGGACCCGGACGCGATGGACGCGTTGCTGCTACTCGTCCCGCATGCCCGCGCGGCGAACTTCGCGGGCAAGGGCGACTTCCACATGGACCCAACAGGCCGCCTTGCGCGCCGCCGCTCGGGACGAATTGCGCCGTTCATCTACACCGGCATCCAGCTCGTCAGCCACCGGCTGCTGCGCGATGCGCCGGAAGGCAAGTTCTCGACCAACGTCCTGTGGAACCGGGCGATGGAAGAAGAACGGCTGTTCGGTACGGCCTTCACCGGACACTGGTTCGAAGTCGGTACGCCCGAGGCGATCAAGCCGACCGAGGACGCGCTCAAGCGTGTCTGAAGCAGCAAGGCCCAACGTCTATTCCATCGCCGCACACCGCGGTTTTGCCGATGCACTGGTTGCAGGGCTCGTCCCGCGCTACTCCGATGCGGAGCTCGGCCTTGCACGGCTGACGCTGCTGCTGCCGAGTTCGCGCGCCATGCGCACGGTGCAGGAAGCGCTGATCCGTCATTACGGTGCCGAGGGGCGCGAGGGCATGCTGATGCCGCGCATGATTGCGGTCGGCGATCTCGACCTCGACGAAGCGCTCGGGCCGCTGCTCGACCCGCTGGGCGCTGCCGACATCCCCCCGGCGGTCGATCCGACCTATCGCTGGCTGAGGCTCGCCCACCTGCTGCGCGACGAGCTGGGCAAGGATGCTCCGAGCGGCGCGCCGCTGTTCCGGCAGGCGCAGGAACTCGCGCAGACGATGGACCGGCTGCTGGTCGAAGGCATCGGACCGGAGGAATTGTTGTCCGAACGCGTGCTCGACCTCGTCGACGACCTTTCGGACCACTGGAAGAAATCGCTTCGCACATTCGCACGAATGCAGGTGCGCTGGCTTGCGGAGCTCGACGAGCTTGAGCGGCTCGACACTGCCAGCCGTCGCAACCGGCTGTTCGACCATGCAGCGAAGCACTGGCGCGAGAGGCCGCCGCAAAATCCGGTCGTCGCGGCGGGCGTGACGAGTTCGTCGCCGTCGCTCGCGCGCTTGCTGAAAGTCGTCTCGCTGTTGCCCGAAGGCGCGGTCGTCCTGCCGGATTTCGACCTCACGATGGATGGTGCGACCTGGGAGGAGCTGGGCGGCGCGGGTGCGGAGGCCGATGCGCCGTTCGAGCGCGGCGATGCCGTTACCCATCCGCAATACCATCTCAAGCTGTTGCTCAACCGTATGGGTATTGCCCGCGAGGAAGTGCAGCCGTGGCATCGCAAGGGCATCGGCGCCGCTCCGCCCGAGCGCAGTCATGCCGTCTCGAACCTCTTCCTGCCGCCCGAGGCGAGCAAGGCCTGGGTCGGTCTCGAAGCGCGCAAACGCCGCCTCTCGGGCATGCGCCTGATGGAAACCGCCAATCCGGAAGAGGAGGCGCAGGCGATCGCGCTGCTCGTGCGCGAGGCGCTGGACGAGCCGGAAAAGCGCGTTTCGGTCGTGACGCCGGATCGCTCGCTTGCGCGCCGTATCGTGCATCATCTTCGCCGGTGGAATGTCGAGGCGGACGATTCCGCCGGCCAGCCGCTCAGCCAGACGCCTGCCGGGCGGCTCCTGTTGCTCGTCGCGGAAGTCCTCGCCGAAAATGCTGCGCCAGTACCGCTCATGGCGTTGCTGCAGCATCCGCTGGTCCGCATGGGCGAGCCGCGCCGCGAGTGGCTGCGTTCCGCTCGCGCGCTGGAGCGGGCACTGCGCGGGCCGCGGCCGTTTCCCGGCCTCGCACCCCTGGCCGACATGGCGGCGGAAGCCGGGCAGGGCGAGTGGTGGAGCGAGGTCGAAGCGATCCTCGCGCCGCTGCTTGCAGTGGGCGAGGATACGGACCTCGCCGACCTGCTCGACGTTCTCGCTTCGACGGGCGAGGCGCTATGCGGCGATGCCTTGTGGTCGCGCGAGGATGGCCGCGATCTCGCGCGTTTCGTCGAGGAACTTCGCCTACAGGCGCGCCGTGCACCGATCTCGCTGCCGGTCGACGATGCCCATGTCGTGCTGCGCGAGCGGATGGACATGCAGGCGGTGCGCCCTCCCTATGGCGGTCATCCGCGCGTCGCGATCTACGGCTTGCTCGAATCGCGCATGACGCGCGCCGATCTGGTGATCTGCGCAGGGTTGAACGAGGGAAGCTGGCCTGCGACACCTACGATTGATCCGGTCCTTGCACCGCCCGTCTTGCGACGGCTTGGCGTGCCGGGGGCCGATTTCCGTATCGGGCTCGCCGCGCATGACCTCGCAAGCCTGATGGGCGCGCCGGAAGTTGTTCTGAGCCGCGCCCAGCGCGATGCGGCAGGCCCGGCCATCCCGTCGCGATTCTGGCTGCGGACGAAGGCGCTGCTCGGCGAGAAGCTGGCGCGCGACCATGCCGAGACTCGCGCAGTCGAGCTCGCCAGGGCGCTCGACAAGCCGGCGAAGGCCATCCGCTACGAGCAGCCGGCACCCATGCCGAATGCCGAACAGCGCAAGCAGGACATCAGCGTCACCGCGCTCGATCGCCTGCGCTCGGATCCGTACCAGTTCTATGCGTCGAACATCCTCAGGCTAGCCCAGCTCGACGCGCTCGATGCCGAGCCGACGCCAGCGTGGCTGGGCATCGCCGCCCACGCGATCCTCGAGAAGTGGCACAAGACCGGTCGCCCGATGGGCGAGATCGCCGACGAGGAACTGGCCGAAATGAATGCGCACCCCTTGATGCGTGCGCTGTGGCAGCCGCGCCTGATGCGTGCTCTCGAATGGGTAGAGCAAACCATCGGCGAATACGACGACCGCAAGCCCACACTGTTCGAAGCGTGGGGCGAGATGGATGTGCGCGGGGTCACCATCGAGGGCAAGGTCGACCGGATCGACACGATGGAAGGCGGGGAACTGGCCATCGTCGACTACAAGACCGGCGGTCCGCCGAGTGGGTCGCAAGTCGAGGCGGGCTATGCGCTCCAGCTGGGTACCATCGGGCTGATGGCGCAGAATGGTGCATTCGGCTCGCTGACCGGGACACCTCTTCGCTTCGAATACTGGTCGCTCGCCAAATCGAGCAAGAGCCCGACCGGCTTCGGCTATGTCAGCAGCCCGGTGAAAGACGGGCGCAATCGCGCGTCGATGGAGCCTGAGGAGTTCCTGCCGAAAACAGAGTACTTCCTTCACGATGCGCTCGATAAATGGATACTCGGTAGCGAGCCGTTCACTGCGCGCGAAAATCCGGATGCCAAGGTTTACAACACCTACGACCAGCTGATGCGGCTCGAGGAATGGCTGGGGCGCGAGACATGAGCGGCAAGGTCTATCCCCTCTCCCCCAACCAGTCGGCGGCGGTCGAACCGCTCGATAGCGTCTGGCTTTCCGCCTCTGCCGGGACAGGCAAGACGCAGGTGCTGTCGGCGCGGGTTCTGCGACTGTTGCTGCAGGAGGATGTCGACCCCTCGCAGATCCTCTGCCTGACTTTCACCAAGGCGGGCGCGGCGGAAATGGCGAACCGCGTGAGCGAGGTGCTCGCAGGCTGGGTGCGCATGCCGGACGAAGTGCTCGGTAAGGACCTGCTCGCCATTGGCGCGCGCAACGATGCGGCAACGATCAGCCGCGCGCGGGGTCTCTTCGCCTGCGTGCTCGATTGCCCGGGCGGCGGGCTGCGGATCGATACGATCCATGCCTTCTCGCAGTGGCTCCTCTCCGCTTTCCCCGAAGAAGCAGGCCTGCGCCCCGGCACGCGCGCGATGGAGGACCGCGACCGCGAGGTGCTGGCCCAGCAAGTGCTTTCCGACATGCTGGTCGAATGGCAGCGCGATGGCGAGACGGAGATGCTCGATGCGCTCGCCGACCTCTCCATTCGCATGGGTCCGGGCGAGGCGCGGGCATGGATGCTCCGCTGCGGAGAGGCGCGCGACCTGTGGTTCGGCGCGGGTGGCTGGCAGGACGATCTCGAGCCTCGCTTGCGCGGGGTGCTCGGCATTCCCGCGGATGCGGACGAGAGCGATCTCGCACAGCTGTGTTCGGACGAGGCCTTCGACGTCGCATCGCTGCGTGCCTGTATCGCCGACCTCGAGGCATGGGGGACGGCGACGGCGGACAAGGGGATCGCCTCGATCAACGCATGGCTCAGCCTGGAGCCGGCGGATCGGCTGGAATCGCTGCACATCCTGTCGAACGACTTCTTCAAGAAAGCGGATTTCGAGACTCCCGATCGCGGCGCATCGCGCGGCGAGCAGATCGAGAAGAAAGCTCCCGGTTATATCGCGCATACCGAGGCGGTCAGCCGCTCGCTCGATACCGTGTTCGAGCTGCGCAATGCGCTGCAACTGGTTGCGTGGCTCGCACCCGCGCTGCGCATCGGGCGGCGCTTTGCGCTCAAATGGGACGAGGCGAAGAAACGCGAAGGCTTCGTCGATTTCGACGACCTGATCCGCAATGCTGCAGGGCTTCTCTCGCGCGCGGACATGGCGGACTGGATCCGCTTCAAGCTCGACCGGCGCTTCGACCATATCCTCGTCGACGAGGCGCAGGATACCAATGCGGCGCAGTGGCTCATCATCAAGAAGCTGGCGGAGGAATTCTACGCCGGGAAGGGCCAGCGCGACGGCAAGATGCGCACGGTCTTCGTCGTCGGCGATTACAAGCAGGCCATCTTCCGCTTCCAGGGGACCAGCCCGGAGAATTTCGAGGCGGCGAAGCGCTATTTCGAGAAGGAAATGGCCGAGGCCGCGAAGAATGCGGCGCAGCTGCGCGAGAATATCGACGCGCGCGAATTGCAGGACCTCGATCTCGACCGGTCCTATCGCACTTCGCAGCCGATCCTCGATTTCGTCGATAAGGCGATAGCTTCCATCGGGCCGCGCAATATCGGGCTCAAGGAAGACCCGCCGAAGCACGAAGGCGCTACCGACAGGCCAGGCGAGGTCGTGCTGTGGAAGCCGGTCTCGATGATCCCGGATGAGGACGAGGAGGAAGAGGAGCCGGAAGAGCGCCAGCAGTGGATATCGCCGCCCGAGCGCCTGATGGCCGACAAGCTGGCCGAGCAGGTCCGGTGCTGGCTCGACGAAGGCTATCCGCTCTTCAAGGGCGAGAAGCGCAATGCCGGGCCGGGCGACATCATGATCCTTGTGCGCAAGCGGCGCGAGCTTGCCGGGCTGATCGTCGCGCGGCTTCATGCGGCCGGCATCCCGGTGGCCGGTGTCGACCGCCTGCGCATCGGCGCGCCGCTCGCCGTGCAGGACCTGATGGCGGCACTGCGTTTCGCCGCCCAGCCGCTCGACGATCTCAACCTTGCGAACCTGCTTGTCTCGCCGCTGGGCGGGTGGTCGCAGGATGACCTGCTCGAACATGGCTACCGCGCAAAGAACGTGCGGCTGTGGGACCACGTCCGCAAGAGCGAGCATCCCTTTGCGATGGCGACTACGGAGCGGCTGCGCGACCTGTTGCGTCGGGCCGATTTCGAGCCCGTGCAGGCATTGCTGCACTGGATCCTCGTCGGGCCTTGGCAGGGTCGGCGCAATCTCGTCGCGCGATTGGGCGGCGAGGCGAACGACCCGATCGACGAGCTACTCAATGCCGCGCAAGCCTTCGCCAGCGCGCATACGCCGAGCCTTCAGGGCTTCATCCGCTGGTTCGATGCAGGCGAGGGCGAGTTGAAGCGCGAGGCGGGCGAGAGCAGCGGCCTCGTGCGCGTGATGACGGTACATGGCTCGAAAGGCCTGCAGGCGCCGATCGTGATCCTTGCGGACGCGGTGGGCGATCCCGACCGCTCGCTCTCAAGTCCGCTGGAGCTGCCGGACGGAGATCGCTCGGTCCCCATCCCGGCATTGAGCGCCAGGGACAGCATACCGCGGATCGAAGATGCGAAAGCGGCTGCGGCTGCCGAAGAGCGCGAGGAGCATTGGCGCCTCCTCTACGTCGCGATGACGCGGGCGGAGGAGGCGCTGTTCCTCGGCGGCGCGCTGCTGAGCAAGGAAAAGGCTCCGGCGCCCGATAGCTGGCATGCCCGGCTCGAGCCTCTGTTCGACGGCGATCCCGAGGACGATCCGATCTGGGGCTATCGAAGAACCCATGGTGCGCGCGGGGAAGCACACACGGGCCTCGTCCCGAGCGAACGCGAGGACGTGACCGCCGAGCTTCCCGACTGGGCGACGCGTCCCATCGGGCCGGAACCGCGCCCGCCGCGACCGCTCGCTCCATCGGCAGCAGGCGAGGATGCAGGGGCCGACCCGCCTTTGCCTCCCGATATTGCGAAGGAGGCGGCACGCCGCGGTGTGCTCATCCACGCACTACTCGAACGTGTGCCGCAGGTCGCTGCGGCCGATCGCGAGGAGAAGGCGCGGCAATGGCTTGCGAAGCAGGCGGACGACCTCGGCGAAGAAGCGCGGGAGGAGATGCTGCAATCCGCGCTGACGGTGCTCGATACGCCGGAATTCACCGCGATCTTTGCGCCCGATGCACTGGCGGAAATTCCGCTTGCGGCGACGGTCGAAGGGCAGGTCGTGGCAGGGACCGCCGACCGCCTGCTCGTCGAAGAAAAGTGCGTCACCGTAGTCGATTTCAAGACCGCACGGCGCCCTCCGTCTACTCTGGCGGAGGTGCCACAAACCACGATCCGCCAGATGGCGGCCTATGCCGCGGCGCTCGAAAGGATCTATCCGGGGCGCGAGGTTCGCGCGGCCGTTCTCTACACGCAAACCCCGCAATTGATTGCGATTCCCGCCGCCATGCTGGCCGAAGGGAAGGGCGCGTTGTCCACAACGCAGGAAAGCTATCCGCCCGAAAGCGTTGAGTAACCGATGCCTGCCTCTACATAGGCTGCAACAGCAAACAGGAGATTCCCCATGGCGACCGTCAACGTCACCGATGCGAGCTTCCAGTCGGACGTGCTCGAATCCGAAACCCCCGTCCTCGTCGATTTCTGGGCCGAATGGTGCGGCCCCTGCAAGATGATCGCCCCCGCGCTCGAGGAAATCAGCGACGAGCTTTCGGGCCAGGTGAAGATCGCCAAGATGGACATCATGGAAAACACCGGCGTGCCGGGTGAGATGGGCGTCCAGTCGATCCCGCTGATGGTCCTGTTCAAGGGCGGCAAGCCGGTCGCGCAGAAGCTTGGCGCTGCACCGAAAAGCCAGCTCAAGCAATGGCTTGAGAGCGAACTCTAAGCGAGTTTTTCCATTCGCTGCGCCAGCTCGTCCCACAGGGATGGGCTGGCCGCACCGATAAGGCCGGGGCGGTCCCATTCGTCCACCCGGTATTCGCTGCCGTCCGGGCGCGCGACCTTGCCGCCCGTTTCGTTGAGCCAGAGCGCTCCGGCAGCATGATCCCACGGCAGGGTGCGCTCGAACAGCGTTACGTCGTTCTCGCCCAGGGCGAGGCGCGGGTATTGCTCGGCAGCGCAGCGCGGGATGTCGACCAGCGTGTAGTTCGGGGCGATATGCTCCTGAACCTTCTCGCGGCGCCCTTCCTTCATGAACAGCGTCGAGATGCCCGCGATCGGCGGTGTCTGTCCGGTCGAGCGAGCGGACACGGCTTCGCCATCGATCCATGCGCCTTGCCCGCGATGGGCATGGCAGAACCGTTCGGCGAGCGGGTCGTAGATCCAGCCGCTCTGCGTCCGGCCGCCTTCTGCTAGCGCGATCAGGATACCGAAGGGCGCGTGCCCGCCGGCAAAATTGCCGGTTCCGTCGATCGGGTCGATGATCCAGCACTGGCGCGACAATCCCTCGTAGAGCAAGGGATCGGTCTCGCACGCTTCCTCGCCGACGATTGCGAGGCCCGGCATGATCGCCTCGACCCCTTCGGTCAGCGCGATTTCGCTTTCCTTGTCCGCGACGGTGACGAGCTCGTTCTTGCCCTTGTCCTCGATCTCGCTCGCTTCGAGATTGCGGAAGCGCGGCAGGATTATGTCGCGCGACACCCGCTGCATCAGCGCGAGCACGGCTTTGTCGATGGTTTTCACGAGCGATAGTCCGCGTTGATCGAGATGTATCCGTGGGTGAGATCGCAGGTCCAGACTTTCGCGCGGCCTTCGCCGATGCCGAGGTCAACCTCTATGCCGATCTCGTCGCCCTTGAGGTGCTGCGCGACCGGAGCCTCGTCGTAATCCGGCACGGGTAGCCCGTCGCGTGCGGCCCAGGTGCCGCCGAAACCGATCGAGAGCTTGTCGCGGTCGGCCGGTTCGCCTGCCTTGCCCACTGCCATGACGACGCGGCCCCAGTTGGCGTCCTCCCCGGCGATGGCGGTCTTCACGAGCGGCGAGTTGGCGATCGAAAGCGCGACCTTGTGCGCGCTTTCATCGGATGCTGCACCGGTCACCGCGATCTCGATAAGCTTGCTCGCCCCTTCGCCGTCGCGGACGACCAGCTGTGCGAGCCGGCGGCACACGTCGTTCAGGGCTGCAGCGAAGGCGTCAGCGCCCGCATCGTCGAAACTCGCAAGCGGCGCGTTCCCAGCCTTGCCGGTCGCAAACGCAAGCACCGTGTCACTGGTCGAGGTGTCGCTGTCGACCGTGATGCAGGAAAAGCTCGAGCGGTTCGCATCGGACAGCAATTGCTGGAGGAATGCCGGTTCAACCGCCGCGTCGGTGAAAATGTAGCCGAGCATGGTCGCCATGTCGGGCGCGATCATGCCGCTGCCCTTGATGATCGCTGCAATCTCGACCCGCGTGTCGCCGATGATCGCCGAGGCATGCGCGCCCTTGGAGAAGGTATCGGTCGTCCCGATTGCGTTCGCCGCCTCTTCCCAACCGACCGGTTCGGAGCCGAGCACGGCGGCAACGCCTTCGCGCGCCTTGTTCTTGGGCAGGGGTACGCCGATCACCCCGGTCGAGGAAACGAACACCTGGCTGCTCTCGCACCCGAGATGCGCGGCGACCTGGTCCATGATCTGCTCGACCGCCTCGCGCCCGCGATAGCCGGTGAAGGCGTTGGAGTTGCCTGCATTCACGATGAGTGCGCGCGCGTGGCCCGATTTGACCTGCTCGCGACCCATTTCGACTTCGCTCGACGGGCACGCGCTCTTGGTGAAAACGCCCGCGACCGCGGTACCTTCAGCCAGCTCGGCATAGGTCAGGTCGGCACGGTCCCAGTTCTTGTATCGCGCCCGCGCCGTGCGCAGCGTCACGCCGTCGATCTGCGGCATTTCCGGGAAGGGCAGGGCAAGCGGGGAGCGTTCGAGGTCCATGCGGCCTCGTATGGTTCGCGCCCCTTGACCGCAAGCGGCAATATGCAAGTACGCGCGGCCAGATCTCGCGATGTGCGGAGTACGAGGATCGGGAGGAACGCTTTTGTTGAACCTCCTTGCGCGCAGCTAGACTTGCCCCTGCGCCGACCCTATATGCGCCTGCGATGCTTCGCCGTCTTCTAACCTGCCTTGCGCTTATCACGGGCCTCGCCGCTTCCGGCGCGCCTGCGCATGCCGGTGTGGTGGAAATGGCGGCAGAACGGGTTGCCAGCTTCGAACAGCAGGCCACCGGCGAGAGCTCGGCCCATGTCGTAGCTGCCACGCCCGACGTTGCCGCCGTTGCCGAAGTTCCGGTCGCAGCGCGCACGGTTTCCGCACCGCGTGTCATCGAGACTGCCCCGGTCCTGATCGGTCCCGACCGCGCGCTCGAATAGCGCGAAGCTTTCGACACAATCCGAATTTCCGGCTGTCCGGCGACCGCGCTCGCCGTGGACGGCATCCCGTCAAGAATCCATTCGAAAGCCCCAAAATGCTCAAAGCACTCGGCAAAACCCTCTTCGGCTCGGCCAACGACCGCTATGTGAAGTCCATCGGCAAGGTCGTCGAGCAGATCAACGCGCTCGAACCGCAAATCCAGGAGCTCACCGACGAGGAGCTCAAGGCGCAGACCGACAAGTTCCGCCAGCAGCTCGCCGACGGTCAGACGCTCGACGACATCCTGCCCGAAGCTTTCGCCACCGTGCGCGAGGCATCGATCCGCGTGCTCGGCATGCGCCACTTCGACGTCCAGATGATCGGCGGCATCGTGCTCCACCGCGGCGAGATCGCCGAGATGCGCACGGGTGAGGGCAAGACGCTGGTTGCGACCCTTGCGACCTATCTCAACGCGATCGAAGGCAAGGGCGTCCACGTCGTCACCGTGAACGACTACCTCGCCCGCCGCGACGCGGAATGGATGGGCCAGCTGCACAATTTCCTCGGCCTGACGGTCGGCGTGATCGTGCCCAACCTCAACGAGTTCGAGCGCCGCGAGGCCTACGCCTCGGACATCACCTACGGCACGAACAACGAGTTCGGCTTCGATTACCTGCGCGACAACATGAAGCACGAGCGCAGCCAGATGGTGCAGCGCCCCTTCAACTTCGCGATCGTCGATGAAGTCGACTCGATCCTGATCGACGAAGCGCGCACCCCGCTGATCATCTCCGGCCCGACCGAGGACAAGTCCGACCTCTACGTCGCGCTCGACGAGATCGTGAAGAAGGTGCCGGAAGACTGGTACGAGAAGGACGAGAAGACCAAGAACATCTCGTGGACCGAGGACGGCATCGAACAGGCCGAGCAAATGCTCAAGGATGCCGGCCTCCTCGAGACCGACAACCTCTACGACGTCGAGAACACCCAGGTCGTCCACCACCTCGACCAGGCGCTCAAGGCGAACATCATGTTCAAGCGCGACACGGACTACATCCTGAAGGACGACAAGGTCGTCATCATCGATGAGTTCACCGGCCGCATGATGGATGGCCGCCGCTGGTCGAACGGCCTGCACCAGGCGGTCGAAGCGAAGGAAGGGGTCAAGATCGAGCCCGAGAACCAGACGATGGCCTCGATCACCTTCCAGAACTACTTCCGCATGTATCCCAAGCTGTCCGGCATGACCGGTACCGCCGCGACCGAGGCGGGCGAGTTCTGGGAAATCTACAAGATGAACGTCGTCACGATCCCGACCCACAAGCCGGTGTCGCGCATCGACGAGGAAGACGAGTTCTACAAGAACACTGCAGACAAATTCCAGGCGATCGCCAAGGCGATCCGCGAGAAGAACGAGATCGGCCAGCCGGTCCTCGTCGGCACCGTGTCGATCGAGAAGTCGGAACTGCTCAGCCAGTATCTCGACAAGGAAGGGGTGAAGCACGAGGTGCTCAACGCCCGCCAGCACGAGCGCGAGGCGCATATCGTGGCGCAGGCGGGCCGCCTCGGTGCGGTCACCATCGCGACCAACATGGCCGGGCGCGGCACCGACATCCAGCTGGGCGGCAACCTCGAGTTTCGTATCGAGGACGAAACTGGCCAGATGGAAGATGGTCCGGAAAAGGACGCCGCGATCGCGCGGATCAAGGAAGAGGTCGCAGGCGAGAAGAAGAAGGTGCTCGAAGCGGGCGGCCTGTTCGTGCTCGGCACCGAGCGTCACGAAAGTCGCCGCATCGACAACCAGCTGCGCGGCCGTTCGGGCCGTCAGGGCGACCCGGGCCTCAGCCGTTTCTACCTTTGCCTGGAAGACGACCTGCTGCGCATCTTCGGGCCGGACACGCTGTTCGCCAAGATGATGAACTCGAACCTCGAGGACGGCGAGGCGATCGGTTCGCGCTGGCTCTCCAAGGCCATCGAGACTGCGCAGAAAAAGGTCGAGGCGCGCAACTACGACATCCGCAAACAGGTCGTCGAATACGACGACGTGATGAACGACCAGCGCAAGGTCATCTACGAACAGCGCGCGGAGATCATGGACAGCGAGGCGGTCGACGATGTGGTCGTCGACATGCGCCACGATGCGATCCAGGCACTGGTCTACGAACACTGCCCGCCGGGGTCCTATCCCGAGCAGTGGAACGTCGAAGGGCTGAAGGAAAAGGTCGAGGAGGTGCTCGGCCTTACCCCGCCGCTCGACCAGTGGCTGGAAGAAGACCAGGTCGAACCGGAAATCATCGAGGAACGCTTGCGCCAGCAGACCGACGAGATCATGGAGCGCAAGTTCGCCAATGCCGAACCGGGCATCTGGCGCCGGGTCGAGAAGTCGATCCTGCTCGACCGTCTCGACCACCACTGGAAGGAACACCTCGCAACGCTCGACGCGCTGCGCCAAGTCGTCTTCCTGCGTGCCTATGCGCAGAAGCAGCCGATCAACGAGTACAAGCAGGAAGCCTTCAGCCTGTTCGAGAAGATGCTCGACACGCTGCGCGAGGACGTCACCGGCATTCTCGTAAAGAGCGAGCTGCGCGTGCCCGAGCCGCCGAAGGAAAAGCTGCCCGACCTGCCGGACTTCCTGACCGGCCACATCGATCCGCTGACCGGCCTCGACAATTCGAACGACGGCGATGGCTCCGAAGGCCAGGAAGCGCAGTTCGGCGCGCTCGCGGGTAGCCCGCGTGCGGCAGCAGGACCGGGCGGCGCATTCGTCGAGGATCCCTACAAGGACCAGAACATCAGTCGCAATGCGCTGTGCCCTTGCGGCTCGGGCAACAAGTACAAGCACTGCCACGGCGCGATGCGCTGAGCAGCTGCGCCCGGCTTGAATTCCGCCAGTGACCGCGCTGCGCCCCTGACCGGGGTCAGCCGGTCGCAGCGGCAAATACCGTCATGAATGCTTCTCGGCGCAGGATTCGCGCCCTGTTGGCTGCTGCCGGTCTATCGGGACCGGCGGACCGGGCAGGGACGCCAGTTCGGCGCGCCACAGGCGCACGACCGGGCGAGCAGCCCTAGGGCTGCTGCAAGCTGCTGATTTTCTGGAAAGAAGTGGCTCCCCGAGTTGGATTCGAACCAACGACCAAGTGATTAACAGTCACCTACTCTACCGCTGAGCTATCGGGGAGCAGCCTTGTCGGCAGGGGTGCGCCTATATGGGTGGTGAAACGGCTTTGCAAGCCTGTTTTGCAGGGTTTTTCGCTTCAGGTGACAAACTGCTCTGCAACGATGCGTTCGTCGAGCGCATGGCCGGGGTCGAACAGCAGGGTCAGCTCCGAATCGCGGGCGATTTCGATGCTCACCTCGGCGATGTCGCGCACTTCCTTCTGGTCGGCGACGGCGGCCACTGGGCGCTTGTCGGGCTCGAACACGGTGAACTTGATGCTCGACCGGTCGGGCAGGATCGCACCGCGCCAGCGACGCGGGCGGAAGGCGCTGATCGGGGTGAGGGCGAGCAGCTGCGAATCGAGCGGCAGGATCGGACCGTTGGCCGACAGGTTGTAGGCGGTCGAGCCGGCCGGCGTGGAAACCAGTACGCCGTCGCCCACCAGTTCCTTGATCCGCACGCGGTCGTCGACGATCACTTCCATCTTCGCCGTCTGGCGCGTTTCACGCAGCAGCGAGACTTCGTTGATCGCGCATTCGACGTGCTTCTCGCCGTCCTGCGTCACCGCCTCCATGCGCAGGGGAGAAATGCCGATCGAGCGCGAGCGGTTGATCTTGTCGAGCAGTTTCACGCCCGCACGGTACTTGTTCATCAGGAAACCGACGGTGCCGCGATTGATCCCGTAACACGGGATGATCGGCCCCTCGTCGAGCATCTTGTGCAAGGTCGCCAGCATGAAACCGTCGCCGCCGAGGGCCACGACCGCGTCGGCCTCTTCCATCGGCACCCAGTCGCACGAATCCTGCAATTCCTGCGCCGTTTCCTGGGCTTTTGCGGTGTCCGATATGGCCAGGGCCAGTCGCCGGAAGCCGTGATTGCTGCCCATGGGTCCCCTCATTCCCTCGGTGTGCGTAAAGCGGCGCGACCCTATGAATAGCTGTGCCATTTGGCAACGCGTTAGATTTCCTCCGCAAAAAGATGCGGCAAGGGGTTAGGGCAGGATCATGCTAGGACGCAGCCGGATGGATGATGCACGCGAAAGGGACAGCCTGACAGGTCTCGGCGGACCGGCTTTGGCCCGTGAAAAGCTGCTCGCGTGGCAGGAGGGGACGGCGCAGGGCGGACAGCCTGCGCCGGTTCACGCCATGCTGCTGGGGCTCGGGCGGTTCCACACGGTCAACATCGCGTTCGGCGAGGCTAGCGGCGATGGCGCCCTGATCGAGGTCACGCGGCGCATCCAGCACTTCGCCGACGATGAATTCGAGCATGCCGACTGGGCGGTCGTGCGCATGGGCGGCGGGCAGTTCCTGATCCTCGCCCACGAGGCTTGCAGTCGCGAGCGTTGGCAGTGGCTCGGCGAAGCGCTGGCCGATGCCGTGGCGCACCCGATTGCCGACGATGCGGGCGGCGGCTCCATTCGCTTGTGGCCGCGCGTCGCGCTGATCCGCGTCCTGCCGGGTGAGGGGCCTGACCTGATCTTCGACCGGCTCGCGGAAACGCTCGACCGGGCACAGCAGATCCGCGGGCGCCGGGTCCTGTGGGCCGATGGCGAGTGGACCGTTCCCGGTGTTCGTGCGGCGAAGGTCGAAGCGGATTTGCTCGGCGCTCTCGACCGGGGTGAAATTAGCGTTCGCTACCAGCCGCAATTCTCTTTCGGGGATGACCGCCTGTATGGCGCAGAGGCGCTGGCAAGCTGGGAGCATCCGAGCCTCGGCAGGATCGGCGGATCGACGCTGTTCGCCATTGCCGAGCGGGCCGACCATGTCGCGCAGCTGTCGCGCCATATCGCGGCGCAGGCGCTTGCCGGCGCGCTGCACTGGCCGGAGGGGCTGCGCCTGTCTGTGAACGTCACGCCGGCCGACCTTGCAGCCGCCAGCTTCGCGGACGAATTCCTCGCGCTCGTGCGCCGCTCGGGCTTTGCAGCCAGAAGGCTGACGGTCGAGATTACCGAGCAGGTCCTGCTCGGCGATCTTGAGCAGGCGCGAATAAGCCTCGGCAAGCTGAAAGATGCGGGCGTCCGTATCGCGCTCGACGATTTCGGCGCGGGTTTCTGCAACTTCCGCTACCTCAAGATCCTGCCGCTCGACTACATCAAGCTCGACCGCTCGATGATCGACGGCGTGGCGGAGGATCAGCGCGACCTCGAAGTGCTGCGCGGTATCATCGCGATGGCGAAAGCGCTCGGCCTCGACGTGATTGCGGAGGGCATCGAAACCGAAGCCCAGCTCGAGATCGTCCGCAGCGAGGGCTGTTCGAGCTGGCAGGGCTTCCTCGGCGGCAAGGCCGAAGGACGCGCGGTCTTCAACGAAAGAGCGAATACGCCACTCTAGGCGCCGGCTCAGGCGGCCTTCTTCGCCTTGCGGGCAACCCCGCTCAAACCCTTTGTCAGCTGGAACAGGCCGTTGAGGCGGCTCTGCGGGTCGTTCCACGCACGGTTGATCACCAGCTTCATGTCCGGCCGCAGCTTGGCCGTCCCCTTCAGGCGGTCGACATAGGCCAGCAGTCCTGCCGGGTCCGGGAAGTCGTCCTTGTGGAAGGTGACGAGCGTGCCGCGCGGACCCACGTCGATCTTCGCAATGTTGGCTGCAATCGCCTGGTGCTTGATCTCGATCAGCTTGACGAGGTTCGCGGTTGCATCGGGCAGCGGGCCGAAGCGGTCGATCATCTCGGCTGCCATCGCTTCGATCTCGGCCTTGTCCTGCGCATCGTTTAGGCGGCGATACAGCGCCATGCGTACGGCGAGGTCGGGGACGTAGTCTTCCGGGATCATGATCGGCGCATCGACCGTGATTTGCGGGCTGACGCTCTCCGGCTTGGCTTCGAGACCCGCCGCGCCTGCCTTTGCCGCCAGGATCGCGTCTTCCAGCATCGACTGGTAGAGTTCGAACCCGACCTCGCGGATGTGGCCCGACTGCTCGTCGCCGAGCAGGTTGCCTGCACCGCGAATGTCGAGGTCGTGGCTGGCAAGCTGAAAGCCTGCGCCGAGGCTGTCGAGATCGCCCAGCACCTTGAGACGCTTTTCAGCGACTTCGGACAGAGCGACGTTCTTCTCGTAGGTGAGATAGGCGTAGGCGCGCAGCTTGGACCGGCCGACGCGGCCACGCAGCTGGTAGAGCTGGGCGAGGCCGAAAATGTCGGCGCGGTGGATGATGATGGTGTTCGCGCTCGGCAGGTCGAGTCCGGATTCGACGATCGTGGTCGAAAGCAGCACGTCGTACTTGCCCTCGTAGAAGGCGCTCATGCGCTCTTCGATTTCGCCTGCGCCCATCTGGCCGTGCGCGGCGACGTATTTCACTTCCGGCACGTGTTCATGGAGCCAGTCGGACACAGCCTCCATGTCGGAAATGCGCGGCACGACGATGAAGCTCTGCCCGCCGCGATGATGCTCGCGCAGCAGCGCCTCGCGCATCACCATGTCGTCCCATTCCATGACGTAGGTCCGCACCGCGAGGCGGTCGACCGGCGGGGTCTGGATGGTGGAGAGCTCGCGCAGGCCGGTCATCGCCAT
Organism: Erythrobacter sp. HKB08; assembly: GCF_004114695.1. NCBI lineage: Bacteria > Pseudomonadati > Pseudomonadota > Alphaproteobacteria > Sphingomonadales > Erythrobacteraceae > Erythrobacter > Erythrobacter sp. HKB08. The sequence continues at coordinate 1,664,409 of NZ_CP035310.1, forward strand.
CTGCAACGTGCGCGGGATCGGCGTCGCGGTGAGGGTCAGCATGTGCACGTTGGAGCGCAGCTGCTTGAGCTTCTCCTTGTGCGTCACCCCGAAGCGCTGCTCCTCGTCGACGATAACGAGGCCCAGGTTCTTGAACTTGGTGCTCTTCGACAGAATCGCATGGGTGCCTACGACGATATCGATATCGCCCTTTTCGAGGCCCTCGCGCGTTTCGCCCATTTCCTTCGACGGTACGAGACGGCTGAGGCGCCCGATCTTGAGCGGGAAGCCGGAGAAGCGTTCGACGAAGTTGGTGTAGTGCTGGCGGGCGAGCAGGGTGGTCGGCGCGACGACGGCGACCTGCTGGCCGTTCATCGCCGCGACGAATGCGGCGCGCAGGGCGACCTCGGTCTTGCCGAAGCCGACATCGCCGCAGACCAGCCGGTCCATCGGCTTGCCGCTTTCGAGATCGCGCAGCACGTCGGCGATCGCGCGGTCCTGGTCGTCGGTTTCCTCCCACGGAAAGCGGTCGACGAACTGGTTGTAGCTGGCCTCGTCCGCTTCGAAGACCGGTGCCTTGCGCAGCGCGCGTTCGGCGGCGACCTTCATCAGTTCGCCGGCAATCTCGCGGATGCGCTCCTTCAGGCGGGCGCGGCGCTTCTGCCATGCTTCGCCGCCGAGGCGGTCGAGCTGCACGGCCTCTTCGCTGCTGCCGTAGCGGCTGAGGACGTCGATATTCTCGACCGGGATGTAGAGTTTGTCGCCGCCGCGATATTCGAGCATCACGCAGTCGTGCTGGCTCTTGCCGACCGGGACAGGTTCCAGCCCGAGATACTTGCCGATGCCGTGCTCGACATGGACGACGAGGTCGCCGCGCCCGAGCGCCTGCAATTCGGCGAGGAAGGCATCGGAATCCTTCTTGCGCTTGCGGCGCCGCACCAGGCGGTCGCCGAGCACGTCCTGCTCGGTCAGCAGTTCAAGCTGCTCGTTGGCGAAACCGGTATCGATCGGCAGGACCAGCGCGACTGCCGATCCCTTGGCCGCGAGCCCCAGCGCTTCCTGCCAGCTTTCGGCAGGCTTCGTCTCCGCGCCGGCTTCCGACAGGATCGAGGCGATGCGTAAGCGGCTACCGGTCGAATAGGCGGCGAAGATCGGCTTCTTGCCCGATTTCAGGACCGCGTTAAGATGCTTGGCCGCCGCTTCGTAGATATTGTCGCCGCGGGCCCGCTCGGGCGCGAAGTCGCGTGCGGAACTGAAGCCGAAATCGACCACTTTGGCGCTGTCCGGCTCGGCGAAGATCGTCGCGCGGTGGGCGGGCGCGGCATCGAGCTCGCGCCCGAATTCGTCGTGTTCGAGATAGAGCGCGTCCTGCGGCAGCGGGCGATAGCTGCCCTTGGCCTGTCCGCTGGCGGTTTTGCGCTGCTCGAAATAGTCGGCGATATCGGACAGGCGCTCTTCGCCCGCCTGCAGCGCTGCGCTGTCGATCACCAGCAGGTCGTCGTCGCCGAGATGGTCGAACAGGGTCGCCATGCGCTCTTCGAACAGCGGCAGCCAGTGTTCCATCCCGGCGAGCCTGCGGCCTTCGCTGACCGCCTCGTAAAGTGGGTCCTGCGTGGCGGCGGCGCCGAACATCTCGCGGTAGCGGCTGCGGAAACGTTTGATGCTGTCTTCGTCGAGAAGCGCTTCGCTGGCCGGAAGCAGCAGGTGCGACTTAAGCACGCCGGTGCTCATTTGCGTATTCGGATCGAAGCTGCGCAGGCTCTCCAGCTCGTCGCCGAAAAAGTCGAGGCGCAGCCCTTCGTCGAGGCTCGAGGGGAAGATGTCGACGATCGAGCCGCGCACGGCATATTCGCCCTTGTCGACCACCGTGTCGGTGCGGCTGTAGCCCTGTCGCTGGAGGAGGGCGGATAGGCTCTCGCGGCCGATCTCCACGCCCTGCTTGAACTCGCGTACGCTCTCGCGGATGCGGAACGGGGTGAGGACGCGCTGGGTGACCGCGTTCACGGTCGTCACGAGCAGCTGCGAGCCGGTCTTGCCCGCCTGCAGGCGATAGAGCGCCGCCAACCGCCGTGCGCTGACCGAAAGGGCCGGGCTGGCGCGGTCGTAAGGCAGGCAGTCCCACGCGGGGAATTCGACGACTTCGAGCTCGGGCGCGAAGAAGTGCGCCGCATCGGTCACTGCCCGCATTGCCGCATCGTCCGCCGCGATGAACACCGCGCGGCCCTTCGCCGCGCGCGCGAGGTCGGCCATCACCAGCGGCTGCGCACCGCGGGCGACGGAAGACAGGGTCAGGGGCTGTTTCGCCGCGAGGATGCGGTTGAGGTCGGGCATTTCAGGTCAAACGTAGAAGGGCTCGCGAGTATCCCGTCAGCGCGGGATCTCCACGTAATCGAGCTTTTGCATCAATTCGATCATCTCGCCCTGGAAGCGTTCGGGCGTCGGCTGGGTCTTGAGCGCCCATGCCATGACGTCGACGTCGTCTTCGGCGAGAAGGTCTTCGAACCAGTCCATTTCCGCTTCGCCCCAACGGGCATGATAGCGGTCGAAAAAGCCGCCGATCATGTAGTCGGCTTCGCGCGTGCCGCGGTGCCATGCGCGGTATTTCGCGCGGGCGAGGCGTTCGGCCATGTCGGGTGTCTGCGGATTATCGGGCATGGCGCAGCGGGTAGGGCACTCGCATTGGCTGCGCAAGCGGCTATAGGACTGGGCAATGCGGCCCGAAATCCTCAACCCGCTGTTCGTGGAAACCGACGCGCTCGACGGCGTCGGGCCGAAGCTGCGCAAGCCGCTGGAAAAGCTCGGGCTGACGCGGGTGAAGGACGTCGCCTACCACCTGCCCGAACGCTTCGTGACGCGCCGTCCGATCGAGACGCTCGACGAGGGGAGCGAGGGCGAGCAGGTCGTCATCGCGCTTACCCCGACCGAGCATCGCGCCGCACGCAACCAGCGCGGCCCGTATCGCGTGCTGGCACAGGACAGCATCGGCAACATCTGCGCGCTGACCTATTTCGGACGTGCTTCCTACACCGCGAAAAAGCTTCTGCCGGTGGGCGAGAAGCGCTGGGTCGCCGGGCGGCTCGACCGGTATGGCGACATGCTCCAGATCGTCCACCCCGACCATGTGCTGGAAGAAAGCGGCGCGTCGCTCGCGCGGCTGTGCGAGCCGGTTTACGCGCTGTCCGAGGGGCTGACGCAGCCGAGGGTCGCGTCTCTCGTTGCACAGGCGCTCGAACGGCTGCCTGACCTGCCCGAGTGGATCGAGCCCGGACAGTTTGACAAGCAGAAATGGCCCAGCTGGTCCGATGCGCTCAAGCTGGCGCACAAGGGCGAGCACGAGGGCGCGCGCGACCGGCTCGCCTATGACGAATTGCTCGCCAACAGCCTCGCTCTCATGCTTGTGCGGGCGGACAACCGCCGGCGCAAGGGGCAGGCGCTGAAGGGCAACGGTTCGCTGCGGGACAAGCTGCAACTGCCCTACGAGCTGACGGGAGCGCAGGCGCGCAGCGTGCGCGAGATCGAGGGCGACCTCGCGCAGGAAGCGCCCATGCTGCGCCTGCTGCAGGGCGATGTCGGTGCGGGCAAGACGGTGGTCGCGCTCGAGGCGATGCTGATCGCCTGCGAGGCGGGCAAACAGGCGGCGCTCCTCGCTCCGACCGAAATCCTCGCCCGCCAGCATTTCGAGACATTGCGCGCGATGGCGCGGCCTACCGGTGTCGAGGTCGCGCTGCTCACCGGGCGCGACAAGGGCAGGGCGCGCGAAAGCATCCTGATGGGGCTCATGGACGGCAGCATCGACATCGTCGTCGGCACCCACGCGATTTTCCAAGACAGCGTGTCCTACAAGGACCTCGCGCTGGTCGTGATCGACGAGCAGCACCGCTTCGGTGTCGCCCAGCGGCTGCAACTGGCGAGCAAGGGCAAGGCCGCTCCGCATACGCTGGCGATGACCGCGACCCCGATCCCGCGCACGCTGACGCTCGCGCAATATGGTGAGATGGATGTGAGCAAGCTCGACGAGATGCCTCCGGGCCGCCAGCCGATCGACACGCGCGTCGTCTCGCAGGAGAGGATCGCGGACGTAGTCGAGGCGGTCGGGCGGCACATGGAAGCAGGCCAGCAGGCTTACTGGGTCTGCCCAATGGTCCGCGAGAACGAGAACGAGGATATCGCGGCGGCCGAGGCGCGATACGCAGCCCTGAAAGAGCGTTTCGGCGATGCGGTGGTGCTCGTCCATGGCCAGCTTGCACCGGAGATGAAGGACGCCGCGATGGAGCACTTCGCCAGCGGTGCGGCGAGCTTGCTGGTCGCCACGACCGTGATCGAGGTCGGCGTCGACGTTCCCGCCGCGACGCTGATGGTGATCGAACAGGCCGAACGCTTCGGCCTCGCACAGCTCCACCAGCTTCGCGGACGCGTCGGGCGGGGGAGCGAGAAGTCGACCTGCCTGCTGCTGCGCGGCGATGACCTGTCGGAAACCGGCCGCGAACGGCTGGCGCTGATGCGCGAGACGCAGGACGGGTTCCGGCTCGCCGAGGAAGACCTGCGCCTGCGCGGCGGCGGCGAATTGCTCGGCACGCGCCAATCGGGCGACACGCCGTTCCGCGTCGCCTCGCTCGAGCAGATCACCAAGCTGCTCCCGCTGGCGCATGACGATGCGCGGCTGCTGATGGAGCGCGACGGCGGCCTGTCGGGCGAACGCGGCGAGGCCGCGCGCGTGCTGCTCTACCTGTTCGAGCGCGACTGGGGCGTGCAGCTACTCAGGGGCGGCTAACGTGTTTTCGCAACGAGCGCTGCAACCAGCGCGTCGGCGGCCATGGTGACGTCTTCCCACGTCGCGCGGAAATTGTCTTCGCCGCCGTACCACGGATCGGACAATTCGCGCCCTTCGGAGCCCGGCACGATATCGAGCAGCATGGATACCCGCGCCCGGGCATCGTCCGGTTCGATCCGGGCGATATTCGTCATGTTCGAGCGGTCCATGCCGAAAATGAAATCGAAGGCGTGGAAGTCCCCGACCGTCAGCTGACGACCGCGATAGCCGGAAATGTCGATCCCGTGCTTCTCGGCCACTTCGATACTGCGCGGATCGGGCGGTTCGCCGACGTGATAGGCCGCAGTGCCGGCGCTATCGACCTCCACCGCGAGGCCCGCTTCCGCCGCGGCCCTGCGGAACGCGGCCTCGGCGAGCGGAGAGCGGCAGATATTGCCGAGACAGACGAACAGGACGCGGTGGCTGGTCATGCACGGCTCCTACTGGACCGCGCGCCCCGGCGGCAATAGGAAGCTCGGCAACAAGGGAGATACTCGATGAAGCACCTGCTCGCCGCCACAGCCGCGATTTCCATCCTCGTCGCGACGCCTGTCGCAGCCGACGACCACATGTCGGCCGCAGAAACCTACAAGGAACTGCGCGAGGAAATCTGGCAGGCGACGCTCGATAGCAACCCGCAGCTGGCAACGAGCATCGGTGACCGGCGCGGCGACGGGAAGCTGGGCGATCTTTCGCTCGAAGGCTTCGACCGCGAGGTCGCGGAATCGAAGGCCTTCCTCGCCCGGTTGGAGGCGATCGACCCGGCGAGCCTGCCCGAAGACCTGCAGGTCGATTACGCTATCCTCAAGCGCAGTTTCGAGGACGGGATCGCGGGCGCCGAGTTCGACCAGACGCGCTACATGATCTTCACCAATCGCGGCGGCTGGTTCACCGGTTTCGCTTCGCTTCCCTATCGCTCGCCGCTCTTCGGCCTGGCCGACTACGAGAGCTACGTGGGTCGCCTGGAATCCTTCGCTCAGCTCAATGAAGACGGCATCGCTCGCAGCCGCATGGCCGTCGAGCGCGGGCTGACGCAGCCGTGCGAGCCGATGCAGGGGCTGGAACAGCGCATCCAGACGCAGATCGTCGACGACTACACGACCTCGCCCTTCTGGCGTCCCTTCGCCGAGCGCCCGTCGACCATCTCGGAAAGCGAGTGGGAATCGCTCAAGGACCGCGCCACCGTCGCGCTGGAAGAGGGGGTATTCCCCTCCTACCGCGACTTCCTCGACTTCTATCTCACCGAATATGCGCCCAAGTGCCGGACCGGCCTGCCGGGGATCGGCGATACGCCCGGCGGCGATGACTATTACGCCTACCGCGTGCGCCTCTTCACCACGACCGACATGACGCCGGACGAGGTGCACAATCTCGGCCTGTCCGAAGTCGCGCGCATCCGCGCGGAGATGGAGCAGGTCGCGGCCGATGCCGGATTCGAAAGCCGCGAGGCCTTCATCGAACACCTGCGCACCGATCCGCAGTATTACGCCAAGACGCCCGAAGAGCTGATGACGGCGGCAAGCGCGCTCGCCAAGCAGATCGACGGGTGGATGCCCAAGCTGTTCGGCAATTTGCCGCGCCAGCCTTACACGGTCTCGCCTATTCCCGCGGCGCAGGCTCCGGGCAATACCACTGCCTATTACGAGCCGGGTTCGCTCGAGACGGGCCAGGCCGGCATTTACCGCGTGAACACGACCGAGCTCGACCAGCGCCCGCTTTGGGAGCTGCCCGCGCTCGGTGTGCATGAGGCAGTGCCGGGCCACCACCACCAGATCGCTCTCCAGCAGGAGCTCGACATCCATCCGTTGCGCGCGAACGGAACCTTCTTCACCGCCTTCGTCGAGGGGTGGGGCCTCTATTCCGAGCGGCTCGGCATCGAGATGGGGCTGTATGACACGCCCGCCAAGCAAATGGGGCGCCTGAGCTACGAAATGTGGCGCGCGACGCGCCTCGTCGTCGATACCGGCATGCATTCGAAGGGCTGGACCAAGCAGCAGGCGGTCGATTTCATGCTCGACAACACCGCGCTGACCGAGGCGAATATCGATGCGGAGGTCAATCGCTACATCACCTGGCCCGGCCAGGCGTTGGCCTACAAGATCGGCGAATTGAAGATCCGAGAACTGCGCACGCGCGCGGAAAAAGCGCTCGGGGCCGATTTCGACCTGCGCGCCTTCCACGATGCGGTGCTGGAAAACGGTTCGATCCCGCTCAACGTGCTCGAAGAGCATATCGACGACTGGATCGCGGAGCAGCAGGCGGAGGGCTGATCAGGCCGTCGCGGCGAAGGTTTCCTCGACCACTTCCCGCACATTGACGACGGCCTTGAGCCGCGCGCCGAGCAGCGCCGTTCCGCTGACCTTGCGCTGGACGAACAGCGTCTCGGCGGGCGGAACGTGCCACGTCTCGCGGTCCTCGGCGATCGCCATGCCCTCGTCGCGCAGCGGCGGGACAAAGGCGCGGTCGCCGAAGTCGAAAGGTGCATCCTTCGCCATTTCGCCGACGATGATGTCGATCATCCGGTCGACCCGCTCGCGGTGCTTCTCGATCACCACCGGGCTGACGAAACCGGCCGCGACCGATTCTTCGCGCACACGGTCCTGGTCGCGGTCGAGGCCCGCTTCAAGCAGGCGGCGATAGCTGCGCTGGATATCGGGAGCGACTGCGCGGGTCGCGCCGAAATCGAGCAGCACGACGCGCCCGCTTTCGCGCTGGTAGCGGTAATTGGCGAAATTGGGGTCGGTCTGCATGACGCCGAATTCGAACAGCTCGCGCGCTACGAGGCGGATAAGCCGTTCGAACACTTCGTTGCGCAGATCCTGCGGCTCGTCGGCGAGCGTTTCGATCGGGATGCCCTCGACGAAGCTCATCGCGAGGATTTTCTCGCGCGTCAGCCCTTCGTGCAGTTCGGGAATGATGAACCCGGGACGGTCGGCGAGGCGTTCGCGATAGAGCCGCATTTGCTCGCCTTCGCGGATGTAGTCGGCCTCCTCGTGCAGCTGTTCTTTCGCGGCCTTGAGCAGCGGATCGAGGTCCAGCTGCTTGGGCAGCAGGCCGGATACGCGAAGGAGCGTCGCGACATTGTCGACATCGCTGTCGATGCTTTGCGCGACACCCGGGTATTGGACCTTGATCGCCAGCGTCTCGCCGTCGCGGGTGACGGCCCGGTGGACTTGGCCGATGCTGGCTGCAGCAATCGGGCGCGGCTCGAAGCGGCGGAACTGGCGGCGCCAGTCCTTGCCCCATTGCTCGGCGAGCACCTTGTCCAGCTGGTGCGGCGGCATGAAATTCGCCCGGTCGCGCAGTGCGGCGAGGATATCGGCCAGTTCGGGAGGCAGGAAATCGCCTGCGTCCATGCTGATCATCTGGCCCAGCTTCATCGCAGCGCCGCGGAGGTGCGAAAGGCGGTCGGTCAGGCGCTTCGCATTGCCCGGCGTAAGCAGAAGCTCGTCCATCCGGGGACGCTCGCCCGCTGCGAGCCTGCGCGCGCCTTCCGCCAACATTCCGCCGGCAACGCCGCCGGCGAGCCTCGAAAAGCCGCCCAAACGAGAAAGGCGCCCACTGGGGACGGCGCGGTGGCGGCTCGGAAGATCGTCGTCAGCCATGGATACGATATGGGGCGCGGCCACCCAACGGCAAGCCGCGCCCCATGCCCTTCATTCGGTATTACCTACGCGCGAAATTCACATAGAGCGCGTGGATCACGCCCGGCACGAAGAAAATCAGCGTGAGGATCAGGTTGATCCAGAAATCGCGGTCGAGGCCGTGACGCAGGAAGACGCCGACCGGCGGGATGAGGATGCTCAGGATCAGTACGATAAGGCCCATTATTCAACTCCGTAATTCAGCAAGTGACGTGTTACCGTCCGTTGCCCAATCAACGGCGGCTCGCTCGTAGAGTTCCGTTCGCGGAGACGGAACATCCGGGCTCCCGGTGCGTTTGAACCCGCTAATTTGGTCCGCAGGAGTCTCCGCTTTCAAACAGTCAGTCGATCTTCCCAGGGGCACGCTCGCGCTCGGATATGCGGGATTGCTGCCGCAGCTTGCCGCGCTTGTGCTGGTGGTGGCTGGCGGCGAGTGGGCCTGGATCGCGCTGGCGTCTTCCCACGCCTATGCCTCGCTGATTTTCAGCTTCCTCGGCGGAGTGTGGTGGGGGCAGGCACTGCAAACGAGCAATCCGCCGAGTTGGGTGCTTCCCATAGCCGTGATGCCCAGCCTGATCGGCCTCGCGCTGTTCCTGCCGTGGACGCTCGGCTGGCCGTGGCCGGGGCCGTCGCTGCTGTGGCTCGGCCTGCTGATCGCAGCATCGCCGCTGGTCGACCGCGCCCTCGGCTTTCACGAGCACGCGTGGATGCGCCTGCGATGGCACCTCTCGCTCGGGCTGGGCGGATTGTCGGTAATGATTGCAGTCATCGCCCTGAGCGGGCGGTGACACGCTATTCGATAGCGTAGCGGGTGCGCAGGCTGAAGCTGCTCCCGGCAGCCATGCTCCCGCTTGGCCGGATGCGGAAATGCGTAATGTTCGCATCGCACCCATCGGCATCTGCGGTCGGCTGGTATGTCCAGCTCGCCCCGCCGTCGGACGAGAACTCGAGATGGTCCGCTGCGTCCGTCAGCGACGAAAAATTGTAGGCCAGTCCGCTAGTCGGTGAGCCTTGCGTAAAGACGACGGGCAAGCCCGACCCCGCCGCATTGAAGCACATCTTTGCTTCTGGCGGACCGGCATCGGCGATCGAAATCGTATTGGCGTCGGTCGGCGAGATGCCGGTGTTCGACACCGTGATGAGATAGTCGACCAGCGCGCCCGGGATCGCCTTGGGATTGTTGGTCCCGTTGACCGGATCGGACACGAGCGAACTGACCTTCGTCACCGAAAGTGCGGTTGCCGGACGACAGAAATTGATGTCGTGCAGGGCAATCCCCTGCTGTCCCGGATCGCTCGGCGCGAGCGAGTGGTTTCCGTAGCGGATCACGATCGTATCGATGGGCTGCGAAAAGGTGACGGTGATGTTGCCGTCGGGACGGTCGGAATCCGACGCGGCATCGCCATAGGCGGTGTTCCCGATGACATAGTTTGATGCGCCGTTCGTCACCGTCGGAGTGACCAAAGCGCCGTTCAGTCGTCCGAACACTTCGATCCGGTCGGCGAACTGCCCGGCTGCGTAGTCGATATCGAAAATGCTGAACTGCGCGCCCTGCATCTTGGCCGGCAGCGAAATCGTGGTGGTCACGACCTGCGATGTGTTGGCCATGTCGACAAGCTGCAGCAGCGTGAACTGCCCGGTGCCGCCGTGGACGATGTTCTGCCGCGAGGGAGACTGGCCCCCTACGGTGGCATTGTTGAGCCAGGTGCCGGGGTTCGACATCGAGAAGCCGATGTTGCCGAGGGTTCCGAGCGAGTAGGAGGCCGAGGTGGTGCCGGCGGTCCAGGAGATGCTGTCCCAGTCGAAGATGATATTGGAGTTCGGGCACGAAAGGACGGGCGGCGTACCGGCAACACGCGGGCCAGCAACCGTCATGGTAGCAGTCGCGTAATCGTCCTCCGACGTTGCGCCGTTCGCCGGGGTCGAGTCGCTGTCGAAGGTGCTGCTGGCCCAGACTTCCGCCCGGTTGGTCAGGACTGCCCCTGCGCTCGCATTGATCGTCCCGCTGATGTCCAGCGTGACGCTTTGGCCCGGAGCGAGGGTACCGGCATTCCAGTCACCGGTCGTCGGATTGAAGGTCCCGGTACCCGTGTGGCCGGTATAGTTGAAACCGGCAGGAAGGGTGTCGCGAACGACGACCCCGGTGGCGGTCCTGCTGGAAAGCGACGAATTGGTGAGCGTGAGGCGGAAAGTGGCCGTGGCGCCGGAAGCCGGGCTGGCATTGAGCGCCGTCTTCGCCAGCGACAGGTCGGCGGCAGGACGCGCGTAGGAGAAGTCCGAGATGCCCGTGAACTGGCCCGTGGGGTCGCCGGTGCCCGTGTAGCTGAAATAGACGATTCGGATCCGTTTGACCGCGGTCGTACCGAAATTGAATCGCAGGTCGCCATTGGTCGCTGCCGTGTCCGACGGAGATACGCCGGTCCAGCCGTTCACCGCCGCATCGCTGGTCCTGCTGACCGAGACACTCGCGGTCCAGAAGCCCGAGTTTGTCGCCGAGTTCTGCCACACGCCATTGCCGGTGTCGTAATAGACCTCGATCGCATCACGGAACGAGCCGTTGTCGATATCGGTCAGCACGAACTGCAGGTTCTTTACCGCTTCCGACAGGTTGAAAATCGTCGTGATCTTGTCGTTCGGATCGTAGCTCGAGTTGTCGAAGTTGAGCAGCAGCGGCTGCGGGGCGCTGCCGATCGTGCCGGTATAGTAGGACAGAAATCCGCCATAGCTGGGCACGAACGTACCGCCGTTGACCTGCGCGCTGTAGCTGACCTGCACACTCGTGCCGTCGGTGCCGGTCGCAGTGAAATTGCTCGGCGCCGCCTGGAGGTTGGTCAGGCCGGCAGAGGCCCAGTCGATCGTTTCGGTCTGCGCGCTCGCCGGCGCAGCGATCAGTGCCGCAAAGGCTGCCAGAAGGCCTGCGATAGCCCGAAGGAGCTTCGGCGAGATGGCGTGCCCCGTCATTTGCGGCCTAGCCCCAGAAACGAGAAGCTGTCTGCGTCGAACTTGATCCGGACACTGGCGTAGAGACCCTCATCGGTGTCGCGCATGCCCGAAAAGTCGGGGTCGCGAAAGCCGGTTATGTTGTAGCCGACATTGAGCAGCACGCCCTTGGCCGGGACGAACCCGACGTTCGGACCGACGGCATAGCTGACCGTGTCGTCACCGAGGTTTGCACGCACGGTCGCGCTTGCCCCGATCTCGAAGCGCTCACCGACACCGATCCGTGCATCGAGCCCGGCGAAGGTCGAAACGCTGTCCAGTTCGAACCCGCCATAGCTATCCAGATTGTAGCGAGCGCCGAGGAACAGGCCGATCTCGCTGCGGCGGGCGAGTTCTTCCGTCTCGTCGCCGTCGCGGGGCGACCAGTTGGTCGAAAGGCTTGCGATCAGGCGCTTGGCGCCGGCATCGCCCGAAACCGTCAATGCGGTCCGACCCGCAGGGCCGGCTTCACCCAGCACTGCATTGGAGACGGAATCGCTACGGAACTCCAGCTTCCCGAGGAAGGCAATTTCGGATTCTGCGGGGCGATGAGCCAGCGCGATTGCCGCGTCCATGACTTCGGTCTGCGCGCCATTGGTGCCTTCTGCCGTGGTCCAGCTGAAGCCCGAACCGACCACGCTACCTTCGCCGAGCTGTCGGATCGCACCGAGCGACACACCCCAGCGGTCGGCATATTCGCCATCGCGATATTCGCCGCGTGCCGTCGCGCTCCACGCTCCATCGCGCCAGGCTCCGCCGAGCGTTACTGCCGTAAAGTCCTCGAAGAGCGCGCCGCCGGGACCGAACTGGCCGCCGCTTGCTGCAGGCTGGTCGACATTGACGAGATCGTCGACCTGCGGCGAACCGTCGAGGGTCCAGTTGCTGTCGAAAGTGGCATCGAGCGACAGCTTCGGGTTCACCTGCCAGGTCTGGGCGAGGCCGAAGGCTGCGAAGCTGCGATTGCCACGTTCGCCGATATCCTGCTTGCCGAGCGTGCTGGAAACGCGCCCGCCGACCCACGGCGTTAGCTCGAAACCGCCGCGCAGCGTGCTGCTTTCGAAACCGTTGCCATCGGCAAATTCGTAGTCGGCGATGATCCGCACGTCGTTCGTGATCGCGTAGCGCGCGCCGACACGATGGCGCAGGGGCAGGTCGACGGAATCGGTCGAATCGAGCGGCATCGAAGTCGCAGCCGTCAGCTCGAGCTTGTTGTGGAACATGCGCTGCGTCGCGCCTGCTTCGAGGACGGTGGAACGGTTGGAAGTGCCATCCGTGAGACGGTCATCGAAATGCGCGATGCCGACGCGGATGTCGGAATTGGTCGAGGAATAGCCGAGTTCGACCTGGGCAGCACGGCGACGGGCCGCATCGGTCAGGCTGTCGTCCTGCCACAGGCTCGCGATAATGCTCATCTGCTCCGAGAGGCGCATGCGGGCATCGGCACCGATCTTCCGGCGACCAAGCTCGGCATTGTTCTGCTGGCCGACCCCGAAGGTCGATTCCGCCGACTTGGCATAAGCGAGCAGGTCGAGCTTGCCCGACTGGTGCTGCGCTTCGATCAGCCAGGCCATCGAGTTTTCGCCCGAGGTACGGCTGCCGGCGATTTCCGCGCGCAGTTCGGTCGAATTGCCGAGCTTGGCGCGAAGGTCGAGACCGACGATGTTGGTCCGCAGGTCGTCGCCGCCATCGCTGATCATGGTTGCACCGATGCGAAGGGTGTCGCCGCCATTGCGCCAGTCAATCCGTCCGCCCGCATTCATGACGCCGCCGCCGAGCTGGTCGGTTTCATATTCGATGACGATGAACTGCGGGTTGAGATCGAAGTCGCGGCTCAGGACCGGCTGCTTGAAGCTGATCGTGCCGGCGAGGAAGTCGATGTCGTAGTCGAGGAAACGCGTCAGTTCGCGGCGCTCGACGATGAGCTCGGAACGGAAGCGGTCGCGGACTTCGAGGATGACGTTTTCGGTATTGGGGACGATCGCCCGGCTGCCGAGACGATACGGTCCGCTGATACCCTGTCCCTGGATCTCGTCACGGCGGAAGCGGGTTCCGGCTTCGGCGCCGAACGCCTTGATACCGAACTGGCCGATCCGCGCTTCGCCGCTGACGCCGGTCGCCACGCGGCGATAATTGGCAAGGCGCGTCTGGTCGAAGTTGGTTTCGAAATCGCCATACTGAACGTTGAAGGCCGGCCCCTCGACGCGGGCATAGACCTTTTCGCGCGATGCTGCGTCGAACTGGCGAACGGATGCGTCGCCGAAGACCGTGTAATAGGCTTGCGGATCGAGCGTGCCGAGCACGCGCTGATCGCCCCGGTCCTTCGCGCTGTCATAGGCGAAGGTGACCAGAAGGTCTTTCGCGACCGGGCCCTTCGCATAGACCGCGACGCGGGCTTCCTCGCCAAGGTCGCTTGCGAAATTGCCGGCGCGGTCCATTCCGTCGGCAACGGTGCGCGAACCGATCGATGCTTCGGCCAGGCCGACGACGGTCCAGTCGATATCGCCGGGGGCGATCCAGGTTTCCAACTGCTGTTCGCGCGACACTTCCCCGTCGTCGAAACGGAAGGTCAGCTGCAGGGCGCCGCTGGTCATCGTCGGGGCAAGCTCGATCAGCGCGATCCCGCTTTCGTCGGCGACCGTCCAGCGGGCCGAGGTAGGGCCCTGGCGGGTCAGCTGGTTCAGTTGCTGGCGGGTAATCTGCTCGGCGCTTTCGTAGGGCGCATTGAGCGTGAAGTCGCCGGACACGCCCTCGCGAAGCGGGCGATTGTTCCGATCGAGAATGCGGACCGCGACAACCGGGCGAGTGCGACCGTCGGCCACCAGGCGAGACTGGTCTGCGACCAGTTCGACCTTGGTCGGGAGGTTGGTGAAGAAAACGGGGCGCTCGTGGCGCGACGCGACAAAGCCGTCCGCACCGAGAATCTCGGCCGCCAGCAAGGTCCGTTCGCCGGACAGCGGCACGCCGCGCCAGGTGCTCACGGCGAATCCGCCGCGCTCGGGCTTGCGGATGCCGTCGAAGGCCAAGGCGTCGACAGGCTTTCCATCGACGAACAGGCGCACGGTCTGTTCTTTGCGGTGGCGGATCGCGACGCGGATGGCAGGTGCGCGCGGGTTCGCATCGAGCGTCGGGGCGAGCCAGCCGTCCGGGCCATCGCCGAGCGACAGCCAGTCGGTTTCATTCGGGATTGCCTCGCCCTCGACCGTGTCGGAGAGGGTCGGGCTATTGGCGTTGCGTTCAGCCGCCTCGACGCGAAGCTGGTCGAGCACATCCTGCGGCACGGTTGCATGGAAATCCGCCACGGCAAGCGATCCGCCCTGTCCGATAACGAACAGCGAGGTTGCGCTGCCGGCGCTGCGGGAGGACCGGTTGCAATCGACGAAGCCCGAGCCTTCCGGCAGCGTCATGGGCGACGCCTGTACGACATGGGTGCCCGGCACGACTCCGTCGAAGTGATATCGGCCGTCCCGGTCGGTGATCGCGAAGCTGCCGTCCTCGAGCATGACGCGCACGCCCGGGATGCCGATACGTCCGCTGCGAACGCTGCAGTCGCCAGCGGAAATCCGTCCGATGATGGTCATGCGGCCGCTGATTGCGTCGCGCTCGACGCGCACCGACGCTTCCGTGCGCGAGGATCGGCCGAGGCTGTCGGTCACTACTGCGACGTTGTTCGCATAGCCCGGCTGGGCATCGGGACGCACTGTCATCGCATAGACGATGCGGCTCGAGCTTCCGCCGGCGATGTCGCCGAGCGAGAATTGCAGGCTGCGCCCGTCCGGAGCGATGCTAACACTTCCCTCCGCCGGTTCGGCGCCGTCGATCCGGACGGAATCGAGGCGCGGACGAAGCCAGACAGACGGCGTATCGACCACGGTCACATCGCGCTTCACGCGGAACGGATCGGTGTTGCGGACAGTCAGAGTGTAGAAGATCGCATCGCCGGGCTGGGCGATCTGGCGCGATGCCTCCTTGGTAATGGCAACTGCACCCGAGGGCGCATCGAGCGGAATGTCGATCTGGACCGGAGTCGGGTCGGTCAGCACGAAGCTGGCGCCGTAGGATGCATCGGTAATTACGAAGCTGCGCCCGTCAGGCCGCGTCAGCCGCGCAATCTCGTTGGGCGAGGCTTGCGACGGCGCGCTGTAGGGGGAGGGGGGCTCGATCCGCAGGACGTAGGTCCCGAGATTGGTTAGCGGGAACCAGAACTCGCCGGCGCCCATTTCGACGACGTTTCCGGTGGCATCGGTGACCGGCTCGCCTGAAATTACCGTCGATGGCCAAGGGGTTACGCCATCCTCGGCGAAGACCTGCGCAGGTTGGCCGGTGATTGCATCGACCAGCGAAACGACCGCGCCGGAAACCGGTGCGCCGGTCTCGCTGTCGAAGACCACGCCGAACGGATCCGCAAGCACGCTTACCGTGGTCTGCAGAACGATCGTACCTTCGCCCGGGCGCAGGGCGCTGATCGTTACGACATCTTCATCGACGACGCTGAGTACGCAATCGCCGGGCTGCACCGGCGGCGGCGTCCGGCGTGTCGCAATCCGGCCAGCAAAAACTCCGGTGTTCTCGCCAGTCTCGAAGACGGTGATCTCTTCCTGGTCGCCGGATCGGCCGTTGATCCGGATCGCCAGGCTGTCGATCGCACCGGCATCGGTATTCGCTTCGGGCAGGGCGATCGTGAAGATCAGGTCCTGGCCTGCGCGAAGCACGCTCGTCGGCTTCACATTGGTCAGCGTCGGCGCGTTTGCCCTCACCGAGGAGGTCGAAATCGACGTGCCGCATGACGGCTGGTAGATGGCGTATTGCTCGCCCATCCCCGGGACGTAGGTGACGATCTCGGGCGGACGCGTCGCCACTTGCAGCTCGACCGGGTTGGATCGGCCGGAATATTCCCGACCATCGTGCGACCAGCTGGCATTCGCGACGTTGACGATCGTTTGCGCACGCGCCGGCCCTGCAGGCACGACCGATTGCAGCAATACCACGAGGAGTATTGCTGCAATCAGGCGAACTGAGGACCGGCAAGCGTGCATAGACAGCGATCCGGTCGCCGCGGTGCGGCGACCTTGACCTATCAGTCGATCGTCACGGTGAAGTAGAGGGTCTTGGTCTCGCCACCCGCCACGTCGTCGAGCGCTTCGCTCACCGATGTATTGGCAGTGGTATAACCATTGACCTCGCTACCGCCCGAGCAAACGCCCGAACCGTCGACCGTGCCATTGACCATGACGTCGCCGGTGGTGCCATAGGCATCCGGGTAGAACGTCACTTCGGCCGGTAGCGTATCGCTCACCGTGATACCGGTGGCGGTCGCAGCGCCCGAAGCGTTCGAAACCTGGATGCAGTATTCGACGCGCGCGCCCGGGATTGCGTAGGGCGACGAGTCGAGGTTGACCGGATCCCAGACGACCCGGCTGGTCTTGACCACGGTCACCGCTGCCGCATCGACCGTGATGGTGTGCGAAGCGGAGTAGTCGCCTTCGTAGTCGGAATCGCTCACGCCCGACAGGTCGGCCAGGACGGTATCGATACCGTTCTTGTCGTTCGCGGTAGCCGTATCGATGATTTCGGCACCGATGCTGCCCGAACCCGCTTCATGCGCGTTCGCGGTCAGGATGATATCCGTCGACTGGCCGTTGGTGGCCGTCGCAGGAATGTCGAACGATACCCAGACATCGAAGCTGGCGTCCGGCGCAAGGGAATCGATGAAGTCGATTTCCTCACCGGCATCATATGCGCCGTTGCTGTTGGAATCGACGAAGATGGTAACGTTTTCAAACGTGTAGTCGGGCGATGCGACCTGCGAAGCGGTCAGATCGAAACCGACGGTATCGTTCGAAAGGTTCGTCACCGTGAACTGGCGGACGACACCATCCTGATTGGCCGAAACCGTCGGCGATGCGCCAACGGCTGCGACCGTCACGTTGATCTTGCGATCGACGGTAAACTCGTCGGTTGCCTCGACGGCAGTCTGTTCGACGCCGCCTACACTGAAGCTGACCGAAACATTGTTCTGGATTATTTCGCCGGCCCCGGTTCCCTCGGCCATCGCGGGCGTCACCGAGAAGGCGACGAGCGCTACCGAACTAACCGCACCCAGCAATTGCCTGGAGCGTTTCATAGCTATGGTCCTCACTTGATTCTTCGCGCTCAAACCCGCCCGCGAAGTCTGGCGGTGGATCCTGGGATCAGCGGATGATCGCCGGATATTCTAAGCGGCCGGTTTCGCCGGGCTCGACGCGGTCGAGGGTCCAGCGAATGTGCGTGACATCGGAATGCACCGCAGCACGGCTCCCGCCTTCTGCGAGAGCTACGACGAGCTCGGACAGGAGGCCCCATGTGTTGCCGCCATCGACCGACACCACGAGCGCCGGATCGGCTTCGGGTGCGAGACGCACGGCCTTGGGAAGGGGGTTGGTCATGACGAAATCATCGACAGCGACACTTCCGGTGTTGGTGTAGTTCGTGCCGAAGATCAGCTTGTCGCCCGGCACCGCCCGGTCGGGTTCGACCAGTTCCGTGCGGGTCTCGCCGCCTTCCTCGATGACTTGCTTGACGACTTTGACGTCGCCTTCGAGCGTGATCGGCTGCGATTGCGCAAAGGCAGCGGCATTGGGAACCGCTACTGCAATCAGCGCTGCGCTGACAATTTTGACGAGCTTTTTCATTATCTTGCGACCTTTTTTGTTAGTCGATTTCAACCTGGAAGGTGACCACTGCGCTCGAGCCGCCGGCAACGGTGCCGAGGTCGACCGAGATGCCTGCTGCGTCCGCCTCGCCGGCATCGTCACCGGTTGCATCGGTCAGCGAAGTACCGTCGAGCGTGAGGGTGCCTGCAGTGTAGGAAGTGCCCGCCGGATAGGCGTCGGTAACGACGAGATCGTCGACCGAACCGCTGCCATCCACGGATGCTGTAATGGTATAGGTGACGATCGAGCCGGGAACGACGGTCGTCCCGCCGAACGGGTCGGCCACGTCGGCTGTCTTCACCAGGGAAACGGTCGTGATACCGACGACGAGTGAGCTGTCGGCTGTCGCGCTCGCGCCGGTCGCTCCGACGACTGCATCGACACCGCTTTCGCCTTGCCCGTCGAACACCGTGCCCGGTGCGCCGGTACCCGTTGCAGCGGCGGCGGTCAGTTGCACGGTGCTTTCCTGCGTATCGGCGGCATCGGCCGGGACGGTCACGACAACAAAGACCGTGATCGCCGCATCCGCATCGAGGACGGATGTCGTCTCGGGTGCAGTCAGGATTTCGTCGATCCCGTCGTCGTAAACCCCGTTGCCGTTGGTATCGACCGCGATCGCGACGACGGTGGTGTCGAAGTCGTTTCCGGCAACCACGGGCTCAGCCGTCAGTTCGAACGCCTCGGGTCCGTTGCCGGTGTTCGTAACCTCGAACGTAAGAACTGCCTGTCCCGGGGCAGTTCCGACCGGACCTGAATCCAGCGTCGTAACCGTCACGTCGAGCAATTCGTCCACCGACAGGTCGACCGTATTGGAATCGACCGTCGTCTCGCCATCCGGCGTCGTATAGGTCGCCGTGGCGGTGTTGGAGATGATCGTGCCGGCATCGACGCCCTCGGCAAGGGCAGGGGTGCTGACAAGCGAGGCTACCAACATGGGGGCAGCAAGGATCGTGCGCGTTTTCATATCCGCGCAACTACGTGGCAGGCGTTAACAATCTCTTTGCCTTGAGCCTTCCCAAGGGTTGCACGCGGCGCGTCGATGCCTTGAAACCGTTCTCAGGAGTGCGAAGCAAATACCGGAAAAACAAGGAAACGATGGTCTCGAAAGAGTGATGCTCCGCAGCGCGAACAGCCATAACTTTTATCGTTAATGTGCGCGCCGATGCGGTTGCCAGATGACCAAGGAGGGGGTTTCGCGCTCACCTGCACTGCGCATGGCTGTGCTCGCGCCGGGCTGGATCGGCAGCTTTCCAACGGCATATGCGGGGATATTCCCACCTCCCGCAGCCACACCCGTGTGCGGCCAACGGCGACGGTCCTTAAGAACGCCGCGCGACAGGGAAACGCGTACGGCCGCCGGCCTCGTTAGAGGCGGAGCGCGGTTTCATGCTGAGATTGAAATGGTCGGGGAGAGAGGATTCGAACCTCCGGCCCCTGCCTCCCGAAGACAGTGCTCTACCAGGCTGAGCTACTCCCCGACCGTGTCGGTCCCGCATGGGTCTAGCCTCACGCGGGTCGAGGCAAGGCGCGCCCTATAGGAGGCGATCGGCGGGGTGGCAAGCGGTCAATTGCAGGTCTAGGGACTTTGCATGGCCACAGCCGCGATTCCCTCCGATTCTTCCGCCGCCCGGCACTACGAGCAGCAGTATCTCGATCTCATGCGCCACATCTGGGAGCGTGGCAGCGAGCGTGTCGATCGCACGGGAATCGGCACGCGCTCGGTTTTCGGCGCGATGCTGCGATTCGATCTGTCGGACGGGCGCATGCCGCTCATCACGACGAAACGGGTCTACTGGAAGACCGCCACGCGCGAGATGCTGTGGTTCCTGACCGGCGAGACCAATATCCGCCCGCTTGTCCTCCAGGGCGTGAAAATCTGGAACGAGTGGCCGCACGCCAACTACGTGCGCGAGACGGGCGAGGACATTTCGCTCGAGGAATTCGTCCAGCGGATCGCGGATGACGAGGCCTTCGCGATACGCTGGGGCGATCTCGGCCCGGTGTACGGCAAGCAGTGGGTCGACTGGCCGACCTATCGCTATCGCAAGGACGGGACCTACGAGAAGGGCGAGGGGATCAACCAGGTCGCCGAGGTCGTCGAATCGCTGCGCAACAATCCCGGCAGCCGCCGGCACATCATCGAAGGCTGGAATGTCGCGGAACTCGACCGGATGGCGCTGCCGCCGTGTCACAAGACCTACCAGTTCCACGTCGGCGACGGGAAGCTGAACTGCGCGCTCTACCAGCGCAGTTGCGACGTCGCGCTCGGCCTGCCGTTCAACCTGTGGTCCGGGGCGCTACTGCAGCGGATGATCGCGCAGCAGGTCGACCTGGAGCCGGGCGAATTCGTCTGGATGGGCGGCGACACCCACCTCTACATCAACCACGAGGAACTGGTGACCGAACAGCTGAAGCGGGAACCCTCGGGCGAGCCGCGGCTTGAAATCCTGCGGCGACCCGATTCGATCTTCGACTACACGATCGAGGATTTCGCGGTGCACGACTACGCTCCGCAGGCCCCGTTGAAGGCGCCGGTCGCCGTCTGATCGCGCCAACTTGACCGTTGCGACGGCGTGAAATAAAATAACGCATACGTATAAGATTGCGTCTGGGAGAAATGTGATGGCCGACAGGGCCGAGGATGCGGGGAAGGGCGGCAACAAGCCTGCTCTGTCGCTGCATGTTCCAGAACCGAAATACCGCCCGGGCGATGCCGTGGATTACTCCGACCTCGACGTCGGTGAACCGGGCAAGCAGCCGCGTCCCGACGAGGCGTGCGACCCGTCCGAGATGCGCGACCTCGCTTATGGTCTCGTCCGCGTGCTGGGCGACGACAACAAGGCGCACGGGCCGTGGGACCCGAAACTCGATGCCGAAACGCTGCGCACCATGCTCGGCCACATGGCCCTCGTGCGCGCATTCGACGAACGCATGTTCCGCGGCCAGCGGCAGGGCAAGACCAGCTTCTACATGAAGTGCACCGGCGAAGAGGCGACCAGCGTTGCCGCCTCGATGGCGCTCGCATCGGACGACATGGTCTTCCCGAGCTATCGCCAGCAGGGCGTGCTGATCGCGCGCGGCTATCCGCTGGTCGAGATGATCAACCAGATCTACTCGAACAAGGGCGACAAGCTGAAGGGCCGCCAGCTGCCGATCATGTATTCGAGCCGCGAGCACAGCTTCTTCTCGATCTCCGGCAACCTCGCCACGCAGACGCCGCAGGCTGTCGGCTGGGCGATGGCGAGCGCGATCAAGGGCGACAGCCGGATCGCAGCGACCTGGGTGGGCGAGGGTTCGACTGCGGAAGGCGACTTCCATTCCGCCTGCACCTTCGCGACCGTCTACAACGCTCCGGTCATCCTCAACGTGATCAACAACCAGTGGGCGATTTCCAGCTTCTCCGGTTTCGCAGGGGCAGAGCGGACTACTTTCGCCGCCCGTGCTCTGGGCTACGGCCTTGCCGGCCTCAGGGTCGACGGCAACGATGCGCTCGCGTGCTTTGCCGCCCAGCGGTGGGCCGCCAACCGTGCCCGCGCGAACGCCGGTCCGACGCTGATCGAATATTTCACCTACCGCGCCGAAGGGCATTCCACGTCCGACGATCCATCTGGATACCGCAGCGCGCAGGAGCGTGAGGAATGGCCGCTCGGCGATCCGGTCATGCGCCTCAAGCGCCACCTGATCGAACTCGGCGAATGGGACGAGGAGCGGCAGGAAAAGATGGACGCCGAATGTGCCGAGCGCGTGAAAGCGGCAACCAAGGAAGCCGAGAAGAACGGCATCCTCGGCCATGGCCTGCACCACCCGTTCCACACCATGTTCGAAGACGTTTACGAGGAACTGCCCTGGCACCTCGAAGAACAGGCTGCGCAGGCGATCCGCGAGCGCGAGATCAAATGGCCCGAGGGTCGACCCCAGGGGGGGAAGGCATAATGAGCCAGACCAAGACCAAGACCGCTCCCAAGACCGGCGAGACTTCCGACGAACGCCGGATCAACATGATCGAGGCGATCAACGACGCGCTCGACATCATGCTCGAGCGCGATCCTGACGTGATCGTGATGGGCGAGGACGTGGGCTATTTCGGCGGCGTGTTCCGTTGCACCGCGGGCCTGCAGGAAAAGCATGGCAAGACGCGCGTGTTCGACACGCCGATTTCCGAATGCGGCATCATCGGTGTCGCGGTGGGGATGGGGGCCTATGGCCTGCGCCCGGTGCCGGAAATCCAGTTCGCCGATTATATCTACCCCGGCCTCGACCAGCTGATCTCCGAAGCGGCGCGCCTGCGTTATCGCTCGGCCAACGATTACATCGCGCCGATGACGGTCCGTTCGCCCTTTGGCGGCGGTATTTTCGGCGGCCAGACGCACAGCCAGAGCCCGGAGGCGATCTTCACCCACGTCTCGGGCCTCAAGACGGTCATTCCCTCGACGCCCTACGACGCGAAGGGCCTGCTGATCAGCGCGATCGAGGACAACGACCCGGTCATCTTCTTCGAGCCGAAGCGCATCTATAACGGCCCGTTCTCCGGCTATTACGACAAGCCGGTCGAACCGTGGAAGCGCCACAAGGACAGCGTGGTACCGGAAGGCTACTACAAGATCCCGCTCGGCAAGGCGCGCACGGTCACCGATGGCGAGGAACTGACGATCCTTGCGTACGGGACCATGGTCCACGTCGCCGAGGCGGTCTGCCGCGAGAAGGGCGTCGAGGCGCATATCCTCGACCTGCGCACGCTGGTCCCGCTCGATATCGAGGCGATCGAAGCATCGGTCAGGAAGACCGGCCGCTGCCTGATCGTCCACGAAGCGACGCGCACCTCGGGCTTCGGCGCGGAGCTGTCCGCTCTCGTCACCGAGCGCTGCTTCTATCACCTCGAAGCCCCGGTCGAACGCGTGACCGGCTTTGACACTCCGTATCCGCACAGCCTCGAATGGGCCTATTTCCCCGGCCCGGTTCGCATCGGCGAAGCAATCGACAAGATCCTGTCGGAATGAAGCAGATACCCTTCGAGCTTCCCGCGTCCGTCGCGGATTTCCGGCCGGTAGCGGTCGAGCGTTGGCTGGTCGGCCTGAACGCGGAATTCGAAGAGGGCACATCTCTCGTGTCGGTCGAAACCGAGATCGCGATTGTCGAACTGCCGAGCCGCTACCCTGGACGGCTGGCGGCAGTTCACGTTGACGATGGCGGACCTGTTTCGATGGGCGACGTGATAGCGACGATTGAAGTGACCGATTGGGTCTTTGAAAACATGGTATGCGAGTAATCGAGATGGCGAAATTTACCTTCAACATGCCCGATGTGGGCGAGGGCGTTGCCGAGGCGGAAATCGTCGATTGGCACGTGAAGGTCGGCGACCAGGTCGAAGAGGACCAGCATCTCGTCGACGTGATGACCGACAAGGCGACGATCGACATCGAAAGCCCGGTCACCGGCAAGGTGCTCGAAGTCGCAGGCGAAGTCGGCGACATCATCTCGGTTGGCGCGATGCTGCTCGTGATCGAGGTCGAGGGCGAAGTCGAAGAGGCTGCGGAGGGAGAGGCGGCTCCTGCTCCGGCCCCGGCGCCCAAGGCCGAAGTGGTGGAAGAGCGTATCGAGGTCGAAACCTCCGATGCGAGCGATGCCGACGATGCGATGGCGGCCGATCCCGAGCCTGCCCCCGCACAGCCGTCGCCGCCTGCTCCCGAACCGAAGCCGCATGCCAAGGTTCTCGCCACGCCCGCAGTGCGCAAGCGCGCGCGCGACCTCGGCATCGACCTTGCCCAGGTCAAGCCGGCAGAGGATGGCCGCATCCGTCACGGCGACCTCGACCAGTTCCTCTCCTACAACAGCGCCTACACCGGCGCGGCGCGCACCCGCGCGGACGAGGAGAAGAAGGTCATCGGCATGCGCCGCCGCATTGCCGAGAACATGGCTGCCTCCAAGCGCAACATCCCGCACTTCTCCTATGTCGAGGAAGTGGATGTCACCGATCTCGAGGACATGCGCGCGGACCTCAACGCGAACCGCGGCGACAAGCCCAAGCTGACGATCCTGCCGCTGCTGATCACCGCGATCTGCAAGACGCTGCCGGATTTCCCGATGATCAACGCCCGCTACGACGACGAGGCGGGTATCGTCACGCGTCACGGCGCGGTTCACATGGGGATGGCGACGCAGACCGACGCCGGCCTGATGGTCCCGGTCATCCGCGATGCGCATGCGCGCAACCCGTGGCAGCTCGCCAATGAAATCGCGCGTCTTGCGGAAGCTTCGCGCACGGGCAAGGCGAAGTCGGAAGAGCTTTCCGGCGGCACGCTGACCGTGACATCGCTCGGCCCGCTCGGCGGTGTCGCTACGACGCCGGTCATCAATCGTCCGGAAGTCGCGATCATCGGCCCGAACCGCATTATCGAACGACCGATGTATGTGGCGGACGGCAATGGCGGCGAGCGGATCGAGAAGCGCAAGCTGATGAATATCTCCATCAGCTGCGACCACCGCGTGGTCGACGGCTATGATGCGGCGAGCTTCATCCAGGCGCTCAAGAAGCTGATCGAAACGCCGGTGCTGCTGCTGGCGGACTGATCCGTCAGCGCACGATCGCGCTGTAGGTCAGCCGACCCGAACTGCTGCCGAACGTCCGCAAGCGGATGTGCGTAACCTCTTCGGGGGCGGCGAGCCTGCGCCCGACGCGCAGATTGCCGAGCTGGCCCCAGCTGCGCCCGCCATCGACCGAGACTTCGAGCTCGTCCGAACTTGCGCGCTGAAATTGCAGCGATTCGGGAATCGGGCTGGAAACGACGGTCCCCCGACGCGCTTCGGCCCCGGTCCATTCGACGACGAGTACCACGCGGTCGCCGCGGCGCAGGTTTTCCGCGCGCTCGACGGTGCGCGTGCTCGCAGCGTCCATGCTCTCGACGAACACTGCGCGCGACAGGGCCACGCGGTCCTGTGCGGCAACGCTGCCTGTGCAAACCAGCGCTCCGAGCGCCAAAAATGCCCCAATTCGCATCGCCAGGCCCCCTTTTGTTGCGGCGACGGTTGATGGGGAGGGGTGTCGCAGCGAAGGGCGAAAATATGGTTAACGCGGCGCTAGCCATGGGGTGTTTGAAGGAAGTGCAAATTCCTGCATTTTTTGGCCCCATTTTGCGTTGACACCATATGCCACGGGCCGTATTGGCGCGTCTCCCAAGAGGCGCTGCCGCCAAGATGCGCGGGTGTAGCTCAGTTGGTTAGAGTGTCGGCCTGTCACGCCGAAGGTCGCGGGTTCGAGTCCCGTCACTCGCGCCACTTGGGACCCTTTTTTCGGAAAACCTATTCTTGTGACTGCGCAGCGATCCTGCGCAGGTTTTCCTCGTGCCCGGCCTTGTCGATCTTGTAGCGCGACAGGAAGGCGAGCGAGGTCAACCACAGGATCAACAGCGAGGGCGCGTAGAATGCGCCGAGCGCCCAGATCGTGTCGGGATCGACCGTTCCCGGCTCTGCACCCTCGGGGAAAGCAATCGCCGACAGGATGAGGCCGGCTGCGAGCACGCCAAGGCCTTGCGTGGTCTTCCGGGTGAAAGTGATCGCTGCGTAATAGACGCCCTCGTTACGTCGCCCGGTGCGCACCTGGTTCGCCTCGACGAGGTCCGCGATCATCGAGAAGGCGACGGCCTGCACAGCGATTATGAGCGCGAGGTCGAGCATGTTGATCGTCAGCACCAGCGGGAAGAGGATCGGATCTCCGTTCTCCGGCATGATGCCTGCAAGCCGGGCGAGGACCGGTGCCGGCTGGATCGTGAAGGCGAGTATGCCGAGCGTGATCGTCGCCCGTTTCTTGCCGAGCTTGCGCGTCATGTAAGGCGCGATGAGGAAGCCGAGCAGCGCGGAAATGAAGACCGTGCAGGTCCAGATAAAGAGCTGGAATTCGCTGAATTCCCAGAAATAGTTGAGAATGAGGAAGGCGAGTGCTGCCGAAAGGCCGGTCGCCACGGCGAACAGCACCGTCGAGAAGAAGAGCGCGATGAAGCTGCGCTCGCTCAGCACTTCGACCATTTCGCGGAAGATGCGCCGCACGCTATATTTCTCGCCGGTCGCGACCGGTCGGTGGAGGTGCGGAATGCGGTGATGCGTGCCGAGCGCCGAGATCATGATCGCTGCGAGGATCAGCAGCGAGCCGATGATGCCGTAGGTCTCGTACGCTCCGCGATCGCGCATGCCGAGCGGGCCGGTCAGCAGCACGCCGAACATGATGATGCTCATCACATTGCCGCCCGACCAGCCGAAGAACAGGCGGTAGGATTGCAGGCTCGTGCGCTCCTCGTAGTTGCGCGTGAGCTCGGGGATCAGCGCGGAGCTCGGCGTTTCGTAGAATGTGATGAATGTGCGGATCAGCACGGCGAGGACCGTGAGGTAGACGAACAGGCCCGCATCGCCCCAGTCGGGCGGATTCCACAGCAGGAAGTAGCTCAGCGCCACGGGGATCGCGGCGGCATACATGAAGGGATGCCGACGTCCCCAGCGCGAGCGGAAATTGTCCGACCAGTAGCCGACCAGCGGGTCGCTGATCGCGTCGAAAACGAGGGCTATCAGGATGGCGAGGCCGACGAGGCCCGGTTCGAGCCCGACCACTGTTCCGTAGAACAGCAGCAGGAAATAATCGAAACCGTTGTTCTTGATGCCGAAGGCCGCGGCGCCGAAGCCGTGCGCCAGCTTCAGGCCGACTGACGGCCGATCGTCGGACGCATTCTGCGCCTCGTTTTCATTCGCCATTCGGCGCTCTCCCTTGCCCGCAGGCTAGCAGGAGGATGCGCGATGGCAATCCGGCAAATTCAGCCCTTCCGGCCGGTCTCCATCCATATGAGGAAGCGGCGCAGTGGCAGCAGCCACACTATGCCGAGCAGGAGATAGACCAGCGTCTGCACGAGCGTGGGCCAGCCCTCGATCAATTCGGGCACGTAACGCGCAATGACGAGCGCATATACCGTCAGGCCGACGACCAGCAGCAATATGCCGACAGGGATGCGCCAGGTGGGTTGGTCTCTCATGAAATCTCTACCTCGAACAGTCGGGTCGGCGTGACGACAGCGTCCAATATGCGGTCGTGTTCCTCGCAGGGAAGCTCGTCGCATAGCTGCGCGTCCCAGGCGAGACCGATGGCGAGTGTCCCCGGATGATCGGCAAGCCAGCGGTCGTAATGTCCGCCGCCCTGGCCGAGGCGGTGCCCGTCCTGTGTGAAACCGACGAGCGGCATGAACAACACGTCGGGGACCAGCGCCTCCGCATCGCTGCCGGGCTGGAGCAGGCCGAACGGCCCGACCTCGAGATCGCTGTCGCCGAAGGGATCGGTCCAGGCGGCGAATTCCATCGGTGCTGTCTTGCCTGCGAACCGGGGGAGGGCGATCGCGTGCCCTCGCTCGATGAAGAACCCCGCGTAGTTGGCCGTCGGGCACTCCAGCGAATTGGCGTGGTAGAGGCCGATGACCGCATCGGGCGCAATCCTTTCCAGCACCGGATTGGGCGGCTGGCGGAACAAGAGGCCGCGGATCGCGTCGGGCAGGGCCTCGACATGTGCGCGCCGTTCCTCGCGCAGCCGTTTCCGAAGATCGCGCTTGGCCTGCACCTTGGGTTGTCGCTCCTGCTGAAATCGAGTGGCGGAACCACCATGGGTCGTTTGCCGGGAAATCCTCTGACGCCTAAACGTCAGGTGGGCGCCGTATACCCCAGTCCCCAGGACGAACCCGTATTCCAGGGCAGGGACAGCTCCCTTGGATTGCTTATAGCCTCAGGGATATTCACGAACGGCTCGTGCCGGGCAGTCCCGCCGACTGGCTATCTAGGGCTGCGCGGTGCGACCCTCAAGCTTGTCGGCACAATTTTCGAGCAGGTCGGCAAATCTTTCGAGCGCAGGGGCGAGGTCTGCCACATCGGCGCCCGCCGCGCCGCTGTCCGACGGGAAGGGGTGCGGCGGGATTGCGCTCGCCTGTTCGAGCTTCTCGCGAAGTTCGGCGGCTTCCTGTTCCAGCTCCGTAACGCGCGCCTGGGCGGCATCGCGGTCTTTCTCCGCCTCGTGGGCTTCGTTGCGGCGCGAGATGAGCTGGCCGCGAAGCTCGTCGACTTCGGATGCATGGCGCTGCTGCGCGGACTGGATCCCGTCGAGCTCGCTTTCCAGCTCGGCGATGCGCGCCTTGAGTTCATCGGTCTGGCCGGTCGCGTTGCGCGCCTCGCGCTTCGCCTCGTCCAGTTCGGCTTCGACAGCCTTGCGACCTTCGGCAGCGGAGATCACCTGCTTGCGTGCTTCGTGCAAATCGTCGGCGACGAAGAGCCCGGCAAAAAGCAGGTTCTGCGATTCCTGCGGCGAGAGTGTGCCCATCGCCTTGAGCTTTTCGTCGAGCATCTCGCTCAGCGTGACAACATGCGCCTCTTCGCCTTCTCCGCAAGCGACGGCGTAAGTGCGTCCGCCGATCGAGACTTTCACCTCGCTCATTCGCCGATCTCCGCGATAAGCGCGTCGAGACTGGCGATCTGTTCGGAGACGACGGAGCGCAGGCGCTCGTTCTCGGCTTCGAGTTCAGGGTTGCCGGAGCTATCGCCGGGCACGGAATCGGCCACGGCTGCGATGCGCGCAAGCGCGGCCTCGATGCGCGATACGGCGTCCTCTATCCGGTCCCCACTCATGGCCTGTATTTATCGCCGAATTCGCGGCTGCGCAAAGGGTTGGCGCGGCCTGTTGAAAACTGTGCTCAACAAAGCGCGCCGGGATCGCGGTGGATGCGGGCGGCCAGCGTCCTTGACCTCGCCCGACGCGTCCGCGAAGGCTTCGCGCGCCCGAATCATGCTGGACTCGCGTCCTGCGAGCAGCCCTGCAACAGGAGCCTACCCGAATGAGCCTAGATCCCGCGCGAATGGTCCCCATGGCAAACGCCATCAGGGCCTTGTCGATGGATGCGGTGCAGGCGGCGAATTCGGGGCACCCCGGCATGCCGATGGGCATGGCCGACGTCGCGACCGTCCTGTGGTCGAAATATCTGAAGTTCGATCCTTCCGCGCCGGACTGGGCAGACCGCGACCGCTTCGTGCTGAGCGCGGGCCACGGTTCGATGCTTATCTATGCGCTGCTCCATCTCTCGGGCTACGAAAACCCGACGATGGAAGACATCCGCAACTTCCGCCAGCTGGGCAGCCCATGCGCCGGCCACCCGGAAAACTTCCTCCTCCCCGGCGTGGAATGCACCACCGGCCCGCTCGGCCAGGGGCTCGCGATGGCCGTCGGCATGGCGATGGCGGAGCGGCACCTCAATGCGGTTCACGGTGACGACCTCGTCGATCACCGCACCTGGGTCATCGCGGGCGACGGCTGCCTGATGGAAGGCATCAACCACGAGGCGATCGGTCTTGCCGGCCACTTGAAGCTCGGCCGCATGATCGTCCTGTGGGACGACAACAAC
This sequence comes from Erythrobacter sp. HKB08, assembly GCF_004114695.1. NCBI lineage: Bacteria > Pseudomonadati > Pseudomonadota > Alphaproteobacteria > Sphingomonadales > Erythrobacteraceae > Erythrobacter > Erythrobacter sp. HKB08. The sequence goes on from NZ_CP035310.1 coordinate 1,693,921, forward strand.
ATCACCATCGATGGCGACACCGACCTGTCGACCAGCGAGGACATCAAGGCCCGCTACCGCGCGACCGGCTGGCACGTCGCCGAATGCGACGGGCACGACTTCAACGACATCGAGCGCGCGATCGACGAAGCGGTTGCCGACGATCGCCCCTCGCTCGTCGCGTGCAAGACCGTCATCGGCAAGGGCGCGCCCAACAAGCAGGGCACCAGCGCGACCCACGGCGCACCGCTCGGTGCGGACGAAATCGCCGCGGCCCGCGAAACGCTGGGCTGGGAATACGAACCCTTCGTCGTGCCGGACGATATCCTGTCCGACTGGCGCGCGACCGGTGAAAGCGGGAAGAAAGCGCATGCCGAATGGCAGCAGCGCCTCGACAGCGACACCGGCCGCAAGGCTGCCTTCGAGAACGGCACCATGCATGCCGGCGACCTCGCGGGCCCGGCGCTCGAAGGGCACATCGCTGCCCTGGTGGCCGAGCCGCAGAAGGTCGCGACCCGCAAGGCTTCGGAAATGGCGCTCACCGCGCTGACGGCGAAGATCCCTAACATGATCGGCGGCAGCGCCGACCTGACCGGCTCGAACAACACCAAGACCGCTTCGACCGCGCCGATGAGCGCGGACGATTACTCAGGCCGCTATGTCTATTACGGCATCCGCGAGTTCGGCATGGCCGCGGCGATGAACGGCATGGCGTTGCACGGCGGCATCATCCCCTACGGCGGCACCTTCCTCATCTTCAGCGACTATGCGCGCAACGCGATCCGCATGTCGGCGCTGCAGGAAGCCGAAGCGATCTACGTGATGACGCACGATTCGATCGGTCTCGGCGAAGACGGCCCGACCCACCAGCCGGTCGAGCAGGTCATGAGCCTGCGCCTTATCCCGAACCTCAATGTGTTCCGCCCGGCAGACGTCATCGAAACGGCCGAGTGCTGGGCGCTGGCGCTGCAGGCCAAGGGCACGCCTTCGGTCCTGTGCCTCTCGCGCCAGGGCCTCCCGCAGGTCCGCGGCGAGGGCGACGAGAACTGGAGCGCGTCCTCCAACCGCTCGGCCAGGGGCGCCTATCGCCTCAAGGCTGCGGGCGCCGACCGCAAGGTCGTGCTGATCGCGACGGGCAGCGAAGTCGCGCTAGCCCTCGAAGTGGCCGCGCAGCTCGAAGGCAAGGGCATCGGCGCGGACGTCGTCTCCATGCCGAGCATGGAGCACTTCGAAGCGCAGGACGATGCCTACAAGGCGGACATCCTCGGCGGCGATGCGCTGCGCGTTTCGATCGAGGCGGGCACGACGCTCGGCTGGGAACGCTACACCGGGACGGACGGCATCAACATCGGCCTCGACCGTTTCGGCGCATCGGCCCCGGCGGAGGAACTCTTCGCCAAATTCGGCTTCACGGCGGACGCTATCGTTCCGCAAATCATGAACAAACTGAACGGCTAAGCAGGAGCATTTTTCATGGCGACCAAGGTTGCAATCAACGGTTTCGGACGCATCGGCCGCCTCGTGGCGCGTGCCATTCTCGAGCGTGACGATCACGACCTCGATCTGGTCTCGATCAACGACCTGGCCGACACCAAGTCGAACGCCCTGCTGTTCCAGTACGACAGCACGCATGGCCGTTTCCCCGGTACGGTCGAAGTCGATGGCGACGCGATCGTCGTCAACGGCAAGTCGATCAAGGTCACCAGCGAGCGTGACCCGGGCAACCTGCCGCACGGCGAGCAGGGCATCGACATCGTGCTCGAATGCACCGGCTTCTTCCAGAGCCACGAAGCTGCCGAGCCGCACCTCAAGGCGGGCGCCAAGCGCGTGCTGATCTCGGCCCCGGCGAAGAACGTCTCGGCGACGATCGTTTACGGCGTGAACCACGACATCCTGACCTCGGGCGACGTGATTGTTTCGAATGCGAGCTGCACCACCAACTGCCTCTCGCCGATGGCCAAGGTGCTGCACGACACGGTTGGCATCGAGCGCGGTTTCATGACCACGATCCACAGCTACACCAACGACCAGCGCATGCTCGACCAGATGCATTCCGACATGCGCCGTGCGCGCGGCGGTGCGCAGAACATGATCCCGACCACCACCGGCGCTGCCCGTGCGGTCGGCCTCGTCCTGCCCGAACTCGCCGGCAAGCTCGACGGCTCCTCGGTCCGCGTGCCGACGCCGAATGTCAGCCTCGTCGACCTGGTTTTCACCCCGGGCCGCGACACCAGCGCGGAAGAACTGAACGCCGCGCTCAAGGCGGCTGCCGAAGGTCCGATGAAGGGCGTGCTCGACTATACCGAGCAGCCGCTCGTCAGCAACGACTTCAACCACCACCCGGCAAGCTCGACCATCGACAGCCTCGAAACCTCGGTCATGGAAGGCAAGCTCGCCCGCGTCGTTTCGTGGTATGACAACGAGTGGGGCTTCTCGAACCGCATGATCGACACCGCCGGAGTGATGGCCGGCCTGCTGTAAGGGCAAAGCAATGGCGAACTTCAAAACCCTCGACGACCTTGGCGATATCACCGGCAAGGTCGCGCTGGTGCGCGTCGACCTGAACCTGCCGATGAAGGACGGCTCGGCGACCGACGTAACCCGCGTCGAAGCGGTCAAGCCGACCATTCTCGAACTGTGCGATCGCGGGGCGAAAGTCCTGCTCCTCGCGCATTTCGGGCGGCCCAAGGGCCAGCGTCACTCGACCATGAGCACCAGCTTCGTGCAGGGCGATGTCGAGGAAGTGCTCGGGAAGGAAATCATGTTCGTGCCCGAGGTCATGGGACCGGTGGTCGAACAGTCGCTTGGCATTCTGCGCAATGGCGATATCGGCCTGCTCGACAACGTGCGCTTCTGGCCGGGCGAAGAAGCCAACGATCCCGAGTTCGCCAAGGGTATCGCCGCGCATGGCGATTTCTACGTCAATGACGCCTTTTCCGCTGCGCACCGCGCGCATGCCTCGACCGAGGGGCTGGCGCACCACCTCCCGGCCTATGCGGGCAGGGCGATGGAAGCCGAACTCAAGGCGCTCGACGCCGCGCTCGGCAATCCGGAGCAGCCGGTGGCGGCAGTCGTCGGCGGGGCGAAGGTATCGACAAAGCTCGACGTGCTTCAGAACCTCGTCGGCAAGGTGCAGCACCTGATCATCGGCGGCGGTATGGCCAATACCTTCCTCGCCGCGCGCGGGGTCGATGTCGGCAAGTCGCTGTGCGAGCACGACCTGACCGACACCGCCAACGCCATCATGGACAAGGCCGACCACGCCGGCTGCACGGTGCATCTGCCTTATGACGTCGTGGTAGCGAAGGAATTCGCCGCAAACCCGCCGTCGCTGCGCACCTGCAACGTGCACGAAGTCTCGAGCGACGAGATGATTCTCGACATCGGCCCGCAGGCGGTCGAGGCGCTGGCCGACGTTCTTAAGACCTGCCGCACGCTGGTCTGGAACGGTCCGCTCGGCGCCTTCGAGACCGAGCCGTTCGACGCGGCGACGGTCTCGCTGGCGCGCACCGCGGCTGCCCTGACGCAGGACGGCTCGCTCAAGTCGGTCGCCGGCGGCGGCGATACGGTGGCTGCTCTCATGCATGCCGGTGTCGCGGGCGATTTCTCCTATATTTCAACGGCTGGCGGCGCGTTCCTCGAATGGATGGAAGGCAAGGAGCTGCCCGGCGTGAAGGCTCTGCAGGCATGAGCGAGAACGAAGCCGTCGGCGCTTCCGGCGGGCTGGTCACCGTAACCGAGGGCGAGTTCGCCGGCTGGAAATGCTGGCAGGGCGATGCGTTCGAGGAACGCGCCGGACCCTTCTACGAAAAGCTCGACGAGAACGGCGAGCCGGTTGTCGCCTTCCGGGCAGAGCCGCGCCACATGAACGGTGCGGGCTTCATGCACGGCGGTTGCCTGATGACCTTCGCCGACAGCGCGATCTTCTCGATTGCCCGCGAGGCGATGGACGGATCGCATGGCGTCACCATGAGCATGACCAGCGATTTCCTCGATGCCGCGCGCGTCGGGCAGCTGATCGAGGCGCGCGGACAGGTCACGCGGGCAGGGGGCAAGACCGTCTATGCCCGCGGGATCGTAACCGCGGACGGCAAGCCGGTGTTGAGCTTCACCGGCATCATCCGGAAAATCCGCCGCTGACCATGCCGGAAACGCGCCACCTCTTCGCCACTCCCTTCGTGATCGACACGTTGCAGAGCGAAGAGGGGCTGCGGATGCTGCGCGATGCGATCGAGGCGGAGCATGCGCGCGACGCTGACGGCGTCAGCATTTCCAATATCGGCGGATGGCATTCCAACACGCAGATGCTCGATTGGGGCGGCGAGGCCGCGCGGGCGCTTGCACTGAAGGCGATGCAGCTTGCCGATGCGCAGACGCTCGACGTGCGCAGCCCAGATGACAGCCGCTTCACCTGGCACCCCGAGATGTGGGCAAATGTCAGCGGCAAGGGCAATGCCAACCAGTATCACTTCCACCCCGGCAGCTACTGGTCGGCGGTCGCCTATGTCGACGATGGCTATGACGGGGACGAGAACCCGGAACTCGGCGGCGAACTGCAGTTGCTCGACCCGCGCATGCCGATGGTGCGCATGACTGCACCCGACCTGCGAATGCGGGGCGAGGGCGGCGATGCGCAGCAGAACGAGGTGCTGGTGCGTCCGCGAACCGGCATGATCGTGATGTTCCCCAGCTGGCTCCAGCACGCGGTGCGCGCGTTTCTCGGCCAAGGCACGCGCATTTCCATCGCGATCAACCTCATCCCGGTGCTGAAGCGGGGCTGATGGACGCGCATCTCGAAAAGGGTGCGAAAGCTCGCCGGGGACGGTTGCGGGCGGCACCGCTGCGCGTTAGAGGCGCGGCGCGTGCATTCGTATGCACGGACAAGTTTCACGACGAGGATCATCCATGAATTTCGACGAAATGACCGCCAAGATCGCAACCGGTGACGGCTTCATCGCCGCGCTCGACCAGTCGGGCGGTTCGACCCCCAAGGCGCTTCGCGGCTACGGCGTCGAGGACGACGAATGGAACGGCGACGAGGAAATGTTCGCCAAGATCCACGAAATGCGCTGCCGCATCGTCGAAAGCCCGGCTTTCACCGGCGAGAAGGTCGTCGGGGCGATCCTGTTCGAAAAGACCATGGAAGGCTGCACGCAAGACGGCTCGCCGATCCCGCACAAGCTGCGCGCCAAGGGCATCGTCCCGTTCCTCAAGGTCGACAAGGGCATGCACGACACCGAGAACGGCGTGCAGCTGATGAAGGAGATGCCGGAACTCGACGCGAACTGCGCGCGGGCGAAGGAACTCGGCGTGTTCGGCACCAAGATGCGCTCGGTCATTCACGACGCGAATGCAGAGGGCATTGCCGCGAACGTTCGCCAGCAGATGGACTTCGGTCTCCAGATCCTCGGCAACGGCCTCGTCCCGATCCTCGAGCCGGAAGTGAGCCTGAAGAGCGAGACCCGCGCCGAAGCGGAATCCATGCTGCTCTCGAGCGCACTCGAACAGCTCGAGCGCGTGCCTGAAGGCAAGCAGGTCATGTGGAAGCTGACCATCCCGGCCGAGCCGAACACCTACAAGGCGCTGACCGAGCATCCCAAGGTGCTGCGCGTCGTGGCGCTGTCGGGCGGCTATTCGCGCGACGAGGCATGCAGCGAGCTCGCGAAGAACGGCGGCATGATCGCCAGCTTCAGCCGCGCGCTGCTCGAGGAACTGCGCCAGCAGATGGACGACAAGCAGTTCGACGAGGCGCTCGAAAGCGCAATCGACGAGATCTACGCAGCCAGCGTCGCGGGTTGATCAGACAAAAAAGCTAAATCTGAAACGCTGGCCGGTCGGCTCCCTTCTTGATGTGAGCCGACCGGCCATCGTCGTATTAGGGCTGCAGTTCCTTGCAGGTTTCGGTCAGGCCGAGAAACAGCCAGCCGAACAGGCAGCCGAGGGTGTAGCCGTATTCGCCGTCCTTGCTGGCCATCGCCGGTGCCGAGGTGAAGGCCAGGCCTGCGACCGCGGCAAGCATGACTGCGTGCTTGGTGTACTTCTTTGCCATTTGTTTATTTTCCTTTCAGACCCAAATAAACAGGGTGATTCGAAAGTAAAATGGCCTATCATGCTCTGTCAAATAGGTCATTTATACTTCTTGTGGATTGCGTGGGCCGCGCTGAGCGCACCGATCTTTGCTTATCGACGCCTATGCTGCGAGGCGTTAAGGCGTTGCCGATGCAAGACGATATCTCAACCCAGCTGTACCTGATCTCCCCGCTCGATGTGGGCGGGGACTTCCCCGATCGTCTCGCCCGCGCGCTCGATGCGGGCGAGGGGCTTGTCACGGCATTCCAGTTCCGCGTGAAGGGTGTGGAGCAGCACGAGGCAGCAAAACTCGCCGAACCGCTGCAGGCGACCTGCGCCGAGCGGGACGTTGCCTTCATCGTCAATGACAGCATCGCACTGGCGAAGCGCTTGAAGGCAGATGGCGTCCACCTCGGCCAGAAGGACGGCAATCCGAAAGAGGCGCGCGAGGAATTGGGTCGCGAGGCGCAGATCGGCGTCACCTGCCACGCCTCGCGCCACCTCGCGATGGAAGCGGGCGAGGCGGGGGCGGACTATGTCGCTTTCGGCGCCTTCTTCCCTTCGACCACCAAGGACACCGAGCATCGGGCAGAGGTCGACCTGCTCGAATGGTGGACCCAGCTGTTCGAAATTCCCTGCGTCGCCATCGGCGGCATAACGCCCGATAATTGCAAGCCCCTGATCGAGGCTGGTGCGGACTTCCTCGCCGTGTCGGGCTCGGTGTGGAACGGCGACGAAGTTGCTGCGATCAAGGCATTTTCGGAGCAAATCGCCAGCGCGTGAGTTGGGTGCTCATGAAGGGGCGGGTCGCGTCCCCGTTTCATGAGGGAGCTACCCATGCGCAAACTTCTTACCATCGCCGTATCGTCCATCGCCCTTGCCGCATGTGGCGGCTCGCCGGAGCAGGCCGAGCAGCCGGAAACGACTGCCTCCGCAGAACCCCAGACAGATTACGGTTACGAGACCTACAGCGAGGATAACCTCGCCGACACGATGGCCTCCAACGACGATCGCTACATGACCGAAGCCAGCGACGGTGGCGGCGATAGTGCACAGAAGTCAGACACCCCCGACAGCGAGAAGCGCCCGGTCATGCAGGCGCAGGTCGTGCTCGACCGGATCGGTTTCGGCCCGGGCGTAATCGACGGCAAGATGGGCATGAGCACCGAGAACGCGCTGATGGGTTTCCAGGAAGCGAACGATCTCGACACGACCGGCAAGCTCGACGAGGCGACCAAGCAGGCGCTCGCCGAATGGGACCGCATTCCGGCAACGCGTGTCGTGACGATCCCGGCAAGCTGGGGCGAGCAGGATTACACGGACATTCCGGAAGATACGGCAGAAAAGGCCAAGCTGGAGCGGCTCGGCTACAAGTCGCTCGACGAGCGGCTGGCGGAGCGCTTCCACACGACCGTCGATGTGCTCAAGCAGCTGAATCCAGGGGGCAAGCCCGCCGGAATGGGCGTCTCGCAAACCGCGTCATCGGATAGTGCTAGCGAGAAGGCGCAGGGACAATCGTCCAGCTTCTTCACCGCCGGCCAGCAGGTCCGCGTTCCCAACATCGGCGGCGACCGCATCGCCAAGGGCGCGATCGAGAAGGCCGACTGGCAACGCACTCTCGCAAGTCTCGGAGTCGGCAGCGACCAACCGCAAGTCGACAAGATCGTCGTGAGCAAGAAGGGCGACACGCTGAAGGCCTACCAGGGCGAGAAGCTCGTCGCGCTTTTCACGGTCAGTTCCGGGTCCAGCGAATTTCCTTTGCCGCTGGGCGAATGGGATATCCTCGGTATCGCGCACAACCCGCCGTACAGCTACGACCCGGAAGTCCTCTCGGGTGGAAGCCGCGACGGCGAGGAATACACCTTGCCGCCGGGTCCCAACGGGCCGGTCGGGATCGTCTGGATCGATCTCAGTAAGGAGCATTACGGCATCCACGGCACGCCCGAGCCCGAAACCATCGGCCGCGCGCAAAGCCATGGCTGTGTTCGCTTGACGAATTGGGACGCGGCAAGGCTGGCCGGGATGGTCTCTCAGCAGACGCAGGTGATTTTCGAAGCCTAAGCGGCTAGAGTCGAAAAATGCAGATTGTCGACCGTATCCTCACGATCATCATCACCGCCACGCTGACGAGTGCCGTCTGGATCGTGGCGGGCGGCTCCCTGATCGAGAACGCCACGGCGGACAGCCAGCGCGCTGCCACCCGCCCGGCGGAGGCCGCGCCGAGCCCGGTGCCGCCGATCGTACTCGGCAACGACAGCATGATGGAGCCCGGCGCTACCGATGCGGCCGATGCCGGCGGGCTCGATGTCGAGACGGTGGCAACGCCGGACGCGGACACGGCACGGCAGCTGATGGTGCCGGTCAAGAACATCCGCCCGGGCGATCTCACCGACACTTTCAGTGATACGCGTGGCGGCGGTGCCCGCATGCATGAAGCGATCGACATCATGGCTCCGCGCGGGACGAGCGTTGTGGCTGCAGCGCCCGGCGTGGTCGAGAAGCTGTTCACCTCGAAGGCGGGCGGCAAGACGATCTACGTCCGCTCGCCCGACCGCCTGACGATCCACTACTACGCGCATCTCGATGAGTATGCGCAGGGGCTGAAGGAAGGTCAGCGGGTCCGACGCGGGCAGCGCCTCGGCACGGTCGGCTCATCGGGCAATGCCGACGATGCCTCGCCTCACCTGCATTTCGCGATCCTCCAGACGACCGAGCAGGCCGAATGGTGGGAGCCGGCGAACGCGGTGAACCCCTTTCCGCTGCTGACCGACAGGTAGCGTTTAGCCGGGGCGCGCCCCGCTGCGGCGCACGCAGCGCATCCGGCCTGCCTCGCCGTCCTTCTCGATGACCCGCAGCGTTCCGCTCGAAATTCGCTCGAAGCGCATGCCCTTCATCGGACCGCGGGTAAAAGTCACCGTATCGCCTGCGAGCAGGTATGTGCCCGAGCCTTCGTCGGTGTGATAGCTCGAGGCATTGTCGACCACGAAGCCCTTGCCGGGCAACTCCTGCCAGGCAAGCCCGCCTGCATCGCCCGGGAGCGAACAGACGTATTCGCCATGCGGCAGCGTACCGAGCCTGCCCGGCACGGCGGACAGCGGTGCGGTGAGGGCGATCGCGGTGCCCATGCAGGCGATGGCGGAAAGAATTCGAGCGTGCTTCATGCTGACCTTCGGATAGCGAAGCGGCGCGCCTAGCGCCAGCCGCCTTGCTCCGGAATGAAGGGTGGGCTAAAGGCGCGGGCCAATTCAGGCCGCCTGTGGCGGTCGCAATTCCTTATCGAAGGCTCTTTCCCATGAAGATCAGCGGCGTGGACATCCGTCCGGGCAATATTCTCGAATACGAAGGCGGCATCTGGAAGGTCGCCAAGATCCAGCACACGCAGCCCGGCAAGGGCGGCGCCTACATGCAGGTCGAGATGAAGAACCTGCAGGACGGCCGCAAGACCAACGTCCGCTTCCGCAGCGCCGACACGGTCGAGAAAGTGCGCCTCGATACGGCGGACTATCAGTTCCTTTACGAAGACGGCGACATGCTCGTTTTCATGGACCAGAACACATACGAGCAGATCAACCTGCCGTCCGACCTGCTGGGCGATGCGCGCCCGTTCCTGCAGGACGGCATGCAGGTGAAGCTCGAGCTGTGGGAAGAAAAGCCGATCTCGGTCGAACTCCCGCAGCAGGTCGAAGCCGAAATCGTCGAAGCCGACGCGGTGGTGAAGGGGCAGACCGCTTCCTCCAGCTACAAGCCGGCGGTTCTCGACAATGGCGTGCGTATCATGGTCCCGCCGCACATCGAAAGCGGCACGCGCATCATCGTTGACGTTTACGAGCAGAGCTACGTCGGCAAGGCCGGCTGATACGCTCTCACCAAGGAGGTCGCTCATGGCAGGTGCCGGTCATCCCAAGCTGGAAGGCATCGATATCGAGGGGAGTTACATCCTCGGAGTGATCTACGACGATGTCTCGCTGACGCTGGAAATGGATTTCCGCCTGAAGGAAAGCCATCCGAAATATGCGGAACCGGCAGAGGGCGAGGACGGTTGTTTCCGGCAGGGGTTCATTCGCTTTGCCGACATGGACGACCTCAGGCTGCGCAAGGCGAAAGCCGAAGAAGGCAAGGAAGTCGATTACAGCGACATCTATTCCGCTACCTTCGACGGCGATTATGCGAATATCGCCAGCGGCTGGGGTGAAATCGAATTGACGGCGCAATCGATCCAGATCGCGCTCGACTAACAGGAAGTAGTTTTATCATGGTAGCCCTTCCGGGTGTAATCCGCGTCATGGAACGCGCCGCGCGCAAGGCGGGTGGTCGCCTGCGCCGCGACTTCGGCGAAATCGAGCACCTGCAGGTCAGCCGCAAGGGACCGGCGGACTTCGTCTCCAAGGCAGACATGCGCTCCGAACGCACGCTCTACGACGAGCTCAAGGCCGCGCGCCCCGACTGGGGCTTCCTGCTCGAGGAAGCGGGCGAGATCGAAGGCGATCCCGACCAGCCGCGCTGGGTCATCGACCCGCTCGACGGGACGAGCAACTTCCTCCACGGCATTCCGCATTTCGCGATCAGCATCGCGGTGCAGGAACCCAAGCTCGGCGGCGGTGGCTGGGGCGATGTGACCTATGCGTGCATCTACCAGCCGATCACCGACGAGACCTTCTGGGCAGAGAAATCGCGCGGCGCATGGCTGCACGATGGTCGCCTGCGCGTATCCTCGCGCCGAAACCTGTCGGATTCGCTGATTGCGACCGGCATTCCCTTCCAGGGCGTCGGCAATTTCGAGGAATGGACGAAGATCTACCGCGCGATCGGGCCGGAAGTTGCAGGCATCCGCCGTTTCGGCGCCGCCTCGCTCGACCTCGCCTGGGTCGCGGCAGGCCGCTTCGACGGATACTGGGAAAGCTCGCTCAGTCCTTGGGACACGGCGGCAGGGTGCCTTTTGGTGCGCGAGGCGGGCGGTTTCGTGAGCGACTATCGCGGTCGCAGCCAGCCGATCCACGACGAAACCATCCTTGCGGCGAACGACCAGCTTCACACCAGGCTCCACAAGCTGCTGGCCGGAGCGCTTAAGGCTTGATGACGGTTTGCGGCGCGGCTATCCGCGCCGCTCCCGCAGAAGTGCCCCTGTGGCGGAATCGGTAGACGCGAGCGACTCAAAATCGCTTTTCTTCGGAAGTGCCCGTTCGAGTCGGGCCAGGGGCACCAGATTTCTTAGCGCTAGTCCACCGCGATCCGCACCTTGACGACGCCGTCCTCACGGCTGTCGAACAGGCGATAGGCTTCCGCGCCTTCCGATAGCGAGAAATCGTGGCTGAACAGGCCATCGGCTTTCACGCGGCCCTGCTGCACAAGCGGGACGAGATGGGGCCACATGTTCTGCACGTCGCACACCCCGCCACGCACGGTCACGTTCTTGAACAGGATGAGCGGCAGGGGGAGGGTGTCCTCCGGCTCGGGAATGCCGATGAAGCTCGCGTTTCCGCGATGCGCGACGATCGGCAGGACGCTGGCAATGGCACCGCTTGCGCCCGAGGCTTCGAAGACCGAATCCGCACCGCGGCCACCGGTCAACTCGCGTACCTGCTTCTGCAGGTCTACTCCGGGCGATAGCGTCGTCGCGCCAAGCTTTTCCGCCATTTCGCGGCGGGAGGCGACCGGATCGATCGCGATGACCTGCGCCGCCCCGAGCGCATAGGCCAGTTCCACGCCGATCAGCCCGATCGGGCCGAGGCCGACGACCGCGACAGTCCCGCCCGGTTTCGGCTCAGCGCGCGTCAGGCCGAAATAGGCGGTCGCCATTGCATCGGTCAGCAGCATCGCCTGGTCGTCGGTCAGCCCGTCGGTCGAGTAGAGCGTGCGGTCGGCATTGGGGACGCAGACATACTCCGCCTGTCCGCCCTCGAGACCCGGCCCGATGCCGAATGCAGTCGCAACCGGGCACTCCATCGTCCGGCCCGTCTTACACGCCGGGCAGTTGCCACAGCCGGTCCCTCCGGCCGCCAGCACCTTGTCGCCGACCTTGAAGCTGTGAACCTCGGGCCCGGCTTCGACCACTTCGCCGATGAATTCGTGACCGCAGCAGAATTTCGGGCTGTCGGCGCCATATTCGGTGCTGCCGATATGTGCGCCGTGGTACATGTGAAGGTCGCTGCCGCAGATCGAGCAGGACGAAACCTTCAGGATCGCGCTGTTCGGGCTGCGCAATTCGGGATCGTCGTAGCTCTCGTAGCGAATGTCTCGCGGCCCGTGGAACACCAGTGCTTTCATGCGTAACCTCTCCTTGGGAAAGCACCGTGCGCCAAGCGCAATGCCTTTGTCCATCTTCCTCTGCGCACAGAAATCGCTTGAATTGCTGGTGGGGGTTGGCAAACCTTGGCGGCGTAGATGATCGACCTTCCATCACCGCACGCGATCGCAGCCATGGTTGTGACAGTCGCGATGTTCGTCGGTTTCATCCGGGGGCGGATGTCGATCGAGATCATCTCGCTGCTCACCATCGCGGTCATCGCGGTCGGCCTTTATTTCTTCCCGCTGCCGAACACCGACCCGACCGACGGGTTGCAGCTCGCTTTCTCGGGCTTCGGCCATTACGCGTTGATCACGATCTGCGCGCTGATGATCATGGGGCGGGGGCTCGTCGTGACAGGGGCGCTGGAGCCTGCCGCGCGCTTCCTCGAAGGCGTGTTCAAGTGGAACCTGCAACTCGGCCTGCTGTTCTCGCTGCTGATCGCCTTCGCGTTGTCGATGGGCGTCAACAACACGCCGGTGCTCGTCCTGCTCATCCCGATTTTCGCGGCGCTGGCGGCCAAGGGGGCGCTGCCGACATCGCAGACGCTGATGCCGCTCAATGCTGCATCGCTGCTCGGCGGGCTTGCCACGACCATTGGTACCTCGACCAACATCCTCGTCGTTTCCATCGCGGTCGACCTTGGGATGGAGCGTATGGGCGTGTTCCACTACACGCCGATCGTGCTCGCCGCCTCGCTCGTGGCGCTGCCGTACATCTGGCTCGTCATGCCGCGGATGCTGCATGACAACACGGTCGAGACTTCGCATGCAGAGCGGCGGTTCCGCAGCCGCCTTCGGATCGGCCCGGAAAGCGCGCTGATCGGGCAGGACCGCGGGTCCATCCAGCCGCAGCTGCCGGAGGGGATCGAATTCCACGACCTCGGCCCGGGCAAGATCGAGCGCGACCAGCGGCTTAATATCTCGGGCACGCACGAAGCTCTCGAGGATGCGATGCGCACATTGCGCGGCGAAGTCGCGCCGACCTGGGTGCTTGACCGTATTCGCCGCCGGTCGAGCGAGATCGGCGAGGACATTACCGTTGTCGAGATGACGGTCACGGCGGATTCGCGCCTCGTCTCGCGCAGCCTGCCGACTTCGGGCATCGCCGATCTTTACGGCGTCGCGGTCCTCGGCATCCACCGCCCGGAACGTATCCTCGGCGAGAAGAACGAATATAGCGAAGGCGGCGACCTACGCATTCGTGAAGGCGACGTCCTGCTGGTCATGGGCCTCACGGGCGACCTGCAGGAATTCGCGCGCAGCGACAGCCTGCTGATGCTCGAAGGTGCGCGCGAGCTTCCGCGTCGTTCCAAGGCGCTGCTTTCGGCCGTAATCATGGGCGGCGCGGTCGGCACGGCATCGATCGGCCTGTTCCCGATCGCCATCTCGGCACTTGCCGGTGCGATCCTCATGTTCCTGACCGGTTGCGTCAAATTCGACCGCGTCGGCAAGGCACTGTCTGCACAGGTCATCGTGCTGGTCGCAGCCAGTATCGCGCTTGGCCGGATCATCGATGAAAGCGGCGCGGCGGAATGGCTCGGCACGGTGCTCGCAGCCGGTCTGGGCAGCCTTGCGCCTGCCGCGGTCCTTGCCGCGATCATGATATTCGTGACGGTGCTGACGAACTTCGCGTCCAACGCCACGGCGGCAACAGTTGGTACGCCGATCGCCTTCAGCATTGCGGACAAGCTCGACTTGCCGCCCGAGCCGCTGATCCTCGCCGTGCTGTTCGGCTGCAACCTCTGCTATGCGACGCCGATCGCCTACCAGACAAACATGCTGATAATGGCGGAGGGCAGCTACGACTTTAAAGACTACGTGCGCACCGGTGTTCCGCTGGTCGTGCTGATGGTGATGACGCTCTCCATCCTGCTTGTGATCAGCTACGGGCTGTGACCGGCAAGCAGGCGCGAACAGCGTAACATGCGTAACTTTCCAACCGACCGGACAAGGGTCGGGACACAGAACCGAAACGGGGACGAGACATGACGAGACTGGCACTTCTGGCAGGGGCCGCGACGCTCCTTTGGGCTCCGTCAGCGCAGGCGGACGACTTGCGCACAGACCTTGCCGCCGACATGCCCGAGCTGATGGAGCTCTACCGCGACCTCCATGCCAACCCTGAGCTCAGCTTCCAGGAGTTCGAGACTGCCGCCAAGCTCGCCGAGCGCTTCCGCGAAATGGGTTTCGAGACGACCGAGAAAGTCGGCCAGACCGGCGTCGTCGGCGTGATGAAGAACGGCGATGGGCCGGTCGTCATGCTGCGCGCCGACATGGACGGACTTCCGGTGATCGAGCAGACCGGGCTCGAATATGCCTCGAAGCGCGTCGCGACCCCGGCCTCGGGCGTCGAGACGGGTGTGATGCATGCCTGCGGGCACGACACGCACATGACCGGCCTCATCGGCGCGGCGCAATTGCTGGTTGACCGGAAGGACGAATGGTCGGGTACCGTGGTGCTGATCCTTCAACCTGCGGAGGAACTCGGCGAGGGCGCGCTCGCGATGCTCGAAGACGGTCTCTACGAACGCTTCCCCAAGCCGGACTACGTGCTCGCCTTCCATGACGCGGCGCAGTTCCCGGCAGGGATGATCGGCTATTCGCCCGGCTATGCGCTGGCCAATGTCGACAGCGTGGACATCACCGTCCCGGGTGTCGGTGGGCATGGTGCCTATCCGCACACGACCAAGGACCCGATCGTGCTCGCCAGTGCGATCGTGATGAAGCTGCAGACGCTGGTCAGCCGCGAGAGCAGCCCGCTCGATCCGGCTGTCGTGACGGTCGGCAGCTTCCACGCGGGCGCCAAGCACAACATCATCTCCGACGAGGCGAAGCTGCAGCTTACCGTGCGTTCCTATTCGGATGAATCGCGCAAGCTGCTGCTCGACGGCATCGCGCGGATTGCGAAGGGCGAGGCGATGGCTGCCGGCATGCCGGAAGACAAGATGCCGACCGTCACGGTCGCCGATCCCTACACGCCCTCGACCTTCAACACGCCCGACTTCACCGAGACCGTCATGGCCGGTTTCCGCGAGCGCTTCGGCAATGAGCGCGTGATGCAGGTACCATCGGTCATGGGAGGTGAGGATTTCGGCCAGTTCCTCCGGGCCGATCCGGACGGCGTGAAATCGCTCATCTTCTGGATCGGCGGGGTGCCGCAGGACCAGTTCGAGAAGGCCCAGGCGGGCGAGGGCAGCCTGCCGTCGCTCCACAGCCCGTTCTGGTCGCCAGATGCGGAAAAGGTCGTTGCCACCGGTGCCGAGGCGCTGGCGAGCGCCACGCTCGACCTGCTCAAGCCGCAGTCGGGCGGATAAGGCCTAGAAGTCGGTCGCCTCGCCGCCGCCCGATCGTTCGAGCGAAGCGAACGAGGCCGACTGGATCTGGCGCTCGTCGTCTTCCGGATTCACATTCGCATTGATCATGCGCAGCAGGGCTTCCTGCTGTTCGTGCGACATTGCCTGGAACTGCTCGAGGGTGATGCCGAGCGCTTCGAGCTTCTTCACCCAAGCCGGGGTCGTGCCGCTTCGCAGGCCGCGCGCTTCGAACTCGAACGGGCCGGAATACCCGCCGGAAGAAGAATAGGACGAGCCGTTCTGCCTGCTCACGCCGCTGGCCTTGATCGTAAGCTTCGGTGCTTCTACCTCGCGCACGGCTACCGCGACATTGTCTGCTTGCTTGGCAACCGCCTCGCGTTTCGCGCTGTCGCCCATGATCGCGATGCCGCCGGTAAGCGCGACAGTGACGATCGCGAAATGGCGATACATCTTGAGGTCCTTCGACCAGCTTTTCTGCCGCTTTGCCATGAGGGGCGCTTACAACCGCCGCGTTAACCATGCTCTCGCGACTATGGTTAAGGGGATCTTGCCGGCCCGATAATTTGACGGCCGCCGGAGCGCTATGCTCCGACGGCCGTATCTCCTCCCCAGGAGACTTGGTGCAGCGCCCTAGCTGTAGGTGCCGAGGCGGTGATGCAGGGCGTTGATCTTCGCGAGTTCCTCGCGGTCGTCTGTCGTCTTGGCGTAGGCGGCAAGCGCCGTGCGCAGGAGCCTGAAGTCGGCGGTGGAGAGCAGGGCGCGTGCCCGTCCCGGTTCAGGTTTCGCTTCGGTCGTCATATCGGCCTCCTTTCCGGCCTTTTCTGAGGTGCCCGGGGCAGCCTCGAACTGGTTCCCAGCGGGCTGCGTTATGCAGCCTCGAACTGGTTCATAGTGTTGTCCTTGCCGCCTGCCTTGAGAGCAGCTTCACCGGCGAAGTATTCCTTGTGATCATCGCCGATGTCGGAACCGGCCATGTTCTGGTGCTTCACGCAGGCGATGCCTTCGCGGATCTCGCGGCGCTGGACCTGCTGGACGTAGCCGAGCATGCCTTCCTCACCGAAGTAGCGCTTGGCGAGGTTGTCGGTGCTCAGCGCGGCCGTGTGATAGGTCGGCAGCGTGATCAGGTGGTGGAAGATGCCGGCACGCTTGGCGGCATCTGCCTGGAAGGTGCGGATCTTCTCGTCGGCCTGCTGCGCCAGCTCGGTGCCGTCGTATTCAGCAGCCATGAGCTTGTCGCGCTCGTAAACCGACACGTCCTTGCCTTCTTCCTGCCAGGCGTCGAACACCTGCTGGCGGAAGTTGAGCGTCCAGTTGAAGCTCGGCGAGTTGTTGTAGACCAGCTTCGCGTTCGGCACGACTTCGCGGATGCGGTCGACCATGCCTGCGATCTGCTCGACATGCGGCTTCTCGGTTTCGATCCACAGCAGGTCCGCGCCGTTCTGGAGCGAAGTAATGCAGTCGAGGACGACGCGATCTTCACCCGTGCCCGGACGGAACTGGTAGAGGTTCGAGGGCAGGCGCTTGGGAGCCAGCAGCTTGCCGTCGCGGCTGATGAAAACCTGGCCGTTGGTGACATTGGCCGGATCGACTTCGTCCGCATCGAGGAAGCTGTTGTACTGGTCGCCGAGGTCGCCCGGCTCGGTCGAATAGGCGATCTGCTTCGTCAGGCCGGCACCGAGGCTGTCGGTACGGGCGACGATGATGCCGTCTTCAACACCGAGCTCGAGGAAGGCGTAACGGATTGCGCGGATCTTCTGGAGGAAGTCCTCGTGCGGGACCGTGACCTTGCCGTCCTGGTGGCCGCACTGCTTTTCGTCCGACACCTGGTTCTCGATCTGCAGGGCGCAGGCACCCGCTTCGATCATCTTCTTG
This sequence comes from Erythrobacter sp. HKB08, assembly GCF_004114695.1. Classification (NCBI taxonomy): domain Bacteria; kingdom Pseudomonadati; phylum Pseudomonadota; class Alphaproteobacteria; order Sphingomonadales; family Erythrobacteraceae; genus Erythrobacter; species Erythrobacter sp. HKB08. The sequence goes on from NZ_CP035310.1 coordinate 1,711,440, forward strand.
GCGAGCAGGTAGGTCGCCTCGGCGTTACCGAAGCCTGCATCGATGTCGGCGATGATCGGAACGACGTGCGTTTCGTGATTGTCGATCGCCGTCTCGAGGCGCTTGGCTTCGAGCTCGTCGCCAGCTTCACGAGCGTCGTCAAGGGCACGGAACATCATGCCGAGTTCGCGTGCGTCGGCCTGCTTGAGGAAGGTGTAGAGCTCTTCGATCAGCGCAGGGACGCTGGTCTTCTCGTGCATCGACTGGTCCGGCAGCGGACCGAAGTCGCTGCGCAGCGCGGCAACCATCCAGCCCGACAGGTAGAGGTACTTGCGCTTGGTGGTGCCGAAATGCTTCTTGATGGAAATCATCTTCTGCTGGCCGATGAACCCGTGCCAGCAACCGAGCGACTGGGTGTAGGCAGCCGGATCGGCGTCATAGGCATCCATGTCCTGGCGCATGATCTTCGCGGTGTACTTCGCGATGTCGAGGCCGGTCGGGAAGCGGTTCTGGACGCGCATGCGGGCAGCGCTCTCCGCGTCGATGGCGTTCCACGGCGCACCGGCCTGGCCGATGGTCTTTCCGAGGGCGTCGATCTGCGTCTGGTAGGTCATGGTCTTCTCCTGGATTCGGTCGGCAACGGGGCCGTTGAGGAGAAGATGCGGGTCGGCGGGCGATTCTGATAGAGAAAATTACAAACTTTCTTGTCTAACGCCCAGTGAATTGCCAATATCGGCTGTAAGGTTGTAAAGAAAGTTACATCCAATGGCTGAAAGCGCACTCTTTGCCGGACCCGCCATGCGCCGCTTGCGCAAGCGGGAGGGGCTGACGCAGGCCGCGATGGCGGCGCGCCTGTCGATCTCGCCGAGCTACCTCAATCTTATCGAGCGCAATCAGCGTCCGCTCTCGGCGCGGGTCCTGATGCAGGTCGTCGACGCATTCGAGTTCGACCCGCGCAGCTTGCGCGAGGACGAGGCAATCGGCGGGATCGAGGGCCTTGCCCGTCGCCTCGCAGACGAGCGTTTCGGCGATCTCGGGCTGGATCGTGACGAGGCAGTCGAAGCGCTGGCGTCGGTTCCCCAGTTCGCAGCCGCCTTTGCCCGGCTTTACGACCAGTCGGGAGAAGCCGCGACACGGGTGGACGATCCACTGATCCAGTCGCGTCACGAGATCGAGCGCTGGCGCAACCACTTCGCGGAGCTGGACGAACAAGCGGAATTGCTGTCCGACGAGATGCGCCTGTCACGCGGCGATATCGGCGTCGCCTTGGCGGAGCGTTTGCGGACCAATCACCAGCTCGCGATCCGCATTCTCCCGCGCGAAGTCATGCCGTCGGCCGTTCGCAGGCTCGACCTGCACGCGCGGCAACTGCAATTGTCCGAGATGCTCACACCTGCCTCGCGTGCTTTCCAGGTCGCGCTGCAGATCGGCCAGTTCGAAGCGCAGGACCGGATCGAGCAGATTGTCGCCGGCTCGCAGCTGACGAGCGAACCGGCCAGGCGCTTGTTCGAGCGGCATCTGTACGGCTATTTCGCCGCTGCGCTGCTGATGCCGTACAGCCGCTTCCTGCGCGCATGCGAAGCGACCGGTTACGACCTGACGGTGCTGCAGCGCCGTTTCGGTGTCAGTTTCGAACAACTCGCCCATCGCCTCACCACCCTCCAGCGCGTGGGGCAGAGGGGAATGCCTTTCTTCATGGCACGCATCGATCGGGCCGGGCAGATGTCCAAGCGGTTCGCCGGCGCTTCCGGCACCCAGCTGCTCGAAGGCGATGCGACCTGTCCGCTGTGGGTCATCCACCAGGCCTTCGAGCGCGCAGGCACGATCTGCGTGCAACCCGTCCGCGTGGAATCGCGCAGTGCCGGGTCGGGGCACTGGCTGACGATGGCAAGGGCAGTCGATGGCAGCGGCACCAGCGGGGAGTCGCGCTTTGCCATCGTGCTCGGCATCGATGCCAAAATTGCCGGTGACCTCGCCATGGCACGCGGCCTGTCTCTCGCAGAAAGCGATGCGCAACCGATCGGGCTTGGGTGTGCGAACTGTCATCGAATGGACTGCCGCCAGCGCTCGCTGCCGCCGATAGGTGCGAAATTGCAATTCGATCGCATGGAACGCGGTGTCACGCCGTTCGTATTTGGCCGTGATGGACCGGAATAGGAAAGACCGGACCTGTGAAGGAGGACGTTATGACCGAAGAACGCACTACGGTTACGACTGACGAACACGGAAATACGCACAGTTCGACAACGGTTTATACCGATCGGAAGGAGGGCGGCGGCGCTGGCAAGTGGATCTTCCTCGTCATCCTGCTCGTCGCGGTCGTGGGCGGTATCATCGTCCTGAACCAGATGGGCGGTGCCGAGATCGCCAAGGACAATGCTGTCGCCGAAGCGGCAAATGAAGTCGGCGATGCCGCGCAATCGGTCGGCGAGGCAGCCGAGGACGTTGCCGACGAAGTCACCGGCGGGTGATAATCCCGCGTTAACTTCTGAAGCGCCCGCAGACTGCGCGTTTGCGGCTGCTGTAAAATTTACCGACATTTCACTTCTTGCCCCTAGTCCGGTGCTCCAGTTGAAGGAGCATCCGGACGGGGCACATGATCCGCCTGTTCAAGCATTACATCCCCCATGCCGTCGTGCTGTTGGGGCTGCTGGACCTGGCGCTACTCGGCGCGGCGGGCGAATTCGCTTGGCTGCTGCGCGCGTCGCAGATCGGTATCGAGCCGGGCTCGCTGGCCAGCCGGATCGGCCCGCTCGCTGGTTTCGCCATCGTGCTGTGGACCGCCATGATCGCGGTCGGCGTTTACGGAAGCGACGCGCTCCATTCGATGCGCTTCGCCTGCGCTCGCCTGTTCGTAGCAATCAGCCTCGGCATTATTGCGCTTTCGGTCATAGATTTCGTCCTGCCTGGAGCGACTTTCTGGCGCTCGACCTTGCTCTACGCGATGGTCATTGCCGCGCTGCTGCTGGTATTCGCGCGCCTGCTGGTGGGGATGTTCATCGGCAGCTCCGCCTTCCGCCGACGCGTTGTCGTGCTCGGAGCGGGGCTGCGCGCAAGTCGCCTGAAGGCACTGGCCGACCGCCCCGGATCGGGTTTTGCGATCGTCGCCTATATCGCCATGACCGAGGCGAACCGCGAGGTCGAGGAGGCCATCTCGCGTGAGGCGATCCACGATCTCGGCAAGTTCGTCGATAATCTCGGCGCGAGCGAGGTCGTTCTCGCCCTCGAGGAACGCCGCAATGCCCTTCCGCTGAAGGACCTGCTGCGCATCAAGACGACCGGTGTACACGTCAACGAATTCAGCAGCTTCATGGAGCGTGAGACTGGCCGGATCGATCTCGATACCGTCAATCCGAGCTGGCTTATCTTCTCTGACGGTTTCTCCTCAGGGCGGATGCTGTCGAGCGCGGCCAAGCGGGTGTTCGACATTCTTGCTTCGGGCCTGCTGCTGATCGCGACAGCCCCGATCATCCTGCTGTTTGCGCTGCTCGTTAAGCTCGACAGCAAGGGTCCGGCGTTCTTCCGCCAACAGCGTGTCGGTCTCTACGGCCAGTCGTTCGACGTCATCAAGCTGCGCTCCATGCGTACCGATGCGGAGAAGGACGGTGCGAAATGGGCGCAGAAGGACGACCCGCGCGTAACCCGGCTCGGCAAGTTCATCCGCAAGGTCAGGATCGACGAGCTGCCCCAGACGTGGAGCGTGCTCAAGGGCGAGATGAGCTTCGTCGGACCGCGTCCCGAAGTCCCGAAATTCGTCACCGACCTCGAAGACAAACTGCCCTTTTACGCTGAACGCCACATGGTGAAGCCCGGCATCACCGGCTGGGCGCAGATCAACTATCCCTACGGCGCCAGCATCGAGGATGCGCGCCACAAGCTCGAATACGACCTCTATTACGCGAAGAACTACACGCCCTTCCTCGATCTCCTGATCCTGCTGCAGACGCTGCGTGTGATCCTCTGGCCGGAGGGCGCGCGATGAGCGGAGGGGTGGACAACATCTGGATCCTGCTGGCGTTCGCGTTTCACATCGCGGGCGCCGCTGCGTGCTGTGTCGCAATCGCGTGGATCATGCGTCGCGGGGACGCGAAACGCACCGACCGTATTCCGCTTGTCGCGGCTCTCACCATTACCGCCGGATGGTCTGTCTCGCACGCGGCGCTCGGCCCGCTCAACGGGCTGACAGCGTGGCTCGAGATCGTGCGGAACCTCTCGTGGATCTACGTCATCTTCAAGCTCTACGCGAACGATGGGCGCGACCAGAGCATGCGCCCGATCCGGCCCGTCGCGTTCGCGCTCGGGTTTGTCGAGTGTTTGCAGGCGGTTCTGATCGTCATTGCGACGAGCTACGCAACCACGCCCGAGCCGGCGCTGCTCGTCCTCCAGATCATGGCGATGTTGCGGATCCTGGTCGCGATCGGCGCGCTCGTGCTGCTGCACAATCTCTATGTCGGCGCGGCCCAGCCGGTGCGCCAGACGCTGCGCTGGACGACTGCGGCATTCGCGGCGCTTTGGGCCTTCGACCTCAACGTCTACACCATCGCCTATCTCGGCAGCACATTGCCGGTCGAGATGATGGCGGTGCGCGGCCTCGTCGTGGCGACTGCTGCGATTCCGCTAGCGATCGGATCGAGCGGCAGTTCCGCCGCAATGCGTCTCAAGCCGTCGCGCGCGGTTACGTTCCAGACTCTCTCGCTGCTGGTGATCGGTGCTTACCTGCTAGTCATGGTCGGGATCGCGCAGTCGCTCTCGATGCTCGGCGGCGACATCGCCCGGCTGACGCAAGTCGGCTTCACCTTTGCCGCGACGGTCGTCGCGCTGCTCTGGCTGCCGTCGAAGCGGCTGCGCGGCTGGGTCAAGGTTACTGCGGTCAAGCACCTGTTCCAGCATCGCTACGACTACCGGGCGGAATGGCTGCGCTTTACCCGCACGATCGCGGAGGACCGGGAGGACGGTCACTCGCTACACGAGCGCGCGGTGAAGGCGATGGCCGACATCACCGACAGTCCGGCCGGTCTGCTCCTGGTGCGCGACGACAACGGCGGTTTCGAACTGGCCTCGCGCTGGAAATGGGGCGCGCTCGAAGTGCCTGCATCGCCCATCTCGAATGACTTCTCGCAATTGCTCGAGCGCGATCTCTTCATCGTCGATGTCGACGATGCGCGGGGAGGCAGCGACCGGAAGGGCGAACTTTCGCTGATCCCGCAGTGGCTGGTCGATGAGCCCAAGGCCTGGGCGATGGTCCCGCTGGTCCACTTCGACCGGCTGACCGGTATCATCGTGCTTGCCCGCCCGTCCGATCCCCGCAGGCTCGACTGGGAGGATTTCGACCTGCTGCGGATCGTCGGCCAGCAGCTCGCCAGCTACCTTGCCGAGCAGTCCGTCCAGCAGGCGCTCATGGAAGCGGCGCGCTTCGACGAGTTCAACCGGCGCATCGCCTTCGTGATGCACGATGTGAAGAACCTTGCGAGCCAGCTTTCGCTGCTTGCACGCAATGCCGAACTTCATGCCGAGAAGCCCGAGTTCCGGGCCGACATGCTGGTGACGCTGCGCAAGAGCTCCGAGAAGCTCAACAATCTCATCGCCCGCCTCAACCGCTACGGCACCAGTGCATCCGATCACCGCGAAACGATCTCGCTCAGCGACCTTGCGCGCCAGGTTTGCGAGCGGATGGGCAAGCTGCATCCGGTGCAGGTGATTGCCGAAGACGAAGTCGAAGTGGTCGCCGACCGGGAAAACCTCGAACAGGCGCTGATCCACCTGGTGCAGAATGCGATAGACGCGAGCGAGGCCGAGCAAACGGTCTTTATCGAGGTATCGACCGACAAGCTGAAGGGCCGCATCCAGGTCGTCGATTCAGGCGCGGGAATGACGCCGGAGTTCGTGCGCAGCGGCCTGTTCAAGCCGTTCGTGTCTTCCAAGTCCTCCGGCTTCGGCATCGGCGCCTACGAAGCGCGCGAGCTGGTGCGAGCCATGGGCGGCCGGCTCGATGTCGAATCACGTGAAGGGCTCGGCACGCGCTTCTCGATCACATTCCCGCTCAACGAGGTTTCGGACCTGTTCAAGGGACCGGACGACGCAATCACTTCAGAGGTGGCATGATGGCCGATATGAAACCCAAGCTCCTGATCGTGGAGGACGACGAGGGCCTGCAGGCCCAGCTCAAGTGGGCCTACGAGGACTTCGACGTCACCATTGCCGGCGACCGGGCATCGGCGCTTGCGGCGCTGCGTGCGGAGGAACCGGCGGTCGTCACGCTCGACCTCGGCCTGCCGCCCGATCCGGACGGTACGCGGGAAGGCTTCGCCGTGCTCGACGAGATCATGGCGCTCAAGCCCGATACCAAGGTGATCGTTGCGTCTGGTCACGGCGCGCGCGAGAGTGCGTTGCAGGCGATCGAGCGCGGGGCTTACGATTTCTACCAGAAGCCGGTCGATATCGAGGCTCTCGGCCTGATCGTCCGGCGCGCTTTCAACCTGCACGAGATCGAGGAAGAGAACCGTCGCCTCGCCGACAAGGTGGGTGAGGACAAGACCGTGCTCGGCGGTCTGGTCACGGCAGCACCCGAGATGGCGAAGGTCGCCCGCACGATCGAGCGCGTCGCCAATACGAATGTCTCGGTCATGCTCCTCGGCGCGAGCGGGACTGGCAAGGAATTGCTTGCCCGCGGCCTGCATGACGCCAGCAATCGCCGCGATGGCGAGTTCGTCGCGATCAACTGCGCGGCGATCCCGGAAAACCTGCTCGAAAGCGAGCTTTTCGGTCACGAGAAGGGCGCGTTTACTGGCGCCGTCAAGACGACCGAGGGCAAGATCGAACAAGCGCATGGCGGCACGCTGTTTCTCGACGAGGTCGGCGACATTCCGCTGCCGCTGCAGGTCAAGCTGCTGCGCTTCATCCAGGAACGCACGATCGAACGCATCGGCGGGCGCAAGCAGATCGCGGTAGATACGCGCATCGTGTGCGCCACGCACCAGAACCTCGAAGCGATGATCGGCGAGAACCAGTTCCGCGAAGACCTGTTCTACCGCCTTGCCGAAATCGTCGTGAAAATCCCCAGCCTCGCAGAGCGGCCGGGCGATGCGACGCTCCTGGCCAAGCATTTCCTCAACCGCTTCTCCGAGGAGATCAATCCAAAGGTGAAGGGCTTCGCGCCCGACGCGTTGGCCGCGATCGATGCCTGGCCGTGGCCGGGCAATGTTCGCGAGCTGGAAAACCGGGTGAAGCGCGCCGTCATCATGGCGGAAGGCAAGCTCGTCGCTGCCGAGGATCTCGACCTCGACGAGGACGAAGACGAAACCTGCGAGGCACTCAACCTGAAGAGTGCACGCGAACAGGTGGATCGCAAGGTGATCCGGCATGCGCTGGCTCGAAGCGAGGGCAATATCTCGCAATCGGCCAAGCTCCTCGGGATCAGCAGGCCGACGCTCTACGACCTGCTCAAGCAGTATGACCTGCACGCCTGACACGCCGATAAAACGCGTAATTGTCGCGGTTGCACTCGCTTGCGCGCTTGCTGCGTGCAGCGAGAGCGAACCCGAGCTTTCGCCGATCGAAAGCGCACGCGAGGCGCTGTCGGACGGCGATGCGATTGCTGCGGAAGTGTCCTTGCGCGAAGCATTGAGCGACGGTGCGGCCCGCGCCGATGTCGCGGCTTATCTTGGCGAAGCGAAGCTCCAACAGGGGCAACTGGCGGAAGCGCGGGACTGGCTGACCGACACGAGATTTAGTCCCGAGACCGAGGCTCACGGCAATCACATGCTCGGCCGTCTCGCGATGGCAGAGGGCGACCTCCCTGCCGCGGGAAGGGCATTCGACCGGTCCCTCGAGGCTGGCGGGGAAACGGCAGAACTATGGGTCGACATTGCCCGCCTGCGTTTCGCCGGCGGCGAACATGTACAGGCATTCGAGGCAAGCAGGCGCGCATCCGAGATCGACCCGGACAGCCTGCCCGCCGCAATACTGGATGCGCAGCTCACTCGCGATGCGCTGGGCCCGGCGCGTGCGATCCATTCGATGGAGCAGGCGCTCGAGCAGCATCCGGAATCTGCCGAACTACTGGCAGAGTATGCCGCCACGCTTGGGGAGGCCGGCCGCTACAGCGACATGCTTGCAGCGGTCAGGCAATTGCAGAAGGTCGATCCGGGCAATTCACGGGTACATTACCTGCAGGCTGTTCTCACGGCGCGGGCAGGCAAATGGGACCTTTCCTATTCGCTCCTGCAGCGCAGCTCGGAACTGGCGGAGGAAACTCCTTCTGCGTTGCTGCTTTCCGGCATCCTCGATCTCCAACGCGCCAATTATTCGAGCGCGGCACAGACGCTGCAACAACTGGCCGTCCGACAACCGGACAACCGACGTGTCCGGTTCCTCTGGGCCAAGTCGCTGCATCTTGGGCGGCGCGACAGGGAACTGGTCTACGAATTCGGCGAGGAGGCATCGCGCGACGATGCTGCGCCCTATCTCCAGACACTGGTTGCCCGTTCGTTCGAGAGCATCGGCGATCGCCGGAAGGCTGGTGAAATGCTCGACCGGTCCAACATGGCCGGTCGCGATCGTTTCCGCGAGATTACGAGCAGCACACCCTTCGCCGTTGCCGCAGGGCGCAAGACGGCCAATGGCGCAGATGTCCTCATACTCGCGCGCGCCGCCATTGGGGCAGGGAGGCCAGAGGTTGCAGCTCGGGCGAGCGAGGAATTCCTCGGCCAAATCCCGGGCTCGGTCGATGCGATGATCCTTGCCGGCGATGGCCTTATGGCGTCACGCCGGTTCGATGCTGCGCAGGACAGGTTTTCGGCTGCTGCCCGGGTTCGCAACAGCTGGCCGCTCGCATACAAGCGCAGCAGCTTGCTGCAGTTCGGCGGCGCGAACGACGAAGCGCTGGCCGTGGTGGGAGATCACTTGTCGAGCGCACCCTTCAACCAGGAAGCCTTGGCGGTCCTCGCAGAATTTCTCGCGATCGAGGGGCGATGGGGCGAAGCCGCGCGCGCAGCGGATAGCGCAATCGCCGCAGGTGGCGCGCGCGATCCTGCATTGCTTGTCCTGCGCGCCAAGGCGTCATTGGCACTGGGCGAGATTGACGACGCGCTGGTCTTTGCCGAAACCGCTCACGATCTTGCGCCCATGCACCGCGACACCGTCTCGACGCTTGCGAATGTATACGAGCAGGCTGAAGTCGACCCGGCAATGATCGCTGCTGCAAAACGAAAGGCGCGCCTGCTCGGCGCCTAACCTATCGACAGCATCGGCATGAGGCTGCACATGCATGCGCCATGTCGAGACTGGCTTTCCTCTCCGATCCGATGCTTCGCCTGCTGGTGCTGGCGGTCGCGCTTGCGTTGGTGCTGCCAGCCACGGGTGAGGCGAGCGGGCCGGTCAGGGCCGTTTCGAACGGCCTCATCTTCCTGCTCTTCTTCGTGAACGGCATCCGGGTCGGCCGTGCCGAGGTCCTGCGCGGGCTCGGTAACCTGCGTTTCCTCGTCCCGCTGTTCGGCTGGATATTCATTGCAATGGCGATTGCCGGAGTAGGGCTCGCTGCATTGGGAGGGCAAGTCCTGCCGCCGGTCATTGCGCTGGGCTTCATATATCTGGGCTGCATGCCTTCGACCGTGCAGTCGGCGACATCCTACACAACGATCGCAGGCGGCAGCACCGCGCTTGCCGTAATCGGAGCGGCGCTGGGAAGCATTGCGGGGGTTTTCATCAGCGCGCCGCTGTTCGCATTGCTCGGTGGGGGAGCCGTCGGTGAGATCGGCAATGACGCCGTGGTGAGGATTGCGCTGCTTCTCGTGCTTCCATTCGTCATTGGACAGGTCGTGCAGCACTGGCTCAAACCGGTGGTCGATCGCGAGAAGGCGAGAGCAGTGTGGCTCGACCGGATCGCGATTGCGATGGCGGTCTATGTCGCAACGTCCGGCGCGGTCGAGAACGGTGCAGGGGGCGATCTCGACACGACCGCATGGCTTGCGCTTATGAGCCTTACTGCGCTGTTCCTGCTGTTCGGCCATGGCGGGGCATGGCTCGTCAGCGGGCTGATCGGCTATTCGCGCGAAGACCGGATCGCATTCGTCTTCGGCGGAGCACAGAAGAGCATTGCGGTCGGTGCGCCGCTGGCAGGGCTGATATTCCCGCCCGCGCAGGCCGGGTTCGTGCTGCTACCGCTGCTGGTCTATCACTTCGCGCAGCTGGTGATCGCCGCGCCTATTGCGGCTCGCTTTGCGGCTCATCCGCCAGCCGCTTCCGGTTGAAGCGGATCGACCACCACAGCGACAGGCCGATCAGCACCGCGCCGATCAGGCCGGTGATCGTCTCGGGAATGTGATAGCGCGCCGACAGCAGCATGATCACACCGAGGACGATGATCGCCCAGAAGGCACCGTGTTCGAGATAGCGATACTGCGCCAGCGTGCCCGTGCGCACGAGATGGATGGTCATCGAACGCACGAACATCGCACCGACCGACAGGCCGAGCGCGATGATGATCATGTTGTTCGACAGTGCGAAGGCGCCGATCACGCCGTCGAAGCTGAAGCTCGCGTCGAGCACTTCAAGGTAGAGGAAGCCGCCGAGGCCGGAGCGGACGATTTCGCCTGCTGCCTTCTTGCGCGCTTCCCGCTGCTCGATGATTGCGCCGAGCGCGTTTACGCCGATGAAGGTGAGCAGGCCGAGGATTGCTGCGGTCAGGAAGGTGAATGCCTCATCCTGTCCGAGCATGGTCGATACGCCGTAAACGAGGCCGAGTACGAGGCCGATCTCGACCGCAGGCACGCTGGAGAAGCGGTTGATGGTCCGCTCGATACTGCCGATCCAGTGCGTGTCCTTCTCGGAATCGAAGAAGAAGGTGAGGCCGACCATCGCGAGGAACGCCCCGCCGAAACCGGCGATACCGATATGGGCGCTCGAGACGATCCGCTCGTATTCTTCCGGATTGTTGAGGGAGAGCTCTATCGCGTCGAGCGGACCCAGGTTTGCTGCGATCGAAACGATGGCGATTGGAAAGACGATCCGCATGCCGAACACCGCGATCAGGATGCCGATTGTCAGGAAGCGCTGCTGCCAGACCGGGTCCATTTCGCGCAGAACGGTCGCGTTGACGACCGCATTGTCGAAGCTCAGCGAAACTTCGAGGATCGAGAGGACCAGCACGATCCACACGATGGCGAGTGTTGCCGTGATCGAGCCGGTGCTAGTCCAGCCGTACCAAGCGGCCAGGACGAAACACAGCGCGGTGAAGCCGAGCGAAAACTTGTAGTATTGCAGCAGGGTCTGCATCGATTGGATATCCGGGAACTGGCTGGGGATCAGCTCTTGGGCTGGTAGGTCTGTTCTTCGCCGGGGAAGCTGCGGTCACGCACTTCTGCGGCGTATTTCTGCACCGTGGTCTCGATAACCGAGGCGATGTCTTCGTAGCGCTTCACGAAACGCGGGACGCGCTCGAACATGCCGAGCATGTCTTCGGTGACGAGCACCTGTCCATCGCACTGGGCCGATGCGCCGATGCCGATGGTCGGGGCGGTGACGGCCTTGGTCGCCGCAATAGCGATCGGTTCGATCACGCCTTCGATGACGATCGCGAATGCGCCGGCTTCGTCGAGCGCCTCCGCATCCGATACGATCTTGTCTGCCTCCGCATCGCTACGACCGCGCGCGGCATATCCGCCGAGCACGTTCACCGCCTGCGGGGTAAGGCCCACATGACCCATCACCGGAATGCCGCGCTGGTTGAGAAAGGCAACAGTTTCCGCCATCGCCTGCCCGCCTTCGAGCTTCACCGCGGCAGCGCCGCTTTGCTTCAGAAGGTAGGACGCGCTCTCGAAAGCCTGCTCCTTCGATGCCTCGTAGCTGCCGAAGGGCATGTCGACGACGACCACCGAATGATAGCTCCCGCGCACAACGGCGGCCGCATGATTGGCCATCATGTCGAGCGTTACCGGAATGGTCGAAGGAAGCCCGTAGATCACTTGGCCGAGCGAATCCCCGACCAGCAGCAGATCGCAATGCGCGTCGAGTAGCTGGGCCTGGCGCGCGGTGTAGGCGGTGAGCATGACCAGCGGTTCAGCGGTCACGCCGTCCTTCTTGCGCTGGCGGATCTTCGGGACCGTGAGGCGCTTCATCGGCGCCGGGGTCGGATTTGCGCGACTGGTCGCAGTGTCTAGCTGGAAGGTCGTGGACATGGATGCGCTTCTAGCGGAGCCGGGGAATTGCGCAAATGCTCCCTCGACTGGACGCGAAATTCATTGCTAGGAGGGCAACAACTAGGGATCGCGCGCCAAAGGCGCGCCGCAAGAGGGTGCTTTTTCAATCATGGCAGCAAAAGGTTCGGGCCACGAGAATTGGTCGTCGCGCAGTGCTTTCATTCTGGCAGCCGTCGGTTCGGCGGTTGGCCTGGGCAACATGTGGCGCTTCCCCGCCGAAGCGGGTGAGAACGGTGGCGGGGCCTTCGTCCTGTTCTACATCTTCTGCGTCCTGCTGATCGGCCTGCCGGTCCTGCTCTCCGAAGTCCTGGTCGGTCGTCACGGCCAGGCCAACGCGCCGGAAAGCGTTCGCCGCGTGGCGCGCGATTCCAACGCGCCGGAAGGGTGGAGCATCCTTGCTTCCATGGGCGTGTTCGCCGCCTTCCTGATCCTCAGCTTCTACTGCGTGGTCGGCGGCTGGGTCGTCTATTACATCGGCGTATTCCTGAGCGACCTGTTCCAGACCGGCTTGACCGGCGGGGCTTTCGATGGCCGCGCAGCCTCGGACATTGAAGGGCTTTGGCCCGCATTGCAGAGCAACGGCTCCCTCATGGTCGGGCTCAACCTTGGCTTCCTCGCGGTGACCATGTTCTTCGTTGCGCGCGGTGTGTCGAGCGGGATCGAGTGGGTTGCGGTCTACCTCATGCCGCTATTCTTCGTGCTGTTCCTCGGCATCACCATCTACGGCGCGTTCACCGGCAATTTCAGCGATGCGGTGAGCTACCTGTTCACCTTCGACTTCTCGAAGCTGACCGGTGAGGTGATGCTGGCAGCGGTCGGGCAGGCGTTCTTCTCACTGTCGCTCGGTGTCGCAGGCATGATGACCTATGGCGCCTACGCCAATCGCGACACCAATCTTGCCGAAACCTCGGGCATCATCGCTAGTGCGGATACCGGCGTGGCCATGCTTGCGGGCCTCGCGATTTTCCCGATCGTCTTTGCCGCCGGCCTCTCGGCGGGTGCAGGGCCGGGCCTCATGTTCCAGTCGCTCCCGCTCGCATTCCAGTCGATGCCGTTCGGATCGCTCATCGGCCTCGCATTCTTCGTCATGGTGTTCTTCGCGGCGCTGACGAGCTCGGTTTCTCTGCTCGAGGCGCCGACCGCCTACGTGTTCGAGAAGTTCAAGATGAACCGGGCAGTCGCGACGATAATCGTCGGTCTCGGCGCGGCGGTGCTGGGCGTTCTGGCGGCGCTTTCATTCAACGAAATCGCAGACTTCCGTCCGCTCGGCTTCATCCCGCTCTTTGCGGAAGCGAATTTCTTCACCGCTCTCGATGACGTGACTGCCAAGCTGTTCATGCCGATCGGTGCCATCCTGACCTGCCTGTTCGTCGGCTGGGTTGCCGATGCGAAGCTGATCGACGACGAGAACGGCCTCGATGGAGTGCTTCACCAGACCTGGCGCGCACTCGTGCGTTTCGTTTGTCCGGCAGCACTGCTGATCATCCTCGTTATCGGGATTTTCCCCGACATCCTCGGCTCCTGACGTCATTCCGCTTTCCCGGCCGGATTTTCGCGCGTATCTAGCGGCGATCCGGCTGGCGGAGCGAGGATGTCTCGCGGCGGGCCTGGGGGGACATCCGGCCAATGCTGTTGGATAGAGTAAAGCCGCTCGACGCCATTCTGGCGACGGCGCAAAAGAAGTCGTTGCATCGTACGCTCAGTGGTTTCCAGCTCATGCTCTTCGGCATCGGCTGCGTAATCGGCACGGGTATTTTCGTCCTTACGGCTGCCGGCGCGCAAAAGGCCGGACCGGGCCTCATGCTGGCGTTCGCGATTGCCGGTGCGGTCTGCATCGTCGCCGCGCTCTGCTATGCGGAGGTCGCGGCGATGATCCCCGTTGCGGGCTCGGCCTACACCTACAGCTATGCATCGGTCGGCGAGTTTCTCGCCTGGACGGTCGGGTGGGCCCTCATCCTCGAATATGCCGTTGCGGCGAGCGCCGTATCGGTCGGCTGGTCGGGATATTTCAGCGGGACGATCCTGAACGAATTCTTCGGGATACAATTACCGGCCTGGCTCAGTGCGGGGCCGCTCGCGCTGGGCGGGGCGCCGGGCGGGCTGATAAACCTGCCTGCGCTGGTTATCGCTCTCCTGGTGACCTGGCTGCTGATGATCGGCACCAGCGAAAGCGCCAAGGTCAACGCCGTTCTGGTGGCGATCAAGGTGACCGCGCTGACGGCCTTCATCGCCCTGACCCTGACAAGCCCTGAATTCGACACGTCGAAGTTCAACCCGTTCCTGCCCGCAGGCGTGTTCGGCGGTCTGGGATCGGGCATCGGCGCAGTCGGCGCTGCGGCAACGATCTTCTTCGCCTATGTCGGCTTCGATGCCGTCTCGACTGCGGCCGAGGAAACCAAGGACCCGCAAAAGAACGTTCCGTTCGGGCTGATCGGATCGCTGTTGTTCTGTACCGTTTTCTACATCCTCGTTGCAGCGGGCGCGATTGGCACGATTGGCGGCCAGCCGATCATGGGGCCGGGCGGTATTCCGTTTCCTGCCGGGTCGGAGGAGCTTGCTCGCCAGTGCGCGCTGCCAGCCTATTCGGGTGCGCTGGTCTGCTCGGACGAGGCGCTGGCTCATGTCCTGCGACAGATCGGCTGGTCTGGCGTCGGCAACATGCTCGGTATCGCTGCATTCCTTGCCCTGCCATCGGTCATCCTCGTGCTGATCTTTGCGCAGACCCGCATCTTCTTCGTCATGAGCCGCGACGGGTTGTTGCCCGAACGTCTCAGCGCGGTGCATCCGAAGTGGAAAACGCCGCACATCGTCACGGCGATGACGGGTCTTGTCGTTGCGGTCGGTGCGGCTTTCTTCCCGGTCGGGCTGCTGGCCGACTATGCCAATGCCGGGACGCTCTACGCGTTCTTCATGGTCGCGGTGACGGTACTGGTGCTGCGCAAGACCGATCCCGGCAGGCCGCGGCCCTTCCGCATGGCTGGCGTCTGGATCGTGGCGCCCCTGACGCTTGCAGGGTGCCTGTTCCTCTACGTCAATCTGCCGTGGCAGGCGATTGCCGTGCTGCCGGCTTGGGGCGCAGTCGGTGTCGCGATCTACTTCCTCTATGGCCGGAGCCGTAGCCATCTGGGCCGGGGTATCGTCGAGGTGGTCGACGAGGTAGGTGGCGAGGAAACCATGGTTCCGATCCATCCGCCCAAAGCGGACTGACAATACAAAAAGGGCGGCCATCACGGCCGCCCTTTTCTGTCTAGGTCAGTGCAATCAGAGCGCGACGTTTTCGACGTGCTCCTTTTCTGCTTCTTCGTGGACGTTCTGGCCCAGCGCCATCTTGGCGGTGTTCAGCAGGCCGAGGTCGCCATTCCAGATTTCGGCGTCGCCGAGATCCATGCGTAGGAACAGGATGTCCGGATCGTCCTTGCCGCCATCGTACCAGGCCTCGACGAAATTGTTCCAGAACTGGTCGAAGCGCTCCTGATCGGTTTCGACCGAAAGCTGTCCGTGGAAGCGGGCATACATGTCGTGCCCCTTGCCCTGGAAGGTAGCGGTCACCGGACCGAGAGCGGCGAAATCGCTCTTCTTGTGGGTGAAGAACCAGATCGAGCTGTTGGCGTCCTTGTCGAGCTGCGGACTCATCGGGACGGCAGTGGAGGGCTCTGCGTCGAGCTGGAGGAACAGGAACGGCGAATCCGCCAGCGCCTTCCAGAATTTGGTCTTCAGTTCGTCGGTTTTGCCATCTGAGTATTTCATGGGGGGATCTCCTCTTGGGGTTTGGTTTCAGAACGTTGGCGGCGCAAAGCCGTTCCGAAAGAGGAGACGGATCGAACCGGGCAGGAGACGAATTGCGAATCATCGGGAAATGGAACATAAGTGGAACATATGAGTCGTTCCGCTGCCATGACCGATCTGCCCGACCTCGCTTCCGCCAGCGAAATCGCCGCGCTTTCCGCGGCGCGGGCGACGCATTGGCGGCCCGGTCTGGGGCAGGCGTCGCATAGCGAGGTCTTTGCCGAAAGCCGCGATGCGAGCGGCGGCGGGCTCGCCCTTGCGCTGGCGCTCGACGAATTGCGCGCGGAACAGCACGGGCCGCTGTGCGAGAGCGAGGATCGCCGCGCAGTGCTGTGGGTGCAGGACCGTGCCTCGGTGCGGCTGACCGGGCGTCCCTACCGGCCGGGCCTGCCGCGCGAATTGCGTCACCGGGTGATCCATGTCGTTGCCGAGAAGACCGAAGATGCGCTCTTCGCACTGGAGGAGGGGCTGCGCTGCCGCGATCTCGCTTTCGTGCTGGGGGAAATCGCGGGCAATCCCAAGGCGCTCGACTTCACGGCCTCGCGGCGCCTCAGCCTTGCTGCGGAAAAGCACGGTGTTCAGCTGTGGCTCGTGCGGCTCGATGCCGGACGCGACCTGTCCTCGGCGCGGATGCGCTGGGAGGTGCGACCGTCCCCTTCGCCTGCGCCGGAATGGAACGCGCAGGCCCCCGGCACGCCGCACTGGCGCGCCGAACTGTTCCGGGCACGCAGGCATGCACCCGGGGAATGGATTGTGAGCGATGACGGACAGACCCTCGTCGCCGCCAAGCCCAGCGACCGCATCGGTGCCAACGACACTGGCCCCGACGCCCGGCAGGCGCATCCTGTCGATCTGGCTGGCACGGCTGGCGATCGATCGCTGGCGGCTCGGTGAGGGCTGCGAGCGCGGCAGGGGGAGGGATGCCGAACCGCTCGTACTGATTACCGAAACTGCCCATGGCCCGCGTATCGACGCGGCGAACGATGCCGGACGCGCTGCCGGCGCGCGGCGCGGCATGATGCTCGCCGATGCGCGGACCCTGTGCCCGCAGCTGCAGGTCGCGCCGAGCGATCCGGCAGGCGATCTCGACTTCCTCGAGAAGCTCGCCTTGTGGGCGCGGCGCTGGGGACCGTGGAGCGCGCTCGATGCGCCCGACGGGATCATCGTCGACGTGACGGCGGTGTCCCACCTGTTCGGCGGCGAGGCGAAACTGCTGGCCGATGCGCAGGCGGCCCTAGCCAGGCGCGATCTCGTTGCCCGGCTCGCCATCGCGCCCACGGCGGGGGCGGCCTGGGCCCTCTCGCACCACGGACCGGAGCGGGCGATCCTCGCATGCGACGAGGATGCGTCTGCGCGCTTGTCGGACCTCCCGGTCGCGGCGTTGCGGCTCGACGAAGACGTGCTGACCGTCCTGCGACGCCTTGGCCTCAAGCGGCTTGGCGAGCTCGGCACGGTGGGGCGCGATGCGATCATGCGGCGTTTCCGCAATCGCAAGTCGCCCGCCGCCAACCCGCTGATCCGCATGGACCAGCTGCTCGGCAAGGTGCCCGAGCCGTTGCTGCCGGTCGTCCCGCAGCAGATGCCGCTCGTCCAGCGCAGGCTGATGGAGCCGATCCGTCACCGCGAACTGCTCGACCAGGTGCTCGCCGACCTTGCGCAGGACATGGCGCGCGAGCTCGAAGGCAAGGCGCAGGGCGCGCGGCGGCTCGAGCTGGGGCTGTGGCGGATCGATGGCGAGGTCGTCGTGCGCGCGCTGGAACTGTCCGCCGCAACGCGCGACCCGGCGCATATCTGCCGGCTCTTCGCAGCCAAGCTCGACGATGTGGATGCCGGTTTCGGGATCGAGACGGTGCGCCTGCGCGCAAGCTGGGCCGAACCGCTGGCGCTCGACCAGGGCGATATCGAAGCCGGGGCGGAGGCGCATGGCACTTCGCTGTCAGCCTTCGTCGACCGGCTCACCGTGCGTCTCGGCGAGAAGGCGGTGCGCCGCCCGGTCCTGCATGCCAGCCACCTGCCCGAACGTGCCCAGCGCTGGCAGAAACCGCTCGAGCCCGAACCCTCGAGCCAGGAGGAGCTGCGCTTCCACGCGCGCCCGCTCAAACTGCTCGACCGGGCGGAGAAGATCGCGGTGCTCTATGCCACGCCCGACGGCTATCCCCAGCGCTTCCGCTGGCGGGGGAAGGTGCACGAGGTTACCCGCGTCGAGGGGCCGGAGCGGATCGCGCCCGAATGGTGGCGCGAACGCTCGACCACGCGGCTGCGCGACTACTACCGTATCGAGGACGGGGAAGGGCGGCGCTACTGGATCTACCGCCACGGACTGATCGGCGACGGACGCGGCAACGACCGCGAGGGCGGATTACCCGACTGGTACCTGCAGGGGCTGTGCGCCTAGCTGCCCGCGATGGGCGATCCGACGACCCCGACCGCAAGCTCGACCCAGACGAAGGCAAGGGCGGCAAGCAGCAGCGCGATCAGCAGCGCCTTGAGCGGAAAGGAGCGCGCATTGCGCATGATGATCTCGGCAACCAGCGCGGTGCCCGAAAGCAGTCCGGCGGCGAGCGCGAAGTCGAACAGGCTCCAGTCCACTTCCGCGCTGAACAGCATCCCGATCGCGGGGATCGCCAGCAGCACGGGGATGCTGCCCCACAGCAGCATACGCCAGGGCGGTGTGCCGGCGTGCGGATCGTGGATGTCTGCGCTCATGATTTCCTCCTGCGGCAAGGATGTCGGACTAGCCGCCTGAATACAAGCTGATCCAACAATCCGCTTGGCGAATCCCGCGTGAGAACATATAAGGAACATATGGGCTCGCAGACCATCATGGAGAAGCTGGAAATCCTCGCCGATGCGGCGAAGTACGATGCGTCCTGCGCGTCGTCCGGGACGACGAAGAAGAACTCGCTCGGCGGGAAGGGCATCGGCTCGACCGAAGGGATGGGCATCTGCCATGCCTATGCGCCCGACGGGCGATGCATCTCGCTGCTCAAGATCCTGCTGACCAATCACTGCGTGTTCGATTGCCATTACTGCGTGAACCGCAAGAGCTCGAACATCCGCCGCGCGCGCTTCACCCCGCAGGAAGTCGCCGACCTGACGCTGGCCTTCTACCGGCGCAACTACATCGAGGGGCTGTTCCTCTCCTCGGGTATCGTGAAGAGCTCGAACCACACGATGGAGCAGCTGGTCGAGACCGCGCGCATCCTGCGCGAAGAGCACGATTTTCGCGGCTACATCCATTTGAAGACCATCCCCGAAGCGGACCCGGAACTGGTCCACCAGGCGGGTCTTTATGCCGACCGCGTCTCGATCAATGTCGAGCTGCCGACCGACAGCGGCCTCAACCGCCTCGCGCCCGACAAGAACGCAGGCCAGATCGAAGGTGCGATGGCGAAGACGAAGGACGACATCGTCGAGGCGAAGGATGCGAAGAAGCGCTTCCGCCACGCGCCGCGCTTCGCTCCGGCCGGCCAGTCGACCCAGATGATCGTCGGCGCCGACGGGGCGAGCGATTCCGATATCGTGGGCAAGGCGAGCCGGCTGTACGACGGTTTCAAGCTGCGCCGCGTCTATTACTCCGCTTTCTCGCCGATCCCCGATGCGAGCGCGGTCCTCCCGCTGAAGCGCCCGCCGCTGATCCGCGAGCACCGCCTCTACCAGTCCGACTGGCTGATGCGCTTCTATGGCTACAAGCCGGGCGAAGTCATGCAGGCGACCGATGCGGCGGGGAACCTGCCGCTCGACATCGATCCCAAGCTCGCCTGGGCGCTCAAGTTCCGCGACATGTTCCCGCTCGACGTCAACCGCGCGGGCCGCGAGCAATTGCTGCGCGTGCCCGGACTTGGCGTCACGGCGGTAAACCGGATCATTGCGGCACGACGCCACCACGCGCTGCGACTGGATGACGTCGCGCGCCTTACCCAGTCGATCGCCAAGGTGCGGCCTTTCATCTGCACGCTCGACTGGCGACCGACCATGCTGACCGACCGGGCGGACCTGCGCCGCCTGCTCGCGCCGAAGCAGGAGCAGCTGGAGCTGTTCGCGGCATGACGGCGCTCCAGCATGTGAAGCTCGGCACCTATTACGTGGTGAACCTGCCCGAGCCGGACGATTTCGACTTCTGGCGCGAACGGGCGCGGCAGCTCGTGCAATGCGACGTGCCGCCGGACCGGGTGGCATGGGTCGAGCCGGGCGGTAGTGGTGATCTCTTCTCCGGCGGCGACCGTCGCCTGCCCGTGCCCGAAGCGGGCGCGCGGCCCGTGCGCGCCAACCGCCGTTTCGTCTCGCTCGCGAAGAATGCTGCGCTCCATTCCGAGCCTGAACGTTTCGCGCTGCTTTACCGCCTGCTCTGGCGGCTCCAGTCCAACCCGCGGCTGATGGAGGACAAGACCGACCTCGACGTGCGCCGCGTGGAAGAGCTCGACAAGAACGTGCGGCGCGACAGCCACAAGATGCACGCCTTCGTCCGCTTCCGCCTGGTCGAGAGCGACGAGCCCGAAGCGCAGGACTACTACGTCGCCTGGTTCGAGCCGGAGCATCACATCGTGCGCGCCAATGCAGGCTTCTTCATGCGCCGCTTCGCCAACATGAAATGGTCGATCCTGACCCCGAAGGGCTGCCTCCACTGGGACGGCCACACCATGTCCGAAGGCCCGCCTGCGCAGCGCAGCGATGCGCCGAGCGGCGATCCGACCGAGGACCTGTGGCGCAAGTACTACGCATCCATTTTCAATCCGGCGCGTTTGAAGGTGGGCGCCATGCTCAAGGAGATGCCCAAGAAGTACTGGAAGAATATGCCCGAGGCATCGCTCATTCCCGAGCTGGTCGCGGGCGCGCAGAAACGGGAGTCGCAAATGGTCGAGGCAGGTGCGCTGGAATTCGAGGCTCGGCCCGACACGCTCGAGGCGATCGATGCGGCGATCCATCGCTGCCGCAAATGCCCGATCGGCCAGCTCGACAACCATGCGGTGATGGGCGAGGGGCCGCGCGATGCTTCTCTCATGATCGTCGGCGAGCAGCCGGGCGACCAGGAGGACCAGGCAGGCCGTCCCTTCGTCGGTCCCGCCGGGCAATTGCTCGACCGCCATCTCGAGAAGGCGGGGATCGATCGCGGCGCGGCCTATGTCACCAACACGGTGAAGCACTTCAAATACGTCCAGCGCGGCAAGCGCCGGCTGCACCAGTCGCCGACCGCGAAGGAAATCGACACCTGTCGCTGGTGGATCGAGAGCGAGCGCGCGATCGTGAAGCCCAGGGTCATCCTGGCCCTCGGTGCGAGCGCGGCGCGCGGAATGCTCGGCAAGACGGTAAGTATCTCCAAAGCTCGCGGCGAACCGATTGCGCTCGAGGATGGCAGCGAGCTGTGGATCACCGCGCACCCCTCCTACCTCCTGCGCCTCGACGGCGAGGCGGCCGAGAAGCAGGCTCGCCTGTTCGACGCCGATCTCGCCGCCGTGAAGGAGCGGCTGGAGGAGCTCGCAGCGTGATATGCCCGAGGCGGCCCTCACTCCCGACAAGCGAAGGATCGAACTCGATCCCGACCTGATCGACGCGCCGCCACGTGCGCCCTTCGTCGAGCTTGGGCTGGTGAGCTGTTTCAGCTTCCTGCGCGGAGCCTCCGATGCGGTCGACCTCGTGATGACCGCACGCCAGCACGGCTATGACGCGATCGGGATCGCCGATGCGAACACCATGGCCGGCGTGGTCCGCATCCACACTGAAGCGAAAACGCTTAAATTGAAGCCACTTATCGGCTGCCGTGTGGAAACGGTCGAGGGGCTGGCCTTCCTCGCCTACCCGCGCGACCGGGCGGCCTATGGCAGGCTCTGCCGCCTGATCAGCGCCGGGCGGATGCAGACGCTCGACGGGGAGTGGCAGGCCAAGGGCGAGTGCGACATTTCGCTGCGCATGCTCGCCGCCCATGCCGAGGGGGTGCAGCTTATTCTCCTGCCTCCGCGCGATCTCGACGCGGAGGTGACCGTGCCTGCCTGGGCGAGCAATGTCATCGCGATCGGCGGGCGCACGGTGCAGCGGCGTGTGGAGGTGCCCTTCGCGCAGGCAATTCCCCATCTTGCCAAGGGTTTGCCGAGCCTTCGCCACATCGCGGCGAGCTATCTCTACTCCGGCGACGACGTGGCGCGCATCGACCGGCTCGATACGCTGGCGAGGGCAAACGGGCTGTCTTTGCTTGCGACCAACGACGTTCACTACCACGCCCCCCAGCGCCGCCCGCTGCAGGACGTAATGACCGCGATCCGCCACAAGACCACGGTCGATGCGGCGGGCCACCTGCTGCACGGCAATGCCGAGCGCTACCTCAAGCCGCCAGAGGTCATGCTCCGCCTGTTCGAGCGCTGGCCCCATGCAATCGCCGCAGCGCGCGAGGTCGCCGATACGTGCGATTTCAGCCTCGACGAGCTGCGCTACGAATACCCGGAAGAGATTTATCCCGGCGGCATGACGCCACAGCAATACCTTGAAAAATCTACCTGGCAGGGGGCGCAGTGGCGCTACCCCCACGGTGTGCCGGACAGCGTCGAGGCAACGCTCGAGCGCGAGCTCGAATTGATCGAGAAGCTGGATCTCGCGCGCTATTTCCTCACCATCAAGGACATCGTCGACTTCGCCCGCAACGAGGTTGATCCGCCGATCCTGTGCCAGGGGCGGGGCAGCGCGGCGAACTCGGCGGTGTGCTACTGCCTCGGCATCACCAGCGTCGATCCGTCGAAGCACCAGCTGCTGTTCGACCGCTTCATCTCAGAAGAACGCAAGGAACCGCCCGATATCGACGTCGATTTCGAGCACGAGCGGCGAGAGGAGGTGATCCAGCACATCTACCGCAAGTACGGACGCCACCGCGCAGGACTGTGCGCGACGGTCATCCACTACCGCCCGCGCATGGCGATCCGCGAGGTCGGCAAGGCGATGGGCCTGTCGGAGGATGTCACCAGCGCGCTCGCCCGGACTGTCTGGGGCGGGTGGGGCCGCGAGATCGGCGAGGCGCATGTCGCGGAAACCGGGATGGACATCACCGATCCGCATCTCCGCCGTGTTCTCAAACTGACCGAGCAAATGATTGGAATGCCGCGCCATTTGTCGCAGCATGTCGGCGGTTTCATCCTCACTGAGGGCGCGCTCACCGAAACCGTGCCGATCGGGAACGGGGCCATGCCGGAGCGCAGTTTCATCGAATGGGACAAGGACGACATCGAGGCGCTCGGTATCCTCAAGGTCGACGTGCTCGCCCTCGGCATGCTGACCTGCATCAAGAAATGCCTCGATCTGCTTGAAAAACATCATGAAAGGCGGCTGACGCTTGCCACCGTCCCGCGCGAGGACCCCGAAACCTACGCCATGCTGCGCAAGGGGGACTCGCTCGGCGTCTTCCAGGTCGAGAGCCGGGCGCAGATGAACATGCTGCCACGCCTGCGCCCGCGCGAGTTCTACGACCTCGTCATTCAGGTCGCGATCGTGCGTCCCGGCCCGATCCAGGGCGACATGGTCCATCCCTACCTCAAGCGGCGCCGCGGGGCGGAAAAGGTCGTCATTCCCGCCCCGAGCCCCGAGCACGGCCCGCCGGATGAGCTGTCGAGCATTCTCGAGCGTACGCTGGGCGTGCCGATCTTCCAGGAACAGGCGATGAAGATCGCGCTCGACGCGGCCAGGTTCTCCTCCACCGAGGCGAACCGACTGCGCAAGGCGATGGCGACCTTCCGCAGCCGCGGCATGGTCGACGAGTTGCAGGACATGATGGTCGAGCGCATGGTGACACGCGGATACGACCGCGACTTCGCCCAGCGCTGCTTCAACCAGATCCGCGGTTTCGGCGAATACGGCTTCCCCGAAAGCCACGCGGCGAGCTTCGCGCACCTTGTCTATGTATCGAGCTGGCTCAAATGCCACTTCCCTGCCGCCTTCGCTTGTGCGCTGCTCAACTCGCAGCCGATGGGCTTCTATGCCCCGGCGCAGATCGTTCGCGATGCGAGCGAGCATGGCGTCATCGTGCTGCCGGCCGACGTCAATCACTCGCAGTGGGATTGCACGCTTGAAACCATCGGTGACGCCGCGACGGATTGCCGCGACAGCGGGCGGCTCGACCGGCATATCGCGTTGCGGCTCGGCCTGCGGCAGGTCGACGGGCTGCCCGAGCATATCGCCGCCCGGATCGTCGCCGAGCGCGAGGAAACAGGGGCTTACGATGACGTCATGGCGCTACGTGACCGGGCTCGCGTGCCGCCGGCGCATGTCGAACGGCTCGCCAGCGCGGATTGCTTCGGTTCCATGCAGCTGTCGCGGCGGCAGGCGCTGTGGGATGCGCGCAGCATCGTCTCCGGGCCCGACCTGCCGCTGTTCCGTCATGCCGAGCAGCGCGACGAAGGGGCGGAGAAGGCGCGTACGCACCTGCCGCAGATGCCGCTGTCGGAGGAGGTGGTCGCCGACTACCAGACGACGCGCCTCAGCCTGAAAGCGCACCCCATGGCCTTCCTGCGCCCCGAGCTTGCCGAGCGCGGCTTCGTGCGCGCCTGCGACCTGCGCGAGCGCAAGTTCCGTTCCATGGTCAATGTCGCCGGCGTGGTGCTGATCCGCCAGCGACCGGGCAGCGCCAAGGGCGTGTGCTTCATCACGCTGGAGGACGAGACCGGCGTCATCAACCTGGTCGTGTGGCCCGATCTCAAGGAAAAACAACGCACTGTGGTGATGGGTTCACGCCTGATGGAAGTGCGTGGGCGGGTCGAGTATGACGACGAGGTGATCCACGTCATCGCCCACCACATGACCGACGCGAGCCACCAGCTCTACAAGCTGTCGGACGACATACTCAATGCGCCCATCGCGCGGGCCGACCATGTCAACAGCCCGCTACAGACTGGAAAAGCCAATCCGCGCAACGACTTGCGGGAAGGGGCTGACGATCCTTACAAGCCGGTCGAGCCGTGGCAGGAACCGCCGCCGGGCAACCGCGAATGCGGCTACCACCAGGGCCATCCGCGCGATGTGCGGATCATGCCGAAATCGAGGGACTTCCATTGAACGACCGCTTCAGGATTTCCCGGCGCATAGGAAAGTTCGCCGGCGATAGGCGGGTGATCATGCTGCTGCTGGCGATCGGACTGCTCGTGGCAGGCCGCGCATGGCTGGCAGAGCATCCGGAGCACAACCCGTGGGCGCCGCTCGATCTCGACGATCCGCCGGGCTGGGCGACCGAGGGCAAGTTGCTCGCACTCAAGGGCGATCCCGCGGAATGCCGCGCGGTCCTCGACCGCAGCGACGTAACCTACCGCGCGCTCGAAGCAGCGGGAGAGGGACAATGCGCCAGGCCGGACCGTACGGTCATGGCGGCGCTTCCGCTCGCGGACCCGCCGGCGACGACCTGCCCGGTCGGCATCGGGCTGCACCTATGGATGCGCGATGTGGTGCAGCCTGCCGCGATGCGCCATCTCGGCAGCGAGATCGCGCAGGTCGACCATCTCGGGGCCTATAGCTGTCGCCGCATGTACGGCTCACCAGATGCCCCGTGGAGCGAACATGCGACCGGCAATGCAATCGACATCGCCGGTTTCGAGACCGAAGACGGTCAGCGCATCAGCGTCCTCGCGGACTGGGCTGACGAGGGAGCGAAGGCGCGTTTCCTGCGCGATGTGCGCGACGGCTCATGCCAGATGTTCGCGACCGTGCTGTCGCCCGACTACAACGAGGCGCACCGCGACCATTTCCACTTCGACCAGTCGGAGCGGTACCGCAGCGTCTGCCGCTAGCTCAGTTTTCGAGCGCGTATCCTGCAGAACGCACGGTGCGGATCGGGTCCTTGGCCCCGTCCATTTCGATCGCCTTGCGCAAGCGACGGATATGGACGTCGACCGTCCGCAGCTCGATATCGCTTCCCGTGCCCCATACGCCGTCGAGCAGCTGGTTTCGGCTGAAGACGCGGCCCGGGCTTTCCATGAAGAATTTCAGCAGGCGGTATTCGGTCGGGCCGAGCTGGAGCGACTTGCCGCGCCGTTCGACCTTGTGTGCGACCGGATCGAGGCGGATGTCGCCGACTTCGAGCGACTCCCCGGCCAATGCAGGGCGAATGCGCCGCATGACCGCCGCAACGCGCGCGAGCAGTTCGCGCGGGCTGAACGGCTTGGTGAGATAATCGTCGGCACCTGTTTCGAGGCCGCGAATCCGGTCGTCCTCGGCCTCGCGCGCGGTCAGCATGATGATCGGGACGTGCCCGGTTTCCTTCGAGCGGCGCAGGCGGCGGCAAACTTCGATGCCGCTGGTGCCCTCGATCATCCAGTCGAGAATGATGAGGTCGGGCAGCTCTTCGGACGCCATGACCAGTGCCTCGTCGCCATCGGGCGTGACGCGCACGTCATAGCCCTCGGTCTCGAAACGGAACTGGAGAAGCTCGGATAGGGCCGGATCGTCTTCGACGAGAAGCAGCTTGGCGGTCGACATGGTACTCATCCCTGTTTTCGCCGTTCAGTGAGCACCATCAATGTTACAGCTTTGCGACCGCCTTGCGTCAATCGATGTCGTCGTCGGGCGGATAGGTGCCGGTGGAGGCGAAGTGCACCATTTCTGCAACATTCGTCGCGTGGTCGCCGATGCGCTCGAGGTTGCGCGCGATGAAGAGCAGCTGCGCCGCGCTCGAGATAATGGCCGGGTTCTCGACCATGTAGCTCACCACGTTGCGGAAGATGCTGTTGTAGAAGGCGTCGACCTTCTCGTCGGTCGCGATGACTTCGCGGGCCAGCACCGGATCGCGCGCCGCGTAGGCGGTGAGCACGTCGTGGACCATTTCCGCCGCGATCTCGCCCATGGCGGGAAGCAGGGTAAAGGGCTCGAACTTGGCGCGACCCTCGATCTGGCCGACGCGCTTGGCGATGTTCTTCGAGTAGTCGCCGATACGCTCGACCACGCCGGCGATCTTCAGCGCGGCAATCACTTCGCGCAGGTCGTCCGCCATCGGCGCGCGCAGGGCGATGATGCGCACCGCGAGCTTGTCGACTTCGGATTCAAGCGCGTCGATCTTCTTGTCGCGCTTGATGACGCCTTCCGCCGTTTCCTCGTCGCCACGCACGAGCGCGTCCAGGGCTTCCTGGATCGAAAGCTCGGCAAGGCCGCCCATCTCCGCGATCAGGCCGCGAAGCCGGGTGATTTCCTCGTCGAAGGCTTTGACTGTGTGCTCAACCATTAGCCGTAGCGTCCCGTGATGTAGTCTTGCGTCCGCTGTTCGAGCGGATTGGTGAATATGTCAGAAGTGCGACCATATTCCACCATCTTTCCGAGGTGGAAGAAAGCCGTGCGCTGCGAAACGCGCGCTGCCTGCTGCATCGAGTGGGTGACGATGACGATGGCATAGCGGCCGTTCAGTTCGTCGATCAGTTCCTCGATCTTCGCGGTCGCGATCGGGTCGAGGGCCGAGCAGGGCTCATCCATCAGGATGACTTCGGGATCGACTGCAATCGCGCGGGCGATGCACAGGCGCTGCTGCTGGCCGCCGGAAAGCGCGGTGCCGCTGTCTTCGAGACGGTCCTTGACCTCTTCCCACAGACCGGCGCGGCGAAGCGACTTCTCGACCACTTCGTCGAGCTCGCTCTTGCCGTCGGCAAGGCCGTGGATCTTCGGGCCGTATGCGATGTTCTCGTAAATCGATTTCGGGAACGGGTTCGGCTTCTGGAAGACCATGCCGACGCGCGCGCGAAGCTGCACGACGTCCATGCCCGACTTGTAGATATCCTCGCCATCGAGCGTGATTTCGCCCTCGACACGCGCGCTCGGGATGGTGTCGTTCATCCGGTTGAGCGTGCGCAGGAAGGTCGATTTGCCGCAGCCCGACGGGCCGATGAAGGCGGTGACGTATTCGGTCGGGATATCGATCGAAACGTCGTCGATTGCCTTCTTGTCCCCGTAATAGACGGAGACATTGCGCGCAGCCATCTTGGCGGCGGTCTGCTCGAGGTTTTCGTGGACTACGGTCACCAGGTTTTCTCGAATTTGTTGCGAAGGTAGATTGCGAGGCCGTTCATCACCAGGAGGAACAGCAATAGCACGATAATCGCCGCCGAGGTCCGCTCGACGAAGCCGCGGTCGATCTCGTCGGACCAGAGGAAGATCTGGACCGGCAGGACCGTGGCAGGCGAAGTGAAGCCGTCGGGCGGGGTGGCGACGAATGCGCGCATGCCGATCATCAGCAGCGGCGCGGTTTCACCCAGCGCGCGGGCCATGCCGATGATGGTGCCGGTCAGGATACCGGGCAGGGCGAGCGGAAGGACGTGGTGGAAGACCACCTGCACCGGCGAGGCGCCCACGGCGAGCGCACCGTCGCGAATGCTCGGCGGGACGGCCTTGATCGCATTTCGGCCCGAAATCACGATCACCGGCAGCGTCATGAGGGCGAGCGTCATGCCGCCGATCAGCGGGGCCGAGCGATAGTTCGGGAAGATCCACAGGAAGACCGCGAGACCGAGCAGGCCGAAGATGATCGAGGGGACCGCCGCGAGGTTGTTGATCGATACCTCGATGATGTCCGTCCAGCGGTTCTTCGGCGCATATTCCTCGAGGTAGAGCGCTGCGAGCACGCCGATCGGGAATGCGAGCAGGAGCGTGACGAGCATCGTCAGCATCGAGCCCTTGAGCGCACCCCAGATACCGACCGATTGCGGGTCGGTCGCGTCGGAACGAGCGAGGAAGCCGCCATCGAAGCGGTTTTCCAGCTTGCCCTCGCTGCTCAGCCGCTGGGCGAGGCCGGAAAGTTCCGTGGAGCCGTCACCCGAATAGGCTGCGGCAAGGTCGGGTGAGGCGGGGAGCCAGAAGGTCTGCTTGCTCTCCGCGCTCGACGGATCGGAAATGATTTCCTCGGCAACCTCGCGCCAAGCGTTCGAGCTGAGCTCCTGGGCGCCATCGACACCAAGCGCTTCCTCTGCGGCAAGATCGACGACCTGCGGCAGGCCCTGCATTTCGAGCGACTGCACCGCGGTCGGCTGCGACAGTGCTTCCGGCGACACCGAAAGACCGCTGTTCGCAAGGTCGAGCTCGACTGCCAGTTCGGTGCGCTGGAAACCGCCGACGCCGTTCAGCGTCATATTCGCCAGCAGAAATGCAAGGACGACGACCGAAAAGATGATCGCGCCGAGACCGACCATCTTGAATCGACGCTCGGCCTTGTAGCGCTTCTTCAGGCGCTGCTCGAACTCGGGGGTCCGGGTAGGGGCTACTCGCTCACTCATAAGCTTCGCGGAACCTCTTTACGACGCGCAGGGCGATGAAATTCAAACCCAGCGTAACAAGGAAGAGAACGGTGCCGAGTGCAAAGGCGCTCAGCGTGGCCGGATGGTCGAAACTGCCTTCGCCGGTCAGCATCGCGACGATCTGGACGGTGACCGTAGTCATGGACTCGAGCGGATTGGCGCTCAGGTTCGCGGCCGTCGAGGCGGCCATCACGACGATCATGGTTTCGCCGATCGCGCGGCTGATGGCGAGCATCACGCCGGCAACGATACCGGGGAGGGCGGCAGGGATGAGGACGCGCTTGATCGTTTCCGACTGGGTTGCGCCCATCGCAAGACTGCCGTCGCGCATGGCTGCCGGAACGGCTGCGATCGCATCGTCTGCCATGGAGGAGACGAACGGGATGATCATCACGCCCATGACGAGACCGGCGGCAAGCGCACTCTCGCTCGATGCGCCGGAAATGCCGATCGCCTGCGCGATGTCGCGGATGAACGGTGCCACCGTCAGCGCGGCGAAATAGCCATAAACGACCGTAGGCACGCCGGCGAGAATCTCGAGCGCGGGCTTGATCCAGCTGCGCAGGCGGCGGCTTGCATATTGCGTCAGGTAGATCGCACTCATCAGGCCGAGCGGGATTGCGACGATCATGGCAATGATCGCGCCGATGAAGATCGTGCCCCAGAAGAGCGGGATCGCCCCGTAGCGCGAGCCGTCGGGGTTCTCCGCACTGCTCATCGGGTCGGGGTTCCACTGGAGGCCGAACAGGAAATCGACCGGGCTCACCATGCCGAAGAAGCGGATGGTCTCGAACACTAGGCTCACGAGGATGCCGAGCGTCGTCAGGATAGCAACGAGCGAGGCGATCAGCAGCACGGCCATGACCGTGCGCTCTACGCGGGTCCGTGCGGTGAAGTCGGGCCGCAGGCGCAGGAAAGCGAATGCGCCAGCGAGGAAGGCAATGACCAGCGCAACGCCGAGGCCGATCATGTTGTAGAGCCCCATCGCCTCGCGGAAGGGCTCGATCAGCGGGCGGGCGGCTTCATTGAAGACATCGGGTGCGGCGCCGGATGCGACAGCCTGGGCCTCGCGCAGGAGATTGTCGCGCTGGAAGCCGAACTCGGGAAGGCTGGACGCCTCGGGCGATGCCAGGACCGACTGGATGACGAGCCCCGGCGAGAGGATCGACCACACCACCGCGAAAATCGCGACGGGCACGAAGACCCACAGTGCGACATACCACGCATGGTAGTTCGGCAGCGCGGCAAGACGGGCACCGCCCGCTTCTTTCTTGAAGGTCCACGCACGCGCACGACCGGCCAGCCAGGCGGCAAGGCCCAGGCCGAGTGCGAGCAAGAAGAGTACGCCTGAAGACATCAGATGCTTTTCACGAGTGAAACTGGTTCAACGGTTCGGCGGAGGGAGGGCATTGGATTGCTCCCGGTGTCGATGGACGCGCCTCGAATCGACGGCTCTGGGCGTTGCCCATAGCGGCCATTGGTGCGCTTGTGGGATAATTGTGACGCTAATGTTAC
The DNA here is from genome assembly GCF_004114695.1 of Erythrobacter sp. HKB08. Lineage (NCBI taxonomy): Bacteria > Pseudomonadati > Pseudomonadota > Alphaproteobacteria > Sphingomonadales > Erythrobacteraceae > Erythrobacter > Erythrobacter sp. HKB08. Next base: position 1,742,152 of record NZ_CP035310.1, read on the forward strand.
AACGTCCGCACAGGGCTGCGGGTCACTTGGCATCGGCACCCTCGTCTTCGTGTATCGGCAAGCGAACCTTGAAGGTCGAGCCCTTGCCGAGTTCGCTCGTAATGTCGAGCTTGCCGGCGTGTCGCTCCACGATATGTTTGACGATAGCAAGGCCTAGGCCCGTGCCGCCCGATGCGCGGCTGCGGCCCGGGTCGGTGCGATAAAAGCGCCGCGTAAGGTGCGGGATGTGTTCCGGCGAAATGCCTTCGCCCCGGTCCTCGACCGAGAATTCGACGGTCTTTGCATCCTTTCGGGTGAGGCCGACGGTGACCTTCTCTTCCCTGGCACCGTATTTCAGCGCGTTGTCGACGAGGTTGCGCACTAGCTGTTCCAGCTGGCGTTCGTCGCCGAGAACCTTGGCATCGGTATCGATTGCGAAGTCGAGGCGGTCCTGCCGCTCCAGCCCTGCGGCATCTTTCGCCGCCTGCTGCACGAGCCTTGCAAGGTCGACCTCCGCTTCGGGCCGGTCGTGTTTTTCCGCTTCCACGCGCGATAGCGACATGAGGTCGCTGACGAGGCTTTGCAGGCGCGATGCTTCGCTCAGGATCGTTTTGAGGAACTTCTTGCGCGTCTCTGGCTTGGGCTCTGCGCCTTCCTCGAGCAGCGTTTCGGTATAGCCGATGATCGAGGCGAGGGGGGTGCGCAGTTCGTGGCTGGCATTGGCGACGAAGTCCGTATGCGCGCGGCTGATATCGGCCTCGGCTGTCTGGTTCAGCAGTTCGATAACGGCGAGTTCGTCGTCGAGTTGCTGGCGATTGAACAGCCAGATGTCCTGCCTGCGCGAAAGGCCGCGTACACGGGCGCGCCCGCTCGCCTTGGCATCGATCAGCGCGATCGCTTCGGGGTGGCGGAAAGTGACGCGCGCATCCTGGTCGACGACGTGCCGGCCCAGAACCTTCGTCGCAACCCGATTGGCGCTGATGATGCGGTTCCTGCGGGTGACGAGGATCGGTGTGCCCGAATTCTCGACCAGTTTCGCAACCCGTTCGACGTCATATTTGTCGGTGATGACTTCGCGTTGGATTTCCGGTGGGGTCCAGAACGCCATCCACAGCGTTCCGAGCCAGATGACCAAGGCGGCGAAGGAAAGGACCAGTTCGTCGGTCGTCAGATAGACGACGACCATCGTCGCAATTGCGAGAACGAGTCCGGCCCAGGGAAAGTCACGCCGCTGCGACATGCCTCGGCCCTTAGCGGGCTGTTTTGCCAAGCGCCACAGGGTGGGGATAATTTTCGAAGGAAGAGTTGGTGACCCGTACGGGAATCGAACCCGTGTTTCAGCCGTGAAAGGGCCGCGTCCTAACCGCTAGACGAACGGGCCACACAAGTGGCGCTTTGCGCGGATTGCAGATGCAATACCGCCACCGTGGTGACCCGTACGGGAATCGAACCCGTGTTTCAGCCGTGAAAGGGCCGCGTCCTAACCGCTAGACGAACGGGCCACACCCGCTTGGCGGGTCGGTGGCGTGGCGGGGCAATTAGGCGTGAGGCTGCTACGCGTCAAGCCTCCAATGCAAGCAAATTTGCTAGTCGGCCCAGGCAGCGTCTTCCAGATGAAGCTCCGCCTTAGGTGTCGGACCCCAGTCGTCGATTTTCGCCCGTCCGGCGAGCCACAGCTTGCGGCCCTTTGCGCCGTGCAGGATTGCCTGGCCCCAATCGCTGTCGGCAGCGCGGAAGGCGATGCACTTAAGCGATGCGCCGTCATCGCCCGATGCGATCAGTCGAAGATGGTCCTGCCCGACGATGTCCGCACGCACGATCCTCACCGGGCCGACGCCGATTTTCGGTCCCGGCCAGCCCACGCCAAACGGCCCCGCCTGCTCGAGCGTGCCGACAAGTTCGGGAGTGAGCCCGCGCGGGGTGACGGCGAGGTCGATCTTGAGTGCAAGGCTGGCCTGCGCGCGAGAGACATCGCGCGCCAGTTTCTCGTCGAGCCAGTCGGCGAACTCGTCCAGCTTCGATTCAGCCACCGTCAGGCCCGCCGCCATCGCATGGCCGCCCCCGGCCACGAGCAGGTCGGCTTCGCGCGCGGCAATGATAGCGGCTCCGAGGTCGACGCCCGGGATCGAGCGGCCCGATCCCTTGCCTTCCGCCGTTTCCGAATCGAGTGCGACGACAAGCGCGGGCTTGCCGGTCTTTTCCTTGATGCGCCCGGCAACGATGCCGATCACGCCGGGATGCCAGCCAGCGCCCGACAATGTCAGGACCGAGCGGTTGTGCTGGCTCGCGATCTGGTCTTCCGCTTCCGCCTGAACTATCGCCTCGATCGCGCGACGCTCTTCGTTGAGCTGCGATAGCTGTTCGGCGATTGCGCGGGCCTCGTCGGGATCGGAGGAGGTAAGGAGCCGCACGCCCAGCGTCGATTCGCCCACCCGGCCACCGGCATTAATGCGCGGGCCGAGCGCGAAGCCGAGGTCGCTGCACATAGGCGCGCGCTTCAAACGGCTCGCGTCGATCAGCGCCGACATGCCGATATTGTCGCGTTTCGCCATGACCTTGAGGCCCTGCGCGACGAATGCACGGTTGAGGCCATGCAATTGCGCCACGTCCGCCACGGTGCCGAGCGCCACGAGGTCAAGCAGACCGAGCAAATCAGGTTCGCGCCGGCTCTCGAAATATCCGCGCTGACGCAATGTGCGAACCAGCGCGATGGCGAGGAGGAACGCGACGCCGACTGCGGCGAGATGCCCGTGCGCGGCCCCTTCGTCGCTTTCGTCGAGGCGGTTGGGGTTCACCAGCGCCACCGCCTTTGGCAGTTCGCTCGCGCATTTGTGGTGATCGACCACGATCACGTCGACTCCGGCATCGCGCGCCCGTTGCAGCGCGTCGAAGGCCATCGCGCCGCAATCGACCGTGACCACGAGGCTCGAACCCTGCTCGCCAAGGCGCACAAGGGCTTCTCCGCTCGGGCCGTAGCCTTCGAGCAACCGGTCGGGGATATAGTAATCGGCAGCGACGCCGAGCTGGTCGAGCAAGCGGATCAGCAATGCAGCGCTGGTCGCACCGTCCACGTCGTAGTCGCCATAGACGGTGATTTTCTCTTCGCTCAGGATTGCCTGGGCGATCCGTTCCGCGGCGAGGTCCATATCCTGGAACAGCGAGGGGTCGGGCAGGAAAGCGCGCAGCGTCGGATTGCGATGGCGCTCGATATCGTCGCGCTCCACCCCGCGCGAGAGCAGGAGCTGCGTCACTACGTCGTCGAGCTGCCCCGGCTGGCTATGACCGAGATCCATATTGCCGCCGCGCCACTGCCAGGCCTTGCCCGTCAGGGAATGCTCGACGCCGAACACATTGGAAATCGCACTTGAAGCCATACCCTTAGGATAGCCGCTGGCTGCGCGCGCGAAAAGCATAGGCGATTGACAATCGACAGGTGGCAGGTGACCCCGGACCGCATGAGCGACACACCACCACTGCTTATCGCCTGGCACAGCCGCACCGGCGCATCCGAGGCGATGGCGCGCGCGGCGGCCGAGGGAGCGGGCGAGAGCGCAAAGCTGATGCCGGCGCACACGGTGAATGTCGCTGATATACTAACGGCACGCGCCTATCTCTTCGTATGTCCGGAGAATCTCGCGACTATGAGCGGGATGATGAAGGAGATGTTCGACCGGACGTATTATGGCGTGCTCGGCAAGATCGAGGGCCGTGCCTATGCGACGGCGATTGCCGCCGGTTCGGATGGCGAGGGGGCCCAGCGCCAGATCGACCGGATCGCGACCGGGTGGAGATTGCGCCGTGTGGCCGACCCGATCATCTTCAACTTCCAGGCCCAGACCGCCGAAACCATCTGGGCCGACAAGGAGCTGTCGGACGAGCGCAGGCGCGAATGCTTCGAACTTGGGGCGAGCCTTGCCGAAGGGCTTTCGCTCGGGATTTTCTGAGATCCGAAAAACTGCTCCGGAATGGAGCAAACTCGCAGGCGAAGACTCGACCGTGCGTCCGAAAGCGGATTACACGCCGAACGGGGTCTTTTCAGCCTGGGTCGCAAATCAAAGTGAATGATCAGAACTGCAGCAGCACGCCGCTAAGGTTAGTGCTTTCTTTCCGGGCCGGTGATCGCCCGACGTGCAAATCTCTCTCCCAACGGCTCGAGCCTATCAGGCGGAGCACGCTTGGTGCGCCTTTCACGGATGGCGAGGGGGTGCAATGCGCGGAGCTGGTATCGGGCGGAATGTCGCTCGATCTGTGCGGCTTTGCCGAAGGGGCGCCGGCCGGCTCGCCGGACCCGGCGGTGGCGGGCGAGACGATGATCCTGCGGCTCGGACCGCATCTTCGCTCTTCGCCAACTCCTTTGCCGGTAGTGAGGCAGTTCTTCGCCGGCGCGCTCGACCTGCTCGGGGTGCTGGATAATTGCCTGCAGGTTCACTGGCCACCGGCTGGCAAAACGTTTTCGCTCGGCCAGTTCGAAGCCGCCTTTTCCGGATGGCGGGATGGTGGAGACATGCCGGTCGAGGCGCTTGTTGCCCTGGAAACGCTTGATGACGGCGCCTTCGAAACGCGCGGGCTGAAGCCGCTGATCGGCAAGGAGATGGTGATCGCGTCGGGCCTGTTCGCCGATGCCGGGGAGGCGCGGCGCGTTGCCGACCGGCTGATCCGGCACGTCTTGCTGATGGGCGGGCTTCAGTCCGAAGAAATTTTCACCGGTCTCGACGGCCGCACCATGCGGATTACTCCGGATGAAGCGGCCGGGGTGCTTAAGGTCCAGCGCTGACCGGCGAGCGGTCAGGTCTTGGCCGCAAGCTCTTCCTTCGCAGCGATATATTCCTGTTCGAGACGGTCGACTCGGTCGGCAACGCTCTCGACTGCCTTCACCATGCCGACACCCTGGCCGGAGCCCCAGATGTCCTTCCAGGCCTTCGACTTGGTGTTGCCACCGGAACCGAAATTCATCTTGCTCGGGTCGCTTTCGGGCAGGTTGTCGGGATCGAGCCCCGCCTTCTCGATCGAGCCACGCAGGTAGTTGCCATGCACGCCGGTGAAGAGGTTGGTGTAGACGATGTCCGCCGCCTGGCTCTCGACGATTTCCTGCTTGTACGCGGCGTCGGCATTCGCTTCCTTGGTCGCGATCCATGGCGAGCCGATATAGGCGAAGTCTGCACCCATCGCCTGCGCGGCGAGAACCGAGCGTCCGTGGGCGATGGACCCTGAAAGCGCGACGAGCCCGTCGAACCAGCTGCGGATTTCCTGCATCAGTGCGAAGGGCGACTGCACGCCGGCATGGCCGCCTGCGCCTGCAGCTACCGGGATGAGGCCGTCCGCGCCTTTTTCGATCGCCTTGCGGGCAAAGCGGTCGTTGATCACGTCATGCAACGTGATGCCGCCCCACTTACGCACGGCGGAGAAGATGTCCTCTCGCGCGCCGAGCGAGGTGATGACCATCGGCACCTGCCACTTGGCGCAGACTTCCATGTCTTCCTCGAGCCGGTCGTTGCTGCGGTGGACGATCTGGTTGACCGCGTAGGGCGCAGCAGGACGGTCCGGATTGTCGCGATTATGCGCGGCGAGCTCCTCCGTGATCCGGTGCAGCCATTCATCGAGCACGCCCGACGGACGTGCGTTCAGCGCGGGAAACGAACCGACGATCCCCGCCTTGCACTGGGCGATGACCAGTTCCGGCCCCGAGACGATGAAAAGCGGCGATCCGATGATCGGCAGTCGCATGCGATCGAAAGGGGCGGGCAGGGCCATGGTCTGTCTCTCCGTTTTATTCTGAAACTTTTCTACCGACTATTGACCGCGCCCGCGCTTGTCGAGCGAGAAGTGTCAATCGGCGAGGCCCGGCAGCCCTTCGAGCTTGTAGAAACGCGCGGCGTTGCCTGCATAGAGATCGCGTTTCTCCTCGGCGGTGTAGCCATGGGTGATCCGCTTGAAGGCGTTCCACAGCACCGGATAGGTCGCGCCCCAGCGGTCCACCGGATAGTTGCTTTCGAACAGGCCGCGCTTCGTGCCGAAGGCCTCGATGCAGGTTTCGATGTAGGGCCGCCACATGGCAGCCAGGGTCTCGGAGCCGAGGCCCTTGGCGGGGCCGTCTTCCGGCAGCCCGCAGAACGCCATCGCCAGGCCTCCGAGCTTGACTGAAACATTCTCGCATTCGGCAAGGGCATGGATCTTGGTGCGCCATGTGTCGAAGCGTTCGTGCAGCTTGCCCGAATAGCTCGCGATATTGAGCGGCGTGCCGCAATGGTCGAGCATGATCGGCTGGTCGGGAAAAGCCTTGGCCAGGTCGATCACGTCGTCGAGTTGCGGCTCGATCACCCAGGCATCGAAAGTCATGCCTCGCTTGCCCACTTCCGCGAGCCCTTCGCGGAAGCGCTTTTCGGCGTAGAGACCTTCAGGAGCATGGAAGGGGGCGCCGAGCACTTCGCCATCCTTGTCCCACGCGCCCTGGTGTCGAATGCCGCGGAACCTGCCGTTACCGGCAGCATCCAGCGCATCGAGCACTGCGCCGGCATGTTCGCCTGCGAGCAGGTCAGCATGGCCGACGATCCCGGCGCAGGCGCGCACATCGCCATAGAGTCCGCTCGCGCTTTGTGCCGCTACGCCATTGACGAACTCCACTTCACCGACAGGCTTCATGCGTTCGTCCGCATCTGCGCGATAGAAGGCGCCGCATTCCATGAAGACCGTGCCGACGATGTTGTGACCGGTCGTCAGGTCGGCGAGCAACTGGTCGAATGTGTAGTGGGCCGCACCTGCAATCGCATCGATGAACGGGTGACGCGGGTCGGGAAATGCGGGCAGGAGAGGGCGAAGATCCCACAAGTGGTGGTGCGGATCGATGATCGGCAGTTCCGGTTCGAGAATCTCTTCACTCATCGCAGTTTCCTCCCTTTGGCGAACTTGTTGCACGCGCCGCGCCGCTTCGCAAAGCCGTCATCGCACAATTCACGCGGAGGATTCCCAATATCCCTTTGCTTTGCTAGTCTTGCTGCAAAAGGGAGCGGGTCATGCATTACCTCGGGAAATGGTCATTACTGCTGGCGGCTGGCGCCATGGCTGCCTCGTCGCAACTGTCGTTCGCACAGGACCAGACGCCGCCCGAGGACGAAGAGCATGCGATGGACAGCATCATCGTCACCAGCACCCGCATCAGGCAGGGTGGCGTCCAGGACATCAAGCAATTCCGCTCCGTCTCGCTCGATGGCAGCTTCCTGCCCAAGCCCGACACGCTCACGGTTGAAGGCCTGCTCGGCGAATACGACCTGTCGTTGCCTGTGCTGGAAGGGTGCGCGCAGACTTTCTGCATCGCCGGCCATGCGATGTCGGCGAACCTGCCACTGCGGCCGGAAGACAAGTATTTCGTCGGGCTCGGCTTCGGAAGCAATGTCGATGCAGACGCCCTAAAGCAGGAACCCCTGACACTCGTCGCCGTGGCCGATCGCTCGGGCTCGATGGATGGCGAGCCGATCGAACGCTTGCGCGACGGCCTGCTCGAAGTTCTCGCCCGCCTGCGCGACGAAGACCGGTTCGGCCTGGTGTCCTTCGAGACCACGGCCAAGACGGAACTGCCGGTGATGGAAGTCGGTCCGAACCGCGCCCGGATCGCCAAGGCCATTCGGGGCCTTGAAAGTGCGGGCTCGACCAATATGGAAGCGGGCCTGAAGATCGGTTACGATCTCGCCCTTGCCGACAAGCGCCAAACCGGGCGCAAGAGCCGCGTGATGCTGCTGACCGACGAGCATCCCAATGTCGGCAATACCGCTCCCGACGGGTTCATGGGCATGGCGGTCGCCAATTCGAAGCAGGGCGTCGGCCTCACGACCATCGGCGTCGGCATCCACTTCGACAATGCGCTCGCGCTGGAGATTTCGAGCGTGCGCGGCGGCAACCTGTTCTACCTCGCATCGGACGGCGATGCGCGCGATCTCTTTCGCCGTGAATTCTACAACATGGTGACCGAGGTCGCGCACGATGTCGCGATCACCATGACCCCGGCCGAAGGCTACAAGGTCAATGCGGTGTTCGGCGTTCCGAACGACCTTCTGACGCAGGCCCCCGACGGCGCAATCACCGTGCGGATCGGCTCTGCTTTCCTGTCGGAGAACGCCGGTGGCATTTTTGCGACGCTCGGCCGCGACAGCTCGCGCGAGTTCCTGCCCGAAGCGACCGTACCGGATGGCAAGGCGCTGCTGGACGTCTCGATCGATTATACAGATGCGCTGTCCGAACGCCCGGGTAGCGCCAAGGCGTCGGTCGGCATGCCAGGCGGCACACCACCGGCAAATCTCGCGACGGCGAAAATGCTGGTCGATGAATATCTCAGCCTGACAAAGGCGCTGACCGCCTATCATGAGGAAAACAATCGGGACGAGGCATATCGCCTGATCGACGGCTTTTCGAAGCGGCTGGCCGCTGCACCCGACCGGCGGCTCGATGAAGAGCGCAAGATGGTGCGCGGCCTGCGCCAGCGCGCAGCCTATCTGGCCGGGCTCAGTTCGGAGCTACCGGACGAGATGCGCCCGCTTGCCGTGATCGGTCGCTGGGAAGTCACTTCGCAGCGCGGCCTGAAGGACATCGCACGCGGCGATATCGTCGAGATCACGAGCGACAACGAACTCATCACCTATCGCAAGAGCGGAAGGCAGGCCGGGACCGAGATCACCCAGACGTTCCAGGTGAACGAGAACCAGTTCTACATCGACTACACCGACCTTGTGTTCCAGTACCGCGTGCGCGGCGACCGGCTCACCATGTCGACGCTCGGCAACGAGCTAAGGCTCAACCTGAAGAAGATCGAAGGTTAAGCGACTGCGGAATTGGCAGCGCTGAGGACGGCGCGGACGCTGGCGGTGGCGACGTCTTCGTCGATGCCGCAGCCCCAGATCGTCTCGCCATCCGGTGTCCTGCATTCGAGATAGGCTGCGGCACGCGCGTCGCGTCCCGTGCCCATCGCATGCTCGGTGTAGTCGCAGATCTCGAGCTGGAGGCCGAAGCTTTCCTCGATCGTCGTCAGCACCGATGAAATAAGGCCGTTGCCGCGCCCACTGACGCGCTGTTCCTGCCCCTTGACCGCGATGGTGCCGGTGAAGACCCGCGTGCCGTCGCTCGCGCGGCTTTCCTCGTAATCGACGAGCTGGAAGTGCTTGTCGGCGGTCTGCACGTGATAGGCAGACTGGAAGGCCGACCAGATATCGGCCGCATCCAGTTCGCGGCCGAGCTTGTCGGCAAGGCGTTGCACGTGGCGCGAGAAATCGGCCTGCATCGCCTTGGGCAGCTTGAGGCCCTGGTCCTGTTCGAGCACCCAGGCAAAACCGCCTTTACCGCTCTGCGAATTCACGCGGATAACCGCTTCGTAATTGCGACCGAGGTCGGCCGGATCAATCGGCAGGTAGGGAACGCGCCAGGTTTCGTCGTTCTGCTTCGAATGCGCCTCGAAGCCCTTCTTGATCGCATCCTGGTGGCTGCCGGAAAAGGCCGTGAAGACCAGTTCGCCGCCGTAGGGGTGCCGTTCGTGGACCGGTATCTGGTTGCAGTATTCGACGGTCTCGATGATCCGGTCGATATCGGAAAAATCGAGGCCCGGATCGATGCCCTGCGTGTACATGTTGAGGGCGACGGTCACGAGGCAGCAGTTGCCGGTGCGCTCGCCATTGCCGAACAGGCATCCTTCGACCCGGTCAGCGCCGGCCATCAGGCCAAGCTCGGCTGCTGCGACGCCGGTGCCTCGGTCATTGTGGGTATGGAGCGAAATCACCGCGGCTTCACGGTTCGGCAGGTTGCGGCAGAAATACTCGGTCTGGTCGGCATAGATATTGGGCGTCGCCGCTTCGACCGTCGCGGGCAGGTTGAGGATGATCGGATGTTCCGGCGTGGGGGCGAGAACCTCCATTACCGCCTCGCAAACCGAGATCGAGAAATCGAGTTCGGCGGTCGAGAAGGTTTCCGGCGAATACTGGAAATGCCAGTCGGTATCTGGGCGCTTGCCCGCCTCGTCGCGCATGACCTTTGCGCCCTCGACAGCGATCCGGCGAACCTCGTCCTGGCTCATGCGGAATACGATGTCGCGCCATGCCGGCGATACTGCGTTGTAGAGGTGGACGATGGCCGCCCGCGCACCGTCGAGACTTTCGAAGCTGGTGCGGATCAGGTCTGCGCGGCTCTGCGTCAGGACCTGCACGATCACATCGTTGGGGATTCGACCCGAACGCACCAGGCCTTGGATGAAGTCGAATTCGGTCGCGCCTGCGCTGGGGAAGCCGACTTCGATTTCCTTGATCCCGATACGCACGAGCTCGTCGAAGAAGCGGTTCTTCTTCACCGCGTCCATCGGGTCGACGATCGCCTGGTTCCCGTCGCGCAAGTCGGTCGATAGCCAGCGCGGCGGCGCGGTGATCGTGCGGCTCGGCCATTGGCGGTCGGGCAGGTCGATTTGCGGGAAGGGCCGGTACTTCTGGCTCGGCTGCGAAAGCATGGTCATGATGTCGGGGCTTTATTCTGAAGGCTGTCGGATCGGCTTGCTTTCCCTTGGGCGCCCCGCGCGCCTCAAGAGCACGCGTTACGTCACGCCCAAGGGCGTGTAAGTCGAAGGAGAAGCGATCCGTTGCGCGTCATGGCTTGCACATATGCCGATAATTGCGCGCGTGGCAAGATGCTTGAAAAGGAAATGCAGCGAGGGCTAGGCAGCGGAATGACTATAGAAGCAGACATGAACAATCCGCTCTACCGGGCGATGGGTTTGAAGCGCATCGTCACGATGGACCCCGAGGGCCGCGCGACGCTCGAATACGAGGCGCGCGAGGAGATGTGCCATTCGGGCGGCGTGGTGCAGGGCGGTTTCATCACCGGGTGGATCGATGCCGCCATGGCCCATGCGGCGATGGCGCGCCATGGCGAGGGCATCACTCCGATGTCGCTGGAGCTGAAAGTCAGCTTCTTCGCCCCGACGAGACCGGGGCTCGTAATCGCGGAGGGCTGGGTCGAACGGCCCGGTCGCCGGACGACATTCTACGAAGGGCACCTGAAGGCTCCTGACGGCACTGTCCTCGCAAAGGCAACCAGCACCATACTCATCGCCGACGCGGCGCGGGTGCAGAAAGCGTCGGACGCAGCATTGGGGAGGTCATCGTGAGCGACGATATCAGGCCGTTCAAGCTGGCGATCCCCGACGCGGACCTCGTCTATCTCGCCAAGCGTCTCGACCGTGCAAGATTGCCCGAAGCGGAGCCTGTCGACGACTGGTCGCAAGGCACGAAGCTGTCCGCCCTGACTGAATTGCTCGCCTACTGGCGGCTCGAATACGATTGGCGTCGCTGCGAGAGGCGGCTTAACCAGACCGGCCAATATGTGACCGAGATCGACGGACTCGACATCCATTTCCTGCATGTCCGCTCGCCGCATGAGGACGCATTGCCGCTGGTCCTGACGCATGGCTGGCCCGGATCGGTCGTCGAATTCCTCGAGGTAATCCCGCGCCTGACCGACCCGGAAATGCATGGCGGAAAGGGCGATCAGGCATTCCACGTCGTCGCGCCCTCGCTCCCCGGTTTCGGCTTTTCGGGCAAGCCGACGCAAACAGGGTGGGGCATCGAGAAGATCGCTGGCGCATGGGCTACGCTGATGGAGAGGCTCGGCTACGATCGCTGGGTCGCGCAAGGCGGCGACTGGGGCAGCGCGGTGACCGCTGAAATCGGTCGTCAGGCCCCGAAAGGCTGCGCTGGTATCCATGTGAACATGGTCCCGGTGCGGATCGACCCGGCAGAGCTCGACATGTCGGACCCGGGTGTCCAGCGAGCCCTGGCCGGCGCGCAGTTCTACCAGGAATGGGATTCGGGATATTCCAAGCAGCAGAGCACGCGCCCGCAGACGATCGGCTACTCGCTAGTCGATTCCCCGGTCGGGCTTGCAGCGTGGATTCTGGAGAAAATCTGGGCTTGGAGCGACAACGACGGTTCGCCGTTCGACGCGCTCTCGCTCGACACGGTGATCGACAACATCATGCTCTACTGGCTTCCGGCGACCGGTGCTTCGGCGGCGCGGCTCTATTGGGAAAGCTTCGCCAAGTTCGGCGGCGATTCGGTCAAGGTTCCGGGCGGTGCGAGCCTGTTCCCGAAGGAAATCATCGCAGCGCCGGAAAGCTGGGCGAAGCGACTCATTCCGGAGCTTGTCCACTGGAACGAGCTGCCGAAGGGCGGCCATTTCGCTGCGTGGGAGCAGCCCGAAGTGTTCGCCAACGAATTGCGCAGCTGTTTCGCGAAGATGCGCTGAGCGGCGCGTTACCGCCAGCGCAGCCGATCGGCTGTAAGCTGGTCGACCGAAGTGACGCCCATCAAGCGCATCCCGCGTTCGATCTCGTCCTTCAGTATTCCGATGGCGCGCTCGACTCCGGGCTGTCCGGCGGCGGCCAAGGCGTAGAGGTAGAGGCGCCCGCCGCTCGCTGCCGTCGCCCCTGCGCAGAGCGACTTGAGCACGTGGGTGCCGCGCCTGACGCCGCCGTCGCAGATGACCTCGATCTCGCCGCCCACGGCATCGACGATTTCGCGTAGCTGGTCGAAGGGCGCGCGGCTGCCATCGAGCTGCCGCCCACCGTGGTTCGAGATCATGATCGCATCAGCCCCGATCTCGACTGCCCGGCGGGCATCGGCTGCGCTCATCACGCCCTTGAGGCAGAATGTGCCGCCCCAGTCCTGCCGGATGCGCGCGGCGGTATCCCAATCCATCGAGGTATCGAGCATCGTGTTGAAATATTCCGCGATGCTGACTGCCTGGCTCGACCCCTCGCTGACATGGGTGTCGAGGTTGGGCAGGCGGAATTTTTCGCGCAGGAGATAGTCGAGCGTCCAGCGCGGGCGCGTCGCGTAACTCCACACGGCGGATGGCGTGAAACGGGGCGGGGTGGTGAAGCCGGAGCGCAGGCAGCGCTCGCGCTTACCCGAAACGATCGTGTCGACGGTCAGCGCGAGAGCATCGAAACCCGAAGCCTGGCAGCGTTCGATCATGCTCCGGTTGAGGCCGGAGTCCTTGTGCACATAGAGCTGGAAGAGCTTGGGGCCGGAGGTGAGTGCGGCGATCTCCTCGATGCTGCGCGTCGCGAGGCTGGAGATACCGAACCACAGGCCGAACTTCTCGGCCGCCCTGGCGACCGCGGTCTCGCCCTGCCAGTGAAATGCCCTCTGTACGGCGGTCGGGCTGAGCATCAGGGGAAGCGCGCTTTTGCGGCCCATGATCGTGCAGCTCGTGTCGATCTCGGCAACGCCTGCCAGCACGTCGGGGACGAGGTCTGCGTCGTCGAAGGCGCTGGTGTTGCGAGCCTTGGTCAACTCGTCGTCGGCCGCACCGTCGATGTAGTCGAACACGGGCCAGGGCAGCCGCGCCTTCGCCAGCTTCCGGAAGTCGTCGATATTGTGACAGTCGTCGAGCCGCATGGTCACCTTACATCGCCGATATAGGTGAACGGAGCCCAGGCGCTGGGATGCGCCCAGGTCGAAAAGTCCGCACCGTCTTTTCGCTCGTCCTCGCGGATTTCACGCATGGCGACCTGCAGGGCCTTGGCTCTCGACCAGTCGGGATTGTCGCGTTGCAGTGTGAGAAGCCTCCCGGTCATGAGCGCCGCCACCTCATCCTGCACTGGCCAATGCGATGCAAGCAGGCTTTCGGCTCCGGCGAAGAAGAACGAGCGGGCGAGACCCGACAGGCCCGGCGCGCCGTCGCTGCCATCTCCGGCAGCCGTGTTGCAGGCCGACAGGATGACCCAGTCCGCGCCGAGTTCGAGCAGTGTCACTTCCGATGCGGTCAACAAGCCGTCGTCCTGAGCGGTTGCCTCGCTGGGCGGAGTGAAGACGAGGCCCGGTTCGGCAGCCCCTTCGATTTCGCCTGCGAGCAGTCCGTGGGTGGCGATCGAGAGCACGCGCACTTGCGATAGGTCGGTGGAGCGCAATTGCCGCTCGGTCGCCTCGTCGCCGAGGAAGAGCGACACGTTCTCGTCGCCGAACACCTCTTGCATCGCGAGAAGCTCCGTGCGTGTGCCCGGTAGGCGGGCAAGGTTCCGGATGGCTTCGACATTCGCAAGCGTCTGCTCCCCGGCAGTCGCCCTGAAGCCGGCGGAAACCGGAATGCCGCGAGCGAGCGGCCGCCGCCTGCCGGGGCTGGTTCCGCGGGTCACTGCTTCCCCTGCAAGAACCGGGTCGCCGAAACCCATGACCTGCGCGTCCTCAAGCAGCTGGTCCGGATCGTCGACCGCGCGCAGCAGTTCGAGCGACTGTAGCGAGGGCAGTTGCACGATCGCGTGTCGGTCGGCGAGCCATGGGGTCGCGCGAAGCACAGCGGGATCGCCATCCGCGCCGCTCGGCGGTTCGGTCACAAGGACCGAGAAGGGCATCGAGGACAGCGAACCTGTAGCCGCGACGAAGAGGTGCTCGCGGTTGCCAATGTTGGCTGCATGCGGTTCGACGAGCTGCTTGTAGAGCAGGTGGGCTCGTGCCCGGTCGAAGGGAAACGAACCTTCGCCCTCGTTTGACCAGATCGCGTCCTCATCCTCCGTTACATTCACATTCGCGCCGAGATCCCACAGCAGCCGGCGAACATGCGCGTTCAGCTGCTCTTCGTTTATCTCTGCCCTGTGCCAGACGACACCGTCCTGCGAGACCGAGATCGAGTGCACTCCGAATTCGCTCGGGACGACGAGCAGGAAAGCTTCTTCTGAACCGAGCAGGGCCGTCGCCTCGTCAGCGGTAAGCGGTTGGGGCCGGACGAGTTCGAAATAGCCCGGGGAGGCTTCGCGAATCTGCCGGTCGATATCGTCGCGCTGGAAGCGCAGTTGGGCGACCCGGTTGTATTGCTGGCGCGATGCGCGCTGCCGCTCGGCCTCGCCGTCCAGCTCGACAGGCAAGCCCAGTCTGACCCGAGCATCGCGGCGCTCCGCATCCATCTGCGCGATGCGGTCGGTGACCGGCGAGCCTTGCGGACCGACCAAACTGTCCGCCGCTTCGATATTCGCGATCTGCCGGTCTATCTCCTCCCGCTGTGCGAGAAGGTCCTGCGCGCCGGCCTTGCTCGCGGCCCTTTCTGCAGCAGCGCGCGCGACGGCGCCGCTCGTCGAACCCATGCTGGCAAGCTGCAATGCGAGCAGTCCTTCACCTTCCGACCCGCCCGGTCCGGAATTGGCCGCCCAGAGGGCGTCGGCCTGGAGGACGAACCAGTCCGCATAGCTTCGATTGCCGAACCCGGCGAGCAAGTTGGACTGGTCCATCTGCATGCGCTGTTCGTCGCGATAGCTGAAGCTCAGCGCCTCGCGATAGGCGCGTTTACCGAACGCGGCCTGGTCGATCACCCGGAGCGTATCGGCGTCAACATCGCCGCGCTTCAGCCGCAGTTCGGTAAAGCTCGCCGCGAGGTCGTGCAGGTTGCCATTCGGATCCATGAAGCCTGCGCGCAGCGATCCGCGCTTGATCGGATCCGCATAGAATTCGCGCAGGTCGTTATCGGGATGAAGCACGATTTCGGACAGTACTTCGAGCGCTTCATCCTCCTTGCCGGTCGTGCCGAGATGGTGGCTGAGATATTCCGCCGCGGTCCAGGTGCGGAAGTTCCCGTGGCCGAATGTGTTGACGTAAATGTCGTAGGACTGCCTGAAGTACTGGGTCGCGAGCTCCCTCCTGTCTCCAAGGCGAAAGGCGAAACCGGCATCCCGCAACGCCTCGGCCCGCTTCTCGGAAGCCTCTCCATCGCGCTCGGCAAACAAGGCCGCGCGCTGGAGGTGGATTTCCGCTCGCCCGGCGTAATCGACGTCGTAAATTTGCTGGTCTAGTGCGGCGAGCCTTGCCTCGACATCCAGCTCAGCGCCTACTGCGTCGATTTTGTGCTCGAGATCCATCGCTGCGAATGCGCGGCGGTCTTTGTCCTGCCAGCCCGCTTGCGCAGCCGATTGCGCGTAGGCATCGACCAGTTCGTCGATCGTCTCGCGCAGCGACCTGTCCGAGTATGAAGCATCCTCGGCGGCGCCCGCTGCATATGCCTCGCTCGATACCAGCAGGGGGAGCCATTCGGCGTCGAATTCACGGACCCCCGACTGCGAGCCATCTTCTCCCAGCAGGTCCCGATACTCGCGATATGCCGACACGAGGGAATAGTCGACGCGGCAGCTGTCATCCGTGCAATCCGCGGCCTTCCGAAGCATTGGAAGGAGCGCCGCGCGGCGGATATCTAGCGCGCGATTGCCGGCACCGATCGTCTCGTAGAAGCTCGCCTGGTTGTCGAGGATCGCCTGGCGCTCTTCGGCCACTTCAGAGCATTCGAGGTCGAGGGCTTCGGTCTCGCAAGCGGCCCAGCGCTGTTCGAACCGCCCAAGCACCTCCTCGAACTTCGCCGCGCCATCTTCCGTGCGACCGACATCGTGCAACAGGTTGGCGTAGCTTTCGATCCAGTTCGAGACAGTCGAGATGTTGTGGCTGCACCCGCGGATGAACATTCCCTCGACCATGCCGCACCCCAGCGCGACGCCGACCATGTGATCGAGAAAAAATGCGTAGTGATCGACCGCATCGAGCGTGAACCCATTGATGCGCATGGCCTGGGCCAGGTCGCGCCGGGCAAAGGCGGTTTCCTGCGATTCCGCACCGTGAATGCGGGTCGTCGCTTCGACGACGTCGACGAGGATTTTCTGTGCCTCGCTCGTGCGCTCACCGCGCATCAGGTAGGAGGCATGCAGTTGCAGTTCGGCGGTGTATTCCGGGCTGTCCTTGCCGAAGCGCGCCTTGATCAGCGCGAGTAGCTTGTCGGAGTAGAACGGAGCCTCGTCCCAAGGGGCGTCGAACACGGCCTGGCGGGCTGCGGCGATCGCGGGGTCGTCATCGCCGGGGCGCGACCACTGCGCCGCTGCATCCTGCGGTAGGAGCAGGGTCGACAGGGCCAGGGCAACGGCGGTGAGAAGTCCCCTCTTCATCGGGGACCAAGGTGCTGCAGGCGGGCGGCGAATGCAACTCCGCCGCCCGCCCGAAGGATCAGTTCTTTTCCTTGTCGACCAGCTTGTTCTTGCCGATCCACGGCATCATGCCGCGCAGGCGAGCGCCGGTTTCCTCGATCGGATGGCGCTCGGCAGCCTTGCGAGCCGCCTTGAGTTCGGGCTGGCCGGCGCGGTTGTCGAGCACGAAGTTCTTCACGAAGCGGCCCGACTGGATATCGGCGAGCACGCGCTTCATTTCAGCCTTGGTTTCGTCCGTAATGATGCGCGGGCCAGTGGTGATGTCGCCATATTCGGCCGTGTTGCTGATCGAGTAGCGCATGTTGGCGATGCCGCCTTCATACAGCAGGTCGACGATCAGTTTGGTTTCGTGGAGACACTCGAAATAGGCCATTTCCGGCGCGTAACCTGCCTCGGTCAGCGTCTCGAAACCTGCCTGGATCAGGTGGGTGATGCCGCCGCAGAGGACTGCCTGCTCGCCGAACAGGTCGGTTTCGCATTCCTCGCGGAAGTTGGTCTCGATGATGCCCGAACGGCCGCCGCCGACGCCGCTGGCGTAGGCGAGGGCAACGTCATGCGCATTGCCGCTTGCATCCTGGTGGATCGCGATGAGGCAGGGAACGCCGCCGCCGCGCTGGTATTCGCTGCGCACGGTGTGGCCCGGGCCCTTCGGCGCAATCATGATGACGTCGATATCCGCCGGCGGTTCGATCAGGCCGAAGTGGATGTTGAGGCCGTGGGCAAAGGCGAGGGCGCTGCCCGGCTTCATGTTGCCCTTGAGATCGTCTTCCCAGATCGCCGCCTGGTGCTCGTCGGGCGCGAGGATCATGAGGATGTCGGCCCACTTGGCCGCTTCCTTGTTGCTCAGCACCTTGAAGCCTGCAGCCTCGGCCTTCTTCGCGGTGGCCGAGCCTTCGCGCAGGGCGATGGCGACTTCGCCGACACCGCTGTCACGCAGGTTCTGTGCATGGGCGTGGCCCTGGCTGCCATATCCGAGAACGGCAATCTTCTTGTCCTTGATCAGGCCCAGATCCGCATCGGCGTCGTAGTAAACTTTCACGTCAATTCCCCAATTTCTGCTCTTTGCCTTCCCAGCGAAAGCCGGGAGGAGTGTCCACAAATTCTCGCTTGGTCGAGCCCGACCCCAGCTATCGCCAGGCGGCTTGAAATCCTCAGGCGCCCTCCGCGCCGCGCATCATCCCCACGATACCCGTACGGCCGACTTCGACCAATCCCAGCTCGCGCATAAGAGCGATGAAGCTGTCGACTTTGTCGGGCGGGCCGGTGATCTCGAAGATGAAGCTTTCGGTCGTTGTATCGACCGGATGGGCGCGGAAAATGTCGGCGAGACGCAGCGCCTCGACGCGCTTTTCACCGACGCCTGCAACCTTCACCAGCGCTAGCTCGCGCTCGACGTGCGGTCCTGCTTCGGTCAGGTCGGTCACCTTGTGCACCGGCACAAGGCGTTCGAGCTGGGCGTGAATCTGGTCGATCACCTCGGGCGGGCCGTTGGTCACGATCGTCACGCGGCTGATTGCGTGATCCTCCGTGATGTCGGCCACGGTCAGGCTGTCGATGTTGTAGCCGCGCGCGGTGAACAGACCGGTGATCTTGGCGAGGATCCCGGGTTCGTTGTCGACGGTGACGGCGAGCACGTGGCGCTCGGACTGGGCTTTCGTGATCTTCATGTCGCTTGCGTCTTACACCAGAGCCTTGGCTTCGTCGTCCATCGTGCCCTGTACCTCGTCGCCGTAGAGCAGCATTTCGGTATGGGCGGCTCCCGACGGGATCATCGGATAGCAGTTCGCTTCCTTCGAGACGTGGCAGTCGACGACCACCGGCCCGTCATGCGCGAGCATGGCTTCGATACCTGCATCAAGGCCTGCCTCGTCCTCGATGCGGATGCCCTTCCAGCCATAGGCCTCCGCCAGCTTCACGAAGTCCGGCAGGCTGTCGGAATAGCTGTTCGAATAGCGGCTCTCGTAAGTGAGCTGCTGCCACTGGCGCACCATGCCCATGTATTCGTTGTTGAGGATGAACACCTTGACCGGCAGGCGATACTGGCTCGCAGTGCCGAGCTCCTGGATGTTCATCTGGATCGAGGCTTCGCCTGCAATGTCGATCACCAGCGCGTCGGGATGACCCAGCTGCGCACCGATGGCTGCGGGAAGGCCGTAGCCCATCGTGCCGAGGCCGCCGCTGGTCAGCCACTTGTTGGGCGAGCGGAAACCGAAATACTGCGCCGCCCACATCTGGTGCTGGCCGACTTCGGTCGAGATGATCGGGTCCTTGTCCTTCGTTAGCGCGAAGAGGCGCTCGATCGCCTTTTGCGGCATGAGTTCGTCGGACTTGTCGGGATAGGCGAGGCTTTCGCGCGCTCGCCAGCCCATGATGCGCGCCTGCCATTCCGACTGGTCGCGCGGGCTGCGATCGCCCCAAGCCTCGACCAGCTGGGCAAGGACCGTCGCGCAGTCGCCGACGATGCCGAGTTCGACGGGCACGACCTTGTTGATCGAAGCGCGGTCGATATCGATGTGGATCTTCTTCGCTTCCGGCGCGAAGGCATCGAGACGGCCCGTGACGCGGTCATCGAAGCGCGAGCCGATGGCGATGATCAGGTCGGCCTTGTTCATCGCCATATTGGCTTCGAACGTGCCGTGCATCCCCAACATGCCGAGCCAGTCCGGGTGATCGGACGGGAAGGCGCCGAGACCCATCAGCGTACTCGTGACCGGAGCGCCCGTGCGGCGTTGCAGTTCGCGCAGCAACCTGCTTGCCTCGGGGCCGGAATTGATCACGCCGCCGCCGGTGTAGAGAACCGGGCGCTCGGCCTCGGCGAGCATGGCAATCGCACGCTCGATCTTGTCCGACTTACCCTTGGTGCGGGGCTGGTAGCGATGCGAGGCGAGTTCGCGCGGCTTGCGGCTCTCGGCGCTCGCCATGGCGATCTGCACGTCTTTCGGAATGTCGACGAGGACGGGGCCGGGGCGCCCGCTCGTCGCGATGCGAAATGCTTCCGACAGCGTCGCCGCGAGGTCTTCCGGATCCTTCACGAGGTAGTTGTGCTTCGTGCAGTGCCGGGTGATGCCGACCGTGTCCGCTTCCTGGAAAGCGTCCGTGCCGATCAGGGCCGTCGGAACCTGGCCGGTGATGACGACGAGCGGGATGGAATCGAGAAACGCATCGGCGATGCCGGTCACTGCGTTTGTCGCGCCCGGGCCGGAGGTGACGAGGACGACGCCGGGCTTGCCGGTCGAGCGGGCATAACCTTCGGCTGCGTGGGCTGCGCCGGCCTCGTGCCGCACGAGGATGTGCCGGATGCGATCATCCTCGAAAAGCTCGTCGTAAATCGGGAGTACGGCGCCGCCGGGATAGCCGAATACGAACTCGACACCCTGCTCGACCAGGCATTCCACCAGGATCGATGCGCCACTGCGCTCCTCGTCAGACACTGTAACCTCCAAAAAAAACCAGCCCGGCACAGGGGACGTGCGCCGGGCTTCAGTTGTCACCTAACTAGCAAACGAATATATCGCGTCAAGGTTCATTTGTGAAATAATCCTGCGAATGTGGTTTCGATATCACAAGATTCGGACTCGCATCTTTGCCATTCTTCCGGGGGCTGATTGCGGAACCAGGTGTATTGCCGCTTCGCATATTGCCGTGTCGCAAGCTGGCCGGAAGCGATCATCTCCTCGCGCGACGCTTCCCCGTCGAGCCAGGCGGCGATTTCGCGCACGCCGATGGCGCGCATGACGGGAAGGGCGGGGTCGAGTTGGCGGGCCTTGAGTGCTTCGACCTCTTCCGCAGCGCCTTGCTCGAGCATCAATTCGAACCGCCGGTCGCATCGTTCGTAGAGCCAATCCCTCTCGGGCAGCAGGATAAGTGGGAAGAGTGACACATCGTTGCCGATCCCGCCGACCTTGTGCGCTTGCCAGTAGTCCAGCGTGTGTCCGGTCGAGCGCACCACTTCGAGTGCGCGCGCAGTCCGTAACGTATCGGCAGGGGCAAGGCGCTCGGCTGCCTTTGGATCTTCGGCCTCCAGCGCCGCGCGTGCTTCTGCCTGATCTATGGCCCTGACGGCTTGCCGGATCTCCGTGTCGATCTCCGGAACAGGAGCGATCCCTTCGAGCAGGGTTCGCATGTAGAGGCCGGTCCCGCCGACGAGGATCGGGACCGCCTCTTCCTTATGGGCGAGCGCAATCTCTTCACGTGCGCGCTCGGCCCAGTCGGCAGCGGAGCAAGCTACTGCGCCGTCCCATGCGAGGTAGAGGCGATGCGGGTGCTGTCGCATCTCTTCCTCGTCGGGAACTGCGGCGAGGACAGGAATATCGCGATAGACCTGCATGCTGTCGGCATTAATGATGACCGCCTTGCGCCCGTCGGCCGCAATCGCATCGGCAAGTTTCAATGCCAATCCGCTCTTGCCGCTGGCGGTCGGCCCTGCAATGAGCGCGAGCGGCGGTTTGCCGCCCCCGATTTCATTGTTTCCAGGAGATTCCCCGTTGCTCATCGCGCGGCTGATAGCAGACCCGCAAGGACTTGAAACGCGTGTGCACGCGGCGACTGCGGCTATCGAGGCTGCAGGCATGCGCATCGCGAAGATCCAGATGCTCGATTTCGCAGGCGATGTCCTGCAATTCGCGCTGCCCGAAGGCGACGCGACCAGATTGCGCGCGATCCTCGACGAGCAGTTCTCGCCGACCGACCTGCTTGTCAGCCATGGCGAAATCACGGTGCCGAAGCTGTTCGTCTCCGACATGGATTCGACCATGATCGGCCAGGAGTGCATCGATGAGTTGGCGGATTTCGCGGGCCTGAAAGAGCGCGTTGCCGAGATTACCGAGCGCGCGATGCAGGGCGAACTCGATTTCGAAAGCGCGCTGCGCGAGCGCGTCTCGCTGCTCGAAGGGCTGGAAGAAGGCGCGATCGATCGCTGCCTTACCGAACGGATCAAGCCGGTAGAAGGCGCGCGGACACTTGTGGCGACGCTCAAGGCCAAGGGCTGCCGAACGGTTCTGGTCACTGGCGGCTTCCATCACTTTGCCGATCCGGTCGCGGAAATGCTCGGGTTCGAGCGCGTCGTCGGAAACCGCCTTGCGGTTGCAGACGGCAAGCTGACCGGCGAATTGGCCGGTCCGGTGGCGGACAGCGGGACCAAGCTCGCGACGCTCGAAGAGGAAAGCGACCCGCTCAACGGAGATGCGACTTCGCTCGCGACCGGCGACGGTGCGAACGACATCCCGATGCTCGAAGCGGCAAGCTACGGCATCGCCTATCGCGCAAAGCCCAAGGCGCGGGCGGCGGCAGATGGCTGGATCGAGCGTGGTTCGCTTACCTCGATCCTCTCGCTGCTCGAAATCCCCGAGCGCGACTGGGTCAGCGGCGGCTGATTGTCAGAGCCAGCTGGCGATTTGCTCCAGCGGTTTCTTGCGGACAGCGTGCAGCGGGACAGTCGCATTATCGGCGGGAAGGCCGGCGACCACGATCATCAGCGGCTTTTCGTGCTCGGGCCTCCCGCATAGCTCGCGCAGGAATCCCATGGGCGAGGGCGTATGGGTGAGAGTGGCAACGCCTGCATGGTGCAGGGCGGACAGCAGCATCCCGCAGGCGATCCCGACGCTTTCGTTGACGTAGTAGTTCTGGGTCTTGCCGTCCTCCTCGATACCGCCCTTGCGCTGGGCGAATACCACGATCAGCCATGGCGCGGTCTCGAGGAAGGGCTTGTCCTCGTCGGTGCCTATCGGTGACAGCGCGTCTAGCCATTCATCGCTCGCCTTGGGCCGATCGCCATCTGCGCCATAAAAACGGCGTTCTTCCTCCTCGGCAGCTTCGCGTATTGCGCGCTTCTTTTCGGGCGAGGACACCACTGCGAAATGCCATGGCTGGTGGTTCGCGCCATTGGGTGCCGAACCGGCGGCGAGGATCGCCTGCTCGATGACCTCACGCGGTACGGCGGCATCCGAGAAATACCGGCACGAGCGGCGCGACTTCATCGTCTCGCGATATCCGGCAGCACCGGCGATGCGTTCTTCATCCGACATGGCCGGCAGTGCGTAGGGCAGGGAATCGTGGTCCTTCATGCCGCATCTATCGCCGCACGGACGGGTGAGGGGAACCCCGCTTGTCGCGCAGCTTTATTGACACGGCTGTCAGTGAGTAGCATCCTGCAACCGTTCATCCGTCCGGTAAGAGAGTCCCGATGGTCCTGGAAAATCGTCCGCTCGTTCATCCCGACCGCAAGGTCACCGGGTTTCGTCCGTTCAAGGCGCTGCACCACTTCGGGAAGCTCACGAAGGACAAGGAAGATACCGAGCAGGTCTTTCACATTATCGAAGCCCTCAAGGGCAAGAAGGGCCTGCACCAGATGATGGACTTCGTGAACACTGACGAGGCGAAGGCATTGATCCGACGCGATGAGGACCTCGTCAGCATGCTCGACGATCACGACCGCTGGGCCGATTGCGCGCCGAATTCGCTCGCCCGGCGCTATGTCGAATTCATGGAGCGTGAAGGGCTCACGGCGGCGGGGCTGGTCGCCGAAAGCCACAAGTTCAAGCCGAAGTCGGAGCGTTTCGACGACATGTACGAATGGTACATCGAGCGCCTGCGCGATACCCACGACCTGTTCCACGTCCTTACCGGCTATGGCCGCGATCCGCTCGGCGAGCTGTGCCTGCTCGGCTTCAGCTACGAGCAGAACCATTCACCCGGGGTGCTGTTCATCGCCTATATGGGCGCACGCCAGATGAAGAAGGAAAGCGGGCTTTCAAAGCCGATTGCCGAGGCGCTGCGTGAAGGGCGCCGACTGGGCAGGGAAGCCAAGAAGCTGGCACACCAGGATCTCCTGCGGATGCTGCCGGACGATATAGACATGGTGCGTCGCCGGCTCGATCTCAGCCCGCCGATTGCCTACCAGCGGGCGCTGAAGATGCTGCGCGATCTCAATCCGGACTACGGCATCGTGGAGCAGCAGCTGGCGAAGGCTGCCTGAGGGTCAGCGATCCTTCTTGGGGATAACGAACTTCAGGCCCGACCAGGTTTCGTCGACCGCACATTTCTTCGTATCGACCAGCCCGGCATCGAGCCCGGCCTTGCGGACCATTTCCTGATCGACTTCGGTTTCCATGCCGGAGGCCTTCTTCGGCCAGCTGACCCATATCTGGCCGGTGGGCCCGATCTGCTGCCTTAGATCCGCAAGCTTGCTGCAGAGCGAGGCTTCGCAGGTAACGAAGATATGTGCTGCATCGATGTCGGCATCGGGCGACGGGCAGCGATGCAGGTCAATTTCCGCTTCTTCGATCTCTGCGAGAATGCTGTCCGGCATATCGTCGAACCAGACGCGCATCCCGTCCTTGAGCGTGAGTTTCTTGGCGAGCGGGGTTCCGGAATAGCCTGCACTCATCAGAGAGTTCCTTGCATCCAGCAGTCGCCCCCATCGACGGCCAGGTGCCAGAGGCATCCGATGCCGATCGCGCGCACCCACCACCTCGGGACGGCAAGCAGGGCGAGATAGAGGGCAGCCGCATAGATCGTGTGCAGCGGGTGGAAGCCGATGCTGCACCTGCCGGGATCGAAGATCGGGTCGGCGAGCAGGTGGTCGAGATCGATCAGGATCGTTGCGGCGATAACCAGGCCCGCCCGCTGCCATTTCTCGCGCCAGATCAGCCACGCGATGAGGAAGGGCGCGAGGAAGTGCCCGCCGTAATGCAGCAGAGGCTGGATCAGCCCCATACGCTAGCCGGTCAGGCTTCCATCCAGTCGCGGAAGAAGCTCTCGTTCGCCTCGCGCAGGTCGGCCAGCGTCGTGCCAAGTAGGCCTTCGCCGCCGACCGTACCGATACGGCGGAAGCCAATCTGTGCGGTTTCGGCGTTCTCCGTGCCCTTCGCCAGCGCCTCGTTGAGCGCCTCGGTATCGGGAACGGTGACGAGATAGCGGCCCTGGTCCTCGCCGAACCACCACTGGGCGGCAGTATATTCCGGGTTCGCTTCGACATCCGCGCCAAGGCCGCTGGCAAGCGCCATTTCGGCAAGGCCCACGGCGAGACCGCCGTCGGAGAGGTCGTGGACCGCGTTCACCAGCCCGTCCTCGATCAGTTCGAGGATGATCTTGCCGGCATTCCGCTCGATCACGAGGTCGGTCGGCGGGGTGCGACCATCGTCGCGGCCATGGACGACCTGCAGCCAGAGCGACTTGCCGAGGTGCGAACGGGTCGGGTCGGGCTTGGCCCAGAATTCCGGGCCAACGAGGTAGATCGCGTCGCCCTCGTTCTTGAAGCCCATGGTCATCATCTTGTCGTAGTCGGAAATGATGCCAACGCCGCCGATTGCCGGGGTCGGGAGGATTGCCGAGCCGCCGCCGGTCGCCTTGCTCTCGTTGTAGAGGCTGACATTTCCGCTCACGATCGGGAAGTCGAGTTCGCGGCAGGCTTCGCCCATGCCTTCGAGGGCATGGACGAACTGGCTCATGATTTCCGGCCGCTGCGGATTGGCGAAGTTGAGGCAGTTGGTCACCGCCAGTGGCTTTGCACCGACAGCGCACAGGTTGCGATAGGCCTCTGCGATTGCCTGCTTTCCGCCTTCGTAGGGGTCGGCATATACGTAGCGCGGCGTGCAATCGGTGCTGATCGCGAGCGCCTTCTTCGTGCCGTGCACGCGCACCACGCCGGCATCGCCGCCCGTCTGCAACGTATCAGCGCCGACCTGGCTGTCGTACTGCTCGTAAATCCAGCGCTTCGAAGCGAGGTTGGGGGAGGCCATCAGCTTGAGCAGGTCGCCGCCGACATCGGTGCTTTCCGGCACGTCGGTCATCGGCTTGATGCCGGCCCAGGCAGAGTATTCTTCCTTGGAGAGATAAGGACGGTCGTATTCCGGCGCATCGGCCGCAAGGGGCCCGAGCGGAATGTCGCAGACGACTTCGCCGTCGAATTCGAGGACCATGTGGCGGGTGTCGGTGACTTCTCCGATGACCGCGAAATCGAGCTCCCACTTGCGGAAGATCTCTTCGGCCATGGCTTCCTTGCCCGGCTTGAGCACCATGAGCATGCGCTCCTGGCTCTCGCTCAGCATCATCTCGTAAGGCGTCATGCCCTCTTCGCGGCACGGCACCTTGTTCATGTCGAGCCGGATGCCCGCCTTGCCATTGGTCGCCATCTCGACCGAGGAGGAGGTGAGGCCGGCTGCGCCCATGTCCTGGATCGCGACGATGGCATCGGTGGCCATGAGCTCGAGGCAGGCCTCGATCAGCAGCTTTTCGGTGAAGGGGTCGCCCACCTGTACGGTCGGACGCTTTTCTTCCGCATCCTCGGCGAAATCGGCGCTCGCCATGGTCGCGCCGTGAATGCCGTCGCGGCCGGTCTTCGAACCGACATAGACGATCGGGTTCCCGACGCCGGTCGCTGCCGAGTAGAAGATCTTGTCCGCATCGGCGACGCCGACGGTCATCGCGTTGACGAGGATGTTGCCGTCATAGGCCGGATGGAAGTTCGTCTCGCCCGCAACGGTCGGAACGCCGACGCAATTGCCATAGCCGCCGATGCCCGCGACCACGCCTTTTACGAGGTGCTGCATCTTCGGATGGTCGGGCCGCCCGAAGCGCAGCGCATTGGCATTCGCCACCGGGCGCGCGCCCATGGTGAAGACATCGCGCAGGATGCCGCCGACACCCGTCGCCGCACCCTGGTAGGGTTCGATGTAGGACGGGTGGTTGTGGCTCTCCATCTTGAAGATGGCGGCCTGTCCGTCGCCGATGTCGATGACGCCCGCATTCTCGCCCGGGCCGCAAATCACCCAGGGTGCCTCGGTCGGCAGTTTCTTGAGATGAAGGCGGCTCGACTTGTAGGAGCAGTGCTCCGACCACATCACCGAGAATATGCCCAGCTCGACAAGGTTGGGCTCGCGGCCGAGCGCATGCAGGACGCGCTCGTATTCCTCGGTGCTCAGGCCATGGGACTCGACGACTTCGGGTGTGATCTCGCTCATGCGAGCGGCATCTAGCGATAGGCGCTCGGAACTGCCAGCCCCACGCGCGATTTGTGCCACCGCGAATCCCCGACCCATTTGGCGATCAGGGTGACGATGCCGAATGCCAGCAGCCCCATGATGAAGAACACGGTCGGCGAAGGCGAAGGCTCGGGACCGAACCAGTTGAAGGCCTGGAGCGCGAGCAGCACGCCGAGCAGCACCAGCGGCGGTCCGACCGGCCCCTTGGTTCGGCGCATGTAATAGACGAAGGCACCGATGATCAGCGCCAGCTCGAGCGGGATGGCGATCAGCGGGTAATTCCACAGGCCGAGCCCGAACTTGTTCTCACCCCCGACGAGGGTGAGGTCGGGCGCATGCACCAGCCAGTCGAGAACGAAGTGCGAGAATACCACCAGGCCGGCGAGGATCGCCGCGCCCGGGTTCCGCCGCATGACCATGATGATAAATGCGAAGACCAGCGCGAACACCAACGTCCCGACCAAGCTGTGTGTGAAAGGCATGTGGTATAGGTCGAGCGGGCTCATGGTCGTGAACCCGGGCACCATGCGCATCTTCTCCAGCCCGACGAGGCCGAAGATCATGAAGCCCCAGTCGACGAGCTGGGCACCGATGAACAGCGTCGAAAGTTTCGGAGCGTCCTTGCTGACGGCTGCTGCCGCCAGTGCCGGTGCCCAGTGACCAATGAACATGCGCGCCCCCTCGCGATTATCTTTCTAGTTGGCGAAGCGCAGCGTTAGCCAGCAAGCGACCCCGCTGGCAACCGATGTTGCGAACGCGCCCCAAAGAATATCGGCGATACTAACATGCGTCGCCCACACTTTCATGACAGCCTGGCTCGTCAGGTCGAAGGTTGCATAGCATAGCGCCCCAAGCAGGGCGCCGTTGAGCATGGCGGTGGCGACATTGCCCGAGGTCAGGCCCGGCTTGATCGCGAACCAGACCATTCCGGCGATGTAGATCAGGTAGAAAGCGGCAGCGGGCGCGATGCGGAACTCGTCGGCCATGATCGACCCGATTGTCGGGCGATAGAGATTGGGGCCGGCCCAGCGCAGCCAGAAGCTGTCGAGCACGCCGAATGTCACGGCAGCTCCGAGATAGGCGATCAACCACTGCATAATTTCTCTCCTCTCGCTGCGCGGCCTTGACCCCGCATTTGTGCAGCGTCAATGCTTCAGCCATGGGAGAAGGTCCGAACGATCTCGCGGAAATGAGCTTCGAGGACGCGCTGCGCGCGCTCGAAGACGTGGTGCGCAAGCTTGAAAGCGGCGATGTGCCGCTCGACGAATCCATCGCGCTGTACGAGCGAGGCGAGAAGCTGCGCCAGCACTGCCAGAAGCGCCTCGATTCGGCGCAGGCGCGGATCCAGAAGATCGTCCAGGGTCCCGACGGGGCCGCCCAAGGCACGGTTCCGCTGGACGCGGACTCCTAAGATGAGCGTCACCACCTTTCCGGACAGCCTGCTGTCGGCTGGCCTCGTGCGCATCCAGCGCGAGGTCGACACGGCCTTCGACATGCTGCTCCCGGTGCCCGACGATTCGCGTTCGCGCCTGGTCGAAGCCATGCGCTACGCCGCAATCGGGGGCGGCAAGCGGGTGAGGCCTTTGCTGCTCGTCTCGACGGCAGAGCTTTACGGTGTCGACCGCGACGCTGCGGTTCGTGCGGCCTGCGCGGTCGAGGCGATCCACGTCTACTCGCTGATCCATGACGACTTGCCCTGCATGGACGATGACGACCTGCGCCATGGCAAGGCGACCGTGCACAAGGAATTCGACGAAGCAACCGCGGTTCTCGCCGGGGACTCGCTCCATGCGCTGGCGTTCGAGATTCTTGCGGATACCGCGACGAGCAGCGATCCGTTTACCCGCGCAGAACTGATCGCGACGCTGGCAACGGCGAGCGGCAAGGACGGCATGGCCGGCGGCCAGATGATGGACATGGCGTCGGAGGCGCAGGACTACGACCTCCACACGATCACGCGCCTGCAGCAGCTCAAGACCGGAGCGCTCCTTGCCGCATCGGTCGAAATGGGCGCTGTATTGGGGCGTGTGCCGCATGAAGGGCGCTCGCACCTCAGGGCCTATGCCCGCGACATCGGCCTCGCCTTCCAGATCGCCGACGACCTTCTCGATACCGAAGGCGACGAGGAGAAGGCCGGCAAGGCGCTTCGCAAGGACGAAGAGCAGGGCAAGCAGACTTTCGTGACGTTGATGGGTGTCGACGGCGCACGCGACCAGGCGCATGCTCTGGTTGAACAGGCCATCGGGCACCTGACGCAATATGGCGCCGAAGCCGAGCTTCTGCGCGCGATTGCCCGCTATATCGTGGAGAGGGACAGATGAGCGAGCGCATCGGGATCTATCCGGGCACTTTCGACCCGATCACATTGGGTCATGCCGACATCATCAGGCGCGGTGCCAAGCTGGTCGACCGGCTGATTATCGGCGTGACGACCAACCCGTCGAAGAACCCCATGTTCTCGACCGAAGAGCGCCTTGCCATGGTCGAGCGCGAAGTCGCCGGGCTCGGCCTCGCCAACGTCGAGGTCAAGGGTTTCAATGCCTTGCTGGTCAAATTTGCCAAACGCGAGAATGCGACGGTCCTCGTTCGCGGCCTGCGCGCGGTGGCCGATTTCGAATACGAGTACCAGATGGCGGGCATGAACCAGCAGCTGGACGATGATATCGAAACCGTCTTCCTCATGGCCGACGTCTCGCTCCAGCCGATCGCGTCGAAGCTGGTGAAGGAAATCGCCTTGTTCGGCGGCGACATCACGCCTTTCGTCAGCAAGCAGGTGTGCGAGGACGTCGTCGCGCGCGTCGAGAAGCGGGGCCAGCTTGGCGACTACTAGTCCCGGTTCATTCATTGTAACGTCAGCGCGCGGGCGCTAAACGCGGCATCCGAATTGAAAGTGTTTTACGAGAACTCCATGATCAAACGTCTCATTGCCGCCGGCGCATTCGGTGCCCTGGTCCTTTCGCCTGTCGCTGCAAGCGCGCAGGACGAAGGTGAAACCGAAGTTGCCGAAACCGTGCAGGAAGTTCCGCGCGTCTACGAGAAGGTGAGCTTCAACATGGAGGAAGATCGCGAGAACATCCTCCTGCTTGACCTTTCGAACGGCAAGCGCGTCGCAATCCGCCTGATGCCGAGCTGGGCGCCGAACCATGTCGAGCGCGTCAAGACGCTGACCCGGCAGGGGTTCTACGACGGGATCATTTTTCACCGCGTGATCGACGACTTCATGGCGCAGACCGGCGACCCGACGGGGACCGGTACGGGCGGTTCGCAGCTTCCCGACCTCGAGGAAGAGTTCAATCCGATGCCGCACCTTCGCGGGACCGTTTCGATGGCACGTGCAGAAGACGAGGACAGCGCGAACAGCCAGTTCTTCATCACCTTCATGCCGCGCTTTTCGCTCGACAAGCGCTACACGAACTTCGGCCGCGTAATCTCGGGAATGGACGGCGTCGACGCAATCACCCGCGGTCAGCCGCCGGCAAATCCGACTCGCATTCTCCAGGCCTCGATCGCGGCGGACAACAAGCCGGTTCCTGTCGGCGAGCAGGAAGCACCGCAGTATGACGGCGTGTCGATCGACGATCTCAACGCGCCGATCGGCGACTAGGCTTCCCTGAACGGGGCTTTGGCCCTAGGGCGCGGCGCATGCGTGTCGAGCTGTTCGATTTCGATCTTCCCCAGGAGCGGATAGCGCTGCGTCCGGTGACGCCGCGCGATGCTGCGCGGATGCTCGTGGTGGAGGGCGACAAGCCCTTTCGCGACATGGGGGTGCGCGACCTGCCCCAAATGCTGCGGGCAGGGGACGTGCTCGTCTTCAACGATACCAAGGTCATCCCCGCACAGCTCGAAGGACGACGCGGCGAGGCGCGAATCGGGGCCACGCTGCACAAGCGGATCGACCTGCGCCGCTGGCAAGCTTTCATCCGCAACGCGAAGCGCCTGCGTCCGGGCGATTTGGTCGAATTCGGCGCGGATGTGACGGCAATCGCCGAGGAGCGGCATGCCGACGGTAGCTTCACGCTGAACTTCCAGGGCGACGAGCCTGTCGAAGTGCTGCTCGAACGGGCGGGGCGCATGCCGCTGCCGCCTTATATCGCGGGCAAGCGCGATACCGACGAGCGCGACCGCAGCGACTACCAGACGATGTTTGCCGAGAAGGAAGGGGCTGTCGCGGCCCCTACCGCATCGCTCCATTTCACGCCGGAGTTGATCGCCGCGCTCGATGAAGCGGGCGTAGAGCGCGAAACCCTCACCCTGCATGTCGGCGCCGGGACATTCCTGCCGGTGAAGGCCGAGGACACGCAGGACCACGTGATGCACGCCGAAATCGGCACGATCGATGCCGAGACCGCCGCGCGCCTCACCGCCGCCAAGCGGGAAGGGCGCCGCATCATCGCTGCAGGCACGACCAGCCTGCGCCTGCTCGAAAGCGCGGCTACCGACGAGGGCAAGATCGAGCCGTTTTCCGGCGAGACCGACATCTTCATTACGCCGGGGTACCGCTTCAAGGCGATCGACGGCCTGATGACGAACTTCCACCTGCCCAAGTCCACGCTGTTCATGCTGGTCAGTGCGCTGATGGGACGCGAGCGCATGCTCGACGCCTACAAGCACGCCATCGCAAACGAATACCGCTTCTACAGCTACGGCGATTCCTCGCTGCTCCTTCCTTGACGGCAAAACCGCTTGGCGGTTCTGGTCCACGCCCCCATAGGTAGCGGATGGAAACCGTTCTCAAGATCGAGGGCCTGACGAAAGTCTACGCCGGGGGCTTCAAGGCGCTGGACGAGGTAGATCTCGAAATCCGCAAGGGCGAGATTTTCGCGCTGCTTGGTCCCAATGGGGCGGGAAAGACGACGTTGATCGGCGCTGTCTGCGGCCTCGTTCGCCCGACCGCCGGAAAGATCGAAGCGTTCGGCCACGACATGGCCCGCGACTGGCGAAGCGGCCGGTCGCGCATCGGCCTCGTGCCGCAGGAACTCTCGACCGACATGTTCGAGCCCGTCGAGCGCGCGGTCGCCTATTCGCGCGGGCTCTTCGGCCTCCCCCCGGACAAGCAGCGGATCGAGGAAGTCCTGCGAAGCCTCAGCCTGTGGGACAAGCGCAAGGAACGCATCATGGCGCTTTCCGGCGGGATGAAGCGCCGCGTCCTGATCGCTAAGGCGCTCGCCCATGATCCGGACCTGCTCTTCCTTGATGAACCCACGGCCGGCGTCGATGTCGAACTTCGGCGCGACATGTGGAAGCTGATCGGGGACATGCGTGAACGCGGCGTCACGATCATCCTCACTACCCATTACATCGAAGAGGCCGAGGAAATGGCCGACCGTGTCGGCATCATCCGCAAGGGCCGGATCCTCATGATCGACGAGAAGGAAGCGATCATGAGTCGCCTTGGGCGGACCGAGGCGATTTTCAGCCTCGCGCAGCCGCTTGATGCAGTACCGGAGGCGCTGGCGGACTATCCGCTTCACCTGGAAGATGGCGGCAGGACGATTTGCTATCGCGGCGGCGACGGCACCGGCAAGGGTAAGGCCGAGGTCGCGGAAGTCAGCAAGCTGCTGGTTCGCGAGGGGATCGACTACGACGGTATCGATATCCGCGATTCCAGCCTCGAGGACATCTTCGTCGACCTTGTTGCCGAACGGGAAGGGGAGCACGCCTGATGCACTTCAATGCCCGCAGCGCCTGGTCGATCTACGTCCGCGAGCTGATGCGCTTCCTGCGCACGGCGTTCCAATCGGTTATCGCGCCGGTCCTGACGACCTCGCTCTATTTCATCGTGTTCGGCGCCGCGATCGGCGGGCGCATGCCGGACCTCGGCGGTGTGAACTATGCCGCTTTCATCATTCCCGGCCTGCTGATGCTGACGCTGCTGGGGGAGACGACCTCGAATTCGAGCTTCGGCATCTACATGCCGCGCTTCACCGGCACGATCTACGAGCTGCTTTCCGCGCCCGTCGGCGTGGCGGAAACGCTGGTCGGTTTCGTCGGCGCCGCGATGACCAAGAGCCTGATCCTCGCGGCGATCATTCTTGCGACTGCAACGCTGTTCGTCGACTACACTATCGCCCATCCGCTGCTCGCGATGCTCTACATCATGCTTGTCGCGGCGAGCTTCAGCCTGTTCGGCTTCATCCTTGGCGTATGGGCAGACAATTTCGAGAAGCTCGGCATCATCCCGATGCTGATCCTGACCCCGCTGACTTTCCTCGGCGGCACGTTCTATTCGATCGAGATGCTGCCGGAGCCGTGGGACAAGATCGCGCTGGCCAATCCGATCGTCTACCTCGTCAGCGGGCTGCGCTGGACGTTCTACGGTTCGGCGGATGTGAACATCGCGATCTCGCTTGGACTTACCCTCGGGTTCCTCGCGGTCTGCGTCGGCATTATCGCCTACATCTTCAAGACGGGATGGCGCTTGCGCACGTGAGGCGCTAGGCGCACGCGCGATGAATCCGCGTTTCGAATTTTCGCTCCACGCCACCGACGGCAAGGCCCGGACGGGCGTCATCCGCATGCAGCGCGGGGAAATCCGCACGCCGGCCTTCATGCCGGTCGGCACGGCCGCGACGGTCAAGGCGATGAAGCCGGAGACCGTCCGCAAGACCGGCGCCGACATCATCCTCGGTAACACCTATCACCTGATGCTCCGCCCCGGCGCGGAGCGTGTCGCCAAGCTGGGCGGGCTGCACAAGTTCATGAACTGGCACCGCCCGATCCTGACCGACAGCGGCGGGTACCAGGTCATGAGCCTTTCCGACCTGCGCAAGCTGACCGAGGAGGGCGTCGAGTTTCGCAGCCACATCGACGGCTCGAAGCACATGCTCACGCCGGAGCGGTCGATGGAAATCCAGCGCCTGCTCGGCTCTGACATCGTCATGGCGTTCGACGAATGCCCGCGCGCAGATCAGCCCCGCGACGTAATTGCCAGTTCGATGGAAATGTCGATGCGCTGGGCCAAGCGCAGCCGCGACGGGTTCGACAGCGGAGAAGAGCACGCCTCGCGTGCGGCGCTCTTCGGTATCCAGCAGGGCGCTCTCGACGAGGAACTGCGCAAGATCAGTGCGGAGAAGCTGATCGAGATCGGCTTCGATGGCTACGCGGTCGGCGGCCTCGCGGTTGGCGAGGGGCAGGAAGCGATGTTCGCGACGCTCGAATTCGCACCCGGCCAGCTACCGCAAGACCGGCCTCGCTACCTGATGGGTGTCGGCAAGCCGGACGACCTGGTCGGCGCGGTCGAGCGCGGGATCGACATGTTAGATTGCGTTCTCCCGTCCCGCTCGGGGCGCAACGGGCAGGCTTTCACCTGGAACGGGCCGCTGAACATGCGCAATGCGCGCTTTGCGGAGGACCAGGAGCCGCTCGACAGCCGGTGTGCCTGCGACACCTGCGGCACCTACAGCCGCGCCTATCTCCACCACCTCGTGAAGGCGGGCGAGATCCTTGGCGCTATGCTCATGACCGAGCACAACATCGCCTTCTACCAGCAGCTAATGCAGTCGATGCGCGACGCCATCGGGGAAGGGCGCTTCGCCGCCTTCGCCGCCGATTTTCGGCGCGATTACCTCGGCTAGAGCGGCTTGCGCCCTTTCGCGAGAAAGGCGGGCAATCGCAAAACCTTCTCGTCGGGCTTCTTGGGCCCGATGCTCCTCGCGAGCTTCTCGATCTGCGATTTCCATTTGGGCAGGTTCTTTTCCGCCTCGCCCTTGCGCACGGTCGCGAGCGCCAGCACGCGTGCTGGTTTGAACCCGCAGAAGCCGAACACCTGCTTCTTCCAGCGGTGGACGATCGAATTTCCGTAGGCGAGCCGCAGGAAGAGCTTCGGCGTGTCCATCGAGATCACTGCATCGGCAGAACGACCCGCCATCAGCTTGTCCCACCACGGGTCGTCCTCGTGATAGGCGAAGGCGAAGCCCGGTAGCAGCAAGCGGTCGAGCAAGCCTTTGAGCAGGGCGGGCTCCGCGCCCCACCACATCGGGAAGAACACGGCGAAGTGATCGCAGGCGTCGAGCTTCTCGGCCAGAGCCGCGATGTCCGGCTCCCACTCGGTCCGCTTGGCGTATCCGTGGCGCAGGTTCGGCGTGAATTCGAGGTCGCGCACGGCAATGCGGGTTACTACCGCATCGGGCGGCAGCGCGGCCTGATAGATATCGAGCAGTGCCGAGGTAAGTCGTCCTTCGTCCGGATGCCCGTCGATCAGCAGGATTTCCATGTCCATTGCCCTCCGGCAGGAAACATAGCCTCGGGCGCCAACGGCACAAAGAAAAAGGGCGGCCCCGCAGGACCGCCCTCTTTTCTTAGCCGGAGACCGGATTAGCGCGAGTAGAACTCGACGACCAGGTTCGGTTCCATCGTGACCGGGTAGGGCACTTCGTCGAGCTTCGGCACGCGGGTGAAGGTCACCTTGTCGTTACCGTCCGGTGCGACATAGTCCGGAATGTCACGCTCGGGCAGGCTCTGCGCTTCGATGATCAGGGCCATTTCCTTGGCCTTGTCGCCGAGGCTGATCACGTCGCCCACGTCGATGCGGCGGCTCGCGATGTTGCACTTCACGCCGTTCACGCGGATGTGACCGTGCGAAACGATCTGGCGCGCTGCGAAGATGGTCGGAGCGAACTTGGCGCGATAGACGACCATGTCGAGACGACGCTCGAGCAGGCCGATCAGGTTCTGGCCGGTGTCACCCTTCATGCGGCTCGCGTCCTTGTAGGTGGACTTGAACTGCTTCTCGGTCACGTCGCCGTAGTAGCCCTTGAGCTTCTGCTTGGCGCGAAGCTGCAGGCCGAAGTCGGACATCTTGCCCTTGCGGCGCTGGCCGTGCTGGCCGGGGCCGTACGAACGCTTGTTGACCGGGGAATTCGGACGACCCCAGATGTTTTCACCCATCCGGCGGTCGAGTTTGTACTTGGCGCTCTTGCGCTTCGACATAAGTCGTATCCTTCAATTTGCTGAGCTACCCCATCGGTAGCCATCCAACCCGGCATCGCACCGACGAAATCCAAGGATCTCGTCGCGGCCACCGCTTCACCGGGGTGCGGGGCCAATCAGCGAAGCGCGCCAAATAGCGTGCGCGCGTCAGGAGTCAAGCTTTCCTGCGCCCTTGCGGGCCGGTTCAGCGGCTCCGGAAAGTCGAGGGCGAACTGGCGAGGCCGTATTTGGCCTGGCTGCTGGTGCCCGTGTTCATGTTTTGCGGGATGAAGGCACGCGGTCCGCGCTTCGGCGCGGAGTTGGCAAGCGCCACGGCTTCGGCCCATTCGCTCCTGACCAGGCAGATCGACTGCCGTTTGCGATCGAGGCAGAAGACCTCTTCGCCGCCCTCTTCGGCAAGGGCGATCTCCGCCTGGTCCGAAACGAAGGTGCGGCGGCGGTCGAAGCGTTCATCCCCTGCAGCGACAGGCACGAGGGGCAAAACGGTGGCGGCGATCAGTAGCGACATATGAACCTCCTTCTCCGACTCCGCACTTTGACGAAGCTTTTCTGTCACTTAGCTGAACGCGGCGCAAAAGTCTCGACATTCCGGATGCTTGCCGCCATTGGCAACCGCCATGACCGACCGCGTGAAACTGCCCGAAGACTGCGAGAACATGAGCGAAGTGCGCGCCGGTGTGGACCGGACCGACCAGCAGATCATGGACCTGCTGGAGAAGCGCTTCGGCTACATGCGCGCGGCCGCACGCATCAAGGCCGAGCGCGGCGCAGTGCGTGACGAGGCACGCAAGGCTGCAGTCATCGCCGCCGTGCGCGAAAGGGCAGAGCGCGACGGTTTGCCGGCGGCCGAAATCGAACGGATCTGGGAACAGCTGGTCGAAGCGTCGATCGCGTACGAGCTGGTCGAATGGGATCGCCTGCGGGCCTGATCGCCTTCTGAAATCGGCTGCTATTTCTCGCGCGGAGGCCTGCCGAGCGAGGACAGTACCCCGCGCATGGTGCGCACTTCGAGGTGGTTCCAGCCCGGCTTGGTGAGCACGGTGCGCAGCGTGCGCTTGGTCGCCTCGGCCCGTTCCTCCGGCAGGAAATAGCCCTTCGGCTCGAGCAGTTTCTCGAAATGGGCGATCAACCCGTCGAGCTCTTCCTGTGAGGCGGGCGGCAGGATCTCTTCCTGCGTCGGCTGTGCGAGCTCTCCGCTGTCCGCCTGCGTCTTCGACCATTCGTAGGCGCAAAGGATCACTGCCTGCGCGAGATTGAGCGAGGAGAACTCCGGATTGATCGGAACGGTCAGGATCGCGCGGGCGAGGGCAACGTCCTCGGTTTCCAGCCCCGAGCGCTCCGCACCGAAAAGGATCGCGCTGCGGCCCGGCTGCGTGACGATCTCGCGTGCCGCTTCCTCGGGCGTGACGACGGGCTTGGTCACCCCCCGCTTGCGCACGGTCGTTGCATAGATGTTCGCGCAATCCGCGACCGCCTCGGCCGTGGTTGGGTAAACTTTCGCCTCGTCGAGCACGATGTCCGCACCGGACGCCGCCGGACCGGCATCGGGGTTCGGCCAGCCATCGCGCGGTGCGACAAGGCGCAGTTCGGTCAGCCCGAAGTTGAGCATCGCCCGCGCGGCCTTGCCGATGTTCTCGCCCAATTGCGGGCGGACGAGGACCACGATCGGCTTGGCCGTCTCAGCCATTGCCGCCATCGCCCTTTGCCGCTTCCTGCACGGTGCTGGCGAATTCCTCGAAATCGCGCGCTTCGCTGAAGTCGCGATAGACCGATGCGAAGCGGATGTAGGCGACCGTGTCGAGCTGGCGCAGGCCGTCCATCACGAGCTCGCCGATCCGCGAGGAGGGGACTTCGGCCTCGCCGGAGGTTTCGACCTGCCGCTGGATACCCGAGACGAGCTGATCGATCTGCTCCTGCGCGACGTCGCGCTTGCGGCAGGCGAGCGATACCGAGTGCTCGAGCTTGCTGCGCTCGAACGGTTCGCGGCGATCGCCGGATTTGACGATGGTCACTTCGCGCAGCTGGACGCGCTCGAAGGTCGTGAAGCGCGCACCGCAGCTGGTGCACTGCCGCCGCCGCCTGATCGAGGTGCTGTCCTCGGTCGGGCGGGAGTCCTTTACCTGGCTGTCGTCATGCGCACAAAAGGGGCACCGCATGCGATATCAACGCCCCGGATAGACGGGGAAGTCGGCGCAGAGCTGCGAAACGCGGTTGCGCACGCTCTCCTCGACCTGCGCGTCGCCTTCGGGGCCGTTCTTCGAAAGCCCGTCGACGACCTCGGCGATCAGCGCGCCGACCTTGCGGAATTCGGCCGGGCCGAAGCCGCGGGTCGTGCCTGCTGGCGTGCCGAGGCGGATGCCGCTGGTCACGAAGGGGCTACGCGTGTCAAACGGAATGCCGTTCTTGTTACAGGTCAGCCAAGCGCGATCGAGGCCTTTTTCGGCATCCTTGCCGGTCACATCCTTCGCGGTGAGGTCGACCAGCATCGAGTGGTTATCGGTGCCGCCCGAAACGATGCGCAGGCCGTTTTCCTCGAGGCTCGCGGCAAGCGCGCGGGCATTCTCGACGACCGCATTGGCGTAGGCCTTGAAGTCGGGACGAAGCGCCTCGCGGAAAGCGACAGCCTTTGCCGCGACGATGTGCATCAGCGGACCGCCCTGCATGCCGGGGAAGACCGCCATGTTGAGCGGCTTGGTCAGCTCTTCGTCGTTCCACAGGATGACGCCCGAACGCGGACCGCGCAGGCTCTTGTGGGTCGTGGTGGTCACGACATGCGCGTGCGGGAAGGGCGAGGGGTGCGCGCCGCCTGCGACGAGGCCGGAGATGTGGCTCATGTCGACCATGAGGTAAGCGCCGACTTCGTCAGCGACCTTGCGGAAGGCTGCCCAGTCCCAGACGCGCGAGTAGGCGGTGCCGCCCGCGATGATGAGCTTCGGCTTGTGCTCCTTCGCGATCGCCATGACATCGTCCATGTCGATGCGCTCGTCTTCCTTGCGCACGCCATAGGCGACCGGATTGAACCACTTGCCGCTCATGTTGACCGGCGATCCATGGGTGAGGTGGCCACCAGAATTGAGGTCGAGACCCATGAAGGTGTCACCCGGCTGAAGCAGCGCGAGGAATACGGCCTGGTTCATCTGCGAGCCGCTGTTGGGCTGGACGTTCGCGAAATTGCAGCCGAACAGCTCCTTCGCGCGCTCGATCGCGAGGCGCTCGACCACGTCGGCATATTCGCAGCCACCGTAGTAGCGCTTGCCGGGGTAGCCCTCGGCATACTTGTTCGTGAAGACGCTTCCCGCTGCTTCGAGGACGGCCTTCGATGCGATGTTCTCGCTCGCGATCAATTCGATCTTGTCGCGCTGGCGGTTGAGTTCGTTCTCGACCGCGGCTGCGATTTCCGGATCGGCGCTCGCAAGGTCGTCGTTCCAGAAACGGCTCATGATGTCGGTGCTGGTGGCTTCGGCGGTGCTCATGGGAATACTCAGTTCGGGTTGGAGAGTTTGTCGACGCGGCGCTGGTGGCGGCCGCCGGCGAATTCGGTCTCGAGAAACGCGGTGACGCAGGCCTTGGCCATGTCGCTGCCCGTCAGGCGCGCGCCCATCGCCAGCACGTTCGCGTCATTGTGTTCGCGCGAGAGGCTGGCCGAAAGCGGTTCGGAGACGAGCGCGCAGCGGACCGCTGGATTGCGGTTGACGCTGATCGAAATACCGATGCCCGAGCCGCACAGCGCAATGCCGCGCTCGGCCGTGCCATCGGCCACGACGCCGGCCAGCTTGTAGCCGAAATCGGGATAGTCGACGCTGTCATGAGTGTCCGGGCCGAGGTCGGCGACCTCGTGACCCTGTTCGATTAGCCAGTCGCGCAATTCGGCCTTGAGGTCGATTGCGGCATGATCGGATGCAATGGCGATACGCATGGCACACCTTGTGTTTCTGGAGGGTGCCCAGACGAGCGGCAAACCACGTTCGCGCTCCACGGCGGTGCTCCGCCTGTCTCGTCAGTCACGCGAACGCGCTCGCTATATTGAAGCACCTCCGGATTCGCAACCCGGAGGGCTTCAATGTTCCCCTACTGGTCGAGGAACGAGCGCATCTTGCGGCTGCGGCTCGGATGCTTGAGCTTGCGCAGCGCCTTCGCCTCGATCTGACGGATACGTTCGCGCGTCACCGAGAACTGCTGGCCGACTTCTTCCAGCGTGTGATCGGTATTCATGCCGATGCCGAAACGCATGCGCAGCACGCGCTCTTCACGCGGGGTGAGCGAAGCAAGGACGCGGGTGACCGTTTCCTTGAGGTTCGCCTGGATCGCAGCATCGACCGGGATGATCGCGTTCTTGTCCTCGATGAAATCGCCGAGGTGCGAATCTTCCTCGTCGCCGATCGGCGTTTCGAGGCTGATCGGTTCCTTGGCGATCTTCATCACCTTGCGAACCTTCTCGAGCGGCATGGAGAGACGCTCGGCCATTTCTTCCGGCGTGGGCTCGCGGCCCTGCTCGTGAAGGAACTGGCGGCTCGTGCGGACCAGCTTGTTGATCGTCTCGATCATGTGGACCGGGATACGGATCGTACGCGCCTGGTCGGCGATCGAGCGGGTGATCGCCTGACGAATCCACCAGGTCGCATAGGTGCTGAACTTGTAGCCGCGGCGGTATTCGAACTTGTCGACCGCCTTCATCAGGCCGATGTTGCCTTCCTGAATAAGATCAAGGAATTGCAGGCCACGGTTGGTATATTTCTTGGCGATGGAAATCACGAGGCGCAGGTTCGCCTCGACCATTTCCTTCTTCGCGATACGCGCCTCGCGTTCGCCCTTCTGCACCATGTTCACGATGCGGCGGAATTCGGGCAGCGCCATGCCGGTCTGGCTGGCGATATCGGCGATTTCTGCGCGGATGCGCTCGATCGCGTCGGCTTCCTTCTCGGCGAAGGCAGCCCACTTCTTGTCCTTCTTCGCCATGTCCTTGAGCCAGCCGTCGTCGAGCTCGTTGCCGATATAGGCATTGAGGAAGTCGACGCGCTTGACCTTGTGACGCTCGGCAAGGCGGAGCATCTGGCCGCCGAGCGCGGTCAGGCGGCGGTTGAAGGCGTAAAGGTTGTCGACCAGGAACTCGATCTTGGTCGCGTGGAACTGGACGCTCTCGACCTCGGCCGTGAGGTCTTCGCGCAGCTTTTCGTACTTCTTTTCCTTCGCGGCCGGGAAATCCTTGCCCGCGGCGAGGGTTTCGACGCGCTCGTTCTGAAGCTTCTCGAAGGACTTGAAGAGCTTGGTGATGCGCTCGAAACGCTCGAGGGCTTCCGGCTTCAGCGCGGCTTCCATCTGCGCGAGGGACATGGTGTTGTCCTCGTCGTCATCGTCGTCGCTGCTCTTCGAGCTGCCTTCTTCGCCGTCTTCGCCTTCGGAATCGTCGTCGTCATCCTCGTCGTCGTCGCGGATCGAGGGGCCGGCGGTTTCTTCCGAAATCTCGCCGTCGTCGTCCTCGTTCTCCTCCTCCATCTTGTCGACGGGAGGTTCCTTGGAAAGCATGGCGTCGAGATCGAGGATCTCGCGCAGCTGCATTTCCTCGTTGTTGAGGGCTTCCGACCAGTGAATGATCGCGTGGAAGGTGATCGGGCTTTCGCACAGGCCGATGATCATCGTGTCGCGGCCTGCCTCGATACGCTTCGCGATGGCGATTTCGCCTTCGCGGCTGAGCAGTTCGACCGCGCCCATTTCGCGCAGGTACATGCGCACCGGGTCGTCGGTGCGTTCGCCGGTCGAGGTTTTCTTGGCAGCAGCGGCAGCGGGCTTCTTCGCGGCTTTGGTATCGCCCGCGCTGATTTCCTCGACTTCGCTTTCCTGCTCGTTCTCTGCTTCGGCTTCCTCGTCGTTCTCGACGATATTGACGCCCATCTCGCTGATCGCGGACATCACGTCCTCGATCTGCTCGGAGCTCATCTGGTCCTGCGGCAGCGCTTCGTTGAGCTCATCATAGGTGATGTAGCCCTTGCGCTTGGCCTTGGTGATCAGCTTCTTGATGTTCGCTTCGTTGAGATCGATCAGCGGAGCATCGTCTTTTTCGGCTGTCTTAGACTTGGAAGCCATAAATCTCGTTTCAGTCCGTTTTGGGGCCGGAGGATGCGGCTTGCGCCGATCGGCCGTCTGAATCACTTCGGGCCGCCGAAGCAGCCCTTTCGCCTACCATTTGCCCGAGTCGCCGCTCGAAATCCAGCTTTCGCTTCAACAGGCGTTGCTGCTCAGCGAAGGCGCCTTCGGGGTCTGTCTCGAACCGCGCGGTCGCTGCCAGCAATGCGGCATCGAGCGCGGGTCGTTCGACCAGCAGGGACACGGCTTCGGCCAGGGCGTCACGGGCAGCTTTCGGATCTGTTCCTTCGCGGAGGAAGGCAAAACGGGTTTCATCCGGCGGCGCGACGAGGCCGTCAGGGAGCAATATGGGGGAATCGCCTCCGTGTTCAAGCGTTTCCGCCGCATCGAGCAGGAAATCGATTGCCGGGGCGAGCGACTGGTCCTGCTCGGCGAAGCGCGAAAGCACGTCGGCGTGGCGGTCGATCTGGTCGGGATGGCGGGCAAGACCGTGGACGACTGCAGAGGCGAGACCTGTCTTCGAGGCGGCACCGCTGGCCTGTTTCAGGCGACGCGCTGCATCCGGGGTCAGGCCGGGGGCGGGCTGCGGAGCACCTTTCTTCCACGGTTGCTTTCCGCCGAATTTCTCGCGTCGCGGGAAGGCGTATGCGGAAAATTTGTCGAGCAGCTCACGCCGGTAGAGCGCGCGGATATCCTGGTCTTCGATCGCATCGACATGCTCGAGCAGTCGCGCCTTCAGTCCGGCCTTCGCTTCGGGCGAGCCGAGCGGTTCCGCCGCGAGTTCATATTGCCACAGCGTGTCGAGCATGGACGCAGGCCGGTCGAGCAACT
This sequence comes from Erythrobacter sp. HKB08, assembly GCF_004114695.1. Lineage (NCBI taxonomy): Bacteria > Pseudomonadati > Pseudomonadota > Alphaproteobacteria > Sphingomonadales > Erythrobacteraceae > Erythrobacter > Erythrobacter sp. HKB08. Next base: position 1,784,929 of record NZ_CP035310.1, read on the forward strand.
GTTCCATGGCACCGCGCCCTTTCTCGCGGATCAGGTCATCGGGATCGAGGCCGCTGGGCAGTTGGACGATGCGCAAGGTCTTGCCTGGGCGAAGCAGGGGCAGGGCACGGGTGACGGCGCGCATGGCGGCACGCTGGCCGGCAGCGTCCCCGTCAAAACAGAGGACCGGCGCGTCGACCATGCGCCAGAGCAGGCCGATCTGGGTTTCGGTCAGGGCCGTCCCCAGCGGCGCCACCGCATCCTCTATTCCTGCTGCGGCGAGGGCAATCACATCCATGTAGCCCTCGACGACAACCATCCGGTCTGTCTTGCGCGAGGCGGGGCCGGCACGGTGGATGTTGTAGAGCGTGCGCCCCTTGTCGAAGAGCGGAGTGTCGGGCGAGTTGAGATATTTCGCGACGCCTTCCCGCTTACCCAGGATGCGGCCACCGAATGCGATGACCCGGCCGCGCATGTCCTGGATGGGAAGCATCACGCGGTCGCGGAAGCGGTCGTAATGCTCGCGTTCTTCGGTTTCGATGCGCATGCCGGATTCGACGAGCATCGCCTCGTCGAAATTGGCGAGGCCCGCCTTCAAGGCCTGCTTGTTGTCGGGCGCATAGCCGAAGCCGAACTCGCGCAGGATGGCAGCTGGAAACCCGCGCGAGGCGAGGTATTCGCGCGCTCTAGCTCCCGCATCGGAAGCGAGCTGTTGCACGAACCACTGCTGCGCCGCCTCGGTAACATCGACGAGGCTCGCGCGCTTCTCGGCACGCTGGGCTGCGCGCGGGTCCGGAGCGGGCACCTCCATCCCCGCCTCGGCAGCGAGTTCCTTGACCGCGTCCATGAAGGGCAAGCCGCGCTGGTCGGTCATCCAGCGGATTACGTCCCCATGCGCGCCGCAGCCGAAGCAGTGGTAGAAGCCCTTTTCATCCGAGACGGTGAAGCTAGGCGTTTTCTCGTCGTGGAACGGGCAGCAGGCTTTCCATTCGCGTCCCGCGCGCTGGAGCTTGGTCGTGCGCATGATGACGCTCGAAAGCGTGACACGCGACCTCAACTCGTCCAGCCATTGCGGGGAAAGCGCCATGCCTATGCAATGCGCGGCGCGGGCGCGTTATTCAAGCGGCGCGGTCAGCCGCCTGTGGAACCGGCTGTGGATGGGGGCGAGCAGGCGTTGGTCGCACCTTCGGCATTGGCCGGATAGGGGCCGGTGCCGCGCGCCTCGGTGTAATTGGCGACGAGTGCATAGACATCGGCTGGGCCTGCAGGCGGGAGGGTCGATTGCCAGTAAAAGGTGATCGGCTCCGCCTGTTCCCAGGTGTTGCTCTTGTCGACCGCGTTGATCGTCCACACGATGCTGCCGCCCGAGCAGGTGATCACGACGTCGGCCGTCTCTCCGACCGCCGCGAGCGCTTCCATCGTCGAGTAACCGACCTTGCCGGTGAAGCCATGCGCGGGCTGGAGGAGCTTGAACGCCTCGGCAATTTCGATGTCCGAGGAATCGTTGCCTGTGCCCGCTCCGGTCGTCGGATCATTGTCCTCACCCGGGTAAACCGTGTGGACATAGGTGTAGATCGTGCCCGCCGGCGCAGTCTTCGGATCGCACGGGTCCATGCCTGCCGGACAGGCGACGTAGGAGGTGATGTCGGCGAAATTGCCTTCCGCCGTTGCCAGCGTCGACTTCACTTCCGGCCCCTGCGGCCCGACGATCTTCGCCCCCAGCTGCAAATCCGCGAAATCTCCCGCCTCGAGCGCGCGGGCGAGGGCTTCTGCCTCGCCATTGGTCGTGGCGGTTTCGAGTTCGGTCTTGTCCTCGCGCTCGACGACGCCTTCGCCGCAAGCGGCAAGGGCGATTGAGGCGATCAGCACGGCGGGGGCGAAACGTTTCATCCAAGGCTCTCCTTCACCAGCGAACTGGCTTTGCTCATGTCGAGAACAGTGCCGTGGCGAGCCTTTAGTTCCGCCATTACGCGGCCCATATCCTTAATGGATTCGGCCCCGATTTCCTGCTTGATCTGGTTAATCGCAGCGCGGGTTTCGTCCTCGCTCATCTGCTTGGGGAGGAATTCCTCGATAACCGCCAGCTCGGCCCGCTCCTGCTCGGCGAGTTCCTCGCGGCCACCGTCAACATACATGGTTATCGATTCGCGGCGCTGCTTCGCCATTTTTTGCAAAACATCGATCACCAGCGCATCGTCATCGACCTCTTTCGAGGACGTGCGCATCTCGATATCGCGATCCTTGATCTTCGCGCCGATCAGGCGAAGGGCGGCGGTGCGCTCCTTGTCGCCTGCTTTCATGGCGGAAACTGTGGCGGTCTTGATGTCGTCGCGGAGCATGGATCGGGTCTTTCTTGTGGATGGTTCGGTTCGCGGGGCGCTTAGCCCACATTTCGCCCACGAGATAGGTTGACGGCGGGGCAGGGCAAGCCTAGCGGTCGGCACTTAGCGACATTGCCGGAAAACCCCTGACTCGGAGAGCCGAACATGGCTTCTGCTGCCTTCAATCCTGCGCAACCCAAAGAGGCGACGGGCTGTCTCGTTCTGGCCGACGGAACGGTGATCTGGGGGCGCGGCTTCGGCGCGACCGGTCATGCGGTTGGCGAGGTGTGTTTCAACACCGCGATGACCGGCTACCAGGAAGTGATGACGGACCCGTCCTATGCGGCGCAGATCGTCACCTTCACCTTCCCGCATATCGGCAATGTCGGGGCGAACCCCGAAGATATCGAGAGCAAGGTCGAGGGCGCAGTCGGCTGCGTCGTGCGCGAGCCGATCACGCCGGCGAGCAATTTCCGCAGCACGCAGGAATTCTCCGACTGGATGAAGGCGCAGGGCAAGATCGGCCTCTCGGGCGTCGACACCCGCGCGCTGACCCGCCTGATCCGCAAGTCAGGCGCACCCAATGCGGTTATCATGCATGAGCCGAACGGCGGCTTCGACATTCCCGAACTGATCAAGCGCGCGCAGGAGTGGCCGGGCCTCGAAGGCATGGATCTCGCCAAGCGCGTGACCCGCGAGAAGCAGGAAGACTGGGGCGGCGGCTACTGGCGCCTCGGCCATGGCTACGGCCGCGCGGACTGGAACAACAAGCCGCATGTCGTGGCGGTCGACTATGGTTCGAAGGACAATATCTTCCGCAATCTCGTGAAAGCAGGCGCAAAGGTCACGGTGGTCCCGGCGAAGACATCGCTGGAGGATATCCTCGCGCTCGATCCCGATGGCGTGTTCCTGTCGAATGGCCCGGGCGATCCGGCGGCGACCGGCGAATATGCCGTCCCGGTGATCAAGGCACTGCTCGAGCGTGACATGCCGCTATTCGGCATCTGCCTCGGCCACCAAATGCTGGCGCTGGCGGCGGGTGCGAAGACGACCAAGATGCACCAGGGCCACCGCGGCGCGAACCACCCTGTCCAGCGCGTCGGCGAGGGCTGGGGCGAGACGCAGGGCCTCGTCGAGATCACCAGCATGAACCACGGCTTCGCAGTCGATGCCGACACGCTGCCCGAAGGCGTCGAGCAGACGCATGTCTCTCTGTTCGACGGCTCCAACTGCGGGATCGCGATTAGCGGCAAGAAGGCTTTCGGGGTGCAGTACCACCCCGAGGCTTCGCCGGGCCCGCAGGACAGTTTCTACCTATTTCAGAAGTTCGTCGGGATGCTTGGGTGAAGCTTGTGTACCTGATTTCTACCGTCATCATGATCGCAGCTTGCACAGTGGATAGCAGGCCTGCTCTCACGGAAGCGCAGTTTGCTGAACTTGCCGAGAATTGCGCTCTTCCTTCGACGGTAAGGCTCGAAACCGAAGGTCGCGATCATCCGATGATCGTGCTTTCGGGCTCAAACCTCTCGAATGGTCAAATCGAATGCATTCGTTCCGGACAGGACCGGATTGGCGCAACAGCAGACATGGCGAATTGAATGCCCAAACGCACTGACATCTCCTCGATCCTCGTAATCGGCGCCGGCCCGATCATCATCGGCCAGGCCTGCGAGTTCGACTATTCCGGCACGCAGGCGATCAAGGCGCTGAAGGAAGAGGGCTACCGGGTCATCCTGGTGAACTCCAACCCGGCGACGATCATGACCGATCCGGAATTCGCCGATGCGACCTATATCGAGCCGATCACGCCGGAAATCGTCGCCAAGATCATCGAGAAGGAAAAGCCCGACGCGGTGCTTCCCACGATGGGCGGGCAGACTGCGCTGAACTGCGCGCTGGCTCTGTTCAACGACGGCACGCTCGAGAAACACGGCGTCCAGATGATCGGCGCGAATGCCGATGCGATCGACAAGGCGGAGAACCGCCAGCGCTTCCGCGAGGCGATGGACAAGATCGGCCTCGAAAGCGCGCGCAGCGGCGTCGCGAACACGGTCGAGGAAGCGTATGCGGTGCTCGAGCGCACCGGCCTGCCGTCCATCATCCGCCCGAGCTTTACGCTCGGCGGGACCGGCGGCGGCATCGCCTACAACAAGGCGGAATTCGAGCGGATCGTGCGCGAGGGCCTCGACGCATCGCCGACGACCGAGGTCCTGATCGAGGAATCGCTCCTCGGTTGGAAGGAATACGAGATGGAGGTGGTGCGCGACCGCAAGGACAACGCGATCATCATCTGCTCCATCGAGAACGTCGATCCGATGGGCGTGCACACGGGCGATTCCATCACCGTCGCCCCGGCGCTGACGCTGACCGACAAGGAATACCAGATCATGCGCACCGCCTCGATCGAGGTGTTGCGCGAAATCGGCGTCGAAACCGGCGGATCGAACGTCCAGTTCGCGGTTAATCCGGCGGATGGTCGCCTGATCGTGATCGAGATGAACCCGCGCGTCTCGCGGTCATCCGCGCTTGCGTCCAAGGCGACCGGCTTCCCGATCGCGCGCGTCGCGGCAAAACTGGCCGTAGGCTATACGCTCGACGAGATCGAGAACGAGATCACCGGGGCGACGCCGGCAAGTTTCGAGCCGACCATCGACTATGTCGTCACCAAGATCCCGCGTTTCGCTTTCGAGAAGTTCAAGGGCACCAAGGCCGAACTCGCGACCGCGATGAAGTCGGTCGGCGAGGTCATGGCGATCGGCCGCAACTTCCAGGAAAGCGTCCAGAAGGCGCTGCGTGGCCTGGAAACCGGGCTCGACGGGTTCAACCGCGTGCCGGAGCTCGAAGGCGTCCACCGCGATGTGATCACCGCCGCGCTTTCGCAGCGGACGCCGGATCGACTGCTCAAGGTCGCACAGGCCTTCCGCGAAGGGCTGAGCGTCGAGGATATCCAGCCGATCACCGGCTACGACAACTGGTTCCTCCGCCAGATCGAGGCGATCGTCTACGAAGAGCAGATGATCAGCCACAACGGCCTGCCGAACACGGCAGCCGAGATGCGCAGGCTGAAGTCGATGGGCTTTTCCGACAAGCGCCTTGCGACCCTCGCGGTCCGCTCGGTCGGAGTGGCGGGCGGCATGGCGGAAACGCAAGCGCGCCGCTCGGGCCTGCTGCACGATGCTTTGCGCGCAATGGCCGGCGCGACCAGCGAGCGCGAAGTGCGCGACCTGCGCCGCAAGCTCGGCGTGGAACCGGTGTTCAAGCGGATCGACAGCTGCGCGGCCGAGTTCGAGGCGATCACGCCCTACATGTACTCGACCTACGAAGCACCGACCTTCGGCGAGCCGGAGGACGAGGCCTATCCGTCGGACCGGCGCAAGATCGTCATCCTCGGCGGCGGTCCCAACCGGATCGGGCAGGGGATCGAATTCGACTACTGCTGCGTCCACGCATGTTTCGCGCTGCAGGAAGCCGGGTTCGAGACCATCATGGTCAACTGCAACCCGGAAACGGTTTCGACCGACTACGATACGTCCGACCGCCTCTATTTCGAGCCGCTGACCGCTGAGGACGTGCTCGAAATCCTGCGGGTCGAGCAGCAGAACGGCGAACTCGTCGGCGTCATCGTGCAATTCGGCGGGCAAACCCCGCTCAAGCTGGCGCAGGCGCTGGAAGAGGAGGGCATTCCGATCCTCGGCACCTCGCCCGATGCGATCGACCTCGCCGAAGACCGCGAGCGGTTCGCCAAGCTGGTCAACAAGCTGAAGCTCAAGCAGCCCGACAACGGCATTGCCTACAGCCGTGACGAGGCGGCGGCGGTCGCCCAGCGTATCGGCTACCCGGTGCTGCTGCGCCCGTCCTACGTCCTTGGTGGCCGCGCGATGGAGATTGTCGACAGCGAAGCGCAGCTCGACGACTACATCCGCACCGCGGTCAATGTATCGGGCGACAGCCCGGTGCTGGTCGACCAGTACTTGCGCGATGCCGTCGAATGCGATGTCGATGTCGTATGCGACGGCAACGAGGTCCGCATCGCGGGCGTTATGCAGCACATCGAGGAAGCCGGTGTCCACTCGGGCGACAGCGCTTGCACCATCCCGCCGTACTCGCTCGCGCCCGAAATCGTCGAGGAGATGGAACGCCAGGGCGAGGCTCTTGCTCGTGCGCTCAATGTCGTCGGCCTGATGAACGTGCAGTTCGCGGTTAAGGACGGCGAGGTATACCTGATCGAGGTGAACCCGCGTGCCAGCCGCACCGTGCCTTTCGTGGCGAAAGCCATCGGCCAGCCGATCGCAAAGATCGCCGCGCGCGTCATGGCGGGCGAACCGCTTGCGAGCTTCCCGCCGTTCAAGCGCGATCTCGACTACATGGCGGTCAAGGAAGCCGTGTTCCCGTTCAACCGCTTCCCCGGGGCCGACCCGGTACTTACGCCGGAAATGCGTTCGACCGGCGAGGTCATGGGGATCGATGCCGATTTCCCGGCAGCCTTCCTCAAGTCCCAGCTGGGCGCAGGAGTTCGCCTTCCGCGCAGCGGACGAGCCTTCGTCTCGGTCAAGGAAAGCGACAAGCCGGTCATCCTCCCGGCGGTGCGCATCCTGATTGAGCAGGGCTTCGAAGTCGTCGCCACCGGCGGCACGCAGCGCTATCTCGAGGAGCAGGGGCTCCCGGTCGAGCGGGTCAACAAGGTCGCCGAAGGGCAGCCGCACATTGTCGACCGGATGATCGATGGAGACATCGATCTCGTCTTCAACACGACCGAAGGCTGGCAGTCGCTGGTGGACTCAAAATCGATCCGCGCAACCGCGCTGGAGATGAAGATTCCCTACTACACGACCGCCGCCGCATCGCTCGCTGCAGCCGAGGCAATCCGCACTGTCGAACCGAGCCAGCTTGAAGTGCGCTCGATGCAAGACTATTATAGCTGAAACTGCCGCGTACCACCCCCGACAATTCGGAGTGAAAGGCCACCTAACCGATTAGGTGGAAGGCTTCGAATTGTCGCTAGGTTAGCGCGGCGCTGGAAGGATTGAGGGATTAATGGAAAAGGTTCCGATGCTGGCCGAAGGCTATGAAAAGCTGACGGCTGACTTGAAGGCATTGCGCGCCGAGCGACCGAAGATCGTCGATGCGATCGAAGAAGCGCGCGCGCATGGCGACCTCTCCGAGAACGCCGAGTATCACGCGGCGAAGGAGCGTCAGGGTCAGATCGAAGCGCAGATCGCGGACATCGAAGACCGCGTCAGCCGCGCGCAGATCATCGATCCGACCACGCTTTCGGGCGACAAGGTGGTGTTCGGTGCGACCGTCACCTTGCTCGACGAAGACGACAAGCCGGTGAAATACCAGATCGTCGGCCAGACCGAGGCCGATGCAAAGGGTGGCCGGATTTCCTACAACTCGCCGCTCGGCCGTGCGCTGATCGGCAAGCGTGTCGATGACGAGATCGAAGTGACTGTCCCTTCGGGCGACAAGTTCTACCTGATCGAGAAGATCGAATACATCTGATCCGGCTGACGGCAGATACAAAGAGGGCGGCCTTCGCGGGCCGCCCTTTTTCGTTGGTGGTCAGCCTTCCGGGGTGAGCAGTTCGTGGACCGGAACCACGACATATTTCATTTCCGCATCGTCGACCGTGCGCTGCGCATTGGCGCGCCATGCTTCGACGGCATTGTCGTAATCGCTGAACACGCCAACCACGTGGATGCTTTCGGGATCCTGGAATTCGAACGAGCGCGGATCGGTCACGCGGCCGCCCATCACGAGGAACAGCTTCTGGACTGGTTTGATATCGGACATTGGGGTTGTTGCCTTTGCCTGGGGAGAATTCGAGGGCGCACATAGCGAAAACGGCGCGTCGGGCAAGCCCGCGCGCCGTTTCCAACTACGTATTCAAGCTGCTCAGCGGCCGAGGCGCGACTTCACATTGCGAACCGAACGGCCGGCCTGGCGCGCTGCCTTGCGACCGAGGAATCGGACGTTATCCGCCCCGTCGCCCGCGAGATGGGCTGCGCTGCGCTTGGCCGAACGGGCGCTGTGCGCAACGTCGTCACCGAAATCTTCGAGCTTGTCGCGGCCGGTACGCGCGGCATCGCCTGCCGCATCGAGCATGCCGGTCGCATAAGCGAGGCCGAGTTCTGCAGCCACCGACGCAAGCGAGCTTGCACGGGCGCCAGCCTGGCGCGCAACGCGGCGACCCGGGCGCGTCATTGCACCGATAGCGAGGCCGATGACGGCGACGCCGGCAACGGCGGTAATCGGGTGCTCTTTCACGAACTCGGTCGCGCTATTGGTGGCATCGCGAGCATAATCGGCGACCGAGCGCTGCGCATTGCGCTGCTCGCCCGCTTCGATCTTGGCTCTCAATTCGTCTCTCTTGGCATCGTCAACCACGGGGCTTCTCCAATTTCTCTAACTATAGTCGAACCGAGGGGGCCGGTTCATTGTTCCTCGTCAAATGGCGCTTCGTCGTATTCGTCCCAGAATTCGCCCTGTTCGCCATCTTCGTAGTCTTCTTCCTCGCTCGCGAACTCGTCATCGAACAGGCTCATGATCGGGTTGCGCGCGAACCAGAGCACGACCGCTGCAACCAGCGCAGCGAGCAGGCCCTTGTTGTCGTCGGCGACCTCTGCAGCATCTTCATATACGTCGGTCGCGCCTTCGCTCATGCGCCGGGCGAAGCGGGAGACCAGGCCTTCGGTGCTGAAGTCGGTCTTCACATGCTCGACGTCCGCCTTCACCAGGGCGAGCGCGGCATCGCGCAGCGCGCGATCTTCGAGCAGCTGCCGGTCGATCGACTTGCTCATGACGACTTCTCGTCGAACGCTTCGGGAATGCGGCCAAAGCGCTTCTTCGCAAGATATCCGAGCAGGCCCACAATCAGGAGCAGCACGCCGACAACAGCGAGCGTTGCGAGCAGCGGCCCGATAATCGGCGACAGGCTGAGGATGGCGCCAACGGTAAGCCCGATAAGCGCCATGTGGAACAGGAATACCGCTCCGATACCGAAGGCCGCACCGGCCTTAGCATGGGTCGATACGAAGCGAGCCCGCGTTTTCTGATACGCGAGCTCGGCTTCGACATAAGTCTTGCCGTCTTCGTAAAGCGCCTCGACATCCTCGGCGAGGGAGCGGATCGGCTGATCCTCTACCCCCTCGTCAGGTGTCGTATACGGCGTTTCCGGTCCGGTGCTCTCCCCGTCGAGCATTCAGCGCGCGCCGCTCAGTCGCGGCTGCCGCCGAACATGCGGGCGAGCATGAATCCGGCGACCGCAGCAAGGCCGACCGCGAGGCCCGGGCTCTTGCGAACGAATTCGCGGGCATCTTCGCCGATTTCGTCGACGCTCTTGTTGTCGAGCTTCGCGGCGGTTTCCTGCAGGCTGCGCGATGCGCTGCGAGCATAGTCGCCGTATTTCTCGCCGAAACGATCGTCGAGCTGGCCGGCATTGTCGCCGACGACCTTGCCGAGCGAGGAAATCGCATCGCTGGCCTTGGTCTTGCCTTCGGTCGCGAGTTCGCGCGACTTGGTTTTGGCATCGCTCGCCCAGTCCTGCGACTTGCCCTTGGCCTGGTCGCGATAGGCAACGGCACGGCCGGTCGCTTCGTCCTTCAGCGCAGCAGCGCCCGCCTTCGCTTCTTCGAGCGCGGCGTTGAACCGGGTCTTCGCTTCGGCCTTGTTATCGGTCGCAGCAGTGGTCGTGCTCTTGGTGGATTTGGTCGCAGCCTTTTTCGCAGGCTTGCGCTTCGATGTGGTCGCTTCTGCCATGTTTCTTCCTTTACCCTCGAATTCAATGGGATGGCAGGTCTGAAAACCTATTCCGTCCCGTCAATGCTGCAACGCAACTTGCGCGGTTTTGTTCCGCGGCATAGAGCGCCTGCAAGACCCATATGGGGCTGTATTAACTCATTACAACACCTTCCCGGCTCGGAGCAAGTCATGACGCAGATCATCGATATTCACGGACGCGAAATTCTCGATAGCCGGGGCAATCCCACGGTCGAGGTCGATATCCTCCTCGAAGACGGCAGCTTCGGCCGCGCCGCAGTCCCCTCCGGCGCTTCGACCGGCGCGCACGAGGCTGTCGAACTTCGCGACGGCGACAAGACGCGCTATCTCGGTAAGGGCGTGACCAAGGCGGTGGACGCGGTGAACGGCGAGATCGCCGACCACATCCTCGGCCTCGATGCCGAAGACCAGCGCGATGTCGATCTTGCGATGATGGCGCTCGACGGGACGGAGAACAAGGGCCGCCTCGGCGCCAACGCGATTCTCGGGACCAGCCTCGCGGTTGCGAAGGCTGCCGCCAATGCGCGCGGCCTGCCGCTCTACAGCTACATTGGCGGCGTCGCAGCCCATGTCCTCCCGGTCCCGATGATGAACATCATCAATGGCGGCGAGCATGCCGACAACCCGATCGACATCCAGGAATTCATGATCATGCCGGTGGGCGCGGAATCGCTCGCTGAGGGCGTGCGCTGGGGTGCCGAGGTGTTCCACACGCTCAAGAAGGGCCTGTCGGAAAAGGGGCTGTCCACGGCGGTTGGCGACGAAGGCGGCTTCGCTCCGGATCTCGCCAGCACGCGTGATGCACTCGATTTCATCATGGAATCGATCGAGAAGGCCGGGTTCAAGCCGGGCAGCGACATCGCGCTCGCTCTCGACTGCGCTTCGACCGAATTCTTCGCCGATGGTCGCTACGACATGGCGGGCGAGGGCACTTCGCTCTCCTCGCAGGAAATGGCGGAGTATCTCGCCAAGCTGTGCGACGATTATCCGATCCGTTCGATCGAGGACGGCATGGGCGAAGACGATTTCGAAGGCTGGAAGGCGCTGACCGATCTCATCGGCGACCGGGTCCAGCTGGTCGGCGACGACCTCTTCGTGACCAATCCTTCGCGCCTTACCATGGGCATTGGCAAGGGCTTGGCGAACTCGCTGCTGGTGAAGGTCAACCAGATCGGCACGCTGACCGAGACGCTCGAAGCGGTGAATATTGCTCACCGTGCCGGCTACACCTCGGTCATGAGCCACCGTTCGGGTGAAACCGAGGATGCGACGATTGCCGACCTCGCGGTCGCAACCAACTGCGGGCAGATCAAGACCGGTTCGCTCGCACGGTCGGACCGGCTTGCGAAATACAACCAACTCATCCGCATCGAGGAGGAGCTGGGTGACAGCGCGCTCTACGCCGGCAGCAACTGCTTCGGCCGGATCGCGGGCTAACCGCTTCCGCTCTTCTCACGGTTCTTGGGGTGGAACCAGTACTGGTAGACACCCCAACCGTTGATCAGCAGCAGCACTGCGTTCATCGCGGCAATGGGCATCGCGTCGCTTGTCAGGCCGACGATGATCCAGATGAGCGAGACCACGCAAAAGAGCACGAAGCCCCAGGCCGTCGCACGCCTGCCGAGGTCGAATGCAATCATCGCGGCCGCTACGACCGTCCCGATGCTCGCAATCCATTCGAATGGTCCGTTCATGATTGCTAGAGCGGCAAACTCTCCATAAGGTTCCAAAACCTTTGGGAGAGGGTATGAGCGATTTTCCTTCGCATCCGGATGCAGTTACGCCGGATTGGCTGACCGATTGCCTGCGCCGCGACGGGCGCTGGAACGACGTGGTGGTGAACGATGTTGGCTGGCAGGCCATCGGCACCGGCCAGGTCGGTGACAGCGTGCGCTTCACCTTGAGGTGCGACGGGGAAGGGCCTGCGACGCTAGCGGGCAAGTTCCCCGCGGCCGACGAAACGAGCAGGGGTACTGCGGTCGGTTTCGGTCTCTATGCGAAAGAGGTCGGGTTCTACCGAGAGATCGCGCCTCACCTTGCTACCCGCACGCCGCATTGCTTCGCCGCTCACGTGTCGGATGACGGCAGCGAGTTCATCCTCCTGATGGAAGACTGCGGTCCGGCAGAGCAGGGGAACCAGCTCGAAGGCTGCAGCGACGATCACGCGCGCGAGGCCATGCGGCAGCTGGCGGGACTGCACGGACCTAGCTGGGGCAAGCAGGAATGGTTCGCCCACGACTGGCTCGACCAGAAACCCGAGATGAAAGCGATGCTCGCCGCAGCCTATCCGCAGGCAACGGCGGTCTTCGCGGATCGCTACAGAAACGATCTCCCAACCGAATTGATGGAAATTTGCCACGCGCTCGGTGCGCATGCGGAAGGGTGGGTCCAGCGCGAGGCCGACAAGCGATGCCTCGTCCATGGCGACTTCCGTCTCGACAACATGCTGTTCGACATTCGCGGCGGGGCCGAACCCATGGCGACGCTCGACTGGCAGACACTCGTCGCGAGCGATGGGCTGGTCGATGTCGGCTATTTCCTCGGTGCAGGGATCAAGCCCGAGCAGCGCGAGCGGATCGGCGACGAACTGCTCGGCATCTATCGCAAGTCTCTCGCCGCGCATGGCGTTGAGCGAGACGAAGAAGAGGAAGCGCGCGGTCTCAGGTGGGGCGCGCTGCATGGCGTTTCGACCGCCGTGTTCAGCGCCGCTTTCGTCGAGAGGACCGAGCGCGGGGACAAGATGTTCCTCGCCATGGCCGATGGAGCAACGAGACTGGCGCGCGAGCTCGATGCGCTGCAGGTTCTGGAGGAATTGTAGAGATGCTGACCAAGGGCGACGAATACCCGCTTCACCAGACACCTGAGCCGATCGCCTATTCCGGTACGGACCGGAATTTCTACGACCGCTATTTCTTCAATGGATATGCGCCGGACGGCTCAGGCTTCTTCGCGCTCGCTTTCGGGGTCTATCCGCATCTCGACGTGGCGGATGCGCATTTTTCCTGCATCCGCGACGGCAAGCAGCATTCGATCCATGCGAGCCGGGAACTGGCGATGGAGCGGCTCGACCTGCACTGCGGCCCGATACGCATCGAAGTGGTCGAACCTCTCAAGAAACTGCGCCTCATCGTCGAAGATTTCGAAGGCATTTCCGCCGAGATCGATTTCACTGCGCGGGGATTCCCGCTGGAGGAGCCGCGCTTCACCCATCGCATCGGCCCGCGTACCTTCATGGACTACACAAGGATGACCCAGAACGGGCGCTACTCGGGCTGGATCAGCGTCGATGGTGAAAGGCGCGAGATCGGCGAGGGCACATGGGGCACGCGCGATCGTAGCTGGGGTGTGCGCCCGATCGGCGCCCGCGACATGCAGCCCATGCCCGGCACGCCGATGCCGAGTTTCTTCTGGCAGTGGACGCCGGTGAACCTGCCGAGCGGCAGCCTCTTCTTCCACATCAATGCGGAAAAGGACGGTCACGCCTGGAATACGCGCGCGGCGTGGTTGCCCGAGGGCGGCGACGTCGGTGACATCGTCGAAGGTCACGGCTTATTGGAAGCCAAGCTGGTGACGGGAACACGCTGGCCCGAGAGCGGCATCCTCGAGCTGGATATTCCCGGGGGTCCGAAGAGGATCGAATTCGCGCCGGTCGAGCGATTCCAGATGCGAGGGCTAGGATACACGCATCCGGAATGGGGCCACGGCATGTACCATGGTGCGCTGAAAGTCGCGCGGGAGGATTTCGCACTGGACGAGGTCGAGCCGCTACAGCCGGATAACCTGCACGTCCAGTCGATCTGCGAGGTTACGAGCGATACCGGCGAAACGGGAACCGGTGCGTTCGAACAGCTGATTATCGGGCCATATAGCCCGCTTGCCCTGAACGAGTTCCTCTCCGGCGCTGACTAGCCTGCAAACCGGCCCTGAAGATCGAGCAGAGAAAGAGCCGCTTCGGCCGCTTCGCCGCCCTTGTTCTTCTGCGCCGGATCGGCACGGACGATGGCCTGCTGTTCGTTCTCGACGGTGAGGATACCGTTACCGATTGGAATGCCATCCATGGTCAGCGCCATGATGCCGCGCGCGCTTTCACCGGCGACGATCTCGAAGTGATAGGTCTCGCCGCGAATGACAACGCCGATAGCAACGAAGCCGTCGAACTGGCCGCTTTCGGCGGCAAGCGAGATTGCGCCCGGAATTTCGAGCGCCCCGGGAACGGTCAGGACCTCGACCTCATGTCCAGCCTTCTGCAGCGCGGCTTTCGCGCCGGCGATGAGCATGTCGTTGAGGTGGTCGTAGAACCGGGCTTCGACGATCAGGAAGCGCGCCATGAATTTCTCCGCAAATCAGGTTGCGGCGCGGGTAGCGGCGTTTCCGGCGATTGGGAAGGGGGGAAGGATGGTGGACGCACTAGGGCTCGAACCTAGGACCCGCTGATTAAGAGTCAGCTGCTCTACCAACTGAGCTATGCGTCCACACTTCCTTGCGGAAAACCGGAGGGGATACGAATCACCGCGTCCGGGGAGGCGCTGCATATAGCGAGTGTTTTGCCGATGAAAAGGGCAAAACGCACTTGCTGGATGCGCTTACCGGGATGACAGCCGGATGATCGAACCCAACGGGTCGTGAAGGGTCTCCTCGACCTCGATCATACCGGTGCGCTGCAAAGCCTCAACGGCCTTCAGCACGCGCGGTTGCGAGACGCCTAGGATGCCGTGGAGGTCGCGGATTGCGATCCCTGCGTCGGGGGCGCTCAGCGTCGACAAAGCGGCCGAGATCGCGGCCTGCGTTTCAAGCACGGGGTCGGTCTCGACCCTCGTCGTGCCGTGGCGTTTCAGACGTGCAGGAACCCTTGCGACCCTGCTCCAGATTGCTTCGATCATGTCCTGGCTTCACGCAATGCCACGCGCATCCGACGCTCGGATGGAACTGTGGCTGTATCTGTTGTTGCAGTCGAAGCGCTCCTCGATGCCGGGAGCCATTTGTCATTCGACAAAAGCGCGTTATTCTTTCGGGGTTCTTTCCTCAAGTCCTACAGGAGGGGGACAGGGTGGGTCCTGAAACGAGCCTGGAGCGCGAGATCGCGCAGGAAGATGACGTGGCCAGCGTCCTCCAGCTTGTGCGCGATGAAGCCGAGAGGCTGGGCTTCATCCGCGAGGCCTATCATTTCTATCCGCGCTTCGACGTGCCGACATCGCCGCGGGCCATGATCTATGCCGACGGCTTCCCAAAAGGATTTACGGACAGGTATGGCGACCCCGATTTTCGCGCGAAGGACCCCATACCCCAGTACGTGATGAAATCGGGCAATGTCGCCTTCTGGAAAGACATTCTCGAGGAATGCAAGGACGTACCCGGAGTCGCTGAATTCACGCAGCTCGCAGTCGAGGAGGGGCTGATCCACGGTTTCGGGGTGCCACTGTTCGGGCCCAACAACCGCAACGCCTATGCCAGTTTCGACTTCGGCAGGCCGGTCACCAGCGAGGACGAAGACGCCATCCTGCGCATAAGGACCTTCGCCCAGATCGCGCATCAGCGAGTTTGCGTGCTGCTCGACAAGGCGAAGGAGGGACCGGAGCTTTCCGAGCGCGAGATGGAGGTCTTGCGCTGGATCGTGAACGGCAAATCATCCGGCGATATCGCAACGATCATCGGTATCTCGCCCGAGACCATCCGGACCTACACGAAGCGGATCTATGCGAAGTTAGGCGCACATGACCGCGTGGGCGCGACGCTTAAGGCGCTCAAGCTCGGCCTCGTGATTCCCAGCTGAGCCGGCAGGGCAAGGTTCAGTCGGAAACGATCCCGCTTTTCTTGCGGTTCCATTTGTCGATCATCATCAGGCTGCCGATGCAGATCATGTTGGTCATCATCGACGATCCGCCATGGCTCATGAACGGCAGCGGGATGCCGACGACCGGCGCCAGGCCCATGACCATCATCAGGTTGATCGCGACGTAGAAGAAAATCGTTGCGACCATGCCGACGGCCATCAGGCGCGAGAACCTGTCTTTCGCGCGCCCCGCGACCTGGATGCCCCAGCGAAGTATCAGGCCGAAGAACAGGAGGACGACGAAGCCGCCGAGCAGACCCCATTCCTCTGCCATGGTCGCAAATACGAAATCAGTATGCGGCTCGGGCAGGTAGTTGAGGTGGCTTTGCGAGCCCTGGTTGAACCCCTTGCCGGAGAAACCGCCCGAACCAATCGCAATCTTCGACTGGGTGATGTGATATCCGGCCCCCAGCGGATCGCTTTCGGGGTCGAGGAAGGTCGTCACCCGGCGCTGCTGGTATTCCTTGAGGCCGAAGAAGAACGCGAGCGGCGCTGCGATTGCTGCAGCGACCCCTCCCATCACGAACCAGCGCAGCGGGAGGCCTGCCACGAACATGACGACCGCCCCGCCGAACGCGATGGCGAGCGAGGTGCCGAGATCGGGCTGGAGCAGGACCAGTGCCATCGGGAATGCAATCAGGATCCCCGCAGGCACGAGCGAGCGCCAGCTCTGGATCAGCCCCGACGGCAGGTTCGAATAGAAATGGGCGAGGGCGAGGACCAGCACCGGCTTCATCAGCTCGGAAGGCTGGATGCGAATGAAGCCGAGTTCGAGCCAGCGCTGGCTGCCGCCGCCCATGGCCCCGATCGCCTCCACCGCCATCAGCAGCAGCAGGGTGATGCCGTAGGCGGGGAAGGCCATGAACTGGACGAAACCGCGCGAGAATTGCGTCATCACCACCGCCATCGTCAGGAAGACGGCGAAGCGGATCAGGTGCGACGAGGCGAAAGGCTGCATATTGCCGCCAGCGGCGGAGAACAGCACCGCAGCGCCGAATGTCACCAGCAGGAACAGTGGGATGAGCATCGCCCAGGGCTGGCGGGCGATGGGCGCGGGAATGATCGAGTTCATTCCGCTTCCTCGATCGCTGACGAATCCACGTTGCGCGAGCGGTTTTCGGCAGCGTCGGCAGCCCGGGTCGCGGGCTGGGCGGCCTCCATGCGGGCTTCGGCATCGACGCGGTCGAAGATGTCCTCCTCGCGGCGCGGCACCGGCGGGACCGCTTCACCCGCTTCGGCCGCGTAGGCTGCGTATTTGCGGGCGAGACGCTCCTGCGCAGTACCGCCCCACTGCTTTTCAAGGGCGTAGAGCGCTTCGAGGCCTTTTTGCGGGTCGAACAGGAATGTCGTGACGTCGCGCGCGATCGGGTAGGCCGCGCCCGAACCACCGCCATGCTCGATAACCACGGCGCCGGCATATTTCGGCTTGTCGAAGGGCGCGAAGAAAATGAACAGCCCGTGGTCGCGATACTTCCATGGGCCGGACTTACCGTCCGAAACGCTGAGCGAGACGACCTGGGCAGTCCCCGTCTTGCCCGCGATCAGGATATCGTCGAACGGCAGCCTGCCGCGTCCCGCCGTGCCGGGACCGTTTACGACGTCGCTCATCGCCTGTCGGATGTAGGTTTTCTGGTCGAGCGGGAAATTGAAGGGTGCGAAGCTCGGCTTCTTCCGGTCCGCGACCAGCTTGGGCATGACCTGCTGGCCCGTCGCGATACGCGCAGACATGACCGCAAGCTGAAGCGGATTTGCCAGCATGTAGCCTTGCCCGATGGTCGCGTTGACGGTGTCGAAGGTCTGCCATTCGCGGCCATACTTGTTCTGCTTCCACACGGGGTCCGGGACCGTGCCGTAGAACTGGCTGACGACCGGGAGGGGGAACTCCTGCCCCATACCGCAACGCCGCGCCATGTTGGCGATCGGGTCCATGCCGACCCGCTGCGCCATCGCGTAGAAATAGACGTCGCAGCTTTGGTAGATGCCCTTGGCCATATTGACCGCACCATGGCCGCGCCGGTTCCAGCAGCCGAAGACGCGATTGCCGACCCTGAGACCGCCGCCACAGAAGACCGTCTCCTCAGGGTCGATGCCCTGTTCCATCAGCGCCATCGAAACCATGGGCTTCACGGTCGACCCAGGCGGGTAAAGGCCTTTGAGGACCTTGTTACGCAGCGGGACGCGCTCGTCGTCGCGCAGCATGGCATATTCGACGCGACCGATCCCGTCGGAGAAGCTGTTCGGGTCGAAGCTCGGCATCGAGGCCATGCAGAGGAGGTCGCCGGTCTCGCAGTCCATCACGACCACGGAGCCGGATTCGAGGCCGATGCGCCGCGCGGCATAATCCTGCAGCGGACCGTCGATGGTCAGGCGAACCGGATCGCCCTGAACGTCCTCGCGCGTGTCGAGATCGCGCACGATCCGGCCCGATGCCGTCACTTCGACACGCCGCGCACCGGGGACACCGCGCAGGGTCTGCTCGAATTGCTTCTCCAGCCCGTCCTTGCCGATCTTGTAGCCCGGCGTGATCAGCAGCGGGTTGCGGTCGACCTCGTATTCTTCCGCCGATGCTGGGCCGACATAGCCGATCAGGTGACCGACGCTGGGACCGGTGGGGTAGAAGCGTGAGAACCCGCGCTGCGGGACGACGCCCGGCATATCGGGCAGGCGAACGCTGACAGCAGCGAACTGGTCGAAGGCAAGACCGCTTGCGACTTCGATCGGGGCGAAGCCGCGCGATTTGGCCACCTCGTCCTTCAGGTCGCTGATACGCGCGGCATCGAGCGAGAGCAGTTGGCCCAGCTGGTCGATCGTCGCATCGGGATTGGGTGTGCGTTCGGGAATGATGTCGACGCGGAAATCCGCACGGTTGGAAGCAAGCGGGGCGCCATTGCGATCGAGAATCCAGCCGCGGCGCGGAGG
Organism: Erythrobacter sp. HKB08; assembly: GCF_004114695.1. Lineage (NCBI taxonomy): Bacteria > Pseudomonadati > Pseudomonadota > Alphaproteobacteria > Sphingomonadales > Erythrobacteraceae > Erythrobacter > Erythrobacter sp. HKB08. The sequence continues at coordinate 1,803,757 of NZ_CP035310.1, forward strand.
AATCAGCGTCAGGTTGACGCGGTTGCTCTCCGACTCGGTCTCGTATTTCTCATTCTCGGCAATGGCGATGTAGGCCATTCGCGCAGCGAGCAGCGTGCCCACGCCAAGGCCGCCCGCCGCAATCACGAAAGTGCGGCGGTCGAAGCGGTTCTGCAGGATAGTCGGGCTGACCGGAGGGGCCGGCCGCTTGCGAAACAGCATTAGACGACCCTGAAGCGCGTGAGTCTCAGCCTGTCGAGCCTTGCAACCATGCGGGCCACCATCGGATAAAGTACGATGGAGAGCAAGATTTGCGGTCCCAGTGCGATCAGTCCGGGAATACCGGGAGCCGCGCCCGACAGAAGCGCGCAGACCAGGATGTAGATCGTCGAAAGGACCGCGAAGGTCAGCCAGTTCTGGCCGAACCCGCGCCACGGAAAGCGCACTTCGATGATCTCGAGCAAGAGAATGGTGAGCGACCAGAGCATGATCGCCGAGCCGAACGGCTGCCCGCTGTAGAGATCGTCGACCAGTCCGAGCGGAATGCCGGCCCAGAGCGCCAGGACGCTAGGCTGGTGAATGCGCCAGGCGACCAGCATCATGAAACCGAGCGGCGGGAGGTAGGGAAGCCCGCTCGCAATGGGCAGGAACTGCAGGAGCGATGCGACGACGATCGAAACCGGCGGGATGATCATCACCAGCGCAGGCGAGGGCATCCGGTTGATCCGGCTGCCATAGGCGTCGCGCCGGGCCTGCGGGTTCAAACGCTCCATTATTCTTCGAACGGTTCGTTGGCCGGCGTGCGGGCCGCTTCGACCGTTTCCTGCTGCCAGACCGGCTCGACCGCGACATAGCCGGTTGCGGCCGGATCGCTCACCGGGCGGGCGAGGGCGCCGTCGCCCGTCACTTCGTCGACGATCGCGACCGCGATGCCGGGCTGGTAATAGCCTCCGGTGCCGCTGGTCACGAGAATGTCGCCCACTTCGAGCGGATTGATGCCGAGATTGATCAGGCGGATGTTCACGCGCCCGTCACCGCGCCCTTCGGCAAAGGCGACGACGTCGCGGTCTTCGCTCGCAAGGCGCACGGGAATGACGCTCTGACTGTCGGTGATGAGGAGAATGCGCGAGGTCGAACTGCCGACTTCGAGCACGCGCCCGACGACACCGCGCGGGCTGCGGACCGGCATGCCGACGGCCACGCCCTCATCGCGCCCGGCACCGATATAGCCGAAGCGGCGGCTGCTGGTTGCGGTCGAGCCGATCAAGCGGCTTACGGTCACGGGCGGCGCATCGCCTTCAGAAAAGCCGAGCAGGTTCCTGAGGCGCGCGTTTTCTTGCTTGACCGCTTCTGCCTCGGCCAACCTGATGCGTGCGAGTTCGACTTCGCGCTTCAGCTCGGCATTCTGGCTGCCGGCACGGAAATATCCCGCGATGCTTTCGAAGAAGCCCTGGCTTTCGGTCCGTGCGCTCGCAGCGGCTTCACCGACGGGTGCGACGGCATCGGTTGCGACGGTGCGCGGACCGTCGAAGGTCTCGCGGCCGGTGAGGGAAAAGAACAGCAGGACAGCGCCCAGCAACGCGCCGGCGGACGCCAGCACGTAACCGGTAAAGAGCGAATACTGGACCCGGCGGGAGCTGCTCGAGCGCCGGGAGGTTTTCGGCGCCATGCCTGACCCCCCTTTCCCCTTATGCCGTCATCAGGACGCCGCGGTAGATCGGGTCCTCCATCGCGCGGCCGGTGCCGACAGCGACGCAGGAAAGCGGATCTTCCGCAATGGTGACAGGAAGGCCGGTCTCTTCGCGAAGGTGCACGTCGAGGCCCTGGATCAGCGCGCCGCCGCCGGTCAGGACGATGCCCTGGTCGACGATGTCGGCTGCGAGTTCCGGAGCGGTGTTCTCGAGCGCGATGCGCACGCCCTCGACGATCGCGCCGATCGGTTCCGACAGCGCGTCGGCGATATGCGCCTGGTTGATCGTGATTTCCTTCGGAACGCCGTTCACGAGGTCACGACCCTTGAGCGTGATCGTCTCGCCGATGCCGTCTTCCGGAGCGGTCGCGACGCCGTAGTCCTTCTTGATCCGCTCGGCCGTGGCTTCACCGATCAGCAGGTTGTGGTGACGACGCACGTAGGAGACAATCGCTTCGTCCATCTTGTCGCCGCCGGTGCGGACCGACGTGGTGTAGGCGAGACCGCGTAGCGAAAGGACTGCGACTTCGGTCGTGCCGCCGCCGATATCGACCACCATCGAGCCGACCGGTTCGGTCACCGGCATGTCGGCGCCGATTGCGGCGGCCATGGGTTCGAGGATCAGATAAACTGCCTTCGCGCCCGCATTGCTGGCTGCATCGCGGATCGCGCGGCGTTCGACCGAGGTCGAGCCGGAAGGAACGCAGATCGTGATCTCGGGATAGCTGAACAGCGTGTTGCGGCCGTTCACCTTCTTGATGAAGTACTCGATCATCTTCTCGGCGATTTCGATGTCGGCGATGACACCGTCGCGCAGCGGGCGGATCGCTTCGATGCTGTCGGGCGTCTTGCCCATCATCATCTTCGCTTCGTCGCCAACCGCCTTCACGCGCTTGAACCCCTCGACCGTCTCCATCGCGACGACGGACGGTTCGTTGAGGATGATCCCCTCATCCGGGACGTAGACCAGCGTGTTTGCAGTGCCGAGGTCGATGGCGAGGTTCTTGGCACCGAATTTGAAGAGATTGGACAGGAAGCTCATTATTGCGACATTCCGTAATAATTCAGGGTTGTTGCCGCGGGAATCTGCGGCTGTTGCGACCCGGATATGACAGGGATGCGCAAGCCTTACAAAATGGCAGGGCAAAACGCCAAAAGTTTATCGCGGCAAACGGCGGAAAATCGCACCGCCGACCTCGTCTGAGCGGCGTTTCATCGCTAGGCTGGTTCGCCCATGCCCCAAATACGCCGACTCCCGGAAAATCTCGTCAACCGTATCGCCGCCGGCGAGGTGGTCGAACGTCCGGCTGCCGCGCTCAAGGAATTGGTCGAAAATGCCATTGATGCCGGGGCTACCCGCATCGTCGTCTCGCTGGTCGATGGCGGGCTGACGCGGCTCGAAGTGACCGACGATGGGTGCGGGATGAGCGCAGACGAAATGTCGCTTGCGCTCGAACGTCATGCGACCTCCAAGCTGCCCGATGACGCGATCGAGCAGGTCGCGACGCTCGGTTTCCGGGGAGAGGCTCTCCCGTCGATTGCGAGCGTGTCGCGCTTTACGCTGGAAAGCCGCGTGCGCGGCACGGACGAAGGCTGGCGGCGGGTGGTCGATCACGGTGCGGTCGTCGCCGACGAGCCATGCGCGCTCCCGCCGGGCACGCGGGTTACGGTCGAGAAAGTGTTCGACAAGATTCCCGCGCGCCGCAAGTTCCTGCGCACGCCGCGCAGCGAATATGCTGCCTCGCTCGACGTGGTGCGCCGACTTGCAATGGCGCGGCCCGATATCGGCTTCGTACTCCAGCATGGCGAGCGGCGGGTGCTCGACCTGCAACCCGGCCAGACTATCGAGACGCGCGTGCCGGCGACCATCGCGCGTGAACTGGCCGACAACGGCGTGTCCATTGATCTCGAACGCGGCGAAATGCGGCTGACCGGGCTCGCGGGTCTGCCGACCTACAATCGCGGCGTGGCGGATCATCAGTATCTCTTCGTCAACGGGCGGCCGGTGAAGGACCGCTTGCTCACAGGTGCGGTGCGCGGTGCCTATGCCGACATGCTGGCGCGAGACCGCCATGCGGTGCTGGCGCTGTTTCTCGAAGTTCCGCCCGAAGAGGTCGACGTAAATGTCCATCCGGCGAAGACGGAGGTTCGTTTCCGCGACAGTGCGGGGGTGCGGGGCTTTATCGTTTCGGGCTTGCGGCAGGCTCTTTCGACCGGCGATCGCCGCAGTGCGCAGACGCCGGATAGCGGGGCAATGTCTCGCTGGCAGCGGGAGCCTGCAGAGCCGGCACCGGCCTTTCGCTCGATCTTTGAGGGCCGCGACTGGAGTGCGCCGCAGTCGCGCGTTTCCGAAGCGCCATCGCCCTACAATCCCCAGACCGGCGAGGTCCTGGCCGAACCGCAGGGCAGGGCGGAAGTCGCCGAGCAGCCGGTAGCGAAGTACCCGCTCGGCGTGGCGCGGGGGCAGGTCGCCAACACCTATGTCGTGGCCGAGGCCGAGGACGGGCTGGTCATCGTCGACCAGCACGCGGCGCACGAGCGGCTCGTCCTCGAGCGCCTGCGTGCGGCAGGGGCAGAGGATGCGATCAAGCGCAGCCAGGCCCTGCTCATGCCCGAAGTCGTCGAAATGGACGAAGCGGACTGCGACCGGATCGAAGGCGCGATCGACAAGCTTTCCGAACTCGGCCTCGTTGTGGAGCGCTTCGGGCCGGACGCGATGCTTGTCCGCGCCGTCCCCCATGCGCTGCGCAAGGCCGATCCGCAGGCGCTCCTGCGCGACATTGCAGACGATATTGCCAAGCATGGCGAGGCGATCCTTCTCGGCGAGAAGCTCGACCTTGTGCTTGCTACCATGGCTTGTCACGGCTCGGTTCGCGCCGGGCGGACGCTCTCGGTCGAGGAGATGAATGCCCTGCTGCGCGAAATGGAGCGAACGCCTCGTTCGGGCCAGTGCAACCATGGGCGGCCGACGTGGGTCAAACTCTCGATGGAAGACGTCGAGAAGCTGTTCGGGAGGCACTGATGCGGATTGCTCTCATGCTTGCCACGGCCATTGCCTGCGCCGCTTGTGCCGAGGCCGAGCCGGAAGAGCCGATCGACATCGAGCAGATGAACCGCGATGCTCTCGGTCCGCCGGTCGCGATCGAGTTGCAGCCGATGACTTTCGAGGATTTTGAAGAGCAGGGGCTGCTCGGTGCCGGGTGCAATTTCGCGATGGAGGACGCCGGCGACATCCTCCTCGTTGCGGGGCCGGAGATCGCTGCGTTCAAGAGAGACGGCGAATTCGTCACTGCAGCCTCGGATACCGGCTCGCAGCAGCTCCCTTACGGCGCGTTCGAGAAATACAGCGGTCTCGCCAATGCCATCCGCATCACGGTCGATCCCCAGACCGGCAATCGACAGGCGCCCGAACTGACCGACTATGCCGGATCGCTGACGATTACCGACGAATACGATCGTCCTGCGCTGGAACTGGACGGCGTCTGGGAGTGCGGGGCTTAAGCCGCACGGGCTTCATTCGATCGGTGCTTCGGGATCGCGCACGCGGATGAGACCGGTCGATTCCATCTCAAGCACGATCTCGTCATTCTGGTTGAAGGTGCGGCTGCGCGATTGGAACAGGCCCATTTCCGGCCGTGACTTGCTGCGGCGCTTTGCGAGGATTTCTGTTTCGACGCGCAGTGTGTCGCCCGGATAGACCGGCTTCACCCAGCGCAGCTTGTCAATGCCCGGCGATCCGAGGCCCGCCTGGCGGTTCACCTCCATGTTGTCGACCATCATGCGCATGGTCATCGAACCGGTGTGCCAGCCGCTGGCGGAAATCTTCCCGAAATGTGTCTCCGCAGCCGCCTCGTCGTCGAGGTGGAACGGTTGCGGGTCGTAGCGCGAGGCGAATTCGATCACCTCCTCGCGGGTCACTTCGTATGCGCCGAAGGACTGGCGTGATCCGATTTCGAGGTCTTCGTAGAACAGCATCGCGCTTCTATGGCGTCACATCGTCGGACGCACCAGCATCCAGATCGCCATACCCACCATGGCGAGGTTCTCGCTCAAGGAGATAAAGCCGAGCGGGACATTCCCGCTCCCGCCGACGCAGGCGCATTTGATGTCGCGCTTCTGGATATAGACCGCGTAGAACACGCTGATCGCGCCGATGGAGCCGATAACGAACGCCACCGGAATCGAGATCCAAGGCAGGATTCGCCCGGCCATCAGCACCGCTGCTGTCGCCTCCAGATAGGGGTAGGCGTATGCATAGGGGACGAAGCGGCGGCCGAGCAGGTCGTATCCGACGAACATGGTCGAGAATTGCTCGACATCCTGCAGCTTGAGCATCGCCAGCATCGCCATCGAGAAGGCGACGAACCATTCCGCCGTGCGGACGGTGAAAGCAGTGCCGAAGGAAAACAGGCTGAGCGAGACGGCCAGCGCCAGCCCGACCGCGAAGACTGCCAGCACGGGCCGGTAGGTCTTCTTGTTCGGGTCGCGCGCCTTGCCGAAGAACTCTCTCAGCGCCTCGTGACCGCCGATCCGCTTGCCGTCGATGAAGGTCTGCGGGGTCGTCTGCACGTCATGCTCGCGCTTGAACGCGTCGGTTTCTTCGCGGGTCGTGAGCCAGTGGTCCTCGACCGAGTAGCCCTTGCTCTCAAGCAGGTGCTTCGACTTGATGCCATAGGGACAGACATGCTTGTCCATCACCATGCGATAGAGTTTCGCGGTCTTGCTCATGGAGGCTATGTATACCCCCAGGGGGTATTTTCAAGCAAGCGATCAGGCGCGGAACGAGGGGACCCGGCCATCTTTCCCGAGATCGGGAATGATCCGGTAACGCGCGAGCACCAGGCTGAAGATGCCGAAGATCAGCAGGCCGACTGCCGTAAGCGTGAACAGCGTGCCGTTGCCCGCGAGCGATGCGACTGCATCCCCCAGCGTCTTGACCTGGCTCGCTCCGCTCGACCCGAAGCCTGCCTTCATGAGCGACCAGCCGATGACCACGAAGACGATGGTGCGCGCCGAATAGCCGATCCGTCCGAGCAGCTTGGTTTGCGAGGGCGCGCCATGTGCAATGCGGTTCATGAAACTCGCAGTGTAGGCCTTCTTCGCCTGATTGAACGCGGCGAGGAAGAAGGCGATGCCGAGAATGCCGATCACCAGCCCGCCGAATTCGATCGAGAGGACGCCGGCCGCAGCTTCCTGCGCACCGCCACCCGATCCGCCGCCGCTGCCATTGGCAAAGGCGAAGGCCGAATAGGCGAGGGCAAGGTGCCCGATGGCGCTACCCGCATGGCCGAGGCGCTTGCCCCAGCCGATCGTGTCGGAACCATGGTTCTCGATATCGAAGAAGGTCGAGCAAAAGCGGAACAGCGCATAGGCGAGCAGCCCGACGACCATAAGCCACAGAACGAGGCTACCCAGCGGGAAGTCCTCGATCGCTTTGAAGATGCCGTCGGTGCCTTCGCTGATCTGTCCGGCGTTGGTGAGGGCGATCAGCCCCAATACCGAATACAGGATCGCGCGGCTGAAATAGCCGATGCGAACTAGCCAGCTGAACTTTTCCGATTTGTCGACCATGGCATTTTCCCCGAAATCCTTGTTCGAGGGGCCAACGGTCAAATGCGAAAAACGGTCCCTAGACGTTGAACTTGAAGAGCATGACGTCGCCGTCCTGCACTTCGTACTCCTTGCCTTCCTGACGCAGCTTGCCGGCATCGCGCGCACCGCTCTCGCCGCCGAGCGTGACGTAGTCGTCATAGGCGATCGTTTCTGCACGGATGAAGCCGCGTTCGAAGTCGGTGTGGATTTCGCCCGCCGCCTGCGGAGCCTTCGCGCCGGCCGGGTAGGTCCAGGCACGGGCTTCCTTGGGGCCAGCGGTGAAGAAGGTCTGCAGACCGAGCAGCGCGTAACCGGCCTTGATCACGCGCGCGAGGCCGCTTTCTTCCAGACCGAGATCGGCGAGAAACTCGACGCGATCTTCCGGCGGCATGCCGACCAGTTCGGCTTCGATAGCGGCGGAGACGACCACGGCTTGCGCGCCCTCTTCTGCGGCCTTGGCGAAAACCTGCTGCGACAGGGCATTGCCCTCGGCTGCATCCTCCTCAGCCACGTTGCAGACATAGAGCACCGGCTTGGCGGTAAGCAGCTGGGCCTGCGCGAACAGGCGCGCTTCTTCGTCGTCCTTCGGTTCGACGAGACGTGCAGGCTTGCCGCTCTTGAGCAGGTCGAGCGCCTGGCCGAGCACGCTGGCGAGCGCCTTTGCTTCCTTGTCGCCACCGGTTGAGCGGCGCTTGGCGTTCTCGACGCGCTTTTCGAGGCTTTCGATGTCGGAGAGCATCAGTTCGGTCTCGACGACTTCGGCGTCGGCGATGGGATCGACCTTGTTGCTCACGTGCTGGATGTCGTCGTCCTCGAAGCAGCGCAGGACGTGCACGATTGCGTCGACTTCGCGGATGTTGCCGAGGAACTGGTTGCCTAGGCCTTCGCCCTGGCTCGCACCCTTAACGAGGCCGGCAATGTCGACGAACGCGAGCTGGGTCGGGATGATCTTCGCCGACTGCGCAATTGCGGCGATCTTGTCGAGCCGTTCGTCAGGCACCGACACCTGGCCGACGTTCGGCTCGATCGTGCAGAACGGATAGTTGGCCGCCTCTGCCTTCTGCGTTTCGGTCAGGGCGTTGAACAGGGTGGACTTGCCGACGTTGGGCAGCCCGACGATTCCACAGCGGAAACCCATCGAATACTCCGGATTAAGAACTGGCGGCGGCCTTTAGCCTTGGCGAGCGGTAAACGCCAGCTTCACGAGTTCTTTAGCCTCCGCGGCTACGGCGGAGGGATGAAAACCATCCGCAATTTGGCCCTCGTCGCTTTGGCCAGCGCTGCCCTTGCCGGCTGCGGCATGACGCCGGAAGAAAAGCAGACGCGTGCCGAAGAGAACATGGCGCAAAACCTGTATTCGCAGGCGCGCCTCGATCTGGTGTCGGCGCTCAAGGACAAGCCGGGTGACGAGACTATGCTGCGAATGCTCGCCGAGGCACAGCTCGCGATCGGTGACGGGGAGGGTGCGGCCACCACGCTCGACAAGCTGCCTGCAGGTGATGAAGTCACCCTGATGATGGCCGAGGCGGATGTGCTTCGGGGCCGTTTCGATGCGGCGATCGAGAGGCTTTCCGGCAGCGGGGGCGCCGATGCGTCACGCTTGCGGGTTCTCGCCTTCATTGGCGAGGGCAAGGTGGTGAAGGCTTCCGAGGAATTGGAGCGCAGCCTGGCGGAAGCCGGCGCCAACGACGCAAGCCTGCTCGCGACCGCTTCGCGTTTCGAATTGCTGCGCGGCGACCGTCAGAAAGCCCGCGAATTTGCAACTCGCAGCCTCGCGGCGGATGCCGGGAACCTCGAAGGCCTGCTGGTAAGCGGCGATATCGCATCGGGCGACAACCGGCTTCCTCAGTCACTGGCGCATTTCGAGAAAGCGCATGACCGCTATCCGGAAAGCGTGGCCGCACTGCTCGGTCGCGCAGGTGCGCTGACGGAAAGTGGCCGTTTCGACGATGCGGCGGAGGTTTTGGACAATCGCAGCGGTAATTTTGCGACCGATGCGCGCATCACCGGGCTCAGGGCGCGCGTTGCCGCAGGCCAGGGCGAGTGGGAGAAGGCGCGCAGCCTGCTCCAGAAGATCGAACCTGAAATGCGTGAAAACCCCGGGCTGCAGCTGGTCTATGCCGAGGCGCTGTTGCGCGTCGGACAGGTCGAGCAGTCCCGCACATGGCTCTCTCCGCTCGTGTCGCGCAGTCCCGCTTCGCGCAAGCCGCGCGGACTGCTCGCCGAGGCGAAGCTTGAAAGCGGGGACGCCGCTGGTGCGCTCGCGACGATCCGCGCGATTGCCGAGCGACCCGATGCGACGCCTGCCGAACTCGAAATTGCCACCAAGGCGGCAAGGGCTCTGAAGGATCCGGCTGCAGAACGCTTTGCGACGCGCGCGCGGCAACCTTCGCCCGAGTGGATTGGCGGCGAATTGGCGAAGGGCGACACGGCCTTGCGCAATCGCCAGTGGGCTAAGGCCGTTTCCGCTTACGAGGCGATCGATGCGCGCAGCCGTACGCCCAATGCAATGGTGCTCAACAATCTTGCCTTCGCCAAATCGCAGCTCGGCGAAAAGGCGGAAGCGACCGATATCGCTCTTCGCGCGCTCGAGATTGCGCCGGATCACCCGTCGGTCATGGACACCGCGGGCTGGCTGTTGTTCTCGACCGGTCGCGACAAAATGCGGGGAACACAGCTATTGCGCCGCGCCAGTGCGCTCGACCCCGACAACACCGCAATCGCCCAGCGCCTGGCAAAAGCCGAACGCGGCTAGCGCTACAAAGAGAAAGCCCCGCTTGTGCAAGCGGGGCTCCCTGGGTCAGCCCGATGCGTACGTCAGGCTAGAAAAGCGTCATGCAGTCTTGCGACGGCGGCGAGCCAGGCCGAGACCGATGAGCCCGAGGCCGAAGATGCCGAGCATGCCCGGAGCCGGAACCGGCGTACCGCCGCTCGAGGACGAACTGCTCGTCTGGCGACCGCTTGCCGAGGTGACACCGTCGATGCCGCTGATCGACTGGTAGCGCACGAAGAAATCGTCGAGCGTAATCGAAGTCGGGGCAGTGCCGAAGTCGAGGATCAGCGAACCGCTGCCGGTCTCACCGGCGAAAAGGCCGCCCGAGTTGCCTGCGCAGCTGTTGGTGCGTGCTGCCTTGAAGCAGACGTCGACCGTGCCGATGCCGTTCGGATAGTTCGAATCGGTCACGACGAAGTTGTAGAGGCCGGTCGAGCTTGCGCCGACGATGTCGGGGTCGGTGTTGAATGCGAAGCTCGAAAGACGCGAGTCGACACCGGCACCGTCCGTGGTGTTGGTGACCGTGTAGTCGAACTCGTAGGTCGAGCCGTCGATTGCCGTCAGCGTGAAGGTCGTCGAGGCTGACAGGCCGCTGAGGGTCGTGCCGTCCGCGAAGCCATCGTAATCGATGGTGAAGCTGTCGCCGATATTGCTGCTGTCGAGCAGGATCGGCTCCGCCATTGCAGGCGTCGCCATTGCGGCGCTGGCAGCGACGGCCGTTGCAAGGATCAGGCGGTTGAACATTCGGATACCCTCCACGATGGTTTACGCAAGACGATGCAACGAATGTGCCACGTGCCGTTTTGTGCGGGTTTCGAAGGTTAACCGCGCACGCGCGCATCGCGGATTGTCAAGAATTTCGACGCGCGCTCAGCGACTTGAACGACGTAGCAGGGCGGCTTCACCGAAACTTTAGACGGTTTGGTTAAAGCGAGAGCATGTTGAAGAACCGCACGCTCACGACTGCGCTTGGTGCGCTCGTCCTGCTCGCCGGCTGCAGCCAGTCGCCCGAGGAGAAACTCGCCGATGCGCAGGCCTATTTCGCCGGGAACGAATACACGGCGGCGCGGCTCGAGCTGACGAGCGCGCTCAAGGACAATCCGTCGGATGTGGTCCTGCTCGAATTGCTCGCCAGGACACAGCTCAAGCTACGCGACGGGGAGGGCACCCTTGCGGCTCTCGAGCGCCTGTCGGCAGAAGGTGTCGAGCTTGGCGATGCATCCCTGCTGAGGGCGGAGGCCGAAGTCCTGCGCGGTCGGCCCGAGGATGCGCTGGCCTTGCTGGCGGATATGTCGAGCGCGGAAGCTGCCCGTATCCGTGCCCTCGCGCTGGTCGCCGACGACCGGATCGACGAGGCACGCGAGGCCATGAAGGCTGGATTGGAGGCCGATGGGCCGAAAGCGGCGTTGCATGCTGACTATGCCCTGTTTGCGCTGGCCGATGGCGATCGCGAAACGGCGGCGACCTATGCGGCTTCCGCTTACGCCGAGGATCCGAAGGCCCTGGGCGCGCTGCTCGCCAAGGCGGGAGTTGCAATCGCCGAGGGCAAGGGTGCGCAGGCGCTCGCACATTACGAGACTGCCAGCAAGCTCTATCCCGAGAGCCGCGATGCAATGATCGGACGTATTCGCCAGCTGGCCGAAAGCGGGCGCGTCGACGAGGCTGCGCCGCTGATCGAAGACGCCTATGCGAAGGCACCGCAGGACGTTGACTTCGCTTTCCTTGCTGCACGGCTCGATGTCGAGCGGGGCGAATGGGACGATGCCCGCAGCAAGCTCCAGCGGGTCGAACGCGACATGCGCGACAATCCCGACGGGCAGCTGCTCTATGCGCGCACTCTGCTCGAGGCGGAACAGGTCGCGCTTGCAGAATCGATCCTGCGCCGCCTCAACGCCCGTTTCCCGGAGCATCCGGGTAGTGCGGCGCTGCTTGCGGAAGTCTTCCTCAGCCGCGGTGACAACGCCAATGCGCGCCGCGTGCTTGTGCCCGTGGTCGCGCAGGCCGGTGCTCCCGATTACGTGCGCGACTTGGCGCTCAAGGCAGGAATCGAAAACGCGGGCCGACCCTGAGGCCAGCCCGCGCTTTCCAGTTTTCGAAGCTTGCTATCAGCCGCGGCGATTGCGGCGACGGGCGAAGCCGAGACCGATCAGGCCGAGACCGAAGATGCCGAGCATGCCCGGTGCCGGAACCGGCGTACCGCCGCTCGAACCGCCCGAGGTCGTCGAACCGCCCGAAGTGGTCGAGCCACCGGTGGTCGTAGAGCCGCCCGAGGTCGAGCTGTAACCGCCCGACGAGCTGCCGGTGTAGTGGCCGCAGCCCTTGTAGTGGCTGTGCGAACCGCCGGAATACCAGCTACCGCCCCAGCTACCGCCCGAGCTACCGCCCCACCAGCTCCAGGTAGCAGCAGCAGGTGCCGCGATACCGACCGAAGCGACTGCCGCGAGGGCGATCATCTTCTTCTTCATGCTCATTCGTATTCCCCCAGTCTCTCGAAAGCGTCGAACAATGGTTTACGCTGGAGGACGCAAGGGCTGTGCCAAATGAGGGACTGTGCGGGCTTCAGTGGTTAATGCACCTTACCGCAGCAGGTCGATGTAAGAGTTTCCGACAGGCCGGAGAACGCTAGGACCGGTTGTGGACGGCCTTGATCATCGGGCCGAAGGGCGACTGGCCGAGCCATTCGGTCTGCACCTTCGCCGTCACCTCGTTGATCGGGATCTGTGGCTTGGCCCCCGGATGGACCGGCATGCGCAGCGGACGGGTGCCGGGCGGCATGGCAAGGACGCGCGCGATCGCATTGGGCACATCCATCGGATCGGCTGTGCGGCGCGAGCCGTCTTCCTCTCCCATCCGTGCAACGACCTGCTGGTAGCCGTCGGTATGCGCCGCCGAAGCGCGCTCCTTCAGCGCCTTGGTGTAGATGTTGCGATTGACCCAGACCTCGGTCGGATAGCCGCCGGGTTCGATGATCGTGACGTCGATATTGTGCGGCACGAGCTCATAGGCGAGCTGCTCGCCCATCGCTTCGAGGGCGAACTTGGTCGCGGAATAGTGACCCGCATAGGGCACGATCACCCGGCCGAGCTGCGATGAAATCTGGAAGATCGCGCCCGATTTCTGCGATCGCATGCCGGGCAGGACCGCGCGCACCATGCGATGGCAGCCGAGCACGTTGGTATCGAAGATGAGCTTGGTCGCTTCCATGTCCTGGACTTCGACCGGGCCGGACACGCCGATACCGGCATTGTTGACCAGCACGTCGAGCGGGCCGCCATTGATCCGCTCGGCCTCGGCAACCCCGGCTGCGACCTGCGCATCGGAAAGCACATCAATTTCAATGACGTGAAGGTCGAGATTCTCATCCCTTGCCAGCTGGCGAAGCTCGTCGGATTCAGGGCGGGGCAGGTTGCGCATGGTCGCGAATACCTTTGCGCCCCGGCGTGCGTAGTGCTCGGCTCCCAGCCTGCCGAAACCCGAGGAACAGCCGGTGATGATGATTGCCTTGCCCGACAGATCGGGCTCGGCCTGGACCATGTCGTCCTGCGACCGGGCGGCAGTGGCGGCCAGTGCGGTTGTTGCGGCGGCTCCGGCCAGAAGCGTGCGGCGGTCGATCGATGGCATGCAGTCTCTCCTATGGCTCCCCTCGGAGCGGAGAAAATCAGTTTTGCATGCGAAGCGCAACATCGCTCATGAAGCGCGCGTCATCTCCTGCAGCGAGCCATTCCGCCTCGGCCCCGATCGCGCCGAGCATCTGGACGAGGTCGTCCTGTTCCGCCTTGGCGTAATTGCCGAGCACATGACCATGAACCCGCTCCTTGTGCCCGGGGTGGCCGATGCCGATGCGAACGCGGCGGAATTCCGCGCCGAGGTGCCGGTCGATCGAGCGCAGCCCATTGTGCCCCGCATGCCCGCCGCCACGCTTCACCTTTACCTTGAACGGTGCGAGGTCGAGTTCGTCATGAAAGACGGTGAGGGCGTCGAGGTCGAGCTTGTAGAAGCGCATTGCCTCGCCGACGCTGCGGCCGCTCTCGTTCATGAAGGTCGCGGGCTTGAGCAGGATGATCTTCTCGCGCCCGATCCGGCCTTCCTGGACCCACCCCTGGAATTTCTTCTGCACCGGCCCGAAACCGTGCATTTCGGCAATGACATCGCACGCCATGAATCCGACGTTGTGCCGGTGCATGGAATATTGCGGTCCGGGGTTTCCTAGGCCTGCCCAAATCTGCATCGGTCGCCTTTAGCATGCTGCGCGAGCCCCTCAAGCGCTGGAGGGAGGGCGTTCGACAGCCCGCGGATAAATGTGCCGGACAAACAAAAACGCCGGCCCATTCCTGGACCGGCGCCTTTGGTGATCTTGCCTGAAGCGAGGATCAGTCGTCGGACTGTTCGCTCTCGCCTTCGACGGTCTCAGCGTCCTGCTCGGTGACTTCGGTCTCTTCGACCTCATCCTCGGCAGCAGCTTCGTCTTCGGACTTCTTCAGCGCCGACGGAGCGACCAGAGTCGCGATGGTGAAATCGCGGTCGGTGATGGCGCTCTCGCTGCCTTCCGGCAGCTTGACTTCGCTGATGTGGATCGAATCGCCGACTTCCTTGCCGGTGACGTCGATCTCGATTTCGCCCGGGATCTTGTCCGTTTCGCAGACCAGCTCGAGTTCGTGGCGAACGATGTTGAGAACGCCGCCCTTCTTGAGGCCCGGCGAAGCTTCTTCGTTGACGAACACGACCGGGACGCTGACGTCGATCTTCGCGCCCTTTGCGAGGCGCAGGAAGTCGACGTGGGTCGGGCGGTCGGAAACCGGATGCAGGGCGACGTCCTTGGGCAGGGTGCGAACCTTGTCCTTGCCGAGCTCGATCTCGACGATCGAGTTCATGAAGTGGCCCGTCATGAGGAGCTTGGTAAGCTGCTTCTCTTCGACGTGGATGGTAGTCGGTTCATCCTTGCCGCCGTAGATTACAGCGGGAACACGGCCTTCACGACGCAGTGCACGGGAGGCTCCCTTGCCAGCCCGTTCGCGCGCCTCGGCCGGCAGTGTCAGAGCGTCGCTCATGATCGTTACCTTTCGAAATGCGTTATTGGTACTTTTTCGCGCCACGCCTCCAGGGATGCACATGGCCGCGAAGGGCGCGCCATTACGGGCAAACGCAGCGCAATGCAAGCGAACCTTGCGAGGTCGTGGTTACTGGATGCGGCGGATGGAGTAGCCGCGCTGTTCAAGAAGGGTAAGGATACCGTCTTCTCCCGGCAGATGCGCGGCTCCCACCGCGACGAGCATGGGCGGCCGCGCCTTCGCAATGCTGTCCAGCTTGCCAGCCCAGGCCCGGTTCCTTTGCGTAAGAAGTGCATCGCGCAGTTCAGGGTCGGACAGGAGACCCATGCGGCCTGCCTGCTCGATTTCGTCGATCCGGCCGAGACGCCATGCTTCAGCCAAATCGCGTGCCGGTTCCTTGCCGCGCTCATATTCCTCGAGCACCAGCAGCAGGAGGTCGCGCTGTTCCTTCTCGGGCAGGGCGTCGAAGATACCCAGCTGTGCCTTTGCGCCTTCGAGTTCGAGTGCAGGCCTGTCCGAAAATGCAGAGATGAGCCAGCGGTCCGCGCCATTCTCGGGGTCGCCGGTTCCGGTGACGCGCGCGAGGGACAGCGCAGCTGCCCATGTGTCGCTGTGGATCAGCTGGACGGAAGAGATGCCGGCCTCATCGAGCAGCGCTTCGAGCGTTTCGTGCCTGTCCGCCGGCACGCGCGAACGGATGGGGATCGTCTGGTCGTTGTAGGACAATTCGGCGAAGGTCTCGGCGATTGCCGCGCCGTCTTCGAGTCCGGCCACTTCGACCACCAGCACCTCTGCATCCTGTACCGCGCGTTCGAGGGCATCGGTGCGCCAGTCGGTTCCGTCGGGAAGCGAGTGGATCGTGCCGAAGACCCAGCCCTCGAGCTCTCCTCCGGCCGACACGACTTCATATAAAGCGGGTGAGGGTGGAGGGGAGCTTTCGTCATCCCCTCCTTGCCCGGCAGAACAGGCAGCCAGCAGGAGCGCGGCTAGCGCAGCAAGGCCGCCTTTCCTGATCACTGCACCCGCACGGTCTCGATACCCCGCTCGGCGAGGTAATCCTGCACGCTGCGGTCACCGGCGAGATGGCCCGCGCCGACCGCGATGAAGATCACGCCTGCGCCTTCGAGCTTCTCCTCGATCTTGCCGGCCCAGTCTTCGTTGCGCTTGTAGAGCAGGACTTCGGCCAGCTCGGCATCGTCCTCGAAACCCTTGTTCATCAGTTCCGCCAGCCCATCGGGATCGCCTTCGACCCACTCGGCGACCATTTCATCGAGCATCGGCTTGGCCTTGTCGACCTGGCCGGCGGTGCTGATCAGGAAATCGACCTGCTCGTCCTGCGGCATGCCGTCGAAAATGCCGATCTGGAACTCGATCGTTTCCAGCGCGCCCTTGGCCATGTCTTCGCCGGCGATATTGATGAGGCGCTTTTCGACGCCCGCATCGGCCGAGTAGCCCTGCTGCAGAAGCGGAAGCATGGTCAGCGTCAGGCTCGCCATCCACGGCTCGAAGCGGTCGAATGCGTTGGCGGGCATGCCGAGCTTGCCCATCGCTTCCGCGTAAGTCGCGTTTTCTTCTTCATCGAGCAGCGAGCGCAGCGTCGTGCCTTCCGGCAGCATGCCCTGTGCCAGCGCGTATTGCGCCATCTTGGCTTCGTCTTCCTTGCCCATCGGGATTTCGGTGACGAGGATGTCGGCGCTTTCCAGCGCGTCCTTCACCGGGCCGGCGTACCATTCGAGACCTTCGGGAAGGGCATGCACGGTGCCGAACAGATAGATCGTGCTGTCTTCGTCGGCGACCTTCCATAGCGCCGGGGTGGCGACTTCGACCTCGGCAGCAGGGAGAGAGGTCGTCGCGACCGTCGTCGGCGTCGACTGGTGGTTTTCGTGGCCTTCATGTCCCTCGTGCCCTTCATGCTGCGCGAGGGCGGGGCCGGCAAAGGCGAGAGCCATTGCGGAAAGGCCAAGCGAAAGACTGTTCTTCAAAAGTTTCATGATGCGATCCCTGGAGTGTGAAAAATCCGTGCGAAAACCTAGCCCTAGAAAGCGAGCTTGGGAAGAAGACGTTTGACAAGAACCACGGTCATTCTGCCTCGTCTATGAAGATTTCTTCGATCGGCATGTCGAACAGCCGGGCAATACGGAATGCGAGCGGAAGCGACGGGTCGTGTTTGCCCGTCTCGATCGCGTTGACCGCCTGACGCGACACGTCGAGCTGGACGGCAAGCTCCGCCTGGCTCCATTCGCGCTCGGCTCTAAGGACGCGCAGGCGGTTCCTCATCTCGAATCCCACCAGCGCAGGAACTGGAAGATCACGACAAACAAGAGGCAGAATACGAGCCACCCGATGGTCATGGCCGTGACCCAGGTGGCCGTTTCAAGCAGTGGAGCAAGTATCGCCGGCAGCCTGCGCGAACCGGTGGCCAACTGCGTTACGATCCCGAAAGCGAGCACGATCATCGGGAAGAAGGTCACGACTTTTACCAAGAGCCCGACGGTGCGCTGCCAGAGTTGCTGGGCATACTCGTCGCGCATGAAACTGGCGAGGATGAGGAAAGGTGCGACGAGGAAATTGAAGATGAGGGTGACCGCCCCAAGCGCGACATACCACGCAGGGTGGCTGCCATGCTTATCGTGTAGCCCGCCCCACGCATCGTGCAGCCCGACCCACTCTGCTGCCTGATCGATCAGGCCGACGAAGAGGAACAGGAGGCAGGCATCCATCAGGCGGAAATACAGCCGGTATCGACGGTCGCCTTTCCGCTTGGCTCGCTTGCCAGTGGCAGGTTTGTCGACATTAGCGGTCACGAAAGTACTCCGAAAAAGAGAGGATGGGCAGGGCGCTTCATGGCTATCTCGAATCCCACCAGCGCAGGAACTGGAAGATGATGACAAAGGCGGCCATGTAATATTTCCAGGCCATGGAAACGACGTAGTCTGCCGGGGCCCCGGGCGCGATGAAGGGCTCGTAGATCGTCCGCCATGCCGCATAGGCTCCGCCATCCTTCGGAAGGCCCAGTTCCGCGCTCCATGCAACCGCCGCGAAGGCGATCGGGAAAATGGCGACCAAATAGGCGAGGACGACCACCGAACGTTTCCACAGCATCTCGGTATAGTCGTCGCGCATGAAGCGGAACAGCATCAGGAAGAACGGCAGGACGAAGCTGCAAACCTGGACAATGAGGAAAGCGATGAAGTCGGCCGTGCCCGTCAGGCCAAGGCCGGGGATGCCCGTGCTGCGCCGGACGATGATTTCCAGGATCCACGCGAATGTCACGAGGAGGGCAAGGTTCATCAGCCATATGTAGGCGCGGTAGCGCAAGGCTTCCTTGGACCTTGTCCCTTCGGAGCGACCCTTCAGCTTAAACATCGTAATTCCCTTTCGTGCGTGCGAATGCAAAAGCGATGTGAAAGGTCGCCGCGACGATCACCAGCCCGAGGCTGGTATCGTCCACATAGGTTTTCGAAACCGGCGCGATGCTGGCGAACAGCCAGACGCCGGTTACCGCGAGCGCCCAGCGGGCGGCGAAGTTCACGAGTCCGAGGAAATGTTCGTCCTGCCGGCCTGCAAAGGCGAGGCCGATCAGCGTGCCCGCGGTGAATCCTCCCGCGATCATGTCGACCATGTGGAACAGGCCGAACAGCTTGCTGACGAGCAGCGCGAGCGAGCTGGCGAGACCGACCCACATCATGTGGAGGGCGAAGTTGCGATCGTCGGCCGTGAGGGCTTTGGGTTCGTAGGGCATGGCTGTTGCGGGTCCCGTTCGTCAGATAGTGCCGCGCACGCGCGCCCAGAGGTTGGCGAGGAAGAATGAAGCAAGGGCAAGCGGCATGCCCAGCGCCGATGCGGTCAGGTCCTGGCCGCTCTCATTGCCGGTCAAGCCGTCCCAGAACCCTTCGAGCATCGGCGCGAAGACGAGAAGCAGGACCAGTGCGGCAAAGGCCACGCTGGTTGCGCTACCCCATATTGCGGCGAGGTATTCGTCGGCATTTCTCGTGCGAAACATCACCACGATCGCGATCAGCATGATGAAATAGGCCGCTGCGCGAACAGGTTGCAGCGCCTCGACCATACCGTCGCCGGCGAGAAGGGCGATTGCAAAGGAGATCGCAGCAATCACCGTGGCGAGGTTGTGGCGGCGCACTAATTTCTCGCGAGGACTTGGCGGTCGGTCGGTCAAGTGATCGTCTTTCTAGTAAGGGGGTGGCGTCCACCGGAGGGCGCCATGATGCAAACGCCCTCCGGTGACGAAGTCTCAGCCGCGCGGATCGAGCGTGATCGCGGCGAGGCGACCGGTGCGGGCTTCATCGATGGCGATTGCCACCTTCGGCGCGATTTCGGCCTGCATGGCGGTCATGCAGCGCTGTTCCGCCTTGCGCGACACGGCGTCGAAACCGCGGACGCGGCAGGCGTTGCGGATGGCGCGGTCGATGCGCTGGTCGAGCACGTCACGATCGGCTTCCTGAGTAAGGTCGAGATCGGACATGTCGACGCTGGCAACCGGTGCGTCCATCGCAGCGGCGGGAGTGGCGAGTGCAGCGATAGCGGCGGCGGCGATTACGAAAGTCTTGGTCATTGCTTGTCTCCAGCTTGGATGTTGGGTCCAGTGGGTGTTTCAACCGTCCGGGATGTCAGGTTGTCCTGACTATATGTCGCGATTCGCTTACAATGTCAACACAACCTGACACAATGTCGGGAAAACCTTCCGTCAGCCTCGGGAATTCATCCCGCTATTGACCGTGCAAAGCGCCTCCTCCATTGCGCCGCACCATGGACAGAAATCCGTCTAAATCGTTTCAGGACATGATCCTCGCGCTCCACGATTTTTGGAGCGCCAACGGGTGCCTCATCCTGCAGCCCTACGACATGCGTATGGGCGCAGGCACCTTTCACACCGCAACGACGCTGCGCGCCCTCGGCCCGGAGCCTTGGAATGCCGCTTTCGTGCAGCCGTGCCGCCGTCCGACCGACGGTCGCTATGGCGAGAACCCGAACCGCCTTCAGCACTATTACCAGTACCAGGTGATCCTGAAGCCGAGCCCTCCCGACATCCAGGATCTCTATCTCAAGAGCCTCGAGGTGATCGGCATCGATCCTCTCAAGCACGATATCCGCTTTGTCGAAGACGACTGGGAAAGCCCGACGCTTGGTGCATGGGGCCTTGGCTGGGAAGTGTGGTGCGACGGGATGGAAGTCACCCAGTTCACCTATTTCCAGCAGATGGGCGGCTTCGACTGCAAGCCGGTTGCGGGCGAGCTGACCTACGGGCTCGAACGCCTCGCGATGTACATCCAGGGCGTCGACAACGTCTACGACCTCGACTTCAACGGGCAGGGCGTAACTTACGGCGACGTCTTCCTCGAGAACGAGAAACAGATGTCGAAGTGGAACTTCGAAGTCGCCGAGACGGATGCGCTGTTCGACCTGTTCAACAAGGCCGAGGCCGAGTGCAAGAACGCGCTCGCCAATGAAGTGCCTATCGCCGCTTACGAGCAGGCGATCGAGGCGAGCCACATCTTCAACCTGCTGCAGGCGCGCGGCGTGATCAGCGTGCAGGAACGCGCCAGCTACATGGGCCGCGTCCGCGATCTCGCTCGCGGTTCATGCGAAGCTTACATGGCTAAGGAAGCCGACGCATGGGCGCAGAAATATCCGGAGTGGTCGAAATGAGCGCTTCCGACTTCCTCCTAGAACTGCGCAGCGAAGAAATTCCGGCCCGGATGCAGGCCGGTGCACGCGCAGAACTCGAAAAGCTGTTCCGCCGCGAGATGGACGCTGCCGGGGTTGCCGTGGGCGACGTCACCGTATGGTCGACGCCGCGCCGCCTTGCCCTGATCGCGCGCGGTCTTCCCGAAGCGACCGAGGCGGTTCGCGAAGAAGCCAAGGGCCCGCCCGAAGGAGCGCCCGACCAGGCGGTCGAAGGTTTCTGCCGCAAGAATGGCGTCACTCGCGACCAGCTCGAAGTGCGTGACGTCAAGGGACGTGCGACCTACTTCGCGGTGATCGAGAAGCCGGGCAGGGCGGTGAAGGACCTTCTGGCCGACGCCATTCCGGCAATCATTCGCGACTTCGCTTGGCCGAAGTCGATGCGCTGGGGCGCTGCCTCGATCAGCACCGAGTCCTTGCGCTGGGTGCGTCCGCTTTCCGGCATCGTCGCGCTGCTCGGCGAAGAAATCGTCGAATGCGAGGTTCATGGCGTCACCTTTGGCGCTGTCACGCTCGGCCACCGATTCCATCACTCGGGCGACATCACTATTGGAAATGCCGACGACTATGCGGTGAAGCTGCGTGCAGCCCATGTCATCGTCGACCACGAAGAGCGCCAGGACGCGATCCGCAAGGGTGCGAAGGAGGCGGCTGAGGCTGCCGGCCTGACTCTGGTCGAGGACGAGGGGCTGGTGATCGAGAACGCCGGCCTCACCGAATGGCCCGTCCCGCTGCTTGGCCGGTTCGAGGAAGACTTCCTCGAAGTGCCGCCCGAGACGATCCAGCTCACCGCGCGCGTGAACCAGAAGTATTTCGTGTGCGAGAAGGACGGTGAACTCGCCAATGCCTTCATCTGCACCGCCAATATCGAGGCGGAAGACGGCGGCGCGCGCGTGGTCGACGGCAACCGCAAGGTCCTCGCCGCACGCCTGTCCGACGCACGCTTCTTCTGGGACGTCGACCGCAAGAAAACGCTCGAGGAACATGCCAAGGGTCTCGAACGCATTACCTTCCACGAAAAGCTCGGCACCGTGGCCGACAAGGTCGACCGCGTGGCGAAACTCGCCCGCTGGCTGGCCGAGGAAGGGATCGTAAAGGGCGCCGACCCCGATCTCGCCGAGCAGGCTGCACGCCTCGCCAAGGCCGATCTCGTCACCGAGATGGTCGGGGAGTTCCCCGAGCTTCAGGGCCTGATGGGCGGCTACTACGCCCGCGCCGAAGGCCTGCCCGATGCCGTCGCCGATGCGATCCGGGATCACTACAAGCCTGTGGGGCAGGGCGACGATGTTCCGACCGCGCCGGTGACGGTTGCGGTGAGCCTCGCGGACAAGCTGGACACGCTTCGCAGCTTCTTCTCGATCGACGAAAAGCCGACCGGATCGAAGGATCCCTTCGCGCTGCGCCGTGCTGCACTCGGCGTCATTCGCATCCTGACCGACAACGGCATCCGGATGAGT
Organism: Erythrobacter sp. HKB08; assembly: GCF_004114695.1. Taxonomy (NCBI): domain Bacteria; kingdom Pseudomonadati; phylum Pseudomonadota; class Alphaproteobacteria; order Sphingomonadales; family Erythrobacteraceae; genus Erythrobacter; species Erythrobacter sp. HKB08. The sequence continues at coordinate 1,825,999 of NZ_CP035310.1, forward strand.
GCGGGCGAAGGCGACCTCCTCGACTTCTTCGCCGACCGCCTCAAGGTGCAGCAGCGCGAAGCCGGTGTTCGTCACGATCTGATCGACGCGGTGTTCGCGCTGGGCGGCGAGGACGATCTCGTTCGGCTGCTCGCCCGGGTGAAGGCGCTTCAGGGCTTCATCACGACGGAGGACGGCACCAACCTGCTCGCAGGCTACAAGCGTGCGGCCAATATCCTCAAGAAGGAAGACTGGCACGGAATCGAGGGCGAAATCGCCCGCACTGGCGAGGAAGATCCGCTCGCTCTGGTCGATGATCCCGACATGAAGGCGGTGATCGACGCCAAGATGGCCGAGCGCCACGCGAAGGAACTCTCCTACACGCCCGAGCCGGCCGAGAAGGCGCTGATCGACGCGCTCGACGCTGCGGAACCCAAGGCGGCGGCAGCGATTGAGGCAGAAGATTTCGAGGCGGCCATGTCCGCCCTCGCGAGCCTTCGCGCACCGATCGATGCGTTCTTCGATGAAGTGACGGTAAATGCCGACGAAGAAAACAAGCGCACCGCGAGGCTGGACCTGCTGCTGCGCTTCCGCGATGCGGTTCACCGCGTGTCGGACTTCAGCCGCATCGAAGGGTGAGGGCAAGCCACCCGGAACAGTGTAACATGTGTAACACCGGCTCGGCCTCGCAGGCTTCTGGCTGAGCCGGTTTCTTCCAAAAAGGGGAAGCCAGTGAAGACGGTCTACACATTCGGCGGCGCAGCGGACCATTCCGATCCGCGCCAGAAGGACAAGACCGTCACCGGCGGCAAGGGCGCGAACCTGGCCGAAATGGCCAGCATCGGCCTGCCGGTCCCGCCCGGCTTCACCATCACGACTGAGGAATGCGTCGGCTACCTCGAACGCGGCGAGGAATTCTCCGACAAGCTGCGCGGCGACGTCGCCGAGGCGCTCGGCCACATCGAAGCAACCGTCGGCAAGGTACTGGGCGACAAGGATAATCCGTTGCTTGTGTCGGTCCGGTCTGGCGCGCGCGTTTCGATGCCGGGCATGATGGACACCGTCCTCAACCTGGGCCTCAACGACGAGACGGTTGCCGGTCTTGCCGCAACCTCGGGCGACGAACGCTTCGCCTGGGACAGCTACCGCCGCTTCATCCAGATGTATTCCGACGTTGTGCTCGGCCTCGATCACGGTCTCTTCGAGGAAGCTCTCGAAATTGCGAAAGAAGACAAGGGCTTCTACAGCGATACGGAACTGGAAGCCGAAGACTGGCGCGAGCTGGTCGGCGAATACAAGCGCATCGTTGCCGAAGAACTTGGCCGCGACTTCCCGCAGGACGTGAACGAGCAGCTTTGGGGCGCGATCCGCGCCGTCTTCGACAGCTGGGACAGCGACCGCGCCAAGGTCTACCGCCGCCTGAACGATATCCCGGGCGACTGGGGCACGGCGGTCAACGTGCAGGCCATGGTGTTCGGCAATATGGGCGACACCTCGGCCACCGGCGTCGCCTTCACCCGCGATCCTTCCACCGGCGAGCGGGCGTACTACGGCGAATATCTCATCAACGCCCAGGGCGAGGATGTCGTCGCCGGTATCCGCACGCCGCAATATCTCACCAAGGCCGCTCGCGAGACGGCCGGCGCAACGCCGCTCAGCATGGAAGAGGCGATGCCTGACGCCTATGCCGAGCTCGCCCGCGTGTTCGACCTGCTCGAAACGCACTACCGCGACATGCAGGACATCGAGTTTACCGTGGAACGCGGCACGCTCTGGATGCTGCAGACCCGATCGGGCAAGCGCACTGCGAAGGCCGCGCTCAAGATGGCTGTCGACATGGTCGGCGAAGGGCTCATCTCGCAGGAGGAGGCAATCCTGCGCGTCGATCCGATGGCTCTCGACCAGCTGCTCCACCCGATGCTCGACCCCGATGCGGAGCGCGACGTACTGACAACCGGCCTTCCGGCATCGCCCGGTGCTGCGAGCGGCAAGATCGTGCTCGATGCCGACAAGGCGGAGCTATGGGCGAATGGCGGCGAGAAGGTCATCCTCGTCCGCGTCGAAACTTCGCCCGAGGATATTCACGGCATGCACGCCGCGACCGGCATCCTGACCGCTCGCGGCGGCATGACGAGCCACGCGGCCGTCGTCGCCCGCGGAATGGGGCGCCCTTGCGTGTCCGGCGCTGCCGCCGTCTCGATCGACCGCGAGAAGCGCGCCGTCCGCATCGGTGAGCGCGAGTTGGTCGAAGGCGATGTGATCACGCTCGACGGTGCGACCGGACAGGTCATGGCGGGCAAGGTCGCGACTCTCGAACCCGAGCTTGCGGGCGATTTCGGAACTCTCATGGATTGGGCGGATGCCCATCGCCGCATGCGCGTTCGCACCAATGCAGAGACGCCCGACGATTGCCGCATGGCGCGCCAGTTCGGTGCCGAGGGCATTGGCCTGTGCCGCACGGAGCACATGTTCTTCGATGCTGCGCGCATCAGTGCCGTGCGCGAGATGATCCTCGCTTCGGACGAGAAGGGCCGCCGGGCTGCGCTCGACAAGCTGCTGCCCGAACAGCGCGCCGACTTCCGCGAAATCTTCGAGGTGATGGCCGGATTGCCGTGCACCATCCGCCTGCTCGACCCGCCGCTGCACGAGTTCCTGCCGCATGGCGACGAGGAATTCGCCGATCTCGCCGAGGCCACCGGGCACTCGGTCGACCAGCTCAAGCGCAGGGCAGGGGAGCTTCACGAATTCAACCCGATGCTCGGCCATCGCGGCTGCCGCCTCGGCATTACCTTCCCGGAAATCTACGAGATGCAGGCGCGCGCGATCTTCGAGGCCGCTTGCGAGGTGACCAAGTCCTCCGGCGACGCGCCCGTGCCGGAGATCATGATCCCGCTCGTTGCCACCAAGCGCGAGCTGGAAATCCTCCGTGCGCTCGTCGACCGCGTGGCGGGCGAAGTGTTCGGCGAGACGGGATACCAGGTCGAGTATCTTGTCGGCACCATGATCGAACTGCCGCGCGCTGCGCTCGTCGCAGGCGAAATTGCGGAAGAAGCTCGGTTCTTCTCCTTCGGGACCAACGATCTCACGCAGACGACGCTCGGCGTCAGCCGCGACGATGCCGGCCGCTTCCTCGCCCCCTATGTCGAGCGCGGCATTTTTGCGCGCGATCCCTTCGTCAGCCTCGATGTCGAAGGTGTGGGGCAGCTGGTTGAGCTCGCCGCCGAACGCGGCCGCGCGACCTGCGGCGATATCAAGCTCGGCATCTGCGGAGAGCACGGCGGCGATCCGGCGAGTATCGCATTCTGCGAAGGCGTCGGGCTCGATTACGTTAGCGCTTCGCCCTATCGCGTGCCGATTGCACGGCTTGCCAGTGCGCAGGCTTCGTTGAAGGCGAAGAGTTAGGTTTTCCACCCAGTTAGGGAGAGGATTTCAAAGCTTTCCGGAAGCTTTCCCTCGTCATCCGATAGTCTTTCGAACGCAGCTTGTGCGCGCTGCATTCCGGCCTTTCCGACCGGCGGGGCGGGCGATGCTAGCGTCGACGTCATCCCATGGTCGCGCAGGTCGGACACGAGTGTTGTTAGCGACGAATAACGCACGTTGACCGGCCAGCTGTCGACCACCTGCCGCGTGAAACCCGCTCGCTGGAGAAGCGCGGCTGCAGAGGGGCTGTCGACCTGGGGATGGATGCGCGGCGAGACACGCTCGCCATCCGCCTCGAACATGATGCGGCGTAGCGCGGACAGGCTACCCGCGCCCGGAAATGCCGCAATCAGCAGCCCGCCCGAGGCGAGCGCGCTGCGCAGGTGGATAAGCGCCCCTGGAAGATCGTTCACGGTTGCCAGATCGAAGGCCGAGACGATGAGATCGTGGTCGCTGCTGGGAAGCGGTTGCCCTTCATCGACACTTAGCGGTGCCGACAATTGCGCTTCGGGGAAAAGACTGCGCAATCGACTTTCAATTACTCCGCCACGGTCGCCGAGCAGAAGGATGTTTGCGGCTTCGAAATTCATGAAGCCGAGCCGCTCTTCCACATCGTCGGCAATCGCTTCGACGAGATAGCGCGCGGCATCCGGCAAACGCTGGCGCGATGCGCTGCGATCTTTCACGGACGAGCGTCGGATGCTGGAGAAAATGGTCGGTGGGCGCGTGCCTTGCATGCGAGCGCCCATGCCGTGCTTGCTCTCGCCGTGCAAGCGCGGCACTACGCAGGCATGCGGGGGTCGCAACTTGCAGCATCGGTATTCGGGCCGGCGGTGGATCTTGTCTATCCACCGCGCTGCCCTTTGTGCGGCGAAGGGCTTGGCGCGCAGGACGGGCTCTGCGTTTCATGCTGGGAGGGGCTGGATGTTCCGGGGCAACCTGCCTGCAAATCGTGCCAGCGCCCGCTTGAGCAGGACATCATCGCCGATGAGCTTGATTGTGGTGCGTGCCTTGCGAAGGCTCCGCGTCACGACGGCATTTATGCCGCCAGCCTCTACAACGAAACTGCGCGCCAGCTGGTGCTCAAGTTCAAGCACGGACGCCGTATCGCAATGGCGCCGATGCTCGCGCGGCTTATGACGGCAAGACTGCCGGCTGCTTCGAGCGAGCGCCTCGTCATACCGGTGCCGCTACACTGGAGCCGCTTGTGGTCGCGCGGTTTCAACCAGTCTGCCTTGCTGGCGAGAGAGATTGCCAAGGCGACCGGCGACCGGTTGCTTGTCGATGCGCTGGTGAGGCGGAGGCGGACCCAGGCTCTCGGCGGCCTGGGTCGCAGGGAACGCGCGAAGGTCCTGCGCGGTGCGATCGAGGTTTCACGCGCCAGTACAAAGCATGTCGCCGGGGCGGATGTGGTTCTCGTCGACGACGTGCTGACCAGCGGCGCAACAACTGCCGCCTGCGTCGATGCGTTGAAGCAGGGCGGGGCGAACACGGTCGCCATTTCCTGCTTCGCCCGCGTGCTCGATTGAGCAATCCCGACAAACGAAACGCCCGAGATCTTTCGATCCCGGGCGCCACGTGACGAATATCTTCGGACCGGCCTTTCGGCGTTGGCAACCACCCCCTAATTTGGTTGCCGCGGTCCAATCCCTCATCGTTCAACGGGCGCGCCAGCTTGGTTGCGGCAGCTACCCTATCCCCCTGAACTTGGCACTTTTTACGAGCACCGCATTTAGGTGACGTCCCCCTGAAGGAACGTGGGAGCATGTCTTCCACCAGTCCCGTCTCAGGTGAAGTGCGAAAGGAATGCGCCATGGATTTTCGACAGTATCTGTGGTTATCGTGCAACAAACCATCGCGCCTGCAAGGCGCTTCACCGAGGACTGACTCTGCATGACTTCACAGGCGCTTAGCAAAGAGGAGCGCGAGACCGGGTCGCGCTTCGCGCCCAAGTTCGATGACAAGGGGCTGGTGACGGCAGTCGTCCAGCACTTTGCGACCCGCGAAATCCTGATGGTTGCCTTCATGAACCAGGAAGCGATCGACCAGACCCTGCAGTCCGGGTTTGCGCATTTCTATTCCCGCTCGCGCGGCAAGCAATGGATGAAGGGCGAGAGCTCGGGCAATGTGCTCACGGTTCATGAAGTCCTGACGGATTGCGACCAGGATGCTGTGATCCTGATGGCGGAACCGGCCGGGCCGACTTGCCACACGGGAGCGCGGTCCTGCTTCTACCGCATGGTCGAGGGGGAAGGGCTCACGCCCGTCGCCGATTGACGCTTACGTAAAGGTTAGCTATGGAGAGGCATGGCTAGCGTCAACACAGAAGAAGGCCGCAAGCACGGCGGCGCACACATCGAGCGGCCGGACAAGCTGGCGCGCGAACAGTTCACCATTTCCGATCTGACCGAAGAATTCGGCTGCACGGCTAGGGCGCTTCGTTTCTACGAGGACGAAGGCCTGATCGCTCCTGCTCGCGTCGGCCTCACCCGGGTTTACTCGAAGCGTGATCGTGCTCGCCTCGCTTGGATCATGCGGGCCAAGAACGTCGGTTTCAGCCTGACCGAGATCCGCGAGATGATCGATCTCTACGATCTCGACGACGGCCGCGTCGAACAGCGCCGTGTCACGGTCGAGAAGTGCAAGACCCATGTCGCCAAGCTCAAGGCTCAGCGCGCCGACATCGATTCGTCGATCAAGGACCTGACCGAATTCATCAAGCAGATCGAAGAGCTCGATCCCAACAACTGACCTCTCCCTCACCCCCTGATCCCAAGGACATCCAATGCCGATCTACAATGCCCCGACGCGCGACACGCGCTTCGTCGTCAATGAAGTTCTCAACCTCGAATCCTTCGGCAACCTGCCGGGCTTCGAGAACGCAACGCAGGACATGACCGACACGATCATCAACGAAGCAGGCAAGTTCTGCTCCGAAGTGCTCGCGCCGCTCAACCAGGTCGGCGACCAGCATGGTTGCACGCGTCACGAGGATGGTTCGGTCACGACCCCTCCGGGCTTCAAGGAAGCATTCGACCAGTATGTCGAAAGCGGTTGGGGCACGATCTCGACGCCGGAAGAATTCGGCGGCCAGGGATTCCCGCATGTCATGGGCTTCGTGATTGAGGAGTTCATGGCAACCTCGAACCAGGCATTCGCGATGTATCCCGGCCTGACCACCGGCGCGATTTCCGCGCTGATGGCGAAAGGTTCGGACGAGCAGAAGCAGATGTACCTCCCGAAGATGATCTCGGGTGAGTGGCTCGGGACGATGAACCTGACCGAACCGCACTGCGGTACCGACCTCGGCATGATCCGCACCAAGGCGGAGCCGAACGGCGACGGTTCCTATTCGATCACCGGCACGAAGATCTTCATCTCGGCCGGTGAGCATGACCTGACCGACAACATCATTCACCTCGTCCTCGCCAAGACGCCGGGTGCGCCGGATTCGACCAAGGGCATCTCGCTCTTCGTCGTGCCGAAGGTGCTGGTGAACGAGGACGGTTCGCTGGGCGAGCGCAATGCCGTCTCCTGCGGTTCGATCGAACACAAGATGGGAATCCACGGCAATTCGACCTGCGTCCTGAACTACGACGGCGCGAAGGGCTGGATGGTCGGCGAGGAGAACAAGGGTCTCGCCGCCATGTTCATTATGATGAACGCCGCTCGCCTCGGCGTCGGCATCCAGGGCCTCGCGCAGGCCGAAGTCGCCTACCAGAACGCCGTCGCCTACGCGCTCGACCGCCGTCAGGGCCGCGCTCTGACCGGCCCGGCAGAGCCGGAAGCCAAGGCCGACCCGATCTTCGTCCACCCGGATGTGCGCCGCATGCTGATGGACGCGAAGGCCTTCACCGAGGGCATGCGCGCCCTGTGCCTGTGGGGCGCCCTGCTGGTCGATCTCACGCACAAGGCTGCGACCGAGGAAGAGCGTGCCGAAGCCGACGCACTCATCGGCCTGATGACGCCGGTGATGAAGGGCTACGGCACCGACAAGGGCTACGACATCGCGACCAACATGCAGCAGGTCTTCGGCGGCCACGGCTACGTCGAGGAATGGGGCATGAGCCAGTTCGTTCGCGATGCGCGTATCGCGATGATCTACGAAGGCACCAACGGCGTGCAGGCGATGGACCTTTGCGGCCGCAAGCTCCCGCAGAACGGTGGCGCTGCTGTGCAGGCCTTCTTCAAGGTGGTTGCCGACGATATCGCAGACGCCAAGGGTGACGAGGTTCTCGGCCCGCTCGCAGAGAAGCTCGAAAAGGCGCTCAACGAGCAGCAGGCCGCGACGATGTGGTTCATGCAGAACGCAATGCAGAACCCGAACCACCTGGGCGCCGGTGCGCATCACTACATGCACATTATGGGCATCGTGACGCTCGGCCTGATGTGGCTGCGCATGGCGAAGGTTTCGAAGGAAGCGCTTGCCGGTTCGCCGGAAGACGCTTCGTTCTACGAGAACAAGATCGCCACCGCGCGCTACTTCATGGACCGCTTCATTCCGGACACCGGTGCACTGCGCCGGAAGATCGAAACCGGTGCCGACAGCATGATGGAACTGGGCGAAGAGGCTTTCGCCACTGCGGCCTGAGCACTATCCACAGTTCGCAAATAGGGCGGGGCGCTTCGAGGAGAAGCGCCCCCCTTTCTTATGCCAGAACCTCGTCGAAGAACGCGTGCATCGCGGCCCAGCTTTGCCGGTCGGCGCTTGCGTCGTAGCCGACAGCGTTGAGGCCAGGTGGCGGCTTGGGGTTGGTGAAGCCGTGCTTGACGCCGCTGTAGGCGTGGAAGTGCCAGTCGGCACCGGCCCGGTCCATTTCCTCCCAGAATGCGACGACCTGGCTGCGTGGTACCAGCGGGTCGGCATCTCCGTGGCAGACGAGGATGCGCGGCCTCGAAACCCCAGGTACGGCAGGCCTGCCAGTTTCCAGCAGTCCGTGGAAACTGGCGACCGCGGCCAGATCCGAACCTTCCCGAGCCATCTCCAATACCGCCTGACCGCCCATGCAGAAACCGATCGTCAGCATGGGAAGCGATCCGGCCTCCCGCTCCAGCGCGGCAAGCCCGGCGCGGATGCGCTGGCGATAGATATCGGTGTCCGCGCGCAGTTTCTCGGCCAGTGGAGGTCCTGGATTATCGGCGGTGACCTCCTCGCCGTAGAAATCCATCACCATGGCGAGATAGCCGTCGCGCGCGAGGCTTAACGCCTTGTCGGCGACGCTCTCGGTGATGTTGTGGATTGTCGGGAAGACGGCGACTGCCGCCCTTGGCTCGCGTGTAGGCCGAGCCACATGGGCTCGAAGCGCAATATCGCCGTCCTGGTAGTCAATCGGTTCGAGCGTCACGTCGCGAACAGCCTCTGCATCGTTTCGAGTACCCGCTCCGTTTCTGCAGAATCGACACTCTCATCCGTAACGCCATAGCCGAAGTCCTCGTTGGGCCCGACATATTGCAGCACCACGCCATCGCGCCGACCGACAGCGAATACTCCATCATAGAACATCGAGTATCGCGCATCCGATTGCGGGACGAGCCAGCTGATCTGGCCGCGCACGGGATCGAGCGTTTCGTCGCCCCAGATGCTTTTCGCACCATAGCCCATGCAGTTGACAATGGTCTTTTCCGGGAGGTCCAGCATTGCCGCACGGTCAGAAAAGGCGCGGCGCACCATCTTCCCTCCGCGCATCAGGAACTGGCGTGTCAGTCGGTCGGCATAACTCGCGACGTTGAACACCATGCCCTGGCCGACATTGCCTTGCCTTCCCGGGAGAATGCCCTCTTCCGCGGTGAATGTGGACCAGGCCGGCTCCATGTCGCGGACCAGCCTATCGAGATGCATGAACCGGCGCGATGCACGCGGCGGGCGAGGGCGGTCCGGCTCGGAGATTTCATAGCTCGGCAGGTACTCGACGGGATCGCCAAGCGTGCCGATGAGCGAGCGATGCGCTCCATAGGAATGGCGCGCCCACTTCTCCCATTGCGCGGTGAATCCGCTGTCGACGTGGTCGGCGAGTGCGATGCGGCTGCTGGGCGACCAGACACCGGTCGCGCGGGCAGAGCGCGTCTCGCTGGGGAACTCCTGCGCGTAGATCGTGACCTTGGCGCCGCTTTCTACGAGGCGCAGCGCGGTGGTAAGTCCGATGACGCCAGCGCCGATCACCGCGAACTCGCTTTCACCGGTGCTTCGCGCGAGGGATACGGCATCCTCGGCGCAACCCCAGCTGAGCGACCAGCCCGAGCCGCCGTGGCCGTAATTATGGACGACCGCCTTTTCGCCGAACCTCTCCAGCTCCAGCCTCGGTCCGGCGGGCCTGAACGGTCGCAGGCAAACCGTGACCTTCATCAGGTGCTGGCGATCTGCCTTGAATGGCGTGAGCATCGGATGAGTTGGCGCCAGTGACGTCGAACTGATCGGGCCGGGACTGCAACCGGCGAGCACCAACGCGGCGCTTCCGCCCGCAATGAACCCGCGTCGATCGATATCAGGCCGCAAAAGCAATCCCCCCGCTCAGCCTGCGATTGTAGGCCGAGCGAGGGGAATGGCAAACCGCAAGTGTGCGGTCGAGGTCGCGGATTATTCCGGCAGGAAGTCGGGTACCGAGAGGTAGCGCTCGCCCGTATCGTAATTGAAGCCCAGTACGCGCGTGCCGGCATCGAGCTCGGGCAGCTTCTTAGCGATTGCAGCCAGCGTCGCACCGCTCGAAATGCCGACCAGCATGCCTTCTTCGCGCGCCGCTCGGCGAGCCATTTCCTTGGCGTCCTCTGCGTTCACAGGGATCGCACCGTCGATCGACTGGGTGTGAAGATTGCCCGGGATGAAGCCCGCGCCGATGCCCTGGATCGGGTGCGGGGCAGGCTGTCCCCCGCTGATGACGGGCGAAAGTTCGGGTTCGACGGCATAGGCCTTCATGTCCGACCAGTGGCGCTTAAGCTCTTCCGCGCAGCCGGTGAGGTGGCCGCCGGTGCCGACGCCGGTGATCATTACGTCGATCGGGTCGTCGCGGAAATCGGCGAGGATCTCCTTCGCGGTGGTGGCGACGTGAACTTTCCAGTTCGAGTCATTGTCGAACTGGCTCGGCATCCATGCGCCGTCGGTTTTCTCGACCAGTTCGGTTGCGCGCTCGATCGCGCCTTTCATGCCTTTTTCCTTGGGCGTCAGGTCGAAGCTGGCGCCGTAGGCAAGCATGAGGCGACGACGCTCGAGGCTCATGCTTTCCGGCATGACCAACACGAGCTTGTAGCCCTTGACCGCGGCGACCATCGCAAGGCCGATGCCGGTATTGCCGCTGGTCGGTTCGATGATCGTGCCGCCGGGCTCGAGCTTGCCGGCCTTCTCGGCGTCTTCGATCATTGCAAGGCCGATGCGGTCCTTGATCGATCCGCCGGGGTTCGCCCGCTCGCTCTTCACCCACACTTCGTGGTCGGGAAAGAGGCGGGACAGGCGGATATGCGGGGTGCCGCCAATCGTTTCGAGAATGGAACCGGCTTTCATGCTTTCTCTCCCTCGGGGTGGGTTGTCTCGTGATTATCTAGCAATTCGTCTGGCGGATCAAAGGTCCGCGTGGTGCGAAGGACCGGGAAGATGCGCGCCCAGATACCGACCGTGATGATCGCACCGATCCCGCCGGAAACGACTGCCAGCACCGGCCCGATCAGGAAGGCGAGCGATCCGGAGAAGAAATCGCCGAACTCGTTCGACGCGCTGATGGTCAGCAATGATACGCTGGAGACGCGCCCGCGTTTGTCGTCGGGAGTGTGCAGCTGGATCAGCGACTGGCGGATGTAGACGCTGAACATGTCGGCCGCGCCGACGATGAACAGCATCGCGAGGCTCAGCGGCATGCTTTTCGAGATACCGAAGATTACCGTGGCAAGGCCGAAGATCGCCACTGCCCAGAGCATCTTCGGTCCGACATTCGTTTTAAGCGGCCTCAAACTGAACCACAGCGCAGTCAGTGCCGCTCCGACCGCAGGGGCCATAGCCAGCTGGGCAAGGCCGGTCTCGCCAACCTGCAAGATATCGCGGGCGTAGACCGGGAAAAGCGCAGTCGCCCCGGCAAGGAAAACGGCGAAGAGGTCGAGCGTGATCGCTCCAAGCACCATCTTGTTGTGAATGACATAACGGAGCCCGTCGACGACCTGCCCGATGGGGCGCTGGTCCTTGCGAACAGGTGGCTGCGGGACTTTCGAGATCACGCCGAGCGCAATGGTCGACACCAAGAAAAGGCCAGTTGCGACGGCGTAGGGAAGGGCCGGTTCAATGGCGTAGAAATAGCCGCCCATCGCCGGACCCACGATCATCCCGACCTGCCAGGCAATGGATGACAGGGCGATGGCGTTCGGCAGGATTGCCTTGGGCACAAGGTTCGGAGAGAGCGCCGATAGGGCAGGACCGGCAAACGCACGGGCAATGCCGAGCAGGATCGCGACGGCGAACAGCCACGGGATCGAAATCTCGTCGCTCCATGTGAGGAAACCGAGCAGCGCCGCGCAAAGCAATTGCAGGGCAACCGTGAAACGACCGACATTGCGGCGATCGAGCCTGTCGGCTGCAAGCCCCGCAAAAGGGGTGAGCACGAACAGCGGCAGGAACTGGAGAAGGCCGATCAGCGCCAATTGGCCGGACGCTTCGCCTACGCTCATGCCGCTATCGCGGGCGAGATTGTAGGTTTGCCACCCGATGATGAGCAGCATCGCATATTGCGCCAGCGTCATTGACAGGCGCGATACCCAATAGGCGCGGAAATTAGGGACCCGGAACGGGTGGGTCGGTTCGCTGGGGATTGCCGCTTCGCTCACGCAAGCGCCATGGCAGGGGCGATGGCGCTTGGGAAGGATCGATTGGTTTTGCGAGCCCCAAGCGGGGCTTCAGGCGCTTCCGCTCAGCGGCGACGGCGCAGCTTGGGGTTGGGCTGCAGCGTGTCGATCATCGCGTCGAAATCGTCGAGGCGGATGATGCGTTCGAACTGGAAGCCGGCGCGCTCGTCGCGGACCCAGATCACATAGGCCTCGATCCGGCCGACGACCGGGAGGCGCACGATGATGCGATCGCCGCGATTGAGGTCTTCGGCATTGTCGACCATGAAGCCGTGGGCCGAGATGTTCGAAATATGCAGTTGCACATCGCCGCGAACATTGTGTTCCGCGATTACGGGATAGTCGACCGGATGGCGCGTTGCACGGCGCTGATCGGTTACCGAAAGCTGAGCTCCAACTGACACGTTCCTAAACCCCTCGTTGTTGCGAACGAGGATCGTTAATGGGCCAAAAAGCCTGATATTCTGTAAAAGAAATTGTCCGAAAATGGGACAAAACCGCCGTTTTTGGCGGATTTCTTATCGCGTCAGGATGCCGTGCTTCTTTTTGCCGAGGCTGATCTTCACCTCATCGCCGGAAGCGATCTCGACCAAATGGCCGGGTTCGCTGACGGTCTCGCCGTCGAGCTTCACGGCCCCCTCGGCCAGCTTGCGCTTCGCTTCGCCGTTCGAAGCGGTGAAGCCGATCCCGGTAAGCACCGCGCCGATGCGCATGCCTTCATCACCGACTGCCAGCGTGGGAAGGTCCTCTCCGGCTCCGCCAGCGCCGAAGGTCTGCGCTGCAGTAGCCTCCGCCGAGCGAGCAGCTTCCTCGCCGCGCACCAGCTTGGTGACCTCGTTTGCAAGCACGATCTTGGCCTGGTTGATATCGGCGCCCTCGAGCGATTCGATGTGTGCGATCTCGTCGAGCGGCAGGTCCGTGAAGAGGCGCAGGAAACGGCCCACATCGCGGTCGTCTGCATTGCGCCAGTATTGCCAGAAATCGTAGCTCGGCAGCTGCTCCTCGTTGAGCCAGACCGCGCCGGCAGCGGTCTTGCCCATCTTCGCGCCATCGGCGGTCGTCAGCAGCGGCGTGGTGACGCCGAATAGCTCGCGGCCTTCCATGCGGCGGGCGAGTTCCATGCCGTTGACGATATTTCCCCACTGATCGCTCCCGCCCATCTGCAGGCGGCAGTCGTAACGACGAGCCAGTTCCAGGAAATCGTAGGCCTGGAGGATCATGTAATTGAATTCGAGGAAGGTCAGCGGCTGCTCGCGTTCGAGGCGCAGCTTCACCGAATCGAAGGTGAGCATTCGATTGACCGTGAAGTGCGGACCGACATCGCGCAGGAGCTCGATGTAGCCGAGTTCAGACAGCCACTCATCGTTGTTGACCATGACCGCATCGGTCGGACCGTCACCGAACGTCAGCAGTCGCTCGAAAACCTTGCGGATGCCGGCGATGTTCTCGTCGATGAGTTCGGACGTGAGCAGCTTGCGGCTCTCGTCCTTGCCGCTCGGATCGCCGATCTTGGTCGTCCCGCCACCCATCACGACGATGGGTTTGTGACCTGCCTGTTGCAGGCGCCGAAGCATCATGATCTGGACGAGGCTGCCGACATGCAGGCTGGGCGCCGTTGCGTCGAAGCCGATATACCCCGGGATCACCTGCTTCTGCGCAAGGGCATCGAGGCCCTCGGCATCGGTCTGCTGGTGGATGTAGCCTCGCTCGTCGAGCAGGCGCAGGAGATCGGATTCGAACTGGCTCATAGCGTTGCCGCGCCTAGCACGCGAAGCGCACTGTGCAAGCGGGCTTTACTCGCTCGAGGCGCTGTAGAGGGCGTCCACCATCTCGGTGTGCGTGCCGCTGGAGCACGAATCCGAAGCGACGGAGACTGCCCAGACCGCGGCCCCGCGGCGGATACTGCCAGTCGTCACGCAGCCGCCGGGATAGCCCGCGCGGACATTGAACTTCTCGCCCGAGCGCGCAGTCAGCGTAGCGAGCGAAACGCCGAGTTCACCGACGATTTCGCTGCGCGGCGAGACTTCGGTTTCGACCGACTGGCGCAGATACTGCGTGCCTGCCCTGATCACGGCTTCTTCCTGGCTCGCCAGTGCGGCCTCGTCCATCCCGTCGGGCTTCTTGTCGGTCTTGAAATGCATGTAGCTGACGAGGACGCCCGTGCTGCCCTTGCGCAGCCGCGTTTCGCTCGCACCGACCATCATTTCCTTCATCGAAGGCATGTTCATCGCAGGGTTTACGAAACGCTCGACCTTCCACCCCTTCGAAAGGGCGATCGATACACCGCCGTCCAGCTTCTCGGACTTGGTATCCTGCGCAAGAGCTGCGCTCGTGACCAGCGTCGCGGCAATAGCAGTCGTCAGAAATTTCATGTGCGATCCCTCACTCGGCGCAAGCAATCGCGCCATCGGCGGCGATATCCCACGAGCTTCGAAAGATGTCATCCGAATTGCGCGGGTTACGCGCCGAAATGTGGCCAAACCGCTTGCAGCACCCAGCAGGCTACGCGATAGCGAGGGCAATGCATCAGCTTGTTCTCCATCCGCATTGCGAGGCCGGTCCCATCGAGCATGTCTCGGCCGAAATCGAGCCGACGGCGCAAGGCTGCCGGGCGCGCTTCAGGCTCCAGGGCGATATCGCAAATATCAAGATTCCCGAGCCCGCCATGAGCGAGCGGATGGACAATCTCTGGAAGACGACGTGCTTCGAGATTTTCTGGCAGCCGCGCGGCGACAGCTATTACCGCGAATTCAACCTCAGCCCCTCTTCGCGCTGGGCTTGCTATGATTTCGACGATTTCCGTCTCAACAGCCGGGATGCGCCGGTCGAGGCGATTTCGATCAGCTGCTCCCATTCGGATGGCGAGCTCGTTCTCGAAACCGAAATCGCTTCGGAGCTACCACTGCCCGCCGACGTCGCCCTCAACGCCATCGTCGAGGATATGCAGGGCAGGATCCAGTTCTGGGCACCTGCCTTTCCGGACGGGAAACCGGAGTTCCACAGCGAAACCTGTCGCCAAATCCATATCGCCGGACGGCTTTGAAACCCATGACCACTACCAAAATGCCGCCGATGACGACTGGGCTCGACGAATTGCTGGCCGACCGCGAGCTGCTCAAGCAGCTTGAGGGCCGCCGGGTTTCGCTTGTCGCCCATCCGGCGAGTGTCACGCGCGGCCTGACCCATTCGCTCGACGTCCTGATCGCGAACGGTGTGAACGTCACCAGCGCTTTCGGCCCGCAACACGGGATCAAGGGCGACAAGCAGGACAACATGGTCGAGACCGAGGACGAGACCGACCCCGACTACAATATCCCGATCTTCAGCCTCTATGGCGAGGTTCGCCGGCCTACCGGGCAGATGATGTCGAGCGCCGATGTATTCCTGTTCGATCTCCAGGATCTCGGCTGCCGGATATACACCTTCGTCACCACGCTGCTCTACCTGCTCGAGGAAGCGGCGAAGCATGGCAAGGAAGTGTGGGTGCTGGACCGGCCGAACCCAGCGGGGCGACCGGTGGAAGGAACCTTGCTGGTCCCGGGGCAGGAGAGCTTCGTCGGTGCCGCTCCGATGCCGATGCGTCATGGGTTGACGATGGGCGAGATGGGACACTGGTTCATCGATCACTTCGGGCTCGATGTGGAATACCGCGTCGTGAAAATGCGGGGCTGGCAACCGGATGGCGAGGGCCATGGCTGGCCGCCCGAGAGGGTCTGGATCAATCCCAGCCCGAACGCCGCGAATGTGAACATGGCGCGCGCCTATGCCGGGACCGTGATGCTCGAAGGGACGACGCTGAGCGAGGGCAGGGGCACGACGCGCCCGCTGGAGGTGCTGTTCGGCGCACCCGATATCGATGCGCGCGCCGTGCTCGATGAAATGAACCGTTTCGCGCCGGAATGGATGGAAGGGTGCGTTCTTCGTCCGTGCTGGTTCCAGCCGACTTTCCACAAGCATGAAGGCCAGCTGTGCAACGCGCTGATGATCCATGCCGAGGGACCGCTTTACGATCATGCGGCGTTCCGGCCGTGGAGGCTGCAGGCGCTGGCATTCAAGGCGATCCGCCAGCTCTATCCCGACTACGAGCTGTGGCGCGATTTCCCTTATGAATACGAGTTCGAGCGCCTGGCGATCGACGTGATCAACGGCGGGCCTTCCTTGCGCGAATGGGTCGATGACAGCTCTTCCACGCCGCACGACCTCGATGCAATGGCCGCGAACGACGAGGCCAGCTGGATCGCAACCGTTCGCGAACACCTTCTCTATTGATGCGCGACTTTCGCCTTCCCACACCAGAAATGACCGAGGCGGAAGCCGACCAGCGGCTCGCGTCGGACCGCAACGACTTCGAAGCCATGCTGGCCAAGGCGGAGAACCGCCTGCGCCAGAAGGACCACCGCGCCGCGTCGGCCTATTTCGGTGCGGCCGCGCAGATCGGGCAGAAAACCCCCGGGGTTCCGCCCGACAGGCTCTTGCGCATCCGCGACGCGATGCAGTGGATCGAGGCGCGCTATCTCGACCATATCTACGCCTCGCTAAAGGCAGCGGGTCATCCGGAGCAGGACTGGCATCCGCGCTTCCGCCGTTCGCTCGAGATCATGACGGGCAAACGCCTGCGCGATCCGCCGCGTGAGCCATTCCCGCAGTTGCCAACAGCGTTTTATTACGACGGTCTTCCGTATTTCGAGTTCGCCGACGCTGGTGCCTTTGCTTGGCGCGAAAGCGTCGAGGCAGCGACGGACGCGATACGCGATGAAGCGCAGGCGTTGCTGCGCACCGACGGCACCTTCGGCCCATATGTGAAGAGGGCCACCGACCGCCCCCAGGGCGATGTCCACGGCCTGCTCGACAATACGGACTGGAGTACCTTCGACCTCACCGCGAAGGGTCAGCCGGTAGCCGACCGGATCGAGCTTTGTCCGCAAACGCATGCGGCGATCTCCGGTACGGGTGCCTTGTGCGATGTGCCGAACCGCGCGCCGACGATCATGTTCTCCCTGCTACGGGCCGGCAAACGCATCGCGCCGCATACGGGCATGATCAACACGCGGCTGATCTGCCACCTGCCGTTGATCGTTCCGGGCGAGGGCAAGCTTCGGGTCGGGAGCGAGGCACGGCAATGGGTCGAAGGCGAATTGATGGCTTTCGATGATACGGTCGAGCACGAAGCATGGAACGATGCGCATGAGGACCGGCTCGTCCTGATCTTCGATGTTTGGCGGCCTGAAATCGAGCCGATCGAGCGCGCGCAGATCAATGCGCTGTTTGCCGCCGTCGATAGCTATTGATCCAGGCCGTCTGGCTCCCTCACCGGTTGCACAAGCGACACCAGCACGAAGCTGATTAGCATCAGCAGGTACCAGCTGCCCAGCTTGGATATGTGGACCATCTCCCAGCCGTCTTCCTGGCCGGGGTAATTCCACGCATCCGCGAATGTCGCGATGTTCTCGGCAAACCAGATGAACAAGGCGACGAGGCCGAAGCCGAGCAACAGGGGCATCCAGCGATGTTCGCGCCAGTTGCGAAAGTAGATGCGCGTGCGCCAGAAGAGGATGGCGGTCAGCGCGAACAGGCCCAGCCGAATGTCCACCGTCCAATGGTGCGCGAAGAAGTTCACGTAGATGGCGATCGCCAGCAGCCAGGTCGCCCATTTCGAAGGATAGTTCGCATAGCGGAAGTCGAAGATCCGCCAGACCCGCGCGATATAGCTCCCGACCGCGGCATACATGAAGCCCGAGAACAGCGGCACCGCGCCGATGTGAAGCAAGCTATCCTCTGGGTAGACCCACGATCCCGCGGCAGTCTTGAACAGCTCCATCACTGTGCCGACGATGTGGAAGATCAGGATGACCTTCGCCTCGTCCCATGTTTCGAGCCGGAACAGCAGCATCGCGGCCTGGATGCCAATCGCGGCAATCGTCAGGAAGTCGTAGCGATGCAGCCCGGCGCCGTCGGGATAGAAGAGGTGCGTGACGAGAAGCAGGAACAGGAGCAGCGCGCCGAACAGACAAGCCCAGGCCTGCTTGAAGCCGAACAGCAGGAATTCGTAGAACCACAGGCGCCAACCGGTACCCGGATCAAATGCCTCGAGCCTTTGCCTGAACTGCTGGAACCGCGAATGGCGGGTGTCAGAAGGCCTCGACATATCGCGCGTTCTCGGCGTCCCACGAAAAATGGTGGTCGGGTCCGCAGTCGATCAGGTGCAGCCAGCGGTCGTCGACATTGAGCACCTTGCCGATTGCGATGTAGTGCGGCTTGTTGCCGTTCGCTTCGTCCGCGTCGATCGCTTCCTGCGTCCCGCGGATACGCCAACCGCTGTCGGGGTAAGTGTCGCCCTCCCGCGTCATGTCCGGCTCTTCGCAATAGAGATAATCGACGTGGGAGCGGCCCTGCAGAACGCAGTCGTCGACGAAGCAGCGCTCCCAATATTCCCTTGGCTCAGGCACATCCGGGCGAGGATTGTCCTTGTGGAAGGCAGTCGAGATCGCATGGGTCAGAGGAATTCGCACGCGGTCGCCGAGCTTCATCAGCGGCATGTCAGCCGGTTCGTTGTCGAGTGTCCCGATTACGTCGCCGTCGACGATGTCCTCGATCAGCACCCACATCCGTTCGGCACCGTACTTGGTCTCGCCATCCACTTGCCGGAAGATGGCCTTGATCCCGTCCTTCGGCTTGAGCGCCGCAAGCTCGTCGGGATGCGGCATGAAAAACGTGTAGGGGGATTCCGCAGCAATCGGCCGAGGATCGTCGAGCGCGATGCCGGGCGGCAGCTCGATCCGGCTCAATGCCCCTGTTTCCGGCTCAGCTCGCGCATCGCGTCGTCGAGGCCGTCGAGGGTCAGCGGATACATCCGGTCATCGACCAGCTGCTTCATGACCTTGGTCGACTGCGAGTAGCTCCACTGCTTCTCGGGCACCGGGTTGAGCCAAACGGTCGCCGGATAGGTGTTGGTCACCCGCTGCATCCAGGTCGCGCCGGCTTCCTCGTTCATATGCTCGACGCTGCCGCCGGGATGGGTTATTTCGTAGGGGCTCATCGCGGCGTCGCCGACGAAGATCACCTTGTAGTCGTGCCCGTATTTGTGAAGCACGTCCCAGGTTTTCGTGCGCTCCTGCCAGCGGCGCTTGTTGTCCTTCCACACGCCTTCGTAGAGGCAGTTGTGGAAGTAGAAGAATTCGAGGTTCTTGAATTCGCTGGTCGCGGCGCTGAACAGCTCCTCGCACAGCTTGACAAAGGGATCCATCGAGCCGCCGACATCGAGGAACAGCAGAAGCTTCACCGCATTGTGCCGTTCCGGCCGCATGTGGATGTCGAGCCAGCCCTGCTTGGCCGTGCCGTCGATCGTCGCATCGAGATCGAGCTCGTCCGCCGCACCTTCGCGCGCGAACCGACGCAGGCGGCGCAGGGCCATCTTGATATTGCGGGTGCCGAGTTCCTTCGTGTTGTCGAGGTTCTTGAACTCGCGCTTTTCCCAGACCTTGATCGCGCGCTTGTGCTTGCTCTCGCCGCCGATGCGCACGCCTTCGGGATTGTAGCCGGAATTGCCAAAGGGCGATGTGCCCCCGGTGCCGATCCACTTGTTGCCACCCTGGTGGCGCTTTTCCTGCTCTTCGAGCCGCTTCTTCAGCGTCTCCATGATCTCGTCCCAGTCACCGAGGGACTTGATCTTCTCCATCTCCTCTGGAGAGAGGAATTTTTCGGCCACGGCCTTCAGCCAGTCTTCGGGAATGTCGACCGGGTTCTGCCCGTAGTCGGTCATGATGCCCTTGAAGACCTTGTGGAAGACCTGGTCGAACCGGTCGAGCATGCCTTCGTCCTTCACGAAGGTCGCGCGCGAGAGGTAATAGAACGCTTCGGGCGTCTGCTCGATCACATCCTTGTCGAGCGCTTCGAGCAGGGTCAGGTGCTCCTTGAAGCTCGCACCAATTCCCGCTTCGCGCAGTTCGTCGACGAAATTGAAAAACATGAGCGGTGTCCTACGCGCAGTTTGGTTGCGTTTCCAGACCGATTTGCGGTGAAATCGGTAGAACCTCTTAACGGGATGATAACCAAACCTTGCGAAAGCCGGTGCATCTGAACTCGGGGGCTAAACCAGAACATGAAGCACGAAGCTTTTATCGAAGCGGGTCACAAGGCAATCGACCGCATTCCCGAGAGCTGTGGCAAGGTCACAGTCGGCTGTTCCGAAGTGGCCGGTATCGTCCAGTCCGTGATCGACAGTTCGGAGCGCCTGCGCGCGGAACACACCGCGCTTCGCGGCACGGTCTCCGAACTCGAAGCCGACCAGCAGAAAGTTTCCGAAGCGAGCGATGAAGCCCGCCTGCTGTCCGAACGCGCCATCGAGCGCCTGGGGCAGGGCACCGAGCTTATCCAGTCCTCGCTCGGCCAGATCTCCGACCTTCTCGAGCTCGTCGAAACGCTGACCCAGCACGTCACCGGTTTCGCCGCTGCCATGGAGCAGGTTCGCAAGAGCTCGCAGGATATCGAGCAGATTGCCGAAACGACCAATATTCTCGCGCTCAATGCGACCATCGAGGCCATGCGTGCCGGCGATGCCGGTCGCACCTTCGCTGTCGTTGCTAACGAGGTGAAAAACCTTGCCGGTGAAACCCGCCGCGCGACGGAGGAAATCACCCGCACGATCGACACGCTCGACGAAGAAGCGAACAGCGTGATCGAACAGATCGAAAGCGGCGCTCAGGCAAGCAAGGACGCCAAGAGTTCGGTCGCGCAGATCGAGCAGACCATCGGCGGCGTTGCCGAGCTGGTGGAGGAAGTCGATCGCCAGAACGACCAGATCGCCCGTTCGACCAGCACCATCAGCGGCCATGTCCACCGCGTGCAGGATGTTCTCGAAAGCTTCGACAAGGCAGCGATCGAGAACGAAGCCAAGCTGCAGAACGCGCATACCAATATCGAACAGCTCGAACTCGAAGCGAGCGAGATGTTCGACGGGATCGTCAAGGCGGGCCTGTCGCCGAGCGACAGCGCGATGGTTGCCAAGGCGACCGATTTCGCTCGTCAGGTTTCCGAAGCTGCCGAAAAAGCGCTGGCCGAAGGCAAGCTGTCGATGGATGCGCTGTTCGACACCGATTACCGAGACATCCCGGGCTCGAACCCGCCGCGTTTCCGTACTTCGCTGACCGAATGGGCCGATGCAAACTGGCGTCCAATCAACGACGCGGTCGTTGCCGAAGGCGGTCCGATCAAGATGTGTTCGCAGGCCGATATGAATGGCTTCCTGCCGACCCATATCTCCGAGCGTTCGCGCCAGCCGACCGGCGATCTGCAGCACGATACGATGTACTGCCGCAACGGCCGTATCCTGCTCGGCCCGATCGACCTGAAGGCCAAGCGCAGCAACGACGACTACATGATGGCGGTCTACCGCCAGGAAGGCGACGGCAAGACCAGCCTCGTCGTCCGCAACGTCTACATCCCGGTATTCATCAACGGGAGGCGCTGGGGCGACTTCGAGCTCGCCTACACGCTCTGACACTCAAACCGGCCGTATAAAACGATAACGGGAGCGCGGCCCTAATACCCGGGAGAGGGGTATGGACCAGTCGAAGATCGACCTGACCAATTCGGTTGCGATCAGTGAAATTCCGCGTCGCTGCGGGCATGTCGTCGATTGCTGTTCGGAAGTCGGCGGGCTTGTCTCGCTCGTCAAGGTAAGCTCGGCCAACCTGCGGCAGGAGCATGCGGCTCTGCAATCGACGGTTGCGGAACTGCATGCCGACCAGGTCAAGGTTGCCGACGCCAGCGATGAAGCACGCATCCTTTCGGAGCGGGCAATCGAACGACTGGGTCAAGGCGATGAACTGATCCGCAGCTCGCTCGATCGTATTTCGGAGCTCATCGAACTCGTCTCGAAACTCGGCACGCACGTGATCGGGTTTTCCGCCGCGATGGAACAGGTTCGCAAGAGCTCGGGCGACATCGACCGTATTGCCGAAACCACCAACATGCTCGCCCTCAACGCGACGATCGAAGCGATGCGCGCAGGAAGTGCCGGTTCGACTTTTGCCGTCGTTGCGGAAGAGGTGAAAGCGCTCGCCCGGGATACCCGCAGCGCAACTGAGGAAATCAACCGGACGATCGATGCGCTCGGCAGCGAGGCGACCTCCGTCGTGGCGCGCATCGAAACCGGCCAGAAGGAAAGCCAGAAGGCTCGCGAAAGCGTCGGTCAGATCGAGGAAACGATGGCCGGGGTCACCCAGCTCGTCGAGGAAGTCGACAAGCAGAACGACCAGATCGCCCGTGCGACCGGGACGATCAGCAAGCATGTTTCGCGTGTGAAGGATGGGCTATCCAGCTTCGAAGACGCGAATGTCTCGAACGAACGCGCGCTTGACGTGTCGGGTACCCGCCTGACCGAACTTGAAGGCATCGCGAACCAGATGTTCGACCAGCTGGTTCATGCCGGCCTTGCTCCGCAGGACGAAGAAATCGCGCAGCTCGCGATGGAAGGCGCGCGCGAGGCAATCGCCATGACCGAAGCCGCGATCGAGGCCGGCGAAATCTCGGTCGGAGCGCTGTTCGATCAGGACTACCGCGAAATTCCCGGCAGCAACCCGCCGCGTTTCCGCACCAGCCTTACCGACTGGGCGCATGAGCACTGGCGCAAGTTGCTCGACGAAACGACCGACAAGCGACCCGAAATCCTGTTCTCGCTGTTCAACGACATGAATGGTTACCTGCCGACCCACATCAGCGCCCAATCCAAGGCGCCGACAGGCGATCCGAAGCATGATGAGCTCTACTGCTTCAACGGCCGCATGATCGAGAAGAGCGCCGAATGGGAAGCCATGGCGGGCGCAGATTACGTGATGTACAGCTACCGCCAGCCGCGTGCGAACGGCAAATTCTGGCTGATGCGCTGCGCGACCGTGCCGCTTGTGTTCAAGGGGCGCAGGTGGGGCAACTTTGTCGTC
The DNA here is from genome assembly GCF_004114695.1 of Erythrobacter sp. HKB08. NCBI lineage: Bacteria > Pseudomonadati > Pseudomonadota > Alphaproteobacteria > Sphingomonadales > Erythrobacteraceae > Erythrobacter > Erythrobacter sp. HKB08. Next base: position 1,849,152 of record NZ_CP035310.1, read on the forward strand.
GGCTACCGCGACGACCTGCGCGCCTGAAACTCAGATCTGATTAGCTCGGGTTGCGCCGTGCCATAAAGGCGAGGCGTTCGAACAGCATCACGTCCTGCTCGTTCTTAAGGAGGGCGCCGTGCAGCGGCGGGATCGCGTTGTTCGGGTTGCTGTCCTGCAGCACTTCCAGCGGCATATCTTCGTTCAGAAGCAGCTTGAGCCAGTCGAGCAATTCGCTCGTCGACGGCTTCTTCTTCAGGCCCGGCACGTCACGCAGTTCGTAGAAAACGTCCATCGCCTTGGTGACGAGGTTCTTCTGGATGCCCGGATAGTGGACCTCGATGATGTCGCGCATCGTCTCGCGATCGGGGAACTTGATGTAGTGGAAGAAGCAGCGGCGCAGGAATGCGTCGGGCAGTTCCTTCTCGTTGTTCGAGGTGATGACGACGATCGGGCGTTCCTTCGCCTCGATCCGCTCACGCGTCTCGTAAACGTCGAAGCTCATGCGATCGAGTTCCTGCAGGAGGTCGTTCGGGAACTCGATATCGGCCTTGTCGATCTCGTCGATCAGCAGGACGGGCAGTTCGGGCGAGGTGAAGGCCTCCCACAGCTTGCCCTTCTTGATGTAGTTCGAGATGTCGTGGACACGCTCGTCGCCGAGCTGGCCGTCGCGCAGACGGGCAACCGCGTCGTATTCGTACAGGCCCTGCTGCGCCTTGGTGGTCGACTTCACGTTCCACTCGATCAGCGGCGCATTGATCGCCTTGGCGATTTCGTGGGCGAGGACGGTCTTGCCGGTACCCGGTTCGCCCTTGACGAGCAGCGGGCGGCGCAGGGTCACTGCTGCATCGACCGCGACTTTCAGGTCGTCGGTGGCGATGTAATTCTCGGTTCCGGTAAAACGCTTCTCGGCCATCGGTTGTCCTCTGCAACTTGCTTTACGTGGGCGTTAAGCGGCGAGGGCGGCAAGCGCAAGGGTGACGCAACGGAAAGCGCCGTGAGACACCCGACCGATCAGATCCGCGTTAGTCCGATGAGGATTGTCAGCGATAGGAAGAAGAGCAGCATAGCCATGGTCGCGATCTTCCAGCCCATGCCGGCGTCAGCCATACCCCGCCGCCAGGTGAAGCGGGCTATGAGGCCGGTGACCACCACGCCGGCCGCCATCACTGCCCAGCCCGAAAAGGACTGGAACAGCGCGAATACCAGAGGCTGCGTGATCACCTGGAGGATCAGCGCACCGGCGAACCAGGCGATCGGAATGGGGCGATAGGCCGCGTCCGATATATACCAGTCGGGAAGGGCGGTATCGGCGCGCGCGATGCGACGATCTCCGGCCATCACATCGCCTTCGTTGGCGTCGATGCCCGGAGTTTCGTCGTCAGGCATCGATCATGTCCCGATCGATTTCGCCTGCACGGTTCTGGATGAAATTGAATCGATGCTCGGGATTGCGCCCCATCAGCTGGTCGACCAGTTCCTTGACCGCGGCGCGCTGCTCGAACTCGGGTGGCAGGGTGATGCGAACCAGAGAGCGCGTTTCCGGGTTCATCGTCGTCTCGCGAAGCTGCGCCGGGTTCATCTCGCCGAGACCCTTGAAGCGTGCGACCTCGACCTTCTTGCCCTTGAACACTGTCGCCTCGAGCTCGGCACGATGTGCATCGTCGCGCGCATAGAGGCTCTCCTTGCCGGCGGTCAGGCGGTAGAGCGGGGGCTGGGCGAGGAAGAGATGACCGCGCCGCACTACCTCGGGCATTTCCTGGAAGAAGAACGTCATCAGCAGTGTCGCGATATGCGCGCCGTCGACGTCGGCATCGGTCATGATGATGATGCGGTCGTAGCGCAGGTTCTCCGGGTCGCAGTCCTTGCGTGTGCCGCATCCCATGGCGAGCGAGAGGTCGGCGATTTCCTGGTTGGCGCGGATCTTGTCCGCAGTCGCGCTCGCTACGTTGAGGATCTTGCCGCGGATCGGGAGGATTGCCTGCGTCTTGCGGTTGCGCGCCTGCTTGGCGCTGCCACCTGCCGAGTCGCCTTCGACGATGAAGAGTTCCGTCTCCCCGTCGCCTTCGCCGCTGCAATCGGTGAGCTTGCCGGGCAGGCGGAGCTTCTTCGCATTGGTCGCGGTCTTGCGCTTGATCTCGCGTTCCTGCTTGCGGCGCAGGCGCTCGTCCATGCGCTCCATGACCTGACCGAGCAGCGCTTTCCCGCGCTCCATATTGTCGGTGAGGAAATGGTCGAAATGGTCGCGCACGGCATTCTCGACAAGGCGCGCAGCTTCGGGCGAGGTCAGCCGGTCCTTCGTCTGCGACTGGAACTGCGGGTCGCGAATGAAGACGCTGAGCATGACTTCCGCGCCCGTCATCACGTCGTCGGCCGAGATGTCCTTGGCCTTCTTCGTGTTCGTGAGTTCGCCGAATGCGCGCAGGCCCTTTGTCAGCGCAGCGCGCACACCTTGTTCGTGCGTGCCACCATCGGGCGTGGGCACGGTGTTACAATACCAGCTCGTCGAGCCATCCGAATACAGTGGCCAGGCGATCGCCCATTCCACGCGGCCCTGCTCGTCGGGGAACTCCTGCGTCCCGGTGAAGGGCTGCGACGTGACGCACTCACGCTCGCCGATCTGCTCGGCAAGATGGTCGGCGAGGCCGCCCGGGAATTTGAAGACCGCTTCCGCCGGCACCTCCTCGCTCGCGAGGCTTTCGGCGCATTTCCAGCGGATTTCGACGCCGGCGAAGAGATACGCCTTGGAGCGAGCCAGCTTGAAAAGCCGCTTCGGGCTGAATTGGCGCTCGCCGAAAATCTCGGGATCGGGTTTGAAGCTGACCGTTGTGCCACGGCGGTTCGGCGTGGCACCGAGCTTTTCGATCGGGCCGAGCGTCTGGCCCTTGGAGAATTCCTGCGCGTAGAGTTGCTTGTCACGAGCAACTTCGACGCGCGTGTGTTCGGAAAGCGCGTTGACCACGCTGACGCCGACGCCGTGGAGGCCGCCCGAGGTGGCATAGGCCTTGCCCGAGAACTTTCCGCCCGAGTGGAGCGTCGAGAGAATGACCTCCAACGTCGACTTGCCCGGAAACTTGGGATGCTCGTCGACCGGGATGCCGCGACCATTGTCGGCGATCGACAGGCGGTTGCCTTCCTCGAGGCTGACTTCGATGCGCGTCGCGTGGCCCGCGACCGCTTCGTCCATCGCGTTGTCGAGGACTTCGGCGGCGAGGTGGTGCAGCGCGCGGTCGTCTGTCCCGCCGATATACATGCCGGGGCGCCGACGAACGGGCTCGAGACCCTCGAGGACCTCGATGGAGGAGGAGTCGTAGTCGCCGCTCGACGCGGGCGTATCTTCAAACAGATCGTCGGACATGGACCGGATATAGGTCGCGATGTGGCGCGCTCACAAGAACGCGCCGCGCGTTATCGTCAGTCGCCGAAGTTGGTCGGCGCGGGCGAGACGATCACCACTTCGCCATCGCGGATTTCGCGCACTTCCATCGCGCGCTCGATCACGCCATTGCGACCGAAGCGGAACGGGCCGTCGAGGCCGAGGAAGCCGCCATCTTCGCGTAGCTGGCGCAGCGGGAAATCACGGCCCACCCGCCACTCGCGCGCGACGCGAAGCGTCAGCAGGACACTGTCGTAGCCGAGCGTCGCAATGCGATAGGGCTGATCGCCGAACCGGTCGCGGTAGCTGTCGGAGAAGCGCTTGAAGCGGCTGTCGGAAATTGCGCTGAACAGCGCGCCGCGCAGCGCAGCGGTGCGGGTCACGCCGCTCTCGCCGCTGAGGAGCTCGGTTCCAAGTATCTGGGTAGTACCTTCACCGCGCGGTTTCAGTTCATTTGCTGCGAGTGCTGCAAGACGGGCGCCGTCGGCGATCATCACGGTGTCGTAGCCGCCGCGCTGCTCGAGCCGCTGGGCCGCGCTCATGATCGAGGTGTTGCCCCGGTCGTAGCTTTCCGCGCCGACGAACCGGCCGCCATTTGCAACAACGGCAGTCTGGAATGCTGCCTCGACGCTGCGGCCGTAGTCGCCATCGGGCACAATGGCCGCGAAATCGCGCGAGCCGCGTTGGCGGGCGTAGGAAACCGTGCGTTCGATCGACTGCGCAGGGATCTGACCCATTACGAAAACGTCAGGCCCGGCCACGCTCGCATCGTTCGAATAGGTCACGATCGGGACATCGGCCGGACGCGCTTCTGCGAGCACCTGGGGCACGTTGCGGGCCGTCAGCGGCCCGAGGATCAGCTTGTTGCCATCGGCAATCGCGCGGCGAGCCGCTTCGCGCGCACCCTGCGCGGTATCGTAGGTGGTGATGCGCAGGTTACTGGCATTGGTGTCGAGCAGGGCCATGGTGGTGGCATTGGCGATGGAGTTACCGACGGCGCCGTTCTCGCCCGTCAGCGGAACGAGAAGCGCAATCCGGTGACGCGTCTGGTCGCCGCTCGGCAGCGCAGTCGCACTCGGTTCGGGGGCAGGGCCCGTTTCCTCTACCGGTCCCGTCGAGGTTTCCGGCACCTTGGGCACGATCTGACAGCCCGCAAGCAGCGCCGTCGCCGCCGCAATCGCGAAAACCCTGCGACCCTGTTGAAAGAACTTCATTTCTTGCCGACCCCTGATCTCTGGTTCATTGGTGTCGCCGTGACCGACGACCGATCCGATACTTCCTTGCCTTCAGGCCTCTATATCGTCGCCACGCCGATTGGCAATCTGGGCGACATCACGTTGCGTGCCGTCGACGTGTTGAAGCGCTGCGACGTGGTAGCGTGCGAAGACACGCGCGTTACCGGCAAGCTGCTCAAGCATCTTGGTGTCTCCAAGCCCTTGATCCGCTACGACGATCACAGCGAGGGGCGCTCGCGCGACAAGCTGCTCCAGCACATGCGCGAAGAGGCTGTCGTGCTGGTCAGCGATGCCGGCACGCCGCTCATTTCCGACCCGGGATACCGTCTCGTACGCGATGCCAGGGAAGAGGGGCTGCCCGTCACCACCTTGCCCGGCGCCTGTGCGGCGATTGCCGGGTTGACCTTATCCGGGCTTCCGAACGACCGGTTCCTCTTTGCGGGTTTCGTTCCGAGCAAGGAGAAAGCCAGGGCCGATTTCCTCCAGTCCCTGTCGGATATCGACGCAACGCTGATCCTCTATGAGACCGGTCCGCGCCTCGCAAAGACGCTCGGCTTTTTGGCGGAACATTGGCCGGGCCGCGAGGTCGCCGTCGCGCGGGAATTGACCAAGCTTCACGAGGAATGCCGCAGCGGATCCGCGAATGAGTTGCGCGAGCACTACGAAGCTTCCCCTCCGCGCGGCGAGATCGTGTTGCTCATCGGCCCGCCAATTGAGGAAAGTGTCGATGAGGCCGACGCCGACCGATTGCTGGCCGAGGCGCTGGAAACTCAGAAAGCATCGCAGGCCGCCGCCGAAGTCGCGCGAAAGACCGGCCTCGACCGGAAGGCGCTCTATGCCCGGGCAATGGAGCTGCGCGGCAAGTGAAGCGACAGATTGCCGAGAAAAGCGGCCGCAATGCCGAACTGCGTGCGGCGGCGTGGCTCCGGCTCAAGGGCTGGTCGATCCTGGCAAGCAGGGTCAAAACACCGGTCGGGGAAATAGACCTGATCGCGAAACGCGGAGGGCTCGTCGCTTTCGTGGAAGTGAAATGGCGCCGCGCCAAGAGCGACCTCGATACGGCGATCGACGAACGCCGTCTCGGCCGGGTCGCGGCAGCGGTGGAATGCGTTGCGCATGAGTATGCGACGCGCGGGGAAGATATCCGTATCGACGTCATCCTCCTTGCGCCGGGAAGCCTGCCGCGCCACATCGCCAATGCGTGGCAACCATAGGAGAGGTCATGAGCCTTCGCGTCGCCGTCCAGATGGACCCGATCGAAACGATCAATATCGCCGGGGATTCCTCGTTTGCGCTCATGCTGAGTGCGCAGGAACGCGGGCACGAGGTCTGGCACTACGACGTGCAGTCCCTCGGCTATGAAACCGGCGAGGGGGTCGGGGCAAAGATGACCTGTCATGCTGCGCCGCTGCGGGTCCAGCGGGTCGAGGGTGACCACTTCCAATGGAAGGGGGAGTGTCGCCGGATCGACCTGGCGCAGGATATCGATGTCGTCCTGATGCGGCAGGACCCGCCGTTCCATCTCGGCTACATCAGCTCGGCCCTGCTGCTCGATCGCCTCAAAGGCCAGACTCTGGTGATTAACGATCCGCGCGAGGTGGTGAACGCGCCGGAAAAGATGTTCGTGCTCGACTATGCGCGCTTCATGCCGCCCACGCTTGTCACTCGGAAGCTTTCAGACGTGCGCGAGTTCATGGAGCGGCACGGCGCCTGCGTCGTCAAACCGCTGCACGGCAATGGCGGCAAGGCGATCTTCAAGATCGACGCCGAGGGCACCAATCTTTCGGCGCTGTTCGAGGTCTTCAACCAGACCTGGCCCGAGCCGCACATGGTTCAGCCGTTTCTTCCCGAGGTTTCGCAAGGCGACAAGCGCATCGTCCTGATCGACGGCGAGTTTGCCGGCGCGATCAACCGCAAACCGGGCGAGGGAGAGTTCCGCTCGAATCTTGCGCAGGGCGGCTATGCCGAAGCGACCGGCCTGACCGAGCGCGAGGAGGAAATCTGCGCTGCTATGGGCCCCGAGCTAAAGAAGCGGGGCCTCGTCTTCGTCGGGATCGACGTGATCGGCGGCAAGTGGCTGACCGAGATCAACGTCACCAGCCCGACCGGGATCGTCGCTATCGACAAGTTCAACGGCACCGACACGCCGGGCCGCATCTGGGACGCTATCGAGGCGCGGCTCTAGTCGCGCTCGCGCGGATGCGCATTGCGATAGGTGTCGAGCAGGGTCGCGCTATCGACCTTGGTATAGATCTGTGTGCTGCCGAGGCTCGCATGGCCGAGCAGTTCCTGCAGGCTGCGCAAATCGGCCCCCGCGCCCAGAAGATGCGTCGCGAAGCTATGGCGCAAGGCATGCGGGGTCGCGGTGGACGGCAGGCCAAGCGCCTTGCGCGCATTGGCCATCGCCTTCTGCACCATGCCCTGATTGAGCGGTCCGCCCTTGGCACCCCTGAATAGCGGCTCATCTTTCGCCAGCGGCCAAGGGCAGAGGCGGACGTATTCCGCGACTGCCTCTCGTACAATCGGCAGGATCGGGACGATGCGCTGCTTTCCGCCCTTGCCGGTCACGGAAAGTGTGTCGTCCAGTTCTGCTGCCGCCCCGTCGAGCGAGAGCGCCTCGGCGATACGCAGGCCTGCTCCGTAGAGCAGCAGGAGGACCGCCCGGTCGCGCGCGCCGATCCAGTCCTCGCGGCCGAGCCCTTCGACCAGTGCCGCGACGTTCTCGGCGTCATCCGGAGTAATGGGCCGAGGAAGTCCCTTCTTTATTCGCGGGCCGCGGATGCGGGGCCGGGTTCCATCGGAACCCGAGGTCTGCTGACGCGCAAACGCAACGAAGGATTTGATCGCCGAAAGCTCTCGGGCGATCGATGCATTGGAAAGGCCGTCCGAGCGCCGTTCGGCGAGGAAGCGCCGGATGTCCGGCCCCTCGAGTGCGGCGAGCGCTCCCCAGTCGGCCAGATCCCGATGATCGAGAAACCGGCCCGCTGCCGCGACATAGGCGCGCACGGTATGCGGGGACCGCCGCCTGTCGTTCACCAGATGCGCACGCCAGTCTTCGAGGAACTCCTCGCGTCTCACGAAAGCACCAGTTCGGTGGCGACGAGTTCGCCGAGAAGAGCGTCGAGCACACCGAAACCTTTATACGTCACTTCAATATGTTGGCCGGATGTCTTCACAAGGCCAAAGTTCTCGAAAAGCCTCAGCTTTGCCGGGTCGACAAGCTGGGCTGCGTCGAACCCGAAGCGTTCGGCGATATCGCCCACGTCGATACCCTCTGCGAGGCGCAGGCCCATCAGCATGGCTTCCGACGTGGCCTCGGCAGCATCGAGCGTGCGGCACTCTTTCATGCCATGACCGCTCACTTCCGCACCGCTCAACCAGTTTTCCGGTTTGCGGTGGCGCATGGTCGCGAACCCGCCTCGGCGCCCGTGAGCGCCGGGGCCGATGCCGTGATAGTCCTGGTATCGCCAGTAGGTCAGGTTGTGCCGGCTTTCTTCGCCGGGCACGGCATGGTTGCTGATCTCGTATGCCGGAAGGCCGGCAGCAGCGGTCAATTCGCGGGTCAGCTGGAAAAGATCGGCCGACGGATCGTCCTCCAGCGGCACGAAATTGCCAAGCCGCACGTCGGTCGCAAAGCGCGTGTTCGGCTCGATCGTGAGCTGGTAGAGCGAGAGATGCCGGGTGCCGAACGAGAGCGCACGGCTTAGCTCGCTCTCCCATTGCTCTGCCGTCTGGTCCGGGCGGGCATAGATGAGGTCGAACGAGACCCGCTCGAAAGCTCCTTGTGCGACGTCCAGCGCGGCGAGCCCTTCTTCGACCGAGTGCAACCGCCCCAAAAACTTTAGCGCAGCATCGTCGAGCGCCTGTAGGCCGAGGGACACCCGGTTCACACCGGCCTTCGCAAGCGCATCGAAATTGGCCGCTTCGACCGAGGACGGATTCGCCTCCAGGGTAATCTCTATAGCCTCGTCGAAACCCCACAAATGCTCGGCGCGGCTGAGGAGCGCGTCGACGAGTTGCGGTGGCATCAAGGATGGTGTGCCGCCCCCAAAGAAGATCGAGGTGAGCGGGCCTTGTGGCGACTGTTCGTGTTCGTAGACCATGTCCAGCAGCATGCGCTCCAGCCACAGCTCATGGTCGACACGGTCGCGAACATGGCTGTTGAAGTCGCAATAGGGGCATTTTTTGAGGCAGAAAGGCCAGTGAATGTAGAGCGCGCGGGCCATGGTAATCCTATTGTTTCAGCCAGCGTTAACCGCGACAAGTGAAAAGCTTTGCGCATGGGACGGGTCGCAAAGATTCTCATCGCCGCCGGCGTTGTCGCCGGAATTGGTTTCACTGCCGGGCAGGGCGCGCTCGCTGAACGCGGGATGCACCCTTTCGATCGCGAACTGCTCGAGACGCATAACGAAGCGCGAAAGCAATTCGGGTCCAAACCGCTGCGCTGGAACGAAGAACTCGCCGACCAGGCATATGACTATGCCAAGGTGCTCGCCCAGCGCGGGCGGATGGAGCATTCTCCCAATTCCGCGCGCCGTGGTGTGGGCGAGAACCTGTGGCAAGGAACCGAGCGGGTCTTCTCTGGCCGGCAGATGGTCCAGATGTTCGTCGACGAGCAGCGCTATTTCCGGCCCGGCAAGTTTCCGAATGTCTCCTCGACCGGGCAGTGGAAGGATGTCGGGCATTACACCCAGGTCGTCTGGCCGTGGACCGAGGAAGTAGGCTGCGCGGTCGCCGGTAACGGGCGCGACGATTTTCTCGTCTGCCGCTACCGTCCTACCGGCAATATCGTGGGCTGGCCCGTCGGACAGTAATCAGCTGTTGAACTGGTCCGTGACCAGCTTCGCAAATGCGTCGGCGCGGTGGCTGATGGCGTGTTTTTCCGCCGGATCGATCTCTGCGAAGGTCATGTCTCGGCCCTCGGGAACGAACACCGGATCGTAGCCGAAGCCGAGCGTCCCACGCGGCGGCCAGGTCAGCGTGCCCGGGCACTTGCCCTCGTAAACGGCATACTCCCCATCCGGCCATGCGACGGCGAGGACGCAGTGGAATGCCGCATTGCGATCGACGTCCGGCCCTTTTTCGGACAGCAGCCCTTCGACCTTGCCCATCGCCATATACCAGTCGCGGCCCGGATCGCCTTCGAACCATTGCCGTTCGGCCCAGTCGGCGGTGTAGACGCCGGGCCTGCCGCCAAGCGCATCGACGGACAGGCCGCTGTCGTCGGCCAGTGCTGCGAGGCCCGATGCCTCGGCAGCGGCGCGCGCCTTGATCAGCGCGTTCTCGGCGAAGGTCTTCCCGGTCTCGTCCGGCTCGGGCAGCCCGAGCGAGCCTGCGGAAAGGCAGCGCATCCCGTAAGGTTCGAGAAGCGCTGCGATTTCCTTCAGCTTGCCCGCGTTGTGCGTGGCAATGACGAGCGAACCGCCGCCGAGCTTGCGGGTCACTTCACCGCATCCAACTGTGCGTCGAAGATACGGTCGCAACCGATGCGCGCGAGACGGAGGAGGCGCAGCAGGCCTTCCTCGTCATAGGTTTCACCCTCTGCGGTCGCCTGCACCTCGGCGATCTGGCCGCCCGAAATGAGGACGAAGTTCGCATCGGCATCCGCGCTCGAATCCTCGTCGTAGTCGAGGTCGAGCACCGGGTTGCCCTGGTAGATGCCGCAGCTGATCGCAGCGACCTGAGCCGCGATCGGGTCTTCCTTCAGCTCGCCGCTTGCCAGCAAGCCGTTGACGGCGAGCCGCAGCGCGACCCATGCGCCGGAAATCGACGCCGTACGCGTTCCGCCGTCCGCCTGAATGACATCGCAGTCGAGCGTGATCTGCCGTTCGCCCAGAGTCCTGAGGTCGACCACCGCACGAAGCGAGCGCCCGATCAGGCGCTGGATTTCCTGCGTCCGGCCCGACTGCTTGCCGCGCGCCGCTTCGCGCGAACTGCGGGTGTGCGTCGAGCGGGGCAGCATCGAGTATTCGCCGGTCACCCAGCCTTCGCCCTTGCCGCGCATCCACGGCGGAACATTGCGCTCGACGCTGGCGGTGCAAAGCACGCGCGTGTCGCCGAAGCTGACGAGGCACGAGCCCTCGGCATGCTTGGTAAAGCCCGTTTCGATCGAGATTGCGCGCATTTCGTCAGGCGCGCGGCCGGAAGGTCGCATGAAATATCCTTAGGTTGAATCGCTGAGTCCGGTTAGGCGCAAGCACCTTGAGGCTGCAAGGGCATTGACTAGATTGAGCGCATGAGCGGACCGAATGTCACCGAATTGACCGACCGCGCGCGCGAGATATTCCGGCTCGTCGTCGAAGGCTACATCGACAGCGGCCAGCCGGTTGGTTCGAAAACGCTCGCGCAGGGCGGAGTGAACCTGTCTCCCGCCTCGATCCGCTCGGTCCTTGCTGACCTCGAATCGCTCGGCCTGCTGGCGGCGCCGCATACCAGTGCCGGACGCATGCCGACCGAGATCGGCCTGCGCATGTTCGTAGACGGCATGATGCAGGTCGCCGAACCGAGCGCCGAGGAACGCGAGGCGATCGAGCGGCATATCGGCGCCTCCGGACCGATCGAGCAGGCGCTGGAGAAGACCAGCGCGCTGCTGTCAGACATTTCCGGCGCGGCGGGCATGGTCATGGTCCCGCAGCGCGATCCGAAGCTCGCTCAGTTCAACTTGGTGAACATTGGGCAAGGACGGCTTCTCGCTGTGATCGTCGGCGAGGACGGGGCGGTCGAGAACCGCATCATCGAGGCGAGCGGCGGGCTTGCGGAAGGCGATCTCGAACAAGCGAGCAACTACATATCCGCGCGCCTCGCCGGGCGGACACTGCGGGACGCAATCGCCACCATGCAGCAGGAGCTCAAAACCGGCAGGAGCCGCCTCGATTCCGCGAGCCGCGATCTCGTCGAGCGCGGGCTCGCCGTGTGGAGCGAGGATGCTTCCGCGCGGCCCGTGCTGATCGTGCGTGGGCAGGCGAACCTGCTCGACGAAAACGCTCTGGAGGACCTGGAGCGAGTGCGGAACCTGCTCGACGACCTCGAAGACAAGCAATCGATCGCGCAATTGCTCGAGAGCGCGCGCGAGGCGGAAGCGACCAGGATTTTCATCGGGAGCGAGAACCGGCTGTTCGCCCTGAGCGGCTCTTCGGTCATCGCCTCACCCTATCGCGACCGCGAGGGAAGGGTGGTCGGCGTGCTGGGGGTCATCGGCCCTACGCGGTTGAATTACGCGCGTGTCGTCCCCATGGTTGATTTCACAGCCCGTTCGCTGGGCAAACTCATCGGATAGATACGAAAGACTTATGAGCGACGACAAGAAGCGGCCGCAGGACGACGCCGTAGAGCAAGAGCTTAAGGGCGTGCCGGAAGAATTCCTCGATGACGAGGCTGGCGAAGACCAGTCGGGCGAGGGCGTGGAAGACGCGCTGGCCCAGCTGCGCGACGATCTCGAGAACGCGAAGCAGGAAACCCTCTATGCCAAGGCGGAAACGCAGAACCTGCGCCGCCGCATGGAGAAGGACATTGCCGATGCGCGCGCCTATGCCGCGACCGGCTTTGCGCGCGACATTTTGAGCGTTGCGGACAATCTCGCCCGTGCAATCCAGGCGGTGCCGGAAGACCTTCGCGAGGACGACAAGTTCAAGGGACTGGTCGCCGGCATCGAAGCGACCCAGCGCGAACTCGACAAGGTCTTTGGCCAGCACGGCATTAGCCGCATCGCCGCAATGGGCCTTCCGCTCGACCCGAACCAGCACCAGGCGATGATGGAAATTCCGAGCGACGAGCACGAACCGGGTACGGTCGTGCAGGAAATGCAGGCCGGTTACATGATCCGCGATCGTCTGCTGCGCCCGGCGATGGTCGGCGTTTCCAAGAAGCCGGACTGATCTGGAAGATTAAGGCGGGGCCGTTCGCGACCCCGCCTTCTTCCATCAGGAAACCAGCTGTTCCCTGTTCTCGTCGCGGTGCTTCTTCAGGTACCGCATGAAGGGCGTTCCGCCGGTTCCGACATCGGGGTCGTTACCCGCAATGCTGCCTGCCTGCTTGTTGATGTAGCTCGCGGCATATTCGAGGTGCCGAGTGCGGAAGCGTGCCGACTGCTCGAGGCATGCATTGAACGCCTCTTTCAGCTCTGCATTCGACGAGGCCGCGACGAAATCTCGCAGCGTCGACTGCGCGGCGAGATCCTCGATGAAGCGGCGATGCTGTACCGGACGGTAGTGGTGCAGCTCATCGAGGAAGGACTTCAGCGGATCGTCGCTGTGGCCGACCTGGAACAGGGCATCCATCGCCGGCACGATGCTCGACTGCGAGCCGGTCTGACCACGTAGTGCTTGCGGCTTGCCTTCGTACTTCTCGACACCGTCGTAGATCAGTCCGCCATCGAGCGCCGGGTTGTTCGCCCAGCCGTGGATGTACGGGCGCACGCGGTGGAAGTAGATGTACGGATCGCAGCGTTCCGGCATCCGGGCGAAGTGGCCGTAGATACGCTCCCACGCTTCGTCCATTTCGCGCAGGAGGCGCGTCGCTTCCGCTTCGTTGCCTTCCTTGGCGACCGTCACGAGGCGCGCTGCATTGTCGAGCAGGACGCCGGCTTCGGCTTCGATCGCGACATGGACGAGCACGAACCAGTTCTCGTCCGCTCCCCCCAGGAAGTTCTGGTGCATGCCGATGTTGTCGAGCGTGACCGGCGCGTTCTTGTCGATGCGGTACCAGTTGTCGAGGACATAGCCCGAGTACGGCAGTAGCGGTGCCTGGCCGAGCCGGTCGGCCAGCGCCACCATCGGGCGCGCGAGATTGGCCGGGAGGCTCTTGGGCGCTTCGTCCTCGCCCCAGACATAGGCCTGCACGATGAAGGAGTAGTGGACCATTGCGGTGCGCACTTCCTCTTCGGGAGCGTTTTGCACCCAGGTCCCGATCTGCGGGTCTGGCAGTGCATCGAGCCAGTGGCGGACTCGGCCGCTGGTCAAAAGGTCGGACAGCTTGTCCGCCGCTTCGATGATCGGCGCGAACAGGTCCGGCAGTGTGATTTCGTCGATTTCGTAATGCGATAGGTAGCCGCGCTCACGCGACAATCCGTAGTCTTTCAGCTCCATTTTCAAGTGACCTATGCCGGGCGCGGGTTGGGCCGCCCGGTCATGAGGCGAAGTGGTATCGCTTGAAACCAGATGCCTCAAGTGACGCTACGGTTTTCGGGGATGGTCCCTGTGGATGAGCGGTGGTAGGGTTCCTGCCAACGCGCCGCCAGAGCGCCGGGTTTTCGGGTCGCCTCACAGATGGGAGGGGTGGATGAAGACTTGGCACAAAGTGGTTCTGGGCATCGGTGCGGGCATAGCGGTCATCGCATTGCTGGTCGGCGCAATCTTCTGGGCTACGAGCGGAGTGACCGATGCAGCGGACGAGTTTTTCGCCGCAGCAGGCGAGGGCGACTACGAAGCGGCCCATGCCCTCACATCGAAGGATTTGCAGCGTACGCTGAGTGCCGAAGGGTTGCAGCAGTATCTTGAGCGAAACGGTCTCGACGAAGTGACCGACACAAGCTGGTCGTCCCGCTCGATCGAGAACGATATCGGCACTGTCGAAGGCAGCGTGACGACTGCTTCGGGAGCGAAGATTCCGATTACCCTGAGCCTCGTGAAGGAAGGCGAGGATTGGCGCATCACCTTCATCGAGCGCGGCCGTAGCGGTGTGGGCGGCGACTCTGGCGCTCCGCCTTTGCCGACGCTCGAAGAGCAGCAATCGATGATCCAATCCGATACGCGCCAGCTGGCGACGGCACTCATGCAGGACAATCCTCAGATATTCCTCGATCGCTGGCTGGAGCAGGCGACGGCTGAGACGCTCGGGCAGGGGTTTCGTGATGCGCAGCCACTGGGTCAGCGCATGTTGGTGCTCGCGAACGAGACACCAGAGATGGAAGACGCCTACATCGATGGCCGCGGCCTCCTGACCCTCGCCGGCACATTCGAGAACGCGCGCGACAAGGCGCGTATTTCGTTCACCTATCTTCGGCGGAACGGTGAGGCGCGGATCGGTGCCTACGAGTTCGATTTCGACGAGAAGCCGCGCCCGGACATGACTCGCCCGGTCGAGTGATCAGATCATGTAGACGATGATGTACCTGGCGATCAGCAATCCCAGCAGGACCAGATTGGCCGTCTTGCTCCGGACGAACATCGTCGCGGCCATCAGGCCCACGAGAACCAGGGTCATCGATACGGAGAGCGGCGTGAGGAGTGCCGCCCGGATTTCGACGATGGTGAGCAAGTAGGTCCATTGCACGGCGACGAGTGCGATCAGAATGCCGAGGATGACCCGTTTGACCCGCATGTAGTGGGTATCGAGGTCTGCGAAGCGATCGGGCTCGGTCGGGAATACGAGCCTCGCCGCAAGGTAATAGGCCGCCGCGAAAGCCATGACGGCAAGCAGGGTAAGCGGAGTGACGCTGAGAAAGCCCCTGACTATCCATGCGAAAACCCAGAAGCTCAGCAGGTCGAGCATGACGAAGACGGCAAGCGCCGGCGTCAGCCATCCGATGGAGAATTTCTGGCCACCTGCATCGCTTGCGAATTTCAGTTCCAGCGCTCGGCCCATGCCGGCAAGCAGCTCGATCAGCGAAAGGCCGAGCAGCAGCGCGTAGAGAATGAAAACGAATTCGAATTCGGTCACTTGGCCGCTCCGGGAAACCTCACCAGCATGTCATAGGCTGCCTTGTCGGCAACGCCTGCGATCTTCACTCCGTTGCGTGCCCAGAAAGCGTGCTTCACGATCTCGGCCTGCTGCTCGACACCATAGCGGGTCAGCGGCCAGCCCGGCTTGAGGCTGTAGTCGTATCGCTCCCACGGAAGGCGGTTGAAGATCAGCCACCAGCGCCCCTTTGTCTGGACCTGCCAGACATGGACCATCTCGTGAATGAAGAGGCCCTGACGGATCACGCCGGCCTTGGAGAAATCCTCGCAATAGCTTTCGCCATGCGGATGGAAGTGGATGTGCCCGCGCGGAGCCATTGTCACCTTGCGGGGCTGGAACGGAAACCACTTGCGCCGCCTGATCATGACCGCGGCGTAATCTATCGCATCTCCGAAAACGCTACGGGCGAGTTCGACCTCGCCCGCGGTAAGCGGCCGCTCTCCGCCGATCGGGCAGAAAGCGGCCGGATCGTGTGTCGTTTCTGCCGTCAGCGCTCGTCGCCGGCAGCGAGGATGTCGACCGGGAAGCTGGTCTTGTCGCCGCCCGAGACGAACACGGTAACTTCGGTCGTGCCGCCGGGCTGGAGTTCGGGCGAAACATTCATCGCCATGACGTGACGGCCGCCCGGCTCGAACTTGTACTCGGTCCCGTTGGTGAGGGGGAGCGGGTTGCTCTCGCCCATTTCCATGCGGCCGGCCCATTCCTTGTATTCGTGGAACATCGCGCTTTCGGCGCCAGCCACGTCCACGCGGCTCAGCGACAAGCCCCGATCCGCATTGTACTTGAGGTCAAAATATACCGCTGCCGGATTGCCCTCGACGGCGGGCAGGACCATGCGGCCATTGGTGATTTCGAGACCCGGCACGCCATCGGGTGCTTCGACGGCTTCCTGGGCGGTTTCGCCGCACGAGGCGAGGCCGAGGCTAGCGATCCCGAGTGCGAGCCCGGCAAAAATGCTCTTCGTCATGTTGGAATATTCTCCCTGTTCCGACTTGGGAAACTAGCTGCGCGCATCCCTTGTGCCAACAAAAACCGCACCTATATCGCCAGCATATTCGAGCTGCCGAGGAGCATCGCCGATCCCGGGGTGTGAAGCGTGCAGCGTCCAACATTTGAAGACGGAATGGGGAAATAATGGCCAAAGTTATCGGTATCGACCTCGGCACCACCAACTCTTGCGTTGCCGTGATGGACGGGGGCAAGCCCAAGGTTATCGAGAATTCGGAAGGCGCGCGCACCACGCCTTCGATCGTCGCCTTCACCAAGGATGGCGAGCGCCTCATCGGCCAGCCGGCAAAGCGCCAGGCGGTCACTAACCCTGACAACACGCTGTTCGCGATCAAGCGCCTCATCGGTCGCCGGTTCGACGATCCCATGACCAAGAAGGACATGGGCCTCGTCCCGTACGACATCGTGAAGGGCAAGAACGGCGACGCGTGGGTCGAAGCTGGCGGCGAGGAATATAGCCCGTCGCAGATCTCGGCCTTCATCCTCCAGAAGATGAAGGAAACCGCCGAAAGCTATCTCGGCGAAGACGTGAAGCAGGCGGTCATTACCGTTCCGGCCTACTTCAACGACGCCCAGCGCCAGGCGACCAAGGATGCCGGCCAGATCGCCGGTCTCGAAGTCCTGCGCATCATCAACGAGCCGACTGCTGCCGCGCTCGCCTATGGCCTCGACAAGGAAGACGGCAAGACCATCGCCGTTTACGACCTTGGCGGCGGTACCTTCGATATCTCGATCCTCGAGATCGGCGACGGCGTATTCGAAGTGAAGTCGACCAACGGCGACACCTTCCTCGGCGGTGAAGACTTCGACAGCGCGATCGTCGAATACCTCGCGGAGGAGTTCAAGAAGAAGGAGAACATGGATCTCCGGACCGACAAGCTTGCCCTGCAGCGCCTCAAGGAAGCTGCCGAAAAGGCCAAGATCGAGCTTTCGAGCTCGCAGTCGACCGAAGTGAACCTGCCCTTCATCACCGCGCGCATGGAAGGCGGCGCATCGACCCCGCTGCACCTCGTTGAAACGATCAGCCGCTCGAAGCTCGAGCAGCTTGTCGGCGACCTCGTGAAGCGCACTCTCGAACCGTGCAAGAAGGCTCTGGCCGATGCCGGTATCGACAAGGGCGGCGTTGACGAAGTCGTGCTCGTCGGCGGCATGACCCGCATGCCGAAGGTCCGCGAGATCGTGGAAGAATTCTTTGGCCAGAAGCCGCACACCGGCGTGAACCCGGACGAAGTCGTTGCCATGGGTGCTGCGATCCAGGCGGGCGTCCTCCAGGGCGACGTCAAGGATGTCCTCCTGCTCGACGTGACCCCGCTCTCGCTCGGTATCGAGACGCTCGGCGGTGTCTTCACCCGCATGATCGATCGCAACACGACGATCCCGACCAAGAAAACGCAGACCTACTCGACTGCCGAAGACAACCAGCAGGCCGTGACGATCCGCGTGTTCCAGGGCGAGCGCGAGATGGCGGCGGACAACAAGATGCTCGGCCAGTTCGACCTCGTCGGTATCCCGGCCGCTCCGCGCGGTGTCCCGCAGATCGAGGTGACGTTCGACATCGACGCCAACGGCATCGTGAACGTCTCCGCGAAGGACAAGGGCACCGGCAAGGAACAGCAGATCCGCATCCAGGCTTCGGGTGGTCTTTCGGACTCCGACATCGAGCAGATGGTCCAGGATGCCGAGAAGTTCGCCGACGAGGACAAGAAGCGCAAGGAAGCGGCAGAAGCCCGCAACCAGGCCGACAGCCTCGTCCATGCGACCGAGAAGCAGCTCGAAGAGCATGGCGACAAGGTCGATGCCGATACCAAGTCGGCTGTCGAGACGGCGCTGGCTGAAGCCAAGACCGCTCTCGAAGGCGACGACGTCGACGCCATCAATGCGAAGGCACAGGCGCTGACCGACGCGGCCATGAAGATGGGCCAGCAGATCTACGAGAAGGAGCAGGCCAGCGCCGCGGCTTCGGGCGACGCGGGCGAGGGCGAAGCATCCTCGAGCGACGCCGACGAAGAAGTGGTCGACGCCGAATTCTCCGAAGTCGACGAAGACAACAAGGGCTAAGCCCGGTGATAACCGAAACCGCCGTCGATGCTATCCGCGTCGGCGGCGGTTAGGTTTGGGATCGCATTATGTCTTCGACCGAAATCGACTTTTACGAGCTGCTCGAAGTCAGCCGCGACGCTGACGACAAGGCAATCAAGTCCTCCTATCGCAAGCTGGCGATGAAGTATCACCCGGACCGCAATCCGGGCGATGCCGAAGCCGAAGCGCAATTCAAGGCGGTGAGCGCAGCCTACGAGGTCCTGAAGGACCCTCAGAAGCGCGCGGCATACGACCGCTTCGGCCATGCCGCGTTCCAGCAGGGCAACGGTTTTGGCGGAGGCCACGCCGGTGCCGACTTCGGCGATATCGGCGACATTTTCGAAACGATCTTCGGCAGTGCTTTCGGCGGTGGTGCTGCGGGCCAGCAACGTGCCCGTCGCGGCGCCGACCTTCGCTACGACATGCAGATCACGCTGGAAGAGGCGTTTCACGGCAAGTCGACTGCGATCGAAGTCGAAGTCTCTCAAACTTGCGATACCTGCAACGGCAGCGGCGCTTCGCCGGGCACCGGTACACGTGGGTGTAACTTGTGTAACGGCTACGGAAAAGTCCGCGCGAAGCAGGGCTTCTTCGTCGTCGAACGTCCGTGCCCCAATTGCCATGGCCGCGGCGAAGTTATCGAAGACCCGTGCGGCGATTGCCGCGGCGAGGGCCGTGTCGACAAGGCCGTCGAACTCGAAGTCGAAATCCCACCCGGCGTCGATACCGGCACCCGCGTCCGCCTGTCGGGCAAGGGCGAGGCAGGTCCGCGTGGCGCGCCTCCGGGCGATCTCTACATCTTCATCCATGTAAAGCCGCATCCGGTATTCGAGCGCGAAGGCACGACGCTACATACGCGCATTCCCATCAGCTTCACCAAGGCGGCCCTCGGGGGCTGCGTCGAAATCCCCGGGCTCGACGGCGAGACCAACAAGGTCGACATTCCCGACGGCATCCAGTCGGGCAAGCAGCTACGCGTTCGCGGCGGCGGCATGCCCGTCCTGCAGGGTCGTGGGCGCGGCGACATGGTTGTCGAGATCGCGGTCGAAACGCCGACCAAGCTCACCAAGGAACAGCGATCCATCCTCGAACAGTTCCGCGATACGGAAACCGGCGACGAATGCCCGCAGAGCCGCAGCTTCTTCGGCAAGGTGAAAGAGGCTTTCGGCGGCTGACGAGCCTGCTCGACTTATCCCGGCCCCCTGTCTAGCGTCGCGCGCGAAAGGGGACTGACATGACCAGCACTTCGTTCAAGCTTCTCGCCGGAGCCGCATTCGGCGCGGCCGCACTCGCTTCACCCACGCAGGCGCAGCGCAATTTCGACGAGGTCGAAATCCGCATCGAACGCATCGCACCCGGGATCGCCGTGCTTTACGGCGCGGGCGGCAATATCGGTGTGAGTTACGGCGAAGACGGCACGATCCTGATCGACGACCAGTATGCCCCGCTGACCGGCAAGATCGAGACGGCCGTCGCAGAACTTGGCGCAGAGCCCGTCAGCTTCCTCATCAACACGCACTGGCACGGCGACCACACCGGCGGTAACGAAAATCTCGGCAAGAAGGGCGCGACCATCTTCGCGCAGGACAATGTCAGGGTCCGTCTCGCGGAAGGACGCCCGGAGGCTGATCGACCGATCCCGCCCGCCGCCAAGGAAGCGCTCCCGGTAGTCACCTACGGGCAGGGTGTGACCATGCATCTCAATGGCGACACCGTGGACGTCATGTTCCTCGGCGGTGGTCATACCGATGGGGACAGCGTGGTCTTCTGGCGCGAGGACAATGTCGTCCACATGGGCGATCTCTACTTCAAGATACCAGGCTATCCGTTCATCGACATCCGCTCCGGCGGCAATGTCATCAATGCGATGAACACGCTCGATGCTGTAATCCGCATGATCGACGATGAGACGAAGGTCATCCCGGGCCATGGTCCGATGTCGAATAAGGCGGAACTGGTCGCCTATCGCGCGATGATCGGTGATGCTGTCGAACGTGTCCGCGCGCTCAAGGACGGCGGCGCAACCTCGGAAGAAGCGGTCGCCGCGCAGCCTCTTGCCGGGTTCGACCGGGGCGAAGGCTTCATCAGTGCCGATTCTTTCGTCGCAGCGATCTACGCCAGCCTCTAGCCGAGCCTTTCTTCCACTTCGCGCCTGATCGTCTCGATCAGCGAAGGATCCGTGGTCAGGCGCCCGGCTTCCTCGTCGAGTATGGCGTGGAAGGCGCGGCGCTTGAAGGCGAGGCAATCCTTGTGGGCGATCGGCTTGCCGACAGTCGAGCAGACCATGTCGATCATCCGCTCCGCGCCGTGAAGTCGGCCCCAGAGGTAATCGTTCTCGCGATAAGTCCGGCTGAAGAACGCTCCGAAATTGTAGAACTCGATGCCCCTTAGCGTGGCCCTCGTACCGCCTTCTCGTATCGAGCGGGCGTCGTCGGGACTGATGCGATCGACCTTGATCGGGTCGAATTCAGTGAGCCCCTCTTGCCCCATCAGCGGCAAGGTCGCGATGTCGTAGAACGGGAAGCCGAGGTAGGTCAGGAGCATCTTGCGGCGCAAGTTCTGTGGCATTTGCGCGAGAGCTTCGGACAGTCGCTCCTCCGCCTCCTGGTCGACGGCCGGCAAGAGCCGCCTTTCGGCCAGCGCATCGAGGACCGCACCCGGGTCTTCCATCACCCTGGCCGCCAGCTCGCCGAAGTCCTCGCCGAGCGCATCGATCTCGTCCCGTTCGTCGTAGAGCGAGAGGATCTGGTAGATCAGCCCGCGAGCGCGATCGACTTCCTCGTCGTCGATCTCCGGATCGGCTTCCCATTCGCGGGACAGGCGGCGGATCAACAGGCGAAGGCGACGCAGGCGAAAACCGATGTCGTGCGCGCGGAAGAAGGCGATGGCCTCGCCGCTGGCACCGCCCTTGCGCCCGGACAGCGACGCGAGCCCGCGATCATCGAGGGTGCGGCGGAATGCATCGACTATGGGCGCATGATCCGGCAGGTCAAGGACAGGGGCGGCGCGCAAGGTGATCGCTGCGAGGTCTTCGAGGATGCCGGCATATTTGACCTGCGCATAGGACTGGAATGCGTATCCCGCATCGAAGGCAGCCTGCTCCTGCGCCTTGTTGCGCCAGGTGACGAGCCGCTTGGTCGTGGGCCGGTCGAGGAACAGGGTTCGCCCGAAGAGCTTTTCGACCGCTTCCTCGACCTCGCCGCGCAGGGCGGAGACCATCTGCCGCAAGCGCTCCGCTTCGCGCGTCTGGCGCTCGAGCACTTCGAGGTTGTCGCGGATGGGCTGTTCACGAGGGATCGTCGACAACGAGCCGAGGATCGCTCCGAAAAAGCCCACCTCGTTGTCGCCATTCTCGCGGAAGGAGCCGAAGCGGTCGGGTCGGGGGTCGACATAGACAAAGCGCCGGTCGACTTCGCGCTGGGCAGGGCGCCCACGTAGCGCGCGGATAGCGCCGTCGAACGGCTTGTTGACCAGCACCGAGCCGTCGATCAGCGAGACCTTGTGCGTGTCGTCGTTGCGCACATGGGCGGGCATCACGCGGCCGAGGAAATCTTCCCTGCCGGGCCAGTCACGCCCGCGCTGTTCTCCTAGCCGGTCGATTTCGGCAAGGGTGAGGGGTGGGAAGGCCCCGGGGAAGCTCGCCGTTGCCCTTGCTGCCAATGTCAGTTCGAGCAGGTTGGCGATGTCGCTGCCTCCTTCGCCGGAGGAATGCGAAGAGAATTCGATCGGCATCCGATGCTCGGTCTCCTCGACAACCGGAGGGCTGTTGAGGCGGAGCAATTCGCGGTGCCCCTTGAAGTCGGTCGCGGTCACGAAAAGGTTGATCGGATGGCCGGGCGGCAGGAGCGGTTTTTCGACCGGAGCCTGCGCCATCGCCTCGAACGCATCGTACAGGAGACCTGAGAAATTATCGCCCGAGAAGGGTGGCTGGAACCAGCGCGACCTGACGAAATGCGAGACCTTGCGGCGCACTTCGTCCCGCGTTTCGGGGGCTACGCTTTCCGAGACCACATTGCCCGGCCGGCTGAACAGCCACCACGCGATCGGCGTCGCCCAGAACTTGGCGAATTTCCACACCGGGCGGGCATCGGGGTCGAGCAGGCGATCGACGTCCGCCGTATCGAGCCACAGGTCGGTCAGCGGCTCGAGCGACTGGCCCGAATGGACCGCTTGGGCGAGGAAAACCGCATTGATGCCGCCTGCGCTCGCACCGGAAAGGATATCCGGCAGGACGCGCAACTTCAGGTCGCAGTCGCTTTCGATATGCTCGAGCAGCTCGCGGTAAACGCCTTGTACACCGCTGCTCTTGGGTTCGCGCGCATGGAACGACCTGCTCGATCGCGCGAGCTTCCAGAGCTCCTTCGTGACGCCATGCATGTAGATCGCCAGGCTGACACCGCCATAGCAAACCAGTGCAATCCTGAGCTCTTTCTGCCGCATGCCTTGCTTGTGGCGGGCAAAACTCGTGAAGGCAATTGCGTTCCACCTATGTTCTGTTTACCGCTGGGGACATGGCCAAGCCCAAGAAGCGTTTCGTCTGCCAGAATTGTGGCTCGATTTCCTCGCGTTGGCAGGGGCAGTGCCCCGATTGCGCGGAATGGAACACGCTGGTCGAGGACGCGCCGGCGACCGTTTTTTCGCAGAAGCACGATTTGTCGAGCGGCGGCCGCAAGGTGGAATTCGAGGCGCTGGACGAACCGGGTGAACCGCTGAAGCGGAGGCCGACCGGCCTTGCGGAGTTCGACCGAGCGCTGGGGGGCGGTCTGGTCCCCGGTTCGGCAATCCTGATGGGCGGCGATCCGGGTATCGGCAAGTCGACGCTCCTGCTGCAGGCGGCTGCGACGATCGCGAAGGATGGCGGCTCTGCAGTCTATATCAGCGGCGAGGAAGCGGCCGGGCAGGTGCGGATGCGCGCCTCGCGCCTCGGCGTTGCCGATGCTCCGATCAAACTGGCGGCTGCGACTTCGGTCCGCGACATCCTGACGACGCTCAACGCGAGCGAGCCGCCGGCATTGCTTGTGATCGATTCGATCCAGACGATGCATTCCGACACGATCGAGGGCGCGCCCGGCACCGTCAGCCAGGTGCGCGGATGCGCGTTCGAGCTGATCCGCTACGCCAAGGAAAACGGGGTGGCACTTGTCCTCGTCGGACACGTCACGAAGGACGGCAATATCGCCGGCCCCCGCGTGCTCGAACACATGGTTGACGTAGTGATGAGCTTCGAGGGGGAACGCAGCCATCAGTACCGCATCCTGCGCGCTCTCAAGAACCGCTTCGGCGCGGTCGACGAGATCGGCGTTTTCTCGATGGCGGGTAGCGGGCTCGAAGAAGTTGGCAATCCGTCGATGCTGTTCCTGTCCGGGCGTGACGAGCCGCTCGCCGGTAGCGCGGTCTTCCCGGCGCTCGAAGGGACGCGCCCGGTGCTGGTCGAAGTGCAGGCGCTCATCGTCCGGTTGCAATCGGGTGCGACACCTCGGCGGGCCGTGGTTGGTTGGGACAGCGGCCGCCTGGCCATGCTGCTCGCGGTTCTCGAATCGCGCTGCGGTCTGAATTTCAGCTCCGCAGAAGTTTATCTCAACGTCGCGGGCGGTTATCGCCTGTCGGATCCTGCAGCGGACGTTGCGGTTGCTGCTGCGCTCGTCTCGGCGCTTGCCGATAAACCGCTCGCAACCAACAGCGTATGGTTCGGAGAAGTCTCGCTCGCCGGGGAAATCCGCCCAGTCGCCCATTCCGGGGTGCGGATGCGCGAGGCTGCGAAGCTGGGTTTCGGCGTGGGATATGGGCCAGGGGATGCGGATGGTTCAGCCGGTCTTAACTACCGTTCTCTCAAGCAATTGGCCAATCTCGTTGACCGAGTAATGGCATCGGCTTAATTCAGCGGCGGACATGACGGGTTTCGATATCATCGTATTGGGTATTGTCGCGGTTGCGGCAATTGGCGGCTTCATGCGCGGACTGGTGCAGGAGGTGCTGTCTCTGGCATCGTGGATCCTCGCGATTTTCGCGATCCACTACCTGCATACGCCGCTCTATTCGGCACTCGCACCCTATACCGGCGCAAGCATCCCGACGGCGATTCTCGCCTTCGTCCTGCTGCTGCTCATTCCCTATGCTGCGATGAAGCTTATCGCGGGCCGGGTCGGTGAGGCATCGCGCAACTCGATTCTCGGTCCGATCGACCGCGTGCTCGGCTTCGGCTTCGGCGCGATCAAGGGCGCGCTGATCGTGGTCATCGCCTTCTCCTTGCTGGTCCTCGGCTACGACACGGTCTGGGGTATCGCGGGTCGTCCGGCCTGGATCACGACTGCGCGCACCTATCCGGTGGTCAATGCATCGACCGACGCGCTGGTCCAGATGGTCGAGGAGCGCCGCACGCGCCTGCGTGCCGAGCAGGAAGCGGCCGAGAATTGAGCCATGGCGGCGTCTGCTGCTGACAAGCTCTACACACCGACGATCCTGGCGCTGGCGGTCGAGCTGGCGAATTATCCAAATGCATCGGACCTCGAACTGAAAGGCGAGGCGCGCTCGAAAAGCTGCGGTTCGACCGTCGATGTGGGAATTGGTCCCGGTCCGGATCGGAAGATCAGCGAGATCGGGATCTCGGTAAAGGCTTGTGCAATCGGACAGGCCGCAGCGGCCATTTTCGCCGCAGCCGCCAAGGGCAAGTCGCTTGACGAGCTAAAAGACGAACAGCGCCAGCTTGAGGGCTGGCTACGAAGCGGCGGTGCCACGCCGCGGATCAAACGTATCGAATTGCTCGAACATGCGCGTGAGTATCCTGCACGCCATGATGCGATCCTTCTGCCGTGGAAGGCCGCGATTGCCGCGCTTTCCAATGGCCCGTCGCCTCGCTAGACCGCTTTCCCGATAAGCATACGCGGGGGAGAGCAATCGTATGAGCGAGAGTATCGCACTCAAGGACCGGGAACCGAGCGAGAAGGAAATCCGGCTCGTCATCGGTGCGAGTTCCGCCGGTACGATCTTCGAATGGTACGATTTTTTCATCTACGGCACGCTCGCCTACATCCTGAAGGATGCCTTCTACGCGACCGACAACGACACGCTCGGCCTGCTGCTCGTCTGGTCGACCTTCGCGGTCGGTTTCGCTTTCCGTCCGATCGGCGCGATCCTGTTCGGCTTCCTAGGCGACAGGTTGGGACGCAAATACACCTTCCTCGTCACCGTCACGCTGATGGGTATTGCGACGGCAGGGGTGGGCTTCATCCCGACCGTGCAGACGATCGGCATTGCGGCGCCGATCATCGTCATCCTACTGCGTGTCTTGCAGGGGCTCGCGCTCGGCGGGGAATACGGCGGGGCGGCGATTTACGTCGCCGAACATGCGCCCCCTGAAAAGCGCGGATATTACACGAGCTTCATCCAGGCGAGCGTCGCGGGCGGTTTCGTCCTGTCGATCGCGGTCGTCCTGGCCTGCCGCTTCCTGATCCCCGAAGACGATTTCGTGGCATGGGGCTGGCGCGTGCCTTTCCTGCTTTCGATCATCCTTCTCGGCATCTCGCTCTGGATGCGCCTGATGCTGTCCGAAAGCCCTGTTTTCCAGGCGATGAAGGAAGCGGGCGAAACGGCCAAGAACCCGTTCGTAGAGAGCTTCACCTATCCCGGGAACAAGCGCCGCATCTTCGTCACCCTGTTCGGTGTGACCGGCATCCTGACCACGATCTGGTACACCGCGTTCTTCAGCGCGATGAGCTTCCTGCGCGGACCGATGCATGTCGACGATTTGACCGTGGAGCTGATCCTGTTTGTTTCCGGCCTCATCGCGATGACCTTCTACGTCATCGTCGGCAAATGGTCGGACACGATCGGGCGCAAGAGGCCGATTATCATCGGCGCGGTTGCAACACTCTTCCTGCTGTTCCCGGCGTTCTGGGGTCTGGGCAGCCTCGCCAATCCGGGGCTCGCGGAAGCGTCGGAACGCACGCCGATCGTCGTCACCGGACAGCAATGCACGACCGATCCCTTCGCCGACCTGTTCGACCGCGAGCAGACCGATTGCGGCAAGGTGCTGGAGACGCTGACGGCATCGGGTGTCGCCTACACCGTCGAAGCGGGGGGCACCCTCGGCATGTCGGCAGGCGGCAATGCGATCCCGATCGCGCCGGAGTGGCTCGAGAACGCAGGCGAGCGCCGCGACGGCATCCGCGCCGCACTGAGCGAATACGGCTTCGACTTCACCAAGCAGCAGCCCGGTATGGGCGCGATCCTCGGTATCGTCGCGATCCTTCTCGGGCTCGGCGTGTTGTCGGCGCTGACCTATGGCTCGGTAGCTGCGCTGCTGAGCGAAATGTTCCCGCCGAAGATCCGCTATTCCTCGATGTCGATCCCGTATCACATCGGTGCCGGCTACCTTGGTGGCTTCCTGCCGCTCATTGCAGGGGTGATCGTTGCGAGCACCGGGAATATCTATTCCGGCCTGTGGTACACCTGGGTCGTGGTAGCCTTCGGCGTGGTCGTCGCATGGTTCGGCTTGCCGTCGGGCCCACCGAAAGATTTCGAAGAGAATGGCTGACCTGCCGCCGGCTTCGCTCAGGCTCAAAATCGACCGGGATGCGATCGCGCATAACTGGCGCACGCTCGATCGCATGTCCGGCGCCGCGGCAGCAGGCGCTGCGGTCAAGGCCGATGCCTATGGGGTGGGCGTCGACCATGCGGTGCCTGCCCTGCGGGATGCGGGTGCTCGCGCATTCTTCGTTGCGCACTGGAGCGAGGTTCCTGCGGTCCTGAAGCATGTCCCGGCGGAACAGGTCGCGGTACTGCATGGCCCTGCGAATGCAGCCGATGCAGCTTTCGCCCGGGCGACAGGCGTCCTGCCCGTGATCAACAGCATCGCGCAGGCGCGTGTCTGGGCGGAAAGCGGCGGCGGACTGTGCCATGTGATGGTCGATACGGGCATCAATCGCCTCGGCCTTTCGTTGGGCGATATCGGGGACGTGGCAGTCCAGGCACTCGAGGTCGATGTGCTGTTGTCGCACCTCGCTTCGGCGGACGAGGACATTGCGAGCAACCGGAAGCAGCTAGAGCGTTTTGAAACCGCCATCGAGGCAGTCCCTCATCGCCGAACGAGCCTTGCCAACAGCGCGGGCATCGGGCTCGGCACAGAATACGCCTTCGACCTGACCCGACCGGGCCTTTCGCTGTATGGCGGCGTCCAGCGAGAGGAGCTGGTTCGAGAGATTAGGCAGGTCGTCTTTCCGCAGGCTGCAATCCTCCAGACCCGCCGGATCGAGGCGGGTGAGGGTGTCGGCTACAACGCCCAGTTCGTCGCGCCTTGCGACATGGGTATCGCGGTGGTTTCGCTCGGCTATGCAGATGGCTTCTTGCGGATGCTCGGACCCGATGCGGTATTCAGGTTCGACGGCAAGGAGCTGCCGGTTCTGGGCAAGGTCTCGATGGACATGATCGTCGTCGATGCCAGCGAGGTAAAGGACCTGCGCGAAGGGGACTGGGTGGATATACCTCTCTCGCTGCCCGAGACCGCCGCACGTTCCGGCCTGTCGCAGTACGAAATCCTGACCACGCTCGGTTCGCGCTATGATCGGGGGCTTGTTTAGGACGGATATGTTGCACTGCACTTGCTGCACCTGCTAATGCAGCAAAATTGCAGCATGAGAGGTGCTTACATGGCCAAGCGCAGCGCGCAGGATGGCGATACCATCATCATCAAGAAATACGCCAACCGCCGACTCTACAACACCGGGTCGTCGAGCTACATCACGCTGGACGATCTGGCCAAGATGACCCGCGATAACGTCGACTTCAAAGTGGTCGATGCGAAGAGCGGGGACGACATCACCCATTCGATTCTCACGCAGATCATCATGGAGGAAGAGGCGAGCGGAAAGCAGATGCTGCCGGTCAGCTTCCTGCGTGACCTGATCGCCATGTATGGCAATTCGATGCAGGCGATGATGCCTAGCTATCTCGAAGCCAGCATGGCGAACTTCCGCAAGAACCAGGCAAAGATCCAGGAAGCCTTCCAGAACGGCCTTTCCGGCAATCCGATTGCCAAGATCGCGGAAACCAACCTCGCCGTGATGAAGGCAATGGGCGAGGCTCTCCTGCCCGGCACCAAGGCCGATGCCGCCAAGCAGCCGCCAGAGGAAAAAAGCGAAATTGAGGCCTTGCGCAAGCAGATGGCCGCGATGCAGAAGAAACTCGACGAACTCGATAAATAGGCGCCCATCGCGCCGACCAGATCAGCAGGAAAAACAGTGTCCAATATCCGCCACGCCCTGTCGGTGAAGCGCGCCGACGATTTTGCCCAATGGTACCAGGAGGTCATCTCCGCCGCCGACCTCGCCGAAGAATCCGGTGTGCGCGGCTGCATGGTCATGAAGCCGTGGGGCTACGGCATCTGGGAGCGCATCCAGCGCGTGATGGACGCCCGCATCAAGGAAGCGGGTGTCGAGAACTGCTATTTCCCGATCTTCATCCCGCTCTCGAACTTCGAGCGCGAGGCAGAGCATGTCGAAGGATTCGCCAAGGAAATGGCGGTCGTCACTCATCACCGCCTGATTGCGGGCGAGGATGGCAAGCTCATTCCCGATCCCGAGGCGAAGCTCGACGAACCGCTCGTCGTGCGTCCGACCTCGGAAACGATCATCGGCGATGCGATGGCGCGCTGGGTGCAGAGCTGGCGCGACTTGCCGCTGCTCACCAACCAGTGGGCTAATGTCGTGCGCTGGGAGATGCGCACCCGCATGTTCCTGCGCACCAGTGAATTCCTCTGGCAGGAAGGGCACACCGCGCACGAAACACGCGAGGATGCGATCGAGGAAACGCACCGCGCGATCGAAATGTACCGCGCCTGCGCGGAAGACGACCTGTGCATTCCGGTCATCGTCGGCGAAAAGCCGGAGAACGAGCGCTTCCCCGGCGCGGTCGAGACCTGGTCGATCGAAGCCATGATGCAGGACGGCAAGGCGCTGCAGGCGGGCACGAGCCACTATCTCGGAACCAATTTCGCCGAGGCGAGCGGCATCCGCTTCCAGGACCGCGAAGGACAGCAGCAGCTGGCGCACACGACCAGCTGGGGTTTCTCGACCCGCATGGTCGGCGGCGTCATTATGACCCATGGCGATGACGACGGGCTGCGCGTCCCGCCGGTCATCGCGCCTTGGCAGGTCGTGATCCTGCCGATGCTGCGCGACAAGCCCGAAGACGAGGCCCTGCTCGATTATTGCACCAAGCTGGCGAACGAACTGAAGGGCAAGAGCGCGCTTGGCGAACCGCTTCGCGTCCTGCTCGACAAGAAGCCGGGCAAGGCCGCGGCGAAGCGCTGGGACTGGGTTCGCAAGGGCGCGCCCGTCATCATCGAGGTCGGTGGCCGGGACATGGAGAACGGCGTCGTCAGCCTGCTGCGCCGCGATCGCCTGTGGAACACGGACAACGGCAAGCCTGCCTTCCAGACGCCCGCCGTCGGCGAAGCTGCCGACATGCTCCCGGGCCTGCTCGAGGAAATCCAGAAGTCGATTTTCGAGGAGGCGCGCAATCGCCGTGACGAGAACATCACGCGCGGTGTGACGACCTTCGACGAGCTTGCTCAGTTCTACGACGGCAAGACCCGCTATCCGGGCTGGGTCGAAGTGCAGTGGTCGAAGCCGACCGGCGATGCTCTCGAAAAGGTCGTCGAAAAGCTGAAATCGCTCAAGCTCACAATCCGCAATGTGCCCATGGATGCGGAGCCGGTCGACGGCCCCTGCATCTTCACGGGCGAGCCTGCGGTAGAGCGGATCTACGTGGCACGCGCGTACTGACGGGCGAGGGAGGGGACCATGATCGAATCGGTAAAATACAACCTGTCGAACCTGACCAATTTCGAAGGCCGCGATGCGCGCCAGACATTCTGGTTCTACGTGCTGTTTCTCATCATTCTCCAGTTCGTGGCGAGCCTGATCGTCTCGATCCCGATGATGGTTGGCATGTTCCAGGGAGCTTTCGAAGCGGCGCGTTCGGGCGCCGACCCGCAGCAGCTCAACGCGGCGATGTTCGAGCAATTGGAAGGCTCGCTCAAGACGCAGATCTGGATCAGCGTGATCCTAGGCGTGCTGTCTGTGCTCCTTTTTGTCGCAGCCTTCGTCCGCAGGCTTCATGACAGCGGCAAGCCGGGTTGGTTGGCCCTCTTGGCGATCGGTCCTTACCTCGCAGCGCTGGCTATCAACGTGTCGTCTTTCGACAAGATCATGGCGAGCACGCGCGAGGCGATGACAGCGACCGATCCCAACCAGGCGATGGCGATGCAGTCCGAACTCTACGCCTACAGCATCCTGCCATGGATCGGTTATCTCGTCGTGATCGCGTTCGGGGTGATGAAGTCGGACGAGGGGCCGAACAAGTATGGCGAGGCACCTGTCAGGTTCTGAAAAATCGCTTAGGCCGTGACACTTGGCGCGGGCGGTCCCATATGGGCCGCCTATGGCCAAACGCCCTCATAACAAGCGCCCCCAAGGGCTGCCGTCGCGCGAGCAGGTTCTCGAATTCATCCAATCCGCAGACGGCATCGTCGGCAAGCGGGAAATCGGCAAGGCATTCGGGCTCAAGGGTCAGGAGAAGATCGCTCTCAAGCGCCTTCTCAAGGACATGGCCGAGGAAGGCCTGATCGACGGCAAGAAGACGGCCTATCACCGAATGGGCGGTGTCCCGAAAGTGACCGTATTGCGTGTCGTCGATATCGAGGACGGCGAACCCTACGCCATTCCCGATGCCTGGCAACCCGAGGACGGAACCACCCCTCCGCGCCTGCGCGTGATCGAGAATAAGAAGGGCCGCACTCGTCAGGCTGCGCTCAGAACCGGCGACCGGATACTTGCACGGACGGAAGAGACCGGCGGCGGTTGGCGCGCGCATGTGATGAAGAAGCTCCCGGCCCGGACCGAGGGGCTGATGGGCGTGGTCGAGATGGACGGCAGCGGAAAGCCCTGGCTCGCCCCTACCGACAAGCGCGTGCGCAACTCATCCCCGATCGCCGATTTGGGCGGTGCGGAAGAGGGCCAGCTCGTCGTGGCCGAACCCGCCGGTCGCTCGCCGCGATCCGGAGTGAAAGTCGTCGAGGTGCTTGGCGATCCGCTTGCTCCGAAGAGCTTTTCGCTCATCGCGATTTCGAAGCACGGCATCCCGCACGTATTCCCCGAGCAGGCGTTGGAAGAAGCGCGCGCCGCTTCGCAGCTGCATTTGCATGAAGACCACCGCGAAGACCTGCGCGATGTTCTCATCGTCGCGATCGATCCCGCCGATGCTCGCGACCACGACGATGCGATCTGGGCCGAGCCGGACGGGAAGGGCGGCTACAAGGCTCTCATCGCGATTGCGGATGTCTCCTACTACGTCCGCCCGGGCGGCGCTCTCGACCGCGAGGCGCGCAAGCGTGGGAACTCGGTCTATTTCCCGGACCGGGTCGTCCCGATGCTTCCGGAGATCCTGTCGGCCGACAAATGCTCGCTCAAGCAGGGCGAAGACCGCGCCTCGATGGTCTGCCACCTGCACATCGACAGCGAGGGCAAGGTGCTCTCGCAGCGTTTCACCCGCGCAATCGTGCGGATTGCGCAGAATATCGCCTACGAGGATGCGCAGGCGCAGATCGACGACGACAGCGCGCCCGAATACCTGAAGAACCTGTGGGGTTGCTGGAAAATTCTCGCCGCCGCGCGAGATGATCGCGACCCGCTTGAGCTCGAACTGCCCGAACGCCGCGTGATGCTCGACGAGCAGGGCAAGATCGCCGAAATCGCAGTGCGGGAACGGCTCGATGCCCACCGTGTCGTTGAGGACTTCATGATCGCCGCCAACGTCGCGGCGGCAAAGGCGCTGGAGAACAAGTCGGCGCCAGTCGTCTACCGCGTGCACGAGCCGCCGAGCCGCGAAAAGCTGGTTGCGCTTAAGGACTATCTCGCGACGTTCGGACGCAACTTCGCGCTCGGCCAGGTGATCACCCCGGGGCTGTTCAATCGCATGCTCAAGGACGTGACCGACGATGCCGAGAAGGCGCAGGTCATGGAAGCGGTGCTGCGCACGCAAACGCAGGCCTACTACGGGCCCAAGAATGCGGGCCACTTCGGCCTCGCGCTCGGTTCCTACGCGCACTTCACCTCGCCGATCCGCCGTTATTCGGACCTGCTGGTCCACCGCGCGCTGGTCGATGCATACAAGCTCGAACAACCCAAGCCGACGGGCGAACTCCCGCCGACTACCGGCCTCTCGGACCGCGATCGCGAGGACCTCTCGCGCATCACCGATGCCATCAGCCAGGCGGAGCGCCGCGCGATGGAGGCCGAGCGCGAGACGATCGACCGCTATGTCGCAGCATGGTTGTCGGGCCGCGTGGGCGAGACTTTCGACACGCGGATTACCGGCGTCCAGCCTTTCGGTTTCTTCGCCACAATCGAGAAGCTGGGCGGCGACGGGCTTGTGCCTGTGTCGACGCTCGGCCGTGAGCACTTTCGCTACGACGAGGCGGCGCATGCACTGGTCGGTGAGGACAGCGGAACCCGCTACGCGCTGGGCGACCGACTGAAGCTCAAACTGGGCGAGGCGAATCCGATCACCGGCGCTCTCAAGTTCGTGCCGCTCGATACCGAGGGCAATCCGATCGAGGCGCGCGGTGCGCGGCCCGTTCCGAAGCGCAAGGGCAAGTATGTCGGTGGAAAGCGCGGGCGACCGGCAAATATCCGGCACCAGGGCAAGCGTAAACGCTAGGCGGCGAGCCGGTCGATCTCTTCGTTCGTGAAGCGGCCGGGCACGATGTAGAGCGGGCAGGGCAGGTCACCCGAATGGCCCGCGAAGTGCGTAATGAGCGGTCCCGGAGGCCCCTCGGCCGCCGCACCCAGCACCAGCGCTGCCACTTCCGGATGGTCGGCGAGATATTCCTTGATGACCGTCTGGCCATCACCGATCTTGACGGTGATCACCGGCATGCGCCCGCTTTCGGAGAACAGGTTGCCGGCGGCGCTGCTCGCGATCACTTCGGCCCTGTCGCGCGCTTCTTCCTCAATGGTCGCTTGGACCGCGCCAAAGGCGTTGAAATTCTGCTTGGGTACGAGGGCCAGGATGTGGACCGCATCGCCGCTCTGCATCGCTCGCCGCGAGGCAAATCGCAGGGCTTTGCGAGCTTCGTCCGTCTCGTCCATCACCACCAGGTAAACGCGCATCCATCTCTCTCCCGTGGCGCAAGCTATCCGCTGAAAACGTATTCGGCGCAAGAACCTTGCCCGAATGTGCCAAATTGGCCAAAGCAGAGCCGATTTGCCTCCCCAGCGAAGGAAAACCATGCCGACGCCTATCAAGATGCCCGCCCTGTCACCGACCATGGAAGAGGGCACGCTCGCCCGCTGGCTGGTCAAGGAAGGCGACACCGTCAGTGCCGGTGACATCATGGCCGAGATCGAGACTGACAAGGCCACGATGGAATTCGAAGCCGTGGACGAAGGCACGATCGCCAAGATCGAGGTTCCCGAAGGCACGGAGAACGTAAAGGTCGGCACCGTCATCGCGATCCTCGCCGAAGAGGGCGAGGACGTGGGCGAGGCGGCTGCTTCCGGTGGCGGTGCTGCGCAAGAAGCTCCGAAGGTGGAAGAGCCGAAGGAAGAGGCCACTCCTGCGCCAGCGCCCGCTCCCACACCGGCCCCGGCACCGACTCCAGCTCCGAAGGCTGGCGGCGACCGCATCATTGCATCACCCCTCGCCAAGCGCATCGCCGAGCAGAAGGGGCTCGACCTCGCAAGCATCAAGGGTAGCGGCCCGAACGGCCGTATCGTCAAGGCCGATGTCGAAGATGCGCAGCCCGGCGCGGCTCCGGCCAAGGATGCGACCGCGGAAATGGCTGCGCCCCGCACGCCTTCGCAGACCCCGGCGGAGAGCGAATTCGGCGCACCGTTCGAAGCGCACAAGCTCAACAACGTCCGCAAGGTTATCGCCCGCCGCCTGACCGAAGCGAAGCAGCAGATCCCGCATATCTATCTGACCGTAGATGTCCGGCTCGATGCGCTGCTGGACCTGCGCAAGCAGCTCAATGCATCGCTCGAGGCGGACGGCGTGAAGCTGTCGGTCAACGACCTGCTGATCAAGGCGCTCGCCCGCGCGTTGCAGCGCGTGCCGAGCTGCAACGTCAGTTTCCAGGGCGAGGAACTGCACCAGTACAAGCGCGAGGATATCTCCGTCGCGGTCGCCGCGCCCTCGGGGCTGATCACCCCGATTATCGTCGATGCCGGTCGCAAGGGCCTCGCGCAAATCTCGACCGAGATGAAAGAACTTGCGGGCAAGGCGCGCGACGGCAAGCTTCAGCCGCACGAATACCAGGGCGGCACTGCTTCGCTGTCGAACCTCGGGATGTTTGGCACCAAGCAGTTCGACGCAGTCATCAACCCGCCGCAAGCAATGATCCTCGCCGTTGGTGCTGGCGAGCAGCGCCCGTGGGTCATCGATGGCGCGCTAGGCGTCGCGACCGTGATGAGCGCGACGGGCAGCTTCGACCACCGCGCGATCGACGGTGCGGACGGTGCCCAGCTGATGGAAGCGTTCAAGAACCTCGTCGAGAACCCGATGGGGCTGCTGGTTTGAAGCTGATAGCCGCCATTTGCGCGCTCTGTGTTGCGAGCGTTGCAGTTGCGGCACCGCGGCTGGATCGTGCCGTAATGATCGGCCACGATGGGCCGGACTTCGACGCATGCGGAGCGGTCGGCCAGGTCGTGAACCTCAAGCCCGATGGCGATAATTTTCTGGCCGTGCGTTCGGCACCCAATGTCTCGGCGAAACGCATCGATACTCTCGGACCGCACCAGATCGTCTGGATGTGCGACCATGTCGAGGGCTGGCACGGCATCGTTTACGAGGGCTCCGAGGACCAGGACTGCCAGACATCCTCTCCGGTCGACAGCTACCGGGCCTACGATGGCCCGTGCAAGGCTGGCTGGGTCTCCGACCGTTACATCCAACTGATTGCAGGCTGACCATGGCGTCGAATGACAGCAACCTGATGATGCGCGCGACCGCCATGCCGACGGACCTCAATCCCTATGGCGGGGTTTTCGGCGGTTGGCTCATGGCGCAGATGGCGCTGGGCGCAGGTGCGCTCGCTAGCCGGGTCGGGAAAGGCAAGGCGGTCGTCGTTTCGGCCAGCGACTTTGCATTCCCCGGCGCGATGAGCGTTGGCGACGAGCTGTCGGTCTATTGCAATCTCGCCGGTGCAGGTCGGACCTCGGTCACGATTTCGGCCGAGGCGATTTCGCGCGAGCGCCACGGCGAGGCTACGACGAAGGTGGCCGAAGGCGTGTTCAAATTCGTGCTGCTGGATGACGACGGGCGACCTCGCCCGGTTGGCGCGGCAGCGGAAATCCTCCCCAAGGAAGCATAGGTATCATGGCAAACTCCTACGACGTCATCGTTCTCGGTTCCGGCCCCGGCGGCTATGTCGCGGCGATCCGCTGCGCACAGCTCGGGCTGAATACTGCGATAGTCGAGCGCGAGAACCTCGGCGGAATCTGCCTCAACTGGGGCTGCATCCCGACCAAGGCGCTGCTGCGTTCGGCCGAGATATTCCACTACATGCAGAACGCGGGCGACTACGGCCTCAAGGCGCAGAAGATCGAGGCCGATCTCGAAGCCGTGGTAAAGCGTTCGCGCGGTGTGGCGAAGCAGCTCAACCAGGGCGTTGCGCACCTGATGAAGAAGAACAAGATCGCCGTGCATATGGGCGAGGGCACGCTCACCGGCCCCACCTCGCTGACAGTGAAGGGCGAAAAGGGTGAGGAAAAGCTCACCGCCAAGCACATCATCGTTGCCACTGGCGCCCGCGCCCGCGACCTGCCGTTCGCCCCGGCCGACGGCAAGCGCATCTGGACCTATCGCCACGCAATGGTGCCGCCGGAAATGCCGAAGAAGCTGCTGGTTATTGGCAGCGGCGCGATCGGTATCGAGTTTGCAAGCTTTTACAACGATATGGGCGCGGAAGTTACCGTGGTTGAAATGCTTGATCGGATCGTCCCGGTCGAGGATCACGAGGTCTCCGCTTTCCTCGAAAAGTCGCTCACCAAGCAGGGCATGAAAATACTCACCGGCGCTGGTGTCGAAGACCTCAAGGCCGATGCGAAAGGCGTGAAGGCCAAGATCAAGGACAAGTCCGGCAAGGTTGCCGATCACGAGTTCACCCACGCAATCGTCGCCATCGGCATCCAGCCAAACACCGAGAACATCGGCATCGACAAGCTTGCGGAGATGGATCGCGGCTTCATCCAGATCGACGACTACGGCCGCACGAAGTCGAAGGGCCTTTGGGCGATCGGCGACTGCACGCCGGGACCGTGGCTCGCCCACAAGGCCAGTCACGAAGGCGTGACGGCAGCCGAAGCGATCGCGCAGGAACTCGGCAACAAGGAGGTGCATCCGCACGCCCTCGACCGCCGGAACATTCCCGGCTGCACCTATTGCCACCCGCAGGTCGCCAGTGTCGGCCTGACCGAGAAGGCGGCGAAGGAGCAAGGCTACGACCTCAAGGTCGGCAATTTTCCCTTCATCGGCAACGGCAAGGCCATCGCGCTCGGTGAAGCGAACGGCTTCATCAAGACAGTCTTCGATGCGAAAACCGGCGAGCTTCTGGGCGCTCACATGATCGGCGCGGAAGTAACCGAACTGATCCAGGGCTACACGGTCGGCAAGCAGCTCGAGACCACCGAGGCGGAACTGATGCAGACGGTCTTCCCGCATCCGACCCTGTCCGAGATGATGCATGAAAGCGTGCTTTCGGCCTACGGGCGAGCACTCCATATTTGATTTTTGACAGGATTGCGGGGAAGGCGGTGAACGAATGACCGACTTTCTCGTAATCGCCTTCACCATCCTCGCTGCCGGCGTCATCGCGGTGCCTATCGCGACGCGCCTGGGGCTCGGATCGGTACTGGGTTACCTGCTCGCGGGCATGGCGATCAGCCCGCTGCTGATCACACTCGACGTCGATATCGAACAGCTGCAAGTCTTCGCCGAATTCGGCGTCGTGATGATGCTGTTCCTCGTCGGCCTCGAGCTCGAGCCGCGCAAGCTGTGGGAGATGCGAAACCGCCTCCTCGGTCTTGGCGGAGGACAGGTGCTGCTGACGACGCTGGTCCTGACCGGGATCGCGCTGCTCAATGACAATCCGTGGCAAACCGCAGTAGCGATCGGGCTTGTCCTCGCGCTCTCGTCGACCGCGATCATCGTGCAGACACTGAACGAGAAGGGCCTCCTGAAAAGCGAGGGCGGGGAGGCGAGTTTTTCTGTCCTTCTGTTCCAGGATGTCGCGGTCATCCCGATCCTCGCGATCCTGCCGCTTCTCGCCCTGCCGGAACTGGCTGCGGCAGGCGCAGGCCATGGCGAGGGGGCACATGGCCATGGCGGCGGCTTCTCGCTCACCGAGGGCTTGCCTGCATGGCTTGCAGCCATCGTTACCGTCGGTGCGGTCGCGGCGGTGGCGCTGATCGGAAACTACCTGACCCGGCCGATCTTCCGGTTCATCTCCGGCGCCGACCTGCGCGAGCTCTTCACGGCGGTAGCCCTTGCGTTCGTGATCGGCATTGCGCTGCTCATGAGCGCAGTCGGTCTGTCGCCGGCCCTCGGAACCTTCATCGCCGGCGTGGTGCTTGCGAACAGCGAATATCGCCACGAACTGGAATCCGACGTCGAGCCGTTCAAGGGCCTGTTGCTCGGCCTGTTCTTCAT
Source organism: Erythrobacter sp. HKB08 (assembly GCF_004114695.1). NCBI lineage: Bacteria > Pseudomonadati > Pseudomonadota > Alphaproteobacteria > Sphingomonadales > Erythrobacteraceae > Erythrobacter > Erythrobacter sp. HKB08. Next base: position 1,887,210 of record NZ_CP035310.1, read on the forward strand.
CACCGTCGGTGCGGGCATCGACTTCGTGCTGGCCTTCGAGCGCGCCGGAGAGGTCGTGTTCTGGGCGGCCGTCATTATTGCCACCAAGGTCCTGATCCTCCTCGGCATCGCGAAGTTCGCAGGCATCAAGCGGCAGGCGAAGTGGCTGTTCTCGCTCAGCCTCGCGCAGGCTGGCGAGTTCGCATTTGTCCTGATCGCTTTCGCCGTCGCCAACGCTGTGTTCGATACCGAACTGGCCGACCTCTTGCTGCTGATCGTGGCGCTGACCATGCTTGTCACGCCGCTGCTCTTCATCTTCTACGACAAGGTCATCGCGCGCCTGTACTGCAAGGGGCAGGAGCGCGAGCCCGATACGATCGACGAAGAGAATTCGGTGATCATCGCCGGGCGAGGGCGTATCGGCGGGATCGTCGATCGCATCCTGCAGGCGGCGGGCTATTCGACCACCGTCATCGACTACGATTCCAAGCATCTCGAGGTTGTCAGGAAGCTCGGCTACCGGACCTACTTCGGCGACGCGACGCGTCCGGACCTGCTGCATTCGGCGGGCATCGCGCAGGCAAAGATCCTAATCGTGGCGCTCGATGAGCGTGAGCAGATCGACAAGCTGGTGAAATACGCGATTGCCAATTTCCCGAACCTGCATGTCACTGCGAGGGCGATCGACCGGAACCATGTGTTCGACCTGTGGTCCTACGGTTGCCGCGACATCATTCGCGAGACCTACGACAGCTCGCTTCGTATGGGCCGCTCGGCGCTCGAAGCGCTCGGAATCGACCGCCAGCGCGCGCAGGCGATGACCGATGCATTCGAGGAAATGGATCGCAGCTCCATGCGCGAGGTCGCCGACGTCTATCGGATCGACGTGCCCTTCGACGAGAACGAGGCGCTGATGGAGCGGGTGAAAGAGCTTCGGTCGAAGTGGGACCCGGTGTTGCGGGACCAGATGGACGAAATTCTCAAGCGGGGACATTGAGCATGGCAAAGGGCACGCACGACTTCGAAGCCGATCCGCGCAACGAGACGATCCTGATCAATGTGAACGGCGATCTCGTTCCGCGGGCCGAAGCGATGGTTTCCGTCTTCGACAGCGGCTTCATGCTCGGTGACGGGGTGTGGGAGGGGCTGCGGCTGCACCTTGGACGCCTTGCTTTCCTCGATGAACATCTCGACCGGCTGTACGAAGGCGCGAAGGCCATCGCGATGGATATCGGCCTGACGCGCGAGGAGCTGACCACCCGGCTCGAGGAAACGATCGATGCGAACGGCATGCGCGATCAGGAGGGTGTGCATATCCGCCTGATGGTGACGCGAGGCATCCGCTCGACGCCTTATCAGGACCCGCGGGTGGTTATCTCGCCAGCAACAATCGTCATCATCCCGGAGTATAAATCTGCGCTTCCGTCGACGATTGAGCAGGGCATCCGCCTCTTCACAGTCCACGTGCGACGCGGCGATCCGGCGGTTCAGGACCAGAAGCTCAACTCGCATTCGAAGCTCAATTGCATCACCGCCTGCATCCAGGCCGCGCAGGCCGGAGCCGACGAGGCGCTCATGCTCGATCCGCACGGCTTCGTGGCGACTTGTAATTCGACGCACTTCTTCATCGTGCGCAAGGGCGAGGTTTGGACCAGCAGCGGGGACTACTGCCTCGGCGGCATTACCCGCGCCAACGTCATCCGCATCTGCCGAGAGAACGACATTCCCGTGTTCGAGAAGAACTTCTCGCTCACCGATGTCTATGGCGCGGACGAGGCTTTCGTCACCGGAACCTTCGCCGGTGTCGTTCCGGTAACCGAGGTCGATGGCCGCAAGCTGACCGATGCGCGGGGCCCGATGGTCGAGCGACTTCAGGGACTCTACAGAGCGCTGATGGATCGGGACGCGGCGGCATGACCATCCGCATCGCCATGTGGTCGGGACCGCGCAATATCTCGACCGCGATGATGCGCAGCTTCGGGGCGAGGGCGGACTGTGCGGTATCCGACGAACCGTTCTACGGCGCCTTCCTGAAGACCTCGGGCGAGCAGCATCCGATGACCGAAGAGACAATCGCGTCGATGGATTGCGACTGGAACTCGGTCTTGCATACCCAGTCGGGGGATCCACCGGGCGGCGAGCCGGTCTGGTATCAAAAGCACATGCCGCACCACATGGTCGGCCCAATCTCCATCCGCGACATGGCCGACCACCGTCACGCCTTTCTCATCCGGGCACCCGAACGCGTCGTGGCGAGCTACCGTGCCAAGAACGAACTGCGCGAAGCAGAAATGCTCGGCTTTGCGAAGATGCGCGAATATTTCGATTACGAATGCGAGCGTTCGGGGAGAACGCCTCCTGTGGTCGATAGCGACGACATTTTGCGCGATCCTGCCGGGGTGCTTTCGAAGCTCTGCGAAGCGCTCGGCATCGAATGGGACGATGCGATGCTGTCCTGGACAAAAGGCCCGCATCCGGAAGACGGCATCTGGGGAAAGCACTGGTACGACAAGGTCAATTCTTCGACCGGTTTCGGCCCGCCTCCGGGAGAGCTGCCTGAGCTCCGAGGAGAATACGCCGAAGTGGCCGAGCAATGCCGCGCGGATTACGATGCCATGCGGGCATTCCGCATTCGCTGATCGCAACGGTTTAGGGCTTGGCGGACAGGGTGGGATTCGAACCCACGAAGGGCTTGCACCCTTGCCGGTTTTCAAGACCGGTGCATTCAACCGCTCTGCCACCTGTCCGCTGACCGGGCTCGCTAATCGTCTTGCCCTGTCTTGTCACGCCTTTCCGCGCGGATTTCGCGCCCAACTGAACGAGCCTTTGGCGAATTGTGTTTAAGCGCCACGCCGCTTGTGGCACATTGACGTCATGAGGAAATTCAAGGTCGCGCTTCTCGCTTTCGCCGCATTTCTGGTCGCTTCACCGGCAACCGCACAGGACTTGTCCTTCGATGCCTACCTGCAATTGGTGATCGCCAAGGCGCGTGCGGAAGGGGTGAGTGAGAGCACCATTCGCCGCATGACCGAAGGCCTGACGCCCAACCCGCGCGTGATCCAGCTCGACCGCGCACAACCGGGCACGCCGACCAGCAGCGGTTACCCAGCGATGGCCCCCTATATCCGGACCCATGTGAACCCGACGCGGATCGCCCGCGGCCGGGACATGTATTCGGCTACGCGCGGACTGCACGCAGGGATCGAGGCGGAATACGGCGTGCCGGTCGAAGTGCTCATGGCGATCTGGGGACACGAGACGAATTACGGTGGCTACAAGGGCGACTTCGACCTCGCGCGCTCGCTTGCAACGCTGGCCTGGGAAGGGCGCCGCCGCGAACTTTTCGAGAGCGAATTCATCGCCTTGCTCAAGGTTGCTGACAAGGGATACTCGCGCAACCAGCTGGTCGGAAGCTGGGCAGGGGCATTCGGCAATCCGCAATTCCTGCCGAGCGTGTACCTGCGCCTCGCCACCGATGGCGACGGCGACGGGCGGGCCGACATCTTCAACAACCGCGCCGATACGCTCGCCTCTATCGCACGCTATTTCCGCGACAGCGGATGGCGGGCGGGCCAGCCATGGGGTGTTCGGGCGACCGTGCCGGCTGGCTTCAACTGGTCGGCTGTCGAAAGCGAGGTCGTCGCCCCCGTCTGTCCGCGCGTGCACGAGCGGCACAGCCAGTGGAAGACCGTTGCCGAATGGCGCGAACTCGGCGTTCAGCCGCAGCGTTATCTTGCGCCCGACGCGATGGCTTCGCTGTTCCAGCCCGACGGGGCGGGGGAGCCGGCATGGCTCTTAACCGCAAATTATAGGGTTATCCTCGAATATAACTGCTCGAACTACTACGCGATGAGTGTGGGGTTACTTGCAGATGAGATTGCCCAGTGATTACCGGTTTCGCCTCGCCATAGTCGGCGGAACGCTTGCGCTAGCCGCCTGCTCGGGCGGAATGAGCGCGTCCTACGACCCCGCACCGGTGCGCGCGACCAGCGGGCCGGAAGCCGATTATCCGGTCGTGGTCGGCGAACCGTTTACCGTGGACGGTAAGCTATATACGCCGAGCAACAGCCTCAATTACGACGAGGTGGGCTTCGCAGCGCTGGAACGTGACAGCTTCGCCGGCGTGACGGTCGCGCACAAGACGCTTCCGATGCCGAGCTATGTCGAAATCACTGCACTCGACAGCGGCAAGACCATCCTTGCCCGCGTGGAGCGACGCGGTCCGATGACCTCGAGCCGCGTGGTCGCCCTGTCACAAGGGGCTGCAAGCCAGCTTGGAGTAGCCGAAGGTGCACCGGTTCGCGTTCGCCGTGTCAACGCGCCGGAGATCGACAGGGCCAAATTGCGCTCAGGGGAAGCAGCACCCGACCGGATGGAGACGCCGAGCTCGTTGCTCACGGTTCTCAAGCGCAACCTTCCCGAGAGCGGTTCGGCCAACCTGCTGCCGTCAAAAGCGGCGGAACAGGTCGAAGCACCGCAGCTTGCCGAGCAGGCCGTGGAGCTTCCGGAAGTCGCAACGGTCGTTGGGGAGCAGGCGGAAACCGCACCTGTCGAAATCGCACAGGTCGAACCTCAGGCGGAAGTTGAAGCAACACCTGTTACATTCGACGACGCATTTGCCGTCGCCGAGGTGCAACCTGTTCATTTCGTCGAAGAACCGCTCGTCCAACCGGTTGAAGCTGCGAGGGCTGTCGCGGCCAGCACTGCAACTGCAGACGAGGTTCCAGCTTCCGAAGCCGAAGCCGACGGAAATTTCGTCGTCCAGGCCGCTGCTTTCGCCAGCAAGGACAACGCGACGCGCGCGGCAGAAGCGATCGGCGGTTTCGTGGAAACCAGCGGGCGCTTCCACCGCGTCCGGATCGGCCCTTTCACCAGTCGTGGACAGGCCGAAGCCGCGCTCGCCAAGGCACGTGCTGCCGGTTATAGCGACGCAAGAGTTTTCACCCTGGGTTAGAGCGCCGGTATCTCCGGCGAGGAGCCGGTAAGATCCGCAAGACCGTCCTGATTGCATCGCTTGCCGCGCTGGTTTCTGGCGCATCGATCGCCGGTGCGCAGGACACATCGGCGCCCGATCTGGCGGACGTGCCTGTTGTCCTGCTGGCCGATGCCAATACCGGACAGGTGCTGGCCGAGAGGCGCAGCACCCACCGCTTCATTCCTGCGTCCGTTACCAAGGTGATGACGCTCTTCCTTGCTTTCGAGCTGATGGCTGACGGGAAGCTCGATCCCGCCCAGGAAATCACCATGCGCCCCGAAACCCACGAAGAGTGGTTTCGCAAGGGATCGAGCATGTTCATCGAGGAAGGGCAGGCAGTCCCGCTCGATACGATCCTGCAAGGAATCGCTGCCGTGTCGGCGAACGATGGCAGCGTCGCGCTTGCCGAAGCTGCCGGGGGTTCGATCCTGGGCTGGACGGTCATGATGAACGAGAAGGCCCGCGAGATCGGCATGACCGATAGTCATTTCGCGACGCCCAATGGTTGGCCCGATGGCGGCAAGACTTTCACCAGCGCGCGCGACCTCGAAATCTTAGCCCGCGAAATGATCAGGCGGCATCCGGACAAATATGCGCGGTACATCGGGCTGAATGGTCTGGACTTCAACGGGATCGCCCAGGCGAACCGCGATCCGATCACGCGCCGTGTCGAAGGCGCGGACGGCATCAAGACTGGATATACTCGCCACGCCGGGCACTCGTTTCTCGGCAGTGCGGAACGCGACGGAACGCGGCTGATCATGGTCGTGGCCGGAGCCGACGACTACCTCATTCGCGGCGACCTCTCCCGCCAACTGATCGACTGGGGCTTCGAGGGCTTCGATCGGATGACCCTGTTTCCGGCAGGCCGTGAGGTCGGCACCGCGCAGGTGCAGGACGGTTCGCTCGACACGGTGGGGCTGGTCACGATGCAGCCCGTCCGCGTCGCCATCCCGAAAGGTTCGACCGCGTCGCCCGAGCTTTCGATCCAATATCGTGGCCCCCTGCGTGCTCCGCTCGCCGATGGTAGCGAAGTGGCGCAGCTGGTCGTGACGATCGAAGGTATGGCACCAGTCTCCTTCCCTCTGACCGTCGAAACCGAGGTCGAGAAGGCAGGCGTGTTCACCCGGATCCGTCACGGCATTACGAGCTGGTTCTCGTGAAGCGCGGGAAGTTCATTGCGCTCGAAGGCGGCGAAGGCACCGGCAAGTCGACGCAGGCGCGCAAGCTTGCAGAAGCGCTCGAGAACGCGGGGCACGAAGTCGTCACGACAAGGGAACCTGGCGGCACGCCGGGTGCGGAGGCGATCCGCTCGCTCCTGCTCGATCCACCGGGGGAGGGGTGGGGGCCGAAGGCTGAAGCCCTGCTCTTCGCCGCTGCACGTTCCGACCATGTCGAGAGGCTTATCCTGCCATCGCTCGACGCAGGGCGCTGGGTCGTATGCGACCGCTTCGTGGATTCGAGCCGCGCGTACCAAGGCTTCGCCGGCCAGCTCGGCGACGACAAGGTGCGGGCGCTTCATGCCGTCGGCTCGGATGGTATCAGGCCCGATCTCGTGATCCTGATCGACGTGTCGCCCGACGAGATCGCGCGCAGGCTCAGCGTTCGGGACGCAGACGGAAGCGATGCGATCGGCGGGCGGAGCGCAGACTATCACTCGCGGGTCGCTGCGGCCTTTCGCCAGATGGCGGAAGAGGATGCGGCGGGTTTTGTCGTCGTCGACGGGAATGCGGGCGAAGAGACAGTCCACGCTCGCATCCTCGATGCGATTTCGGGCCGGTTCGGAGACAAGCTTTGACCGCGAAATGGCATGACCGCGCGTGGCAGGAATGGCGCTCGGCCATGAACGGTCCGCGCATGCACCATGCGTGGTTGCTCGCGGGGAAGAAGGGCCTCGGCAAGACGGAATTCGCGCTCGCTGCGGCAGCCGAGCTGGTCGGGCACGGTCCGCTTGGGGATGACGAGCATCACCCCGACATCATCTACCTCGACCATCCTCCCAAGGACGACAAGGAAGATCGCAAGCGTGCCGAGGGGAAGCCTTACGAGCGTAAGCGGAACATCACCGTCTCGCAAATCCGCGCAATGCAGCAGCGCCTTACGACCCGCCCGACGCTCGGCGACAAGCGGGCGATCATCATCGATCCGGCCGACGACATGGAGAAGGGCGCCTCTAACGCGCTTCTCAAGAGCCTGGAGGAACCGCCTGTCGGTACGGTCTTCCTGCTGGTGTCGCACAAACCATCGCGCTTGCTGCCGACGATCCGCTCGCGGTGCCGCATGCTGCGCTTCAACGCCTTGGCTGACGAAGAGATCGAGCAATTGCTCAGAAACCAGGCGATGGATGCCGATGGCGGAACGCGCGTTGCAGCCACCATCGCCGCGAACGGTTCGCCCGGCGTGGCGCTCGATTTCGTCGAGCAGGACCTCGGCCGCTTCCTCGATCCGATGCGCCTGCTGCTGGAAAACGGCGACCCGGATTTCGCGCTTCGCGGCAAGCTGACGGAGGCTGTGGGTGCACGTCCGAAGCGTGAAACGCTGGAGGCCGTCATCGACCTTGCGCGCTCGCTTTTGCTGGCCCAGGTCGCCGAAGCCGACCGCGCCTCGCAGGGCCGGATGATCGACGCACATGCGAAGCTGGTCGAACTCTCCGGCCAGGTCGCAACTTACAATTTCGACCCCGGCCTGCTCGTCGCGCAAATCGGGACCTTGCTTGCCTCTGCCGCGCCCGCTAGCGAGCGGGCCAATGTCTGAACCCTATTACATCACGACGGCCATCAGCTATCCCAATGGCCGCCCGCATATCGGCCACGCCTACGAAGCGATCGCGGCCGATGTCATCGCACGTTTCCAGCGTCTTCGCGGACGCGAAGTCCGTTTCCAGACCGGTACGGACGAGCATGGCCTCAAGATGGCCCGCAAGGCCGAAGAGCAGGGCAAGACCGCGCGCGAACTGGCTGACGAGATGTCGGGTTATTTCCGCGACATGTGCGATGCGCTGAACGTGAGCTACGACCGCTTCATCCGCACGGTCGAGGACGATCATCACAAGGCGAGCCAGGCAATCTGGCGTGCGATGGAAGAGAAGGGCGACCTTTACCTCGACCGCTACGAGGGTTGGTACTCGGTCCGCGACGAGGCCTATTACGACGAGAAAGAACTGGTCGAGGGCGAGGGCGGCGAGAAGCTGTCCCCGCAGGGCACTCCGGTCGAGTGGACGGTCGAGGAAAGCTGGTTCTTCCGCCTGTCGAAATACCAGGAGCCGCTGCTCGAACTGCTCAGGACGCCGGGTTTCCTCGAACCGGAGAGCCGCCGCAACGAGATGATTGCATTCGTCTCGGGCGGGCTCAAGGATCTCTCGGTCAGCCGGACCAGCTTCGACTGGGGCGTGCCGGTGCCGGGTAGCGACGGGCATGTGATGTATGTGTGGGTCGATGCGCTGACCAACTACATCACGGGCCTCGGCTATCCCGACGACACGGAGAACTGGCGCAAGTTCTGGCCCGCCGACCTGCATCTCATCGGCAAGGACATCGTGCGCTTCCACACGGTCTATTGGCCGGCTTTCCTGATGAGCGCGGATATCGAGCTGCCCAAGCAGGTGTTCGGCCATGGCTTCCTGCTCAATCGCGGCCAGAAGGAATCGAAGTCGCTCGGCAACGTAACCGATCCGCTCGCACTGGCGGAGCAGTTCGGCGTCGATACGCTGCGCTACTTCCTGCTGCGCGAAGTAGCCTTCGGCCAAGACGGGTCCTATTCGCCCGAAGCTATCGTGACGCGTTCCAATGCCGAGCTTGCCAACAGCTTCGGCAATCTCGCCCAGCGCACCCTCTCGATGATCGCCAAGAACCTCGAAGGCGAAGTTGCCGCGTTCGAACAGGCTGACGACGACACGGCGCTGCTCGCCAAAGTCCGCGAAGCATGTGCCGTGACGCTTCCGGCAGAATTCGAGAAGCTGGCGTTCTCGGTCGGGATCGAGGCCTGGATCCAGGCGGTTTACGCCTGCAACCAGTATATCGACGAACAGGCGCCGTGGACGCTCAAGAAGACCGATCCGGAACGCATGCGCGCGGTATTGCTTACGCTCTATATGGCCATCCGTGACCTCGCCATCGCAATCCAGCCCGTCATCCCGACGAAGGCTGCAGACGTGCTCGACCAGCTTGGCATTCCGCAGGGCGACCGCGCCTATGCAGATCTGGACAACGCGGGCTGGTTCGATGCGCTCGTCGCCGGCGGTCATGCGATCGACAAGCCGACGCCCGCCTTCCCGCGTCTCGAGCTGCCGGAGACCGACGCGGCGTGATGCTAATCGATAGCCACTGCCACCTCGAGTACGAGGGACTTGTCGACCGGCAGGGCGAAGTGCTCGGCCGTGCGCGCGAGGCCGGGGTGGGGGGCTTCCTCAACATCTCGACACGCCACAGCGAGTGGGACCGCGTCGTCGGCACGGCAGAGCGTGAGGACGATGTCTGGGCAAGCGTCGGCATCCATCCGCACGAGGCCGACAATCACGAAGACCTAGGCGCGGACATCCTGCGCAAGGCGACGGAAAACCCGAAGGTGATCGCCATCGGCGAAACCGGGCTCGACTACTATTACGACAAGTCCGACCGTGATGTGCAGCGCGCGCTGTTCCGCATGCACATCGGCGTGGCGCGCGAGACGCAGCTGCCGCTGATCATCCATACCCGCGATGCCGACGAGGACACGGCGCAGATCCTGGCCGAGGAGATGGAGAAGGGCGAGTTTCCCGCGCTGATCCATTGCTTCACCGCCTCCGCCGATTTCGGGAAGAAGGTGCTCGATCTCGGCCTTACGATTTCGCTGTCTGGCATCGTAACTTTCAAGAATGCCAACGACTTGCAGGAAATTGCGAAGACGGTCCCGTCCGACCGCCTGCTTGTCGAAACCGACAGCCCGTTCCTCGCTCCCGTGCCGCACCGCGGCAAACCGTGCGAGCCTGCTTTCGTTCGCAACACGGCCGAATTCCTAGCGGATCTGCGCGGCGAAGAGCTTGAAGAGCTGGCTGAAAATACCACCCGCAACTTCTTAAATCTCTTCGGGAAAGCGACAGCATGAAGCTGATCATGCTGGGCTCCGGAACGTCTAGCGGCGTGCCACGGGTCGGCAATGATTGGGGTTCTTGCGATCCCGAGGAGCCGAAGAACCGGCGGACGCGTGTTTCGATCCTGGTCGAAAGCAAGGACGGCAGCCGTTTGCTGGTCGATACATCGACCGACCTTCGCCAGCAGATGCTCGATAACGGGATAGACCGGATCGACGGCGTATTCTGGACCCACGACCATGCCGATCATTGCCACGGGATCGATGACCTGAGGCCCATGCGATATGGCAGGAAAGCCCCGATCCCGGGATTTGCTTCCCAGGAAACGGTGCGGCGCCTTCGCCAGCGGTTCGACTACGTTTTCGCCGGTCAGTATGGCTATCCGACGATCGTCAAACTTGAGACGCTCGACCGGATGCGCCTGTGCGCCGGCTTCCGGGTCGAATGGTGCCAGATGCCCCACGGGCCGACCGAGACGACTGCTTTCAAGTTCGAAACTGACGGTAAAACAATCGCCTATTGCACGGACTTCAGCGAGATTACCGACCGTACCGTCGATCTCATCTACGGCGTCGATATCCTCGTGACCGACTGCCTTCGCCGCGATCCGCATCCGACCCATGCGAACCTGGACATGGCATTGGAACTGGCGCGGCTGAGCAAAGCCAAGACGACCGTTCTTAGCCATTTGGACAAGAGCATGGATTATGCGACGCTCGCCAGTGAAGTGCCCGAAAACGTGCTGGTCGGGTATGACGGTCTGGAGCTCGAGGCATGAATGAATTCAATGCGCTGTCGCTGGTTTATCTCATCGGCGTGCTGGCGCTGGCGGGATCGGCATTCGCGTCATACCGGATGAATTGGCAGCGCAGTGTGACTTACATGCTGATCTGGGGCGCGATCTTTGCATTGGCATTCCTGTTGATGAGCGCCTTTGCCTGAGAGGGCCTTCCTTAGACCCCTTCGATATTTTACATAATATATATTATCGTTCCAAGGCTAGCGGCGTATCAGGCCGCCCTCTCGCCAGACAATCGCGCTTCGCCACGTTCGATTACCTTGGTGCTTGCGACCTGCGCTTCGAAACGGTCTTCGATTACCTCGATCGCAGCCTGAAGGTTCGATCCACCGCACAGGAAGATGTCGACCGCCGCGTAGTCATGCTCGGGCCACGTGTGGATCGACATGTGCGATTCAGCCAGCAGCACGACCCCGGTGACTCCGAAGCCTTCACCGAAATGATGCATGTGCGCGCCAAGAATGGTCGCGCCTGCAGCCGAAGCCGCATCGCGAAGGATGCTTTCAACGAAGTCCAGGTCCTCAAGCCCGCGCGCGCCGTGGAAGTCGAGCAAGGCATGGACGCCGATCGGGACGGATTCAAAAGCCATAGCGGCGCCATTCCTCGGTAAAGAGCCGGACCAGCGCCTGGTTCTCGAGGCGATTGATGTCGGGCGCGTCGGCAAGCATGTCGGGCGCGAAGGAATACATGCGCAATTCCTCTTCAGGGGTCAGGTATCGCAGGTCATCCGGCAGCGTGCCGAGTTCGCCGACCGGTCCCTTTGACGCGAGAGTGAAGCCCCAGTCGCCAAAGCTTGGTACGTAGGCGTGATAGGACCGGGTCCGGAAACCCGCAGCTTCGAGCGTCGCGGAAATCATCGCGAAACTCTGGGATGCGATAAGCGGAGCGGTACTCTGGATGGTCACGACGCCGCCCGGGGCAACAACCTTGCGCATACTCTTGTAGAATTCGAGGCTGTAGAGCTTGCCGATCGAGTAATTCGTCGGATCGGGGAAATCGACCAGCACGACATCGAACTGCTGGTCCGTGTCGCGCACCCAGGTGAAGGCATCGGCATTGATCGTCCGCACCCGATCATCCGAGAAAGCGTCGCGATTGAGACGGCGCAAGGCCGGCGCACTGCTGAACAGTTCGGTAATCGCAGGGTCGAGGTCGACCAGGGTAACGTTCTCGACGCCTTCATGGGTGAGGACTTCACGAAGGGCCAGCCCGTCACCGCCGCCTAGGATCAGGACGCGCCGCGGGTTCGCTACCCTCCCCATCGCCGGCCATACGAGCGCCTCGTGGTAGCGATATTCATCGCGCGACGAGAACTGCAGGTTCCCGTTGAGGTACAATCGCAAATCGTCCCCACGACGCGTCAATGCGATGCGCTGGTAGTTGCTCGATTTCGCATAGATGAGCGGATCGTCATAAAGCTGCGCTTCCGAGAGCCGCTGGAGGCGCTCGGCCCCGAGCGCTCCTGCGAAAAGAACCAGAGCGACCGCGACGGCGGCAAACCGGTCGAGCAGCAATGACTTGTCGCCCCTCAGCCGGAAAACCAGCAGGACGGCGACGAAGATATTCGCCAGCCCGATGATGAAGCCGCCCCGGATCAGCCCCACGAACGGGACGAGGACGAGCGGGAACAGCAGCGAAGCTGCCAGCGCGCCTATGTAATCGTAAGTCAGGACATTCGAAACGAGATCGCCGAGGTTGTATCGCCCCTTCAGGATCCGCATCAGCAGCGGGATCTCGAGCCCGACAAGGAAACCGATGACGAGGACGATGCCGTATAGGATCGGCCGGAAATCATCGACGATCGGGAAAAGCAGGAACAGCGCCGCTCCCGACACGCCGCCTATCAGAGCAACGAGGATCTCGACCCGGATAAACCAGGCCAGGAAGTTCGAGCGCACATAGCGCGAGAACCAGCTGCCGATCCCCATGGCGAAGAGATAGGTGCCGATGACGGTCGAGAACTGGGTAACGCTGTCGCCCAGCAGGTAGCTCGCGATGGTCCCCGCAAGCAGCTCGTAGACGAGGCCGCAGGTCGCGACCACGAACACCGAAACGAGAAGGATGAGCGACAGGTCGGACTGCGCCGCCGGCGCAGCTGCCCCCTGCCCCGGACCGTGTCCGGTTGCATCGATCGTTCCGGCAGAAGTGTCAGCCATGGATTGCCGCGCCGACCACGATTGCGATGGCGATGGCGCATGCACCGGCCATCGTCGCTACCGCGCGGTTCTGCTTCTCGATGATTTCCTGCCACAGCTTCCCGGGCGTCAGCAGGTCGACGACGACGAATGTCACGATGAACAGGGCGATGCCCATGAGCGAATAGGCCAGACTGGCCAAAAAGGTATCCATATTCAGCATATTGCCTCCCGTATTTGGCAAATCGTTTCGCGGCCAGGCCGCAGCAAATCACTTGTGCCGCGGCCCTCCCCCGGCGGCGTAGACGTTGCGGTCCTGTCGGCCATCGCCGAAGGGTGAGTATCCAGCGAGCGCGGCGGTAACGAACAGCCCGAGCGCGACTAGCGCCCAGACAAGATAAAACAGCTTTCTCATGTGGTTACCGCCCGAAGTTGCTTGAGGTCAGTCGTCATCGTCGCTGCCTCCGTAGTCGTAGTCGCTCCGCCGCGCGCTCTCGAATGCCATCGCACGATACAACGCCCAGCCAACCGGCGCGAAAAGCGCGAGGAACAGCAGGAAAAGGTTGGACCAGAATACCCCGCCCGGTCCGGCCCGGACGATCACCGTCCGGGTAGGAAAGTTGGTATTGTCGAGCCCGAGGTTCCGGCGCCGGGCAACGGAGTTTGGCTCGTCTTCGGGACGGAAAACTTCCGCGCTCAGTTCATACCTGCCGGCCGGGACCGAGGAGATTTTGATCGTCCCGCTGCGATTGTCTTCCTTCCAGTCGGGGCCGTAATAGTACTCGATAGGCTGGTTCGCGACATATTCCTGACCGGTATCGAGCTCTGTCAGCGTGTAGGAAACGTCGAGCCAGTTGTTGTCGCCCGGAAAGCCCTGGGTCTCGATCGTGAATGGCTGCGTTCGATCGACGGTGAACGGACCGAGAGTCGCGGTTTTGGTCGAAGGAATTCCGGTCGTGTCGAGCCTCACTTCCGAGCGTGGCCCCGACGAACCGAGAGCAATGATGAAGACGATAGCGATGAGCAATGCGGCCGAGGCTTCGATCCCCCATTCCTTGAAGCGCTTCCAATGCGGGTTGGGCTGGTGCGCCTGCGGGATCTCGCCGACCTGCGGGTACTGGCCGGTATCCTCGATCCCGAATGCGGCGGCTACCTCCTCGGAGGAAATCCACTGCTCCAGAGTCCAGTTGAACTCGTCACCGCTGACCTCGCAGGCCAGCATCTGGTCGCCCGAAACATATTCGGTGACTTCGCTCTCGTCACCGCGCCTGACCTGCCAGTAAAACTCACCCAGGGCGTATTCGACCTTGTTGGTCGTCAGCGCAAAGCACTTGTTGAACAGCCGTCCGTTGTATCGCTGCGTGAGCGAGCGCGGGTGGCCCGGCTGCGTCATCAGGGATGTGCCGAAACTCCACCCGTTCACCGAATGCGTCAGCCAACGATAGCCGTGATACGGGTTGAACAGCAGGAATTCGGACCACAGGCCCCACCCGTCGTCGCGCTCGATGTAGCCGGTCACGACCCAGTCGATACCGTTGAGCGTGCCCTTGGTGCCGAGCGGTATGGTCAATTCGCCCGCAGCTTGCGCGTGCTCGGAGATCAGCTTCACGTCCGGATTGCTGAGGTCGAGCTCGCTGCTGCAATACTGGCAGACAAGCAGCGTCGTGAAGCCTGCCGCGCGCAGCTCGATCGAGCCGCCGCACGAGGGACAAGTGATGGCCTTGACCGACGGGGTTTCGATGGCGGTCACGCCGAGACCTCGAAGCGGGGCCGGTTCCAGCCCTCCATTGCCCTTAGGTTACCCGGTCGGAGTTCGGCCAGCTCGTAATAGCGGCCGACCCAGCAGCTCGCTCCATTGCGGTCCGACTGGAAAGTGAAGGCACCGCCATCGCCGGTGCGCAAATCGATCGATTCGCGCGGGAAGTTTGCGGTGATGACCTCGGGCAAGTGCCCTTCGCTCGCGATGCAGCGGATCGTCTTGATGTCGGCCACGGTATAAACCGTGTTCTCATGCTGGACCGTCATGCCCAGCGCTGCATTATCGTGCCGGTCGATCTCCTTCAGCCGGTTGACGACATCGCTGCGCGGATTGGCAGGCGACATGACCATGTAGAGGCCGGATTCCTCGGCAACCCAGCGCAGATCGCCTCCGGGAAGGTAGAGTAGCCACTCGTTCCACGATCCGCGCTCCCAGCCCCAGCGCTCACGCCCGACGATCTCGCCACGCGCCCCCTCGACCTGCAAGGTCGTGCCGACCTGCAGGGGGCTGACATCGAACGGTACGCGCCCGCTGTCGCCGACTGCCGAGATCTGGCCGTCGCTGATGACGAGCATCGCGTCGCACGACGAGCAGGTGGTTACCGGCAGGCCCGGCATCGCAGCCTCTACCGCTGCGCCGCACTGCGGACAGTTCGCTCCCCCCACCATCGGATTAGCCCAGGCGCTTGAGCAGCTCGGCCTTCTTGGCGTTGAATTCTTCCTCGCTCAGCGCGCCTGCGACATGGAGCTTGTGAAGCTTTTCGATCAGTTCGAGCGGGTCCCCGCCCTCGCCTCCGGTTCCGCCTGCCGCGGCCGGTTGGGGCGCGGCCTGGCCGCTCAAGCCGCCGCTCATGACCTGGCCCAGCGCCATGGCCGCAGCAACACCCGCACCTGCGCCTGCAACGCCGCCGGACGCTGCAGCGGCTTCATCGAGCGTGTCGGCCGCCTTGAACTTGGCATAGGCATTAAGATCGCCCAGCGCCCGCATGGACGAACCGCTGTCGATCGCTTCCTGCACGGCTTCGGGCAGTGAGAGGCTTTCGACGAAGAGCGTCGGGATGCCGATACCCCACTGGTCGGTGGCATTGTCGGCAGCCTGGCGCAGCTTGTCGGAAAGCAGCTGCTGGTTGGCAGCGAGATCGAGGAAGGCGTTCCCGTCGGCACCAAGCGTCGCTGCGAGGCTCGTCGCGATGATCGAGCGCATCTGCGCTTCCATCTCCGCCATCCACAGTTCCTGCAGGTTGGCGAAAGTCGTGCGGTAGAACTGGCGCACGTCGTTGATGCGGAACGAGTAGGTGCCGAATGCACGGATACGGATCGCACCGAATTCCGGATCGCGCACAGTGATCGGTTGCGCGGTGCCCCATTTCAGGCCCGTAATCTCGCGTGTCGAGAAGAAGGTGACATCGGACTTGAAGGGTGACTTGAAGCCCTTGTCCCAGTTTTCCAGATTGGTGAAGATCGGGAGCGTGTCTGTGTCGAGCGTATAGAGGCCCGGCCCGAAATCGTCCGCCAGCTCGCCCTTGTCGAGGAAGATCGCGTGCTGTCCATCGCGCACCGTGAGCTGCGCGCCATACTGGATTTCGTTGTCCTCCATAGGCACCCGCCAAGCGAGTTGCCCGCGGCTCTCCTCCCACTCGATGACATCGATGAACTGTTTGGAAAAGAACCCCATTTCGTCGAAACTCCCTCGCGCCAAGTATTGGGAACCCTATACAAATATCGAGGCCGCAAAAGGGCGCGGCAGGACTTTCCCACATGGTGGCTGGAATAGAGCCGGACGCGCGCTATAGCTTGGATATGAGCGACACGATTGACCGGCTTCTGCAGATCATGGCGCGCCTTCGCGATCCGCAGGACGGATGCGATTGGGACCTGGCGCAGGATTTTTCGACCATTGCCCCCTACACTCTCGAAGAAGCCTACGAAGTGGCCGACGCGATCGAGCGCGGCGACATGGCAGAACTGAAAGAAGAACTCGGCGACTTGTTGCTGCAGGTCGTCTTTCATTCCCGCATGGCGGAAGAGGCCGGACACTTCAACTTCGGTGACGTCGTGAAGTCGATTTCCGACAAGATGGAAGCGCGCCATCCGCATATTTTCGGCGACGAAGGCGGTTCGATGGGCGAAGCTCGTTGGGAAGCGCTCAAAGCCAAGGAGCGCGAGGCGAAGGGAGCCTCCAGTACTATGGACGGGGTCGCGCTCGCCCTGCCCGCGCTGCAGCGAGCGGAAAAGCTCCAGAAGCGTGCATCGCGCGACGGCTTCGACTGGGGGAATACCGAAGGGCCCACGCAGAAAATTCACGAGGAAATCGCCGAGCTCGCTGAAGCTCCCGATGACAAGCGCGAAGAAGAAGCGGGCGACCTGCTGTTCGCAGTGGTCAATCTCGTGCGGGCCTACGGCATTGCGCCCGAGACCGCGCTGCGCCGTGCGAACCTCAAGTTCGAGAAGCGTTACCGCACGATGGAGCGACTTGCCGAGGGTTCGTTCCCCGAGCTCTCGCTCGATGAGCAGGAAGAATTGTGGCAATCGGCCAAGCGAGCCGAAGCCGACAGCGCTTAAAGCGTTTCGAACTGGCCGAATTCCTTGGGGCTCAGCCGGACTTCGATCAGCCGGCCGGGTTCATCCCCCGTCGCATCGCTTTCCGACAGGACATGTCCGTGCTGGTGCAGCCAGGCGATCTTGTGCCCTTCGCTCATCGGGATTTCGAAGCGATAGACCTTGCTGCCTTCGGTCAGGATCGCATCGACCCGCGCCAGAAGATCGTCAACGCCCTTCCCCTCGATCGCGCTGATGGCGACAACATCCTCGTCGCTTTCGGCGAGCCCCGTCAGCTCGGTCCTCAGCTCGTCATCGAGCAGGTCCCACTTGTTCCATGCCTCGACGATGGGAATG
This sequence comes from Erythrobacter sp. HKB08, assembly GCF_004114695.1. Classification (NCBI taxonomy): domain Bacteria; kingdom Pseudomonadati; phylum Pseudomonadota; class Alphaproteobacteria; order Sphingomonadales; family Erythrobacteraceae; genus Erythrobacter; species Erythrobacter sp. HKB08. The sequence continues at coordinate 1,904,819 of NZ_CP035310.1, forward strand.
CGGCCCTCGCCTTCCGGGCCATCCATGATGCCGAGGTCTTTGAGGACCGCGAGCACTTGCTGCTTCTGCGCCTGGGCGGCCGGATTGGCCATGTCGCGCACATGCACGATGACGTCGGCGCCGGTCACTTCCTCCAGCGTCGCACGAAAGGCCGCGACGAGTTGGGTCGGGAGGTCGGAAATGAACCCCACCGTGTCGGACAGGATCGCCTTTTCGACACCGGGTAGCCGGATCGCCCGCATCGTCGGATCGAGCGTCGCGAACAGCAGGTCTTCGGCCATCACCTCTGCACCGGTCAGGCGGTTGAAGAGCGTGGACTTGCCCGCGTTGGTATAGCCGACGAGCGCGATGACCGGCCAAGGCGCCCTGCCCCGCCGTTCACGGTGTAGCGTTCGGGTCTTGCGCACCTGCTCGAGTTCGCGGCGCAAGCGCCCCATCCGCTGGCGGATCATGCGCCTGTCGGCCTCGATCTGCGTCTCGCCCGGACCACCGAGGAAGCCGAAGCCGCCGCGCTGGCGCTCGAGGTGGGTCCAGCTCCGCACGAGCCGGCTCTGCTGGTAGTCGAGATGGGCGAGCTCGACCTGGAGCCGCCCCTCGGCAGTCGCCGCACGCTCGCCGAAGATTTCGAGGATAAGCCCGGTACGGTCGATGACCTTACGCTTCAGCCGATCTTCGAGATTGCGCTGCTGGATCGGGCTGAGCGCGCCATCAACGATGACAAGCTCGGCCTCATGCAATTCGCACTGGGTCGCGATGTTCTCGACCTGACCCGAGCCGAAGAGCGTATTCGGCTTCACGCTGCGCACGGGCAGCACGAAGCTCTCGGCAATTACGATCCCAATTGCGAGCGCAAGGCCGCACGCCTCGGCCAGACGTTCGTCGGCATCGAGGTCGTAATTCTGCCCGCGAATGTCGGGACATACGACAAGGGCCCGCGCGCCGCGGGAAACCTCGCCCATCAGGTCATCGTCGAAACTCAGTCTTCGTCGCCTTCCCAGTCGCCCGACAGGTCGACGGGCGTTGCAGGCTGGATCGTCGAGACGGCATGCTTGTAGGCAAGCTGCACATAGCCTTCGCGTTCCAGCAGCATGCAGAACAGATCGTATGCCGCAATCGCGCCCTGCAGCATCACGCCGTTGACGAGGAACATCGTCACCTGAGCTTCGGCATCACGGACACTGGCAAGGAAAACGTCCTGCAACAGGCGCTGCTTCTTGCTGGTATCGGTGCTCGAGAACTGGCGCGCATCCATCGGCTGCGACGGCATGATCGTGCTGATCGCATGCTTGTAGACCAGCTGGGATTGGCCGTCGCGGCGCAGCAGGATCGAGAAATTGTCGAACCAGGTCACGATGCCCTGAAGCTTGACGCCCTTCACCAGGAACATGGTGACAGGCATCTTCTCCTTGCGCAGGGCATTGAGGAAAGCGTCTTGTAGGTTGCCCTGCTTGACGGACTGTGCCGCCTCCTTGGGCTTGGAAACCGGGCGCGCGGAGAGGGTGCGGCCATCCGACATAATATTCTCCATTATTGGCAGCCGCTCTGACGGCGACCGCAATCTGGCGCCATATTGGGCATGGCGCCGGTTAGACCCTGATTTTGGGACGTTTTGAGAAGGATTTCAACTCGAAATCCAACTTTGTCATATTGCGCAAGGCTTTAATCGGAACGGTCTTTCTTTCGTTCGCCCATTCCGAGCAGCTTCAGCTTGCGGTGCAGCGCGGAGCGTTCCATCCCGATGAAGCTCGCAGTCTTAGAGATATTGCCCGAGAACCGTCGGATCTGGACGCTGAGATATTCGCGCTCGAAAGTCTCGCGGGCTTCGCGCAGCGGCACACCCATCAGGGCCGAAATACCCCCTCCCCCGCCGAGACGGTTGCCGGTGACTTCGGTTGGCAGCATGTCCGCCTCGATCACCGAGAGTTCTTCGCGCGGCGTGAGGATTATCGTGCGCTCGATCACGTTGCGAAGCTGCCGCACATTGCCCGGCCAGTCGTAGGCCTGCAGCGCAGCCATCGCTTCCTCGGAGATTTCCGGCGCACGGATACCTTGCTCGGCGGCGTGGTGGGTGAAGAAATGCTCCGCGAGCTCGGGGATGTCGTCGCGGCGCTCGGCAAGCGAGGGGACCGTGACCGGCACGACGTTGAGGCGATAGAACAGATCTTCGCGGAAGCGCTTCTCTTCCATCTCGCTCGGCAGGTCGCGTGCCGTTGAGGAGACGACGCGCACGTCCACGCCGATCTGCCGGCTGCCCCCGACACGCACGAAGCTCTGTTCAGTCAGGACACGAAGGATACGCGCCTGCGTACTGAGCGGCATATCGGCGACCTCGTCGAGGTAGAGCGTGCCACCATCGGCGATCTCGAGCAGGCCCTGCCGCACGAGCTTGCCGTTCGCTTCCTCGCCGAACAGTTCCTGCTCGAAGCGCTCTGGCGTGATGCGCGCGGAATTGACGATCACGAACGCCTTCTCGGCGCGCGGGCTCCAGCTGTGCAAGAGGCGCGCGGCGACTTCCTTGCCCGCGCCGGCCGGGCCGGTGATCATCACGCGGCTGCCGGTGTTCGCGACGCGTTTGAGCGTTGCCCTGACCTGGTTGATCGCGGGGGAATTGCCGGTGAATTCCTCTCCGCGGCTGAAGCCCTGGCGCAGCTGGTTGTTCTCGCGGCGTAGGCGCTCGGTCTCGGTGGCGCGGGCGACAAGGTGCAACAGGCGTTCTGCCTCGAACGGCTTCTCGATGAAGTCCATCGCGCCGCGGCCGACTGCGGATACGGCCGTGTCGATATTACCGTGCCCGGAGAAGATGATCACCGGAAGCGCCGGCTCGCGCTGCTTGATCGCGTCGAGCACTTCGAGGCCATCCATCGGGCTGCCGTGCAGCCACACGTCGAGCAACACGACGCTGGGTCGCCGCTCGTCGATTTCATTGAGTGCGGTCGTACTGTCACCCGCGGTCCGGCATTCGTAGCCTTCGTCCGAGAGGACGCCGGATACGAGATCGCGAATGTCTTGCTCGTCGTCGACGATCAGGATGTCTACCGCCATGGGCTGGCTCCGATTGTATTGGTCATTGTGCTGCGGCCTCGACCTCGACACGCGGATCGCGCGCGAAGCTCATTGTCACCCGAGTGCCCCCCTCGGGTGCGTTGGCGAAGGCCATTTCGCCTCCGTGTTCCTCGACGATCTTGTTGACGATCGCCAAGCCGAGCCCGGTGCCCTTCTCGCGGTGGGTCACATAGGGCTCGACGATACGTTCGCGGTCCTGTGGCAAACCGATGCCGTTATCTTCCACCGACACGGTCACGAATGCATCGTCGGCAACGATCTCGACTGCGATGCGGCCGCGGAAATCGGGTTCGCTCTGCTTGGCCTTCCCCTCGACCGCCTCGACCGCGTTCTTGAGGACATTGGTGAGCGCCTGCCCGACCTGATGCCGGTCGCAGGCGATGCGGGCATCGGTCTCGATATCGGTAGCAAGGCCAAAGTCGAGATTGGGATGCGCAACTTCCTGCAGGAACAACGCCTGTTTGACGAGATCCAGCGCGTCCTCCTGCCGGAAGACCGGCTTGGGCAACCGCGCGAAGGAGGAGAATTCGTCGACCATTTTCCTGAGATCGCCGACCTGTCGTACGATCGTATCGGTCAGATCGTCGAACAACTCGCCGTCCTTGACGATGTCCTTGCGATAACGACGCTTGAGGCGTTCGGTCGCGAGCTGGATCGGGGTCAGCGGGTTCTTGATCTCGTGTGCAATGCGGCGTGCCACGTCGGACCAAGCTGCCTGGCGCTGGTCGAGCAGCTGGCGCGTGATGTCCTCGAAAGTGATGACCTTGCCATCGGGCGTCTGGGTGATCTTCACCGCGAGGGTGAGCAGTTCGCTACCCTTCGCATGGGTCACGATACCGTTGGCAACACCCGCCTCGAGCAAGGCAGCAATTTCAGGTGCGATGGCCTGCAGGTCTTTCTCATCGGCGCTCTCGTCGACGAGAAGGAGCCGCTGGGCCGAGCTGTTCATCAGTGTGATCTGACCATCGTGGTCGAGCGAGATGATGCCGGCCGTAATGGATTCGAGCAGCGCTTCCATGAAAGCGCGGCGCTCGTCGAGCTGCGCATTGGCGCCGACCAGCGCATCAGTCTGCCGCTCGATCTGCGCGGTCATCCGGTTGAAGGCGCGGTTCAGTAGGCCGATCTCGTCTGCGCCCGTCCGGCCTTCGACGCGCATTGCGAAATTGCCTGCCCCGACTTTGCGCGCAGCCGCGACGAGGTCGGTCAGCGGCTCGACTTGGCGATCGGCGAAGCGAAGAGCGAACCACACGGCCAGTCCGACGAGGGCCAGCGACACGAAATAGAGCGCCAGATTGAACCGCAGCTGGAGGGCGCGCGCCCGGGTCGTCAAATCCTGGTAGGCACTGGCGATGGCACTCGCACGCTCCCACGATCCGAAGCCGCGTTCCTCGAGATTGCGAACGGCATAAAGATACACGCCGGCTTCACGGTCGATTGCCGCTATCGCCTCGATCCGCGCGTCATTGGCTTCCATGACGGAGCGCTCCCCGGCGCGGAGCCGCTCGAGCGCCCTTGTTCCGAAGGCCCCCGGATCGCTGGCTTCGGAAATGTCGTAGACGGCGACAGTCTGCGCCGAACCATCTTCGCTTTGCCGCAGGATGGCGGATTCATTGATGTTCCGCCCGCCCATCTGGAAGGTCACGAACTCGACGAAGTCCACATCGGTGAACGAAGTCTCTTCGCTGTTCTCGAAATAGTAGCGCAGGTCGCCAGCCATCGCGACGGTCTCGTTCGCGACCTGCGACTGGTTCTGCTCGTAATAGATGCGCGAGAACTCGTTCGCATTGCGCATGAGCCCGCGCGAATTGTCGGAGAACCAGAAATCGACACCCGACTGGAAGAGGAAGGCGGCGAAGCCGGCGACCAGCAGCGTCGGGATTGCAGCGACGAGCGAGAAGAAGAACACCAGCCTCACGTGGAGCCGCGCGGTGCTGCCTGCCGCCCGTCGAAGCGCCATGCGGCGGCCTATCAGGACTATCAGCGCCAGCGACGGAATCAGCGTGCCGATCAGGAGCGTCGCGACCTGCCTTGCAGGCAGCAATTCACCGTCGGGCGGTGCGCTCGAGAAGGTGTACCAGGTGAGCCCAGCCATCGCGATGACCGAAACGACAGCAAGGATCTCGAGGTATCGGAAGACATTGGCGCGGCGCGAGGCCACGATGAACCGCCGCCACCAGCGGGGACTTTTCTGGCTCAGGGGGATGGCGGCGTCAGCCATAGTTGCGTTCTTACAACGCGACTGTTGCATCGTTGCAAGAGTTTTCTCGCAACACTCTGTGGATCACTTTCCACCAGTGCAATTCTAGCGATCGGTGAAAGCGTCCGGCTCGATCGAAAGTTCGTCCAGTTTCTTGCGCAATGTGTTGCGATTGATGCCGAGCAGGGAAGCCGCGCGGAGCTGGTTGCCGCGCGTTTCCTGCAATGCCCATTCGATCAAGGGCTTCTCGAAAGCAGCCTGGGCCCGGTGATAGACCGTTCCGCTCGGCGGATTGTTCTCGACCAGCCAGTTTCGCACAGACGCTTGCAAGTCGCCGCCCACCACCGGGTCGGCCTCCTGCGAAGCCTTGCCGATGATCTCTTCGACGGCATTCGCGTCGATGATGTCTTCGCGAGCGAGCAAGGCGAGGCGCATGACCGTGTTGCGGAGCTCGCGAACGTTGCCCCGCCAGGGCATCCGCTCGAGCAGCGCCACCGCTTCCGGGGAAAGCTGGTGCGCAGGCAAGCCCTCGTTAGCGGCCAGCTTGAGGAAGTGCGCTGCAAGCGACCCGACGTCCTCGGTGCGCTCACGAAGCGGCGGAATCTCGATCGGGACGACGTTGAGGCGGTAATAGAGATCCTCGCGGAATTTGCCGGCCTCGATCATCGGCTGAAGGTCGCGATTGGTCGCCGCCACGATACGCACGTCGATGGCGATTTCCTGTCGTCCGCCGACCCGCCTAATGCGTCCCGACTGCAATGCCCGCAGCAAGCGCGTCTGCGCCTCGAACGGCATGTCGCCGATTTCGTCGAGGAATAGCGTGCCGCCATTGGCTTGTTCGAACTTGCCGATGGTCTGCGAGACGGCACCGGTAAACGCGCCCCGCTCATGCCCGAAGAGCTCGCTTTCTATGAGCTCGCTCGGGATGGCGGCCGCATTGACGGGGACGAAGGGGCCGGTCTTGCGTCGACCGAGCTGGTGGATCGCTTCTGCAACCAGTTCCTTGCCAGTGCCGGATTCCCCGAGGATCAGGACAGTGAGGTCGTTGCGCAGCACGCGGGTGATCATGCGGTAGACGCCCTGCATTGCCGGGCTCCGGCCGACGAGGCCGAGGCTGTCTCCCATGTCGCCTTCGTCGGCCGATGCGGCGCTGCTCGTGCCGACCGCTTGCGAAACCGCGCGGACGAGCTCGTTGAGGTCGAACGGCTTGGGGAAGTACTCGAACGCGCCCGTCTCCGTCGCGCGCACTGCCGTGTCGAGCGTGTTCTGGGCCGAAAGCACGATGATCGGCATCTCGGCGAAGCTGTCGCGAATGGTCGGCAAGTCCTCGATGCCGTCGCCGTCTTCAAGGACGACATCTGTCAGCATCGCATCGAAGCGGTCGGCGGCCAGCAGCCGGTCGCGCTTGGCAATGCTGGCGCAGCGCGAGACGTCGAAGCCTTCGTCCTGCAGCGCCGCAGTGACCACGGTCGCGATGGCGCTGTCGTCCTCGACCAGCAGGATGCTCTTAGCCATTGGCCATCTCCAGGTCGCCGTCGGCAACCGCAAGGTGCAGTTTGAAAATCGTCAGCCCGGCCCGCTGGTCGCGCCGATGGGCGACACGCCCGCCCATATTGGCAATCATCTTCTTGACGAGAGCAAGGCCGAGGCCCTGACCGCTTTTCTTCGACGTCACGAAGGGCTCGAAAATATGATCAGCAAGATCGGGATCGATGCCGGGGCCGTTGTCCGCAATCGAAACTTCGATCGGCAGGCGCAGCGCCACACCGAAGCGAAGGACGTTGGCGGCCAGCCCGCTCACGAAACGCGTGCGAACCGATATGCGTGGATCGTCGGCAGCTGCGGCTGCATCGCTCGCATTGGTCAGCAGATTTATTAGCACCTGCTCCAGCTGGTCGCGATTGGCGAGGACGGGCGGCAAGGAAGGGTCGAACTCCTCGACGAACTCCACCCTCGATCCCGGCTTGGTGCGCACGGCTGCAATCGCCTTGCGGATCGACTCGTGCAGATTGACTGGGCCGAGCGGTTCGAGCGTGCTGCTGCCCAGTTCCTGCATGCGGTCGATCAGGCCTGCGATCCGGTCGACCTCGGTCGAAATGAGCGATGTCAGGTGCTGGTCGCTGGCAGCGAGCTTGCGTGAAATGAGCTGGCCCGCACCGCGGATCGCGGACAGCGGGTTCTTGATCTCATGCGCGAGTATTGCCGGTGCGCGGAGCGACGCGTCCGCACCTGTCTCGCCCGACATGTCGGCCTGACCCGCGTCCGTCAGCGTCAGTACGCGCCATCCCGGGTGCGAATGCATCGGGCTGACAGTCATGTTGACCTCGCGTTCCACCCCGTCGATGCCGACCGAAACGCCGCGAGCAACGAGCTGGTCGTCAGCCTGCAGCATCCGCTCGCGCAGATTGCCTTCGGGCAGGTCGATGATGTCGAGCAGCGGCGTTCCGACCAAGCGTTTTGCGCTTCGCCCGAGAAGGTCTTCGGCCGCCGGATTGGCCTCGGTGATGACCATGTCGGGATCGAGCGAGACCAGCGCAAAGACCAGTCCCGAAATCTGAGCCCGCGCATCGGGGCCACCGCCGGCCTCGTTCACGCAGCCTGCCTGTGGATGAAGGGATCGTAGAACCGCTCGATTTCACCGAGCACTTGGCGGGGATCGTCGATGAAGTTCACGTGGTTCCGGAACTCGGCCGAACCATGCATTCCCTTGGTGTACCAACCGAGATGCTTGCGGGCGACCTTGGTGCCGACATCCTCGCCGTAATGGTCGAGCATCCGCTGATAGTGTTCGACGAGCACGTCGTATTGTTCCCCGAAGCTCGGGCTCTCGCGAAACTCGCCGGTATGCCACCAGTGCATGACTTGCCCGAGCAGCCACGGCTTGCCGTAAGCCCCGCGCCCGATCATCAGGCCGTCCGCGCCCGATTGCTCGAGCGCCTTTGCAGCATCCTCGATGCCGCAGATATCGCCGTTCACGATGACGGGGATCGAGACCGCATCCTTCACCTTGCGGACGAAGCTCCAGTCGGCACTGCCCTTGTACATCTGGTTGCGCGTGCGGCCGTGCACGGTGATCATCTTGACGCCGAGGTCTTCGGCGATCCGCGCAAGCTCGGGTGCGTTGAGACTTTCGTGGTCCCAGCCCATGCGCATCTTCACCGTGACCGGAACGTCGACCGCCTTGACGGTCGCTTCCATCAGCTTGGTTGCCAGCGGCACCTCGCGCATCAGCGCGCTGCCGGCCATGCCGTTGACGACCTTGCGGACCGGGCAACCGAAATTGATGTCGATGATCGCCGCGCCGCGATCGGCATTGAGCTTGGCAGCCTCGCCCATGCTTTCCGGATCGCAGCCGACTAGCTGCATCGAGACGGGCTCCTCGATCGGGTCCCATGCCGCTTTCTGGATCGACTGCCGCGTCTCGCGGATCGCGGCCTGGCTCGCGATCATCTCGGTGACGTTGAGCCCCGAGCCATAGCGGCGCACGAGCGTGCGGAACGGCAGGTCGGTGACGCCCGTCATCGGAGCGAGCAGGACCGGCGTGTCGATCGTGACCGAGCCGATGTCGATCGGCTTCACGGCAGGAGGTTTGGGGAGCGAATTCATGTCTGTGCCTAAAATTTAGGCAGCCAATAGTGGATTGCCGACCACGGTGCAAGGCGCTAGCGCCCGCATCCGCATGACTGACCACTCCCCTCGCCCGGCGTTCAGTGCCGTCATCGTTGCCGGCGGCAGCGGGACGCGTGCAGGGCTGGGTGTCCCAAAGCAATATGCGCCATGGAAGGGCAAGCCGGTTCTGGCTCATTCCCTTGATGCGTTTGCCAAGGCGGGTGCGCAGGAGCTCGTTGTGGTGGTCCCCGATCCATCCGACTTGACGGCGCAGGACATTGCCCGCCCCTTCCCAACCGCCAAACTGGTACGGGGCGGAGAGACGCGTCGCCTTTCGGTGAAGGCGGGGCTCGAAGCATTGTCGGGCGGTCCCGACCAACCGGTCCTGATCCACGACGCCGCACGCCCGGGGCTTTCGGGCGAGGTGATCGACCGACTGCTCGATGCGATCGGCCCGGCTCGTGGCGCGATCCCGGTTCTTCCGGTGGTCGACAGCCTTGCGGTTGCTGGCGACGGATTGATGACCGGCACGGCAGTCCGTGAGGAATTGCGGCGCGTGCAGACCCCGCAGGCATTTCGCCTCGGCGAGATCCTTGCAGCCCACCGCGCCTGGAACGGCCAGAGCGAAGCCGGTGACGACGCGCAGGTCGCCCGAGCACACGGGATGCAAGTCGCACTCGTCGAGGGCGACGAGGGCCTCGCCAAGCTTACATTCGCAGAGGATTTCGCCGTGACGACAGCATTCCCGCGGATCGGAACCGGGTTCGACGTTCATCGCCTTGCAGAAGGCGAGGAACTGTGGCTCGGCGGTCTCAAGATCGAGCACGATCGCGGTCTTGCGGGACACAGCGATGCCGATGTCGCGCTTCATGCGATCACCGACGCTATTCTTGGCGCTGCCGCCGCGGGCGATATTGGGCAGCACTTCTCGCCCAAGGACGAGCGTTGGCGCGGTGCATCCTCGGACCGGTTCCTCCGCCACGCGCAATCGCTTGCAGCGGAGCGCGGCTACGTGGTCGGAAATGTCGATCTCACCATCATCTGCGAAGAGCCGAAGATCGGTCCGCACCGGGAAAAGATGCAGCAGCGGATCGCTCAGATATTGGAAGTCGATCCGGTTCAGGTTAGCGTCAAGGCGACAACCACAGAAGGCCTGGGAATGACCGGTCGTCGTGAGGGCATTGCCGCGCAGGCAGCCGTCACGCTTTTTCCAGAGGGATAATTCATGAGTTCACGTAAAACCTTCAAGCTGGCTGCCGCGATGACGGCCACGCTCGCCATCATGCAGCCGTCGGTCCTCGCCGCGCAGGAGTGCATCGAGCAGGACGACCTGTCCGACACGCTGATCTACGCGATGCCGCTGATGGTCGATGCGGTTTCGACCAAGTGCAACGGCTCGCTATCGCCCACCGGTTTTCTCGCCACGAATGGTGATACCTTTGTCGCTCCCTACGCCGCGCTGCAGGAAAACTCGTGGACAGGCGCCTTTCGCGTCCTCCAGCAGTTTGCCGGTGCCGGCAGCAAGGACAAGGCGGGCAGCGACGAGATGGCGCAAATGCTCGGCGCGCTCCCGCCCGAAGCGCTTCGCCCCTTCGTCGATGCGATCGTCGTCCAGAAGCTCGGTGAAGAGATCAAGACCAAGGATTGCTCGAAGATCGAGCGGGGCATGGAACTTCTCGCCCCCCTTCCCCCGGAAAATGCCGGTGGCCTCGTCGCCTTCCTGTTCGACCTGGCAAAGGTCGACCGCCCGTCAGTCTGCGCTTACCGCCCGGAATGACCGACACGCTCCTCCCTGCCGAAGTTCGCGACCTTGCTGCCAAGGTCGTTGAAGCCAACCGGGTCGCCGGTCGCACGATCGCTCTTGCGGAATCGTGCACCGGCGGGCTCGTGTCTGCTGCGCTGACTGAAATCCCGGGTTCGTCGGCCGTGCTCGACCGATCCTTCATCACCTATTCGAACGAAGCGAAGATGGAGAGCCTTGGAGTCGCCAGCGACATTATCGAGACCTTCGGTGCCGTCTCGATCGCCTGCGCATGGGCGATGGCGCAGGGAGCGCTCGATCACAGCAAGGCAGATATCGCCGTCGCGATCAGCGGTGTTGCTGGGCCGAGCGGCGGGACGAAGCTCAAGCCTGTCGGAACGGTAGTTTTCGCGCGAGCGATCCGCGGGAATTCTTGCACCGAAGAAGGCGACTTGAAGCAGTTCGGCGACCTCGGACGCGCCGAGATCCGCCGTCAGGCGACCGTCTGCGCGCTGGAATTGCTGCTGCCGTAAAGCTCTTCCGCACGCGCTTCGAAAGCGCCCATCAGCTTGCGGAATGCGCGGTCGACATATTGGCCCGCCATTGCCTCGAAAACGCGGTTCTTGAAGGTGAAGTCGACGCAGAAATCGACCTCGCTTACGCCGTCCTCGGTCGCTGAAATCTGCCAGCTGTTGTCGAGATTGCGCATCGGGCCGTCGACATAGTGCACGACGATCCGGTTCGGACGCGACTTTTCGACGCGCGACGTGAAACGCTCACGCAAGGATTTGAAGCCGACCACCATGTCGGCGACCATTTCGGTCTCGCTGTTCGAGCGCACCCGCGTCGCGACGACCCAGGGCAGGAACTTGGGGTAGCTGTCGACATCGGCAACGAGGTCGAAGATCTGCTCCGGTGTATAGGGCAGTTTGCGATGTTCGCGGATGAGCGGCATCAGGCTTTGGTCTTGGCCGCCTTTGCCAGCTTGGCCTCGCGCGCAGCCCGCATTTCCGCGAAATCGTCGCCGGCATGATAGCTCGAGCGTGTGAGCGGGCTCGAGGCGACCTGGAGGAAGCCCTTGGCCCGTGCGATCGCGCCATAGGCGGCAAACGCCTTGGGCGTGACGAAATCCTCAACCTTCGCATGCTTGGGCGTCGGCTGGAGATACTGTCCCATGGTGATGAAATCGACGTCCGCGCTGCGCATATCGTCCATCACCTGGTGCACTTCGAGCCGCTGCTCGCCAAGGCCAAGCATGATGCCCGACTTGGTGAAAATCATCGGGTCGTGGCTCTTCACCTCCTCGAGCAGGCGCAGCGAAGCATAGTAGCGCGCGCCCGGCCGGATCGTCGGATAAAGACGCGGCACGGTTTCGAGGTTGTGGTTGTAAACATCTGGACCGGCTTCACAAATCGCCTCGACCGCCGCGCGCATCTTGCCGCGGAAGTCGGGCGTGAGGATTTCGATCGTCGTGTCCGGAGTCTCGCGGCGCAGGGCCTTGATGACTTTCACGAATTGCCCTGCCCCGCCATCGGGCAGGTCGTCGCGGTCGACGCTGGTGATGACGATGTGTTCGAGACCCATCTGCCCTGCCGCGATCGCCACGTTCTCCGGTTCCATCGGATCGACGAGACGCGGCATGCCGGTCTTCACATTGCAGAAGGCGCAGGCGCGCGTGCAGACATCGCCCAGGATCATGACGGTCGCATGTTTCTTGTCCCAGCATTCGCCGATGTTGGGACAGGCCGCTTCCTCGCAGACCGTGTTGAGCTTGAGGTCGCGCATCAGCTTGCGCGTTTCGTGATAGCCCTTGCTGACCGGGGCCTTGACGCGGATCCAGTCGGGCTTGCGCTGGCGAGCCGGGCGCTCGCCGTCCGGCTGCGGAGCTGATGACAGGTCGTTCATGGCGCCCATCTAGTCGGGAGGGGCAAGCGGCGCAATGCCTGCGGAAACGAATGCGTATGCATCTTGCCTAAGCCAAAAGGCTCGGCTAGCCGCGCCCACATGGACCAGCTTGCGATACAAACCTTCACATCGCCAGTCGTTCTCTTCTTCGTTCTCGGCTTGCTTGCCGCCTTCGCGCGCTCCGACCTCGCCATTCCCGAGGCGCTGGCGAAAGGCATGTCGCTCTATCTGATGGCAGCGATCGGCCTGAAGGGCGGCGTCGCGGTTTCCAAATCCGGCTTCGACACCACGGTGCTCTCGGCTCTCGGTGCCGGGATCGCGGCAGGCCTCCTCCTGCCCGTATTCGCCTATGTGGTGATCAAGAAGTTCGGCAAGCTCGACCGGATCAATGCCGGCGCGGTCGCCGCGCATTACGGCTCGATCAGCGTCGTGACCTTCGTGACCGCAGTCGAAATCCTCGAATTCCAGTCGAAGCCCGCGGGTGGCTACATGGTCGCAGTGATGGCGGCGATGGAAAGCCCGGCGATCCTCTCCGGCCTCCTGCTTGCACGCGGGCTCGGCTCGCAAAGTGGGCAGAGCACCAAGGAGATGCTGCACGAGGTCGCTTTCAACGCCTCGGTCGTCTTGCTGCTGGGCGCATTCGCGATCGGCCTGATCGGGGGCGCGGACGGCTTTGCGGACGTCAGCCCCTTCTTCGAAGCCGGCTTCAAGGGCGTGCTGTGCATCTTCCTGCTCGACATGGGCCTGATCGCCGCGCGCCGCATCATGGACAGCAGGGCGATCACCTGGCGCCTTGCCGTGATCGCGATCTTCCTGCCCATCGTGAATGGCGCGGTCGGGACGCTTGTCGGCGTGGGCATCGGCCTCGATGCTGGTTCGGCAGCGGCGCTCGGCGTACTGTGTGCGAGCGCGAGCTACATCGCGGTTCCCGCCGCCATGCGCCTCGCCCTGCCCGAGGCTGACCCGGGAATTTACCTGACCATGTCGCTCAGCATCACCTTCCCGTTCAACGTGCTGATCAACATCGGCCTTATCAGCGCTTTCGCATCGATCCTCACCGGTAACCCAGGAGTTTCGCCATGATCGAAACCGTGACCCGCAAGCGGATCGAAATTCTTGCCGATGCGGCGCTCATCAAGCGCGTGACCACTGCCATCGACGCTGCCGGGATTACCGGTTGGACCGTCACTCCGGTTCAATCCGGCAAGGGGCGCGACGGATACTGGCGCGAAGAACGCGTGACCGGTTCGGACAAGGTCTTCATCCTGACGATCGCGCCTGAGGACAAGGCGATGAAGCTCGCCGAAGACCTTGCGCCCATTCTTACTTCGCACCGGCTCCTCCTCACCATGTGGGATGTTCAGGTCATTCGCGGCGAGAGGTTCTAGAATGCCCGAATTTGCAGCCCTTCTCGAAGGTTATCGCCGCTTTCGCACCGATGGCTACCCACGCCAGAAAGCGCGCTACGACCACCTCGTAGCCGAGGGTCAGAGCCCCAAGCTGATGATTATCGGTTGTTCGGACAGCAGGGTCGATCCGGCGCAGATCTTCGATGTCGACCCGGGCGAGATTTTCGTCGTTCGCAATGTCGCAGCGCTCGTCCCGCCTTTCGAGACGACACCTGGCCAGCACGGCGTTTCGGCAGCGATCGAATTCGCGGTGCAGGTCCTTGGCGTGAAGCAGATCGTCGTCATGGGCCACGGCATGTGCGGCGGTTGCAAGGCGGCTCTGACGCAGGAGATGCACGGCAATGAGCCGGGCGCAGGCGGTTTCGTCGCCCAGTGGATTCACCTGCTCGACGATGCCCGCGAGCCGGTCGCCGAAAAGTTCGGCACGGAATCGCGCGAGGCGGAGCGGGCGATGGAACTCGCTGCCGTTCGCGTAAGCCTTGCGAACCTGCGGACTTTCCCCTGGGTCGCCGACAAGGAAAAGAGCGGCGAGATCAAGCTTCGAGGAACATTTTTCGCTATTTCTGAAGGCGTTCTCTACCACCTTGAAGACGAGAGCGGCGAGTTCGAAGCGGTCGAATAGCGCTTGAGGATATCCCGCCAGCGCCCCATGTAGCGCGCATGGATAGCAATCGCCCGAGAAACATCGCCCTCCTGATCGACGCCGACAATGCGCGCGCAGAAGGTATCGACCCGGTCCTGACCGTTCTTGCAGAGCTCGGTTCGGTCAATATCCGCCGGGCCTATGGCAACTGGCGCAAGACGTCGCTCAAGGGCTGGGCCGACCGGGTGCACAAATACGGCATCGAGCCGCAGCAGCAGTTCGACCTGACCAAGGGCAAGAACGCGACCGATATGAAGATGACGGTCGACGCGATGGACCTGCTCTACAGCGGCCGCGTGCACGGTTTCGGCATCATGAGTTCCGATAGCGACTTCATGCCGCTCGCGATGCGCATCCGGCAGGATGGCTACCCGGTCTACGGTTTCGGCCAGGCCAAGACGCCGGAAGGCTTTCGCGAGGCTTGCTCGCGTTTCATCGATGTCGATGCCCTCATCAAAGCGGAAAGCGAGGATCGCCGAGACACCCCGGGAGGCTCGATCCAGGACGAACTCGTCCAGTTGCTGATCGATGCCTACAATAACTCGAAACGCGACGCTCAGGGCTTTGCCAAGCTGTCGGAAGTCGGCCAGCGGGCTGGCAACCGCTCCAGCTTCGATGTCCGCAATTTCGGCTTTGCGCGCCTCACCGACATGATCGAGGCAGCCGATATCTTCACCCACGAACGCCGCGACAATGGCGAGGTTTTCATCAAGCGCCTGCGCTGAGGAAAAAGAAAAAGGGCGCGAGCCAAAGCCCGCGCCCTCTTCAACCTAGCGAAGGATGACCGGTCACATCGTGCCGGCAGCACCCGCGCCCTGGATTTCGGCATAGACCGACCACAGGCGAGCGATCGGTGCGCGCTTGCCGTCAACCTTGGCAAAGGTTTCCTGAGCTTCGGCAACCTTGCCCTGCAGGAGCTGGGCAATACCGAGACGCGTGTTGAGGCGCGCGGTGTCGGCACCCGGCTTGGTCAGCGCGATTTCGTACATCGCTTCCGCCTTGTCGCCCATTTCGTAGGCGAGGAAAGCATCGCCCGCACCAGCCACCAAGCTGCCACTGGCGCCTGCTGCCCGTGCATCGCTTTCGAGGCCGGCAAGGTCTGCCTTGTCGGCTGCGATGCGTGCATTAGCCGAACGCAGGGTTTCCGCGATCAGGGTCTCGCTCGGATCGACGACGCCGGAAGCGACGCCCTTGTCGATAATGCGCTTCACTTCACCCGGGAAACGGAGGACGTTCGCTGCATCGACATAGTCGACGTAGTCGCGCAGCTGGACCATCGTGTTGGTCTTGTCGGCGAGACGCATCAGGTCGAGCAGTTCCGGGTTCTCGTAGAGGAACAGGTTACGCTGGATGTTGATCGCATCCTTCCAGCTCGTGTCCGACGGGTAGTGACGCGCATACATGGCGGAGAACTCGACTGCCTCGGCAGCCATGTCGTTGTTGTATGCGTTCGCAACGCCGCGCTTGAGCCAGTCTTCCGGCGGCTTCTCGCCAGCCTGCAGCTTCGCGTCGATGCGGCCCTTCATGTATGCGAGGCCTTCACCGTACTGTTCCTGCTGGAAATAGGTGTCGGCGATGACCGGAACGAGGTCCATACCGGTGTAGCCGGCAGCGTCCGCCTTGCTCAGCTGCTCGCGGGCGACCTGGAAGTCGTCGTCGTTATAGGCGAGCTGGCCTGCGGTGTAATAGAACTGGCCGAGACGCTCGGGAGCGACCTTGCCGCTTTCGAGCATCATGTTGATGCCCTGGCGCATGAGCGCGCGGTCGTCGAGAGCGACGCCGATGTTGTTCAGGATGCCGCCAGCGGCATTCTTGTCGTCGTCGTTTTCGATTGCTGCGATCATCGCCGGGATGCCCGCGCGGATAGCAGCTTCGTCCTTGGCTTCTGCGTTCAGAGCCTCGTTCACCGGCGTATAGGCGGCAATGAAGCCTTTCGAGTAGCTCGGCTTGTCTTCCTTATCGCGCTTCTTCTGCGCGTATGCCGGAGTTTCGAGTGCAGTGACGCCGACGGCGGCACCGGTCATGAGGGCGATCGCCATTGCGATCGACGATCCGGCACGTTTGGCCTTCTTGCGGGCAAGGAAAGTCATTCGGGTGTCTCCCAAGAGTGGAAAGGGTATGCCTTTTAGGGGCGAAAAACGGTTCACACGCGCGCTACTGCCGCTTCGCGTTCCGTATTGCAAATCCTGATAGGGATCGGCGGCTGAACGGGCTTTGAATAAGGCCCGTGCCTGCCGTTCAGCCAAAACCCACGCACATGTGGAAAAACCGCAGAAATAAGAGGGTTTCAGACCTCCCAAACTGGCGAAATCGCGCCCCCTTCCCTACATTGCAGGCTCGAATTGTCCGTCCAATGGACGCAGCAGAAAAGATCTCTCTTGAGCGACGATACCGAAACTCTCGAACCGCCGGTTCCCTCCAACGATTACGCACGCGTCGACATCGTCGACGAGATGAAGACGAGCTACCTCGATTACGCGATGAGCGTGATCGTCAGCCGTGCTCTTCCCGATGTGCGCGATGGGTTGAAGCCGGTTCACCGCCGCATCCTATTCGCCAGCCAGGAAGGCGGCTTCGTCGCAGGGCGCCCCTATCGCAAGAGCGCCAAGATCGTCGGCGACGTGATGGGTAACTATCACCCGCATGGCGACGCCGCGATATACGATGCTCTCGCGCGCATGACGCAGCCCTGGTCGCTGCGCGTGCCGCTGGTCGATGGTCAGGGGAACTTCGGTTCGATGGACCCCGATCCGCCGGCATCCATGCGCTATACCGAGGCGCGCCTTGCCAAGGTCGCGAACAGCCTGCTCGACGACCTCGACAAGGACACGGTCGACTTCGCCGACAACTACGACGGTTCGCGCCAGGAGCCGACGGTCCTTCCGGCGCGTTTCCCGAACCTGCTGGTTAACGGCGCGGGCGGCATCGCGGTCGGCATGGCGACCAATATCCCGCCGCACAACCTCGGCGAAGTGATCGACGGCTGCCTCGCTTTCATCGAGAATCCGGGCATCACCTCGGAAGAACTGTTCGAGATCATCCCGGGGCCGGATTTCCCGACCGCCCCGCTGATCCTCGGCCAATCCGGTGCCCGCGCGGCCTATACTACCGGTCGCGGTTCTATCCTGATGCGCTGCCGCCACGAGATCGAGACGAAGCGCGGCGACCGCCAGAGCATCGTCCTGACCTCGATCCCGTTCCAGGTCGGCAAGTCCAATCTGGTCGAGAAGATCGCCGATGCCGCGAAGGAAAAACGGATCGAAGGCATCTCCGACATCCGCGACGAGTCGAGCCGCGAAGGCGTGCGCGTAGTCGTGGACCTGAAACGCGATGCGTCACCGGAAGTGGTGCTCAACCAGATCTGGCGCTACACGCCTGCGCAGGCGAGCTTCCCGGCGAACATGCTCGCCATTCGCGGCGGTCGCCCCGAAGTGCTCTCGCTGCGCGACATCGTGCAGTCGTTCATTGGCTTCCGCGAGGAAGTCATCACCCGTCGGACCAAGTTCGAGCTCAACAAGGCCCGCGAACGGGCGCACATCTTGCTCGGTCTGGTCGTCGCGGTATCGAACCTCGACGAGGTCGTCGCAATCATTCGCGGCGCGGCAAACCCTGCCGAGGCGCGCGAGAAGCTGATCCGCAAGGAATGGCCGATCGGCGACATCGCCCAGTACATCAAGCTGGTCGAGGCCATCGAGCCGACTGCCGATCAGGAAGGCGGTACTTATCGCCTTTCCGAGCGTCAGGTGAAAGCGATCCTCGACCTGCGCCTCCATCGCCTGACGGCGCTCGGCCGCGACGAGATCGGCGACGAGCTCAAGGAACTCGCCATGGCGATCGAGGAATATCTCTCGATCCTCGCCGACCGGGTGAAGCTCTACGGCGTGATGCGCGAAGAGCTCGAGGAGATCCGCGAGCAGTACGCAACGCCGCGTGTCAGCGAGATCGCCCCCGCATGGGACGGTATCGAGGACGAGGACCTGATCGAGCGCGATGAGATGGTCGTGACCGTCACGCATGACGGCTACATCAAGCGCACAGCGCTCTCGACCTTCCGGGCCCAGAACCGTGGCGGCAAGGGCCGCGCCGGCATGGCGACGAAGGATGAGGATGCCGTCAGCGAGCTGTTCGTTACCAGCACGCACAATCCGGTGCTGTTCTTCTCGACCAAGGGCAAGGTTTACCGCCTGAAGGTCTGGAAGCTGCCCGAAGGCGGGCCGAACACGCGCGGGCGCCCGATCATCAACCTGCTGCCCTCGCTCGATGACGGAGAGACGATCCGCACCGTCCTGCCGCTGCCGGAAGACGAGGATAGCTGGGGCGCGCTCAGCGTCGTCTTCGCCACGGCGAAGGGTAACGTGCGTCGCAACAGCATGGACGCCTTCACCAACATCCCGTCGAACGGCAAGTTTGCCATGAAGTTCGACGAAGACAGCGACGATCGCCTGATCGGCGTAAAGCTGCTGGAAGCGGGCGACGACGTCCTGCTTGCGACCCGGATGGGCAAGGCGATCCGCTTCGCCGGCACCGACGTCCGCGAGTTCACCTCGCGCACCTCGACCGGTGTTCGGGGCATGAAGTTCAAGGAAAAGGGCGACGAGGTCGTCTCGCTTGCCATCCTCCACGAAGGTTCGGCCACTCCCGACGAACGCGACGCCTACCTCAGGGTCGCCCCGTGGAAATCGGACGAAGACGCGCCCGAGCTTTCCGAAGAGCACCGCAAGATGGCGGAGGAGGAAGAGTTCATCCTCACCGTCTGCGCCAATGGCTACGGCAAGATCTCGTCCGCCTACGAATACCGGCGCGCCGGTCGTGGCGGCATGGGCATCACGAATATCGACAATATCGAGCGCAACGGCCCGGTCGTGGCGAGCTTCACCGCTACCAAGAACGACCAGCTCATGCTGGTGACCGACCAGGCGAAGCTGATCCGCATCGGCCTCGACACCTTGCGCGTCCTTGGTCGCAACACGGCGGGCGTCAGGCTGTTTAACGTTGCGAAGGGCGAGACGATCGTCAGCGTTGCTCGCCTCGATGAACAGGAAGAGCCGGAAAACGCTGCCGAGGAAGCGATAGCGGAAGAGATCGTCGGTCGCGGGACCGAGGAAACCACTCCGGACACGACTGCGCATTCGGACAAGAACATCGACGGCGAAGCCGGCGGATGACATTGGCGGTAGAGCGGTCGGACAGCAGTTGCGGAGCAACCATCCGCGGCGTCGACCTGTCCGGCCCGCTCGACCCGGAACTCGTTTCACAAATCCGCTCGATCTGGCTCCAGCACAAGGTCGTCGCATTTGCCGATCAGCAGATGGACGACGATGCCCTCGAACGCTTCACCCTCGCCATGGGCGGCTTCGGGGAAGATCCGTTCTTCGATCCCATCGCTGGCAGCGAGCATGTCGCGGCGATCCTGCGCGAAGCGGACGAGACCTCCGGCTTGTTCGCCGAAAGCTGGCACAGCGACTGGAGCTTCCTGCCCAAGCCTCCCGCCGGTACCTGCCTGTTGGCAGTCGACATCCCGCCGGTCGGTGGGGACACGCTATTTGCCGACCAGGTCGCCGCTTTCGCGGTCCTTCCCGAAGAGCGCAAAGAATACCTTCGCAGCCTGACGGCCATTCATTCGGCCCAGCGGGGCTATGCGCCGAGCGGCCTTTATGGCGATGCCGACGAAGGCAGGTCGATGGCAATCCGCTCCGATGAGAGCGCGAACGAAACCTTCGAGCACCCTCTCATCATCACCCACCCCGAAACCGGGGAGGAAGCGATCTTTGCATCCTTCAGCTACACGGTCGGGATCAAGGGCATGAGTGACGAGGAGGCACTCGCCTTCGTCCTCGATCTCCAGTCATGGCAGACACGTGACGAGATCGTTTATCGCCACCGCTGGGAACCAGGCATGCTGCTGATGTGGGACAACCGCTCCGTCATTCACCGCGCGACCGGTGGGTACGAGGGTTATCGGCGCGAATTGCACCGCACGACCATTGCTGCTGCGGCCTGAGGGCTCAGTCCCTGTCGAGCGGCAGGTCGTTGCGCAGCGACTGGACCACCCCGGTCGCAATCATGAACTGGCCCGAATAATAGAGCGGCCACACCAGCCAGTCTGCCAGCGCGCTCTGCCCGCCCTGCCCCATGCGGTAGAAAATGAGCCAGTCGGAAACGACGAACAGGACGGCGCCGACCCCGACGCGGTAGCGCGGAAAGCGGCTCAGCCACGCAAGCGCTGCCATCGTGCCAAGCCCGGCCGCGTAGAAGGTAACGCCCGCATCCTTCGTCAGCAGGTAGGATATCACCGGCGTGAAAATGAACAGCGCCGCCCCGGCCAGTTTCTGGCTGCTTGTGGGGTGCTGCCTTCGATGCCTGAAGTAGAGCGCAATCGCCGCGATGTGCGCGAGGAAGAACGCAGCGCCGCCAGCGATAAAGCTGACTTCGATCGCCATGTCGCCGATGGCGGAAAGCGCCATCACGGCTGCCAGTATGCCGCCATCGACCGAGAGATGGCGCCGCAGCACATAGATCGCGAGCAGGGCAACGCCCAACCCCTTGAGCAGCATCAACTGGATACCGCCGATGGGATCGTTCGACAGGAAGTAGAACGCCGTTGCCGCAGCTACGCTGGCGAGAAGCCAGGGGCGATGTTTCAGAAGTGCGCGTTTGGGCATTTTGCCTCCCGGGCGAAGCTTGGGCTTGAACCATAGGGCAAGCAAGCACTAGGTGCGCATCCATGTCCCACGATGTCCACATAATCGGCGGCGGCCTCGCCGGAAGCGAGGCTGCATGGCAGCTCGCTCGCCGCGGCTACAAGGTACGCCTGTCGGAAATGCGCGGCGGCGGCGATTGCACGCCCGCGCACCAGACCGATGGCCTCGCCGAACTCGTCTGCTCGAACAGCTTCCGCAGCGACGACGACGAGCGCAACGCGGTCGGCCTGCTGCATCACGAAATGCGCCGCCTCGACAGCCTCGTCATGCATGCCGGTGAAGTCGCCCGCGTGCCGGCGGGCAGCGCGATGGCTGTAGACCGCGATGTCTTCTCCGCCGAGGTCGAGCGCACCCTTCTCGAGCATCCCAACGTCACAGTGGTGCGCGAGCGGGTCGATACCCTCCCCGAAGCCGGTCTTACCATCGTCGCCACGGGACCGCTGACCGCGCAGTCGCTGGCCGACAGCATCGTGAAGGCGACGGGGCAAGACCGTCTCGCCTTCTTCGATGCAATCGCGCCGATCGTGCACCACGAGAGCATCGACATGTCGAAGTGCTGGATCCAGTCCCGCTGGAACAAGCGCACGGAAGCTTCGAACGAGGGTGGCGATTACATCAACTGCCCGATGACGAAGGAGCAGTATCTCGCCTTCCACCAGGGCCTGATCGACGGCGAGAAGACCGAATTCCGCGAGTGGGAGAAGGATACGCCCTATTTCGACGGCTGCATGCCGATCGAGGTGATGGCGGCGCGCGGCGTGGAGACTCTGCGATACGGTCCGATGAAGGGCGTGGGTCTCGACAACCCCTACGACACGACCGAGGAACATCCGCAGGGGCGCTGGCCCTATGCCGTCGTCCAGCTGCGGCAGGACAACAAGATGGGTACGCTGTGGAACATGGTCGGCTTCCAGACGAAGCTGAAATACGGCGCACAGATAGAGCTGTTCCGAACAATTCCCGGCCTCGAAAACGCCGAGTTTGCGCGCCTTGGCGGGCTGCATCGCAATACCTTCATCAACTCGCCCATGGTGCTCGACCGGCAGCTACGCCTGCGCGGGGCCGAGCACATCCGCTTCGCCGGGCAGATCACCGGTTGCGAGGGTTACGTGGAAAGCTCGGCAGTCGGGATCCTCGCCGGGATGATGACTGCATTCGAACTTGGTGGGGAAACATGGGAATCGCCGCCGCGCAGCACTGCGATGGGTGCGCTTCTCGCGCATATCACCGGTGACGCGGAGGCCGAGACGTTCCAGCCCATGAATGTCAATTTCGGCCTGTTCGATCCCCTTCATGACGTGAAGAAGAAGCAGCGCAAGGAAGCCTACACCTCGCGCGGCAAGGCGGATTTCGGCGAGTGGCTTGCGAAGCGGGAGAAGGTCGCCGCCTAGCAGCGGCAGCGCTGTTTGCGTGCACTGCGCTTCGGCGCGGTGGTCGCGAACTCGTCCTGCGTAAGTTCCCGATTGCCGTCGGCATCCGCCTGGTCGAAGCGCGTGGCGGTGGCGACGGCCCATTCCTCGAACGTCAGCAGATTGTTGCCGTCGACGTCGAGCTTGCGAAACGCGTCGGTCCGGCTCGAGAGCATTTCCGCGCGCGTGATGCGCAGGTCGCGGTTGCGGTCGTAGCGGAAGAAGCGCCGCTGTTCGCGCGTCAGTTCGCTCGCCTCGGGAGGTTCGGGGCCCTCCATGTCGGCGGGATCGGAGATCGGGATGTCCGGCAGGTTTAGCGTGGCTTCGGGCGCGGGAGGCGGCGGTGCTGCGGCCTCGACCTGTGCCCTTCCCTGCCACCAGAATGCACCCAAACCGACCAGCGCCAGCGCACAGACGGCGCCCAGCAAAATCCTGTTCATGCGACCTTCCCTTCGGGCCGCATGATAACCTAGCGCCCGAACATTCCAAGCCGCATTACAAGGAGATAGTCGCTACGTGTCTCGATCAGGGGCGAGCCTCCCCTAGCCAGCGAGCGCCGCGCCAGTTCCCCGAGGATCGTCAGGTGGCGCAGGCTTCGCGGCAGCGCATGGCGATCGCTCGCCAGACCGCCGAACTTCTCGAGCAGGAAACCGCGCTCGCCGTCATCGCTGGTGCGCGCGATGAGGTCGGCGGCGGCCCACGTCCGGCCCATCTTGAGTGCCTTGCCCGCCAGCGAAGCCTGTCCGGCCTTGCTAGCGAGCAAAGCGAAGATGCCCGCCCGCGCGCCGACGAACTCTTCAGCTGCATCCTCCGGCAGAGGCGGTTCGGCAAGCAACCGTTCCCACCCGTCGACCAGAGCTGTCATCTCCCCTTCGACCTCCGGCCAATGGTGCGAGAGCGCATCGAGAACCTCGTCGCCTTTCGGTCGCTGGTCGGCAGGCTTGGCCAGCTGCTCGCGCCACCAGGAGATACGCAGTTGCGCCACCAGCGGCTCGCTCGCCTGGCTGACGAACTGGCCGAGGCGTGAGTCCAGCGCGAACAGCGCGTGGGCGGCAGGCCGCTGCGAAAGCGGGGCGTGCGTCAGCGCCAGTCGCACCGGGAAAGAGGAAATAGAGTTCTCGAGGCCGTCCATCCCGCCCGCCCTTCGGCAGAGGACATCCGATGTCAAGCCACGGCCGAATCCGTGAAACCGCGTTTACCCTTTCCCTCCGCAGAAAGCCCCTAAACGCCGGGTGCGAAACTCCATTTTAACCCTCTGGCTTCATAGGACACTCACAACTCGCCCTTAAACGGGCACGATGTCTGTGGACCATTCGAGGAATTGGCAATGAGGGCTGTTCGCAAGCTCTGCAAAGCACTGACCAGGAGCCGGACCGGCAACGCGACGATGCTCGTGGCAATGGGCGTGCCCGCTCTCATCGGCGGGGCCGGTTTCGCGGTCGATACTGCGCAGTGGTACATGTGGCAGCGCGAGCTGCAGCACGCAGTCGACCAGGCCGCCTACGCAGGCGCATGGGCGCTCGCCCGTGAAGATAGCGAAGGCTATTACGAGAAACGCGCGCTGCAGGAATACGGTGCGAATATCTCGAAGACCGACGACTTCGACACCACCCCGACCGTGCAGCTTGCCGACTATGCTGGCGGTACGGACAACAGCCTGATCGTCAGCTCGACGGCGACCAGGACCCTGCCCTTCAGCAGCTTCCTGACCGGCGGATCGACCACGATCCGTGCGACCGCGCAGGCCAGCTTCGCCGAAGGCTACGACTTCAACGCCTGCCTCACGTCGCTTAAGACGACTGGTACCGGGACCATGATCGGCGGTAGTGCGAAGGTCCGTGCAGCATGCGGTCTAGCTGCGCTGAGCTGCTCCGAAGATGCCATCACGATCGATGGCAACGCGGACGTCCTGACCGATGTCATCGTCGCCTGCGGTACGATCGATGCCGAGGACAATGACGACGTAATCGTCGAAAACGTCCGCGGGCTGGAGGATATTTACGCCGATCTCGAGCCGCCGACCAACGATACGCCGCGCACCTACAATTGCACCGGCAAGGGCAAGAACAAGCAGGCATCGCTCCTGCCCGGGACCTACAGCGGTCTCGTCGTGAAGTGCACCACGACGCTGTCGAGCGGCATTTATGTGATCGACGGCGGCACGCTCGACCTTACCGGTAACTTCGATGTCACCGGTTCGGGCGTCATGTTCGTGCTGCGCAACGGGGCGCATGTGAAGCTTGGCGGTAGTGGCAACGGCAACAGCCTCAACCTGACCCCGATGTCGGCTTCGGACTTCATCGGCACGGCCTATGAATCGCAGGCCGACCAGCTGTCCGACATCCTCATCTTCGAGGAGCGCGACAACGATCCGGGCCAGGACCACATCTTCAACGGCAACTCCAACTCGATCATCGAAGGCCTGATCTACCTTCCGTCCGGCAACATCCGGATCAACGGTACGGCCGACGTCGTGGCCCAGTGTCTCCAAATCTCGGCCTATTCGATCGACATCCGCGGCGGCGCGTTCCTCGAAACGCTTTGCCCGACCAAGGACGCGACGAAAGTCGGGTCGTCCACCCCCGATGTGAGGCTGGTAGGCTAAGTCATGAAGAACCTTTGTTCCCTCATCCGCGATATCCGCGGCACGATGGCTATCGAAACCGCCATTGTTGCGCCCGTCCTCGTGCTTCTCGCACTTGGTACGTTCGAGGTGAGCAATATCGTCTCGCGCCAGCACGAGCTGCAGACCGCGGCGAACGAGGGTGAGGTCATCGCCCTGGCAACCGCACGCGGTGCAACCGTGGAAGTAAGCACGATCAAGGAAATCCTGGCCAAGTCGGTCAGCCTGAGCGACGACCAGATCACCATCAGCCGGTTCTATCGCTGCAACGACAGCGACGTGACCACGACCGACCCGGACAGCTGCGGAACGGATGCCGTCGTTGCCTCCTATATCGAACTCGACATCACCGACACCTACACGCCCGTCTGGACGCAGTTCGGTGTCGGCAAGCCGATCGATTTCAACGTCGAACGCACGGTGCAGCTGTCATGAAGCGTTTTGCCAAACATCTCGCCCGCGACCTTCGCGGTGCCATCGCGATCGAATTCGCCCTGCTCGCTCCGGTGCTGATCACCATGATGGTCGGCGTGTTCCACATGGGCGTCTACATGCAGAACTACAACGCGGTCCGCTCGATCGCGTCGGACGCTGCCCGTTACACGATGGTGGAATACCAGAAGGGCAATGAACTCACGACGACGCAGATCCGTTCGGTCGTCCTCGCGAGCGCGGTGAACACGCCCTACATGCTCGATTCCGACCGCCTGACCATCTCGGTCCGGGAAGTCGGCACGAGCCGCGTCACCGATGCGACGGAGCTCGATCTCGACATCACCTACACGATGGAAGACTGGCTGCCGTTCGTGACGCTTCCGGCGACCACGTTAACCTACTCGCGGCCCATTTTCGTCGTCGAGACCTGAGGTTGCAGGGCTTCTGCGCCCTGCCCTTCACCATCGCTTAACCATGTGCATTTGCGAAACCTTCTCGCCTGCTCGCTAGGGGGCGGAAGGTCGCATAGTTTCGAGGACGAGCAAGTCGGTGCAAAAGCACAATTGCCAGACCAGGTTGCAGCAGGCGGGCGAGTTCCTTCGCCGCCTTGCGCGCGACCGTGCCGGCAATACGCTTGCACTCATCGCCGCCGCGATCCTTCCCCTTCTGGGCATGGTCGGTGGCGGCATCGACATGGGCCGCGCCTACCTCGCCGAGAACCGGCTGCAGCAAGCATGCGATTCCGGCGTCCTGGCCGCGCGCAAGGTGATGGGCACGGAGGTCGTATCGAGCGGACAGGTTCCCGACGATGTCGAAACCTTCGGCACGCGCTTCTTCGATGTGAACTTTCGCGACGGCGCCTACGGCACGCAGAACCGTGATTTCCGCATGACGCTGGAGGCGGACTACGCAATTTCCGGGGTCGCCTCGGTCGACGTGCCGACGTCGGTCATGGTGGTCTTCGGGATCGACAAGGTACCCCTGTCGGTCGAATGCCAGGCGCGCCTGAATTTCCCGACCGTCGACGTGATGATGGTGCTCGATGTCACCGGTTCGATGCGCCACACCAACCCGGGCGACCCCAAGTCGCGTATCGAAACCCTCAAAGACGTCATCCGCGACTTTCACACCCAGCTGGAAGGCAGCAAGGCCAGCAGCTCGACCGTGCGCTATGGCTTCGTGCCCTACGCGACCAATGTGAACGTGGGACACTTGCTCGAAGACGACTGGGTCCAAACGGACTGGACCTATCAATCGCGCGTCAGCCGCGGCTTCGTCGCTACAAGAGAAGAGCAAACCTACAGTCGCAACTGGCGGTTTGTGGGCGGCAACCGATCCTCGAAGATCATAGTCGAAAGCTACGCGGCGACCTTCAATCCGAACGCAAGCGGCGACCAAGCCAGCAGTTGGAGTTGCAGCAGGCCAAATCCTGCAAATACCTTGACGCAAAACTTCTCTGAGAACGGCGATATTTACACCGAGATCAAGCGCCAGCCACCTGCGGTCCTTTACATCACACCCATGAAACGCATCCAGAACGGACGCATCTATCGGACTGAACTGAATGGCTCCATCTGCGAAGTAAGCTATGTCGAGCACACCAATTACACGCACACATATGAAGACGTCCGCGAGGTTCCGCGTCTCGACGAACGCTGGCGCTACAAGCCGGTCGAATACGACATGTCCGACTGGCGCACGACGACCGGCGGCTGCATCGAGGAACGCAAGACGACGCAGATCACCGATTTCAGCAATGTCGACCTGAGCGAGAATCTCGACCTCGACATCGATCTCATCCCCTCGCCCGGCAACCCGGATACGCAGTGGAAGCCGCGCAATCCGTCGGCCATTTTTGTCCGCTCGATTCAGCGGAACGGTTCGGGTTCCATCTCCGTGCCGGAAGTGACCACCACCGATGACTATGCAGACACCGGGAACTGGTGGTTCTCCGATTGTACGCGCGCCAAGGCGAAGAAGCTGGAGACCATGACGTCGGCTGAGCTCGACACCTATCTTGCAACGCTGACGCCCTATGGCGCGACCTATCACGACATCGGCATGATCTGGGGCGCGCGCCTCATCTCGCCGAGCGGCCTGTTCGCCGACGAGAATGCCGCCGCCGACGGCTCTTCCGTCTCGCGGCACATCATCTTCCTCACCGACGGCCAGACCGAGCCGTATGACATTTCCTATGGCGCATACGGCGTCGATGCACTCGACCAGCGTCGCTGGGACCCGACCGACAATTCGATGACCCTTGCCCAGGTCGTCGAGGCGCGGTTCGGCTTTGCCTGCAACGAGGTCAAGAAGCGCAACGTGACCGTCTGGGTCGTCGCTTTTGGTACGAGGGTAAATGATGCCATGGTCGACTGCGCGGGCGCGGGCCAGTACTTCGAGGCGAAGAATGCCTTCGAGCTTGGGGTGGCCTTCGCGACCATTGCGCGATCGATCGGCGACCTGAGGATTTCGCGGTGATGGTCGGACTTCTCTCTCGCCTCAAGCGCGATCGGACGGGTGCCTCCATCGTCGAATTCGCGCTCATCGCGCCGACGCTGATGGTGCTGCTCATGGGCGGGTTCGACATTTGCTATAACGTCTATTCGGGCATGATGCTTCGCGGCGCAGTGCACGAGGCGGCGCGCGATTCCGCCATCGAGAATGCGACGCCCGCCGAGATCGACGCCCATGTCGCTGGAATGATCCACCACCTCGTGCCCAACGCCGAGCTCACATTCTCGCGCAAGGCGTATGGCAGGTTCGACGACGTCGGACGGGCGGAGGAATACAACGATCTGAACGGCGACGGCTATTGCAACGATGGCGAGCCTTACATCGATGCGAACCGCAACGGATCATGGGATTCCGATCGCGGCGAAGCGGGCCTCGGCGGTGCGCGCGATGCCGTGCTCTACGAAGTGGACATCACCTATCCGCGTGCCTTCCCGGTCGCCAATCTGATCGGGCTGCCGAACACGCACAGCACGACCGTTTCGACCATCATGCGCAACCAGCCCTTCACCAAGCAGCAGTCGCGCGACCGGACGGAGAATTGTTCGTGAAGCATTTCCTCTCCACACTCGCCCGCGATCGCGCCGCGGTTGCCATGACCGAGTTCGCTCTTGCGACCCCTCTCATGCTGACGGCAATCCTCGGCGGCGTCGAAATGACGCACTATATTTCGACCACCATGCGGGTCGAACAGGTGGCCGCCAGCGTGGCGGACAATATCGGACGCGTCGGTGACCAGACCGAGTTGCAGGATCGCAAGCTCTACGAGAACCAGATCAACGATATCCTGATGGGCTCGGAGTACACCGCGACGGAGGAGATCAACTTTCTCAAGCGCGGTCGGATCATCGTCAGCAGCCTGGAGATCTTCAGTACCCTCACCCATTGCCGGGGCGGTGCGTGCAACAGTGGCGGCAAAGCCAGCCTAACGGACGGCGACCAGTTCATCGCCTGGCAGCGCTGCCTTGGCGAGAAGAACGCGACCTCGAGCTACGGCACGCTCTATTCGCTCCAACCCGATGGGATGGGCCCTTCCGATGCGCGGGTTTACGCCGAACCGTCGGGCTCCACGATCTTCGTCGAAGTTACCTACGACTACGAGCCGATCTTCACGGATACGATCATCCCGACGACCGAAATCCGCGCTGTGTCCTCCTTCATCGTGCGCCACCAGCGCGACCGCAGCGAGATCTACAAGCGCAACGACTTCGGCACGTCGACCGAAGCACGCTGTGACGTCTATACCGACACGATTAGCTGACGTGCCGGCCCGCTACGCTCAGTCGACGTAGCAAACCTTCTTCACCGCTTTGACGATCTTCGCCGCATCGATCAGCGCGAGCTTTTCGAGGTTCGCTGCGTAGGGAAGCGGCACGTCTTCGTCGCATACGCGCAGGACCGGGGCGTCGAGGTGGTCGAAGCCCTCTTCCATGCAGATCGCGATGATTTCCGATGCGATGGAGCAGGTTGGCCAGCCCTCTTCCGCGACCACCAGGCGGTTGGTCTTGGCGAGGCTTTCCAGCACGGTCTGCTTGTCCAGCGGACGAAGCGTGCGAAGGTCGATCACTTCCGCATCGATCCCTTCCTCGGCAAGCTTCTCGGCTGCCTCGAGCGAGAAGCCGACGCCGATCGAGTAGCTGACGATGGTGACGTCCGAACCCTCGCGCATGATGCGCGCCTTGCCGATCGGCAGGACATGGTCATCGAGTTCCGGAAGCTCGAAGCTCTTGCCGTAAACCAGCTCGTTCTCGAGGAACACTACCGGGTCGTCGCTGCGGATGGCGGCCTTGAGCAGGCCCTTCGCATCCGAGGAATCATACGGCGCGATGACGATGAGGCCCGGCACGCTCGCGTACCATGGGCCGTAGTTCTGGCTGTGCTGCGCGCCCACGCGGCTTGCGGCAGCGTTCGGACCGCGGAATACGATCGGGCAACGCATCTGGCCGCCGGACATGTAGTTGGTCTTCGCGGCCGAGTTGATGACGTGGTCGATCGCCTGCATCGCGAAGTTGAAGGTCATGAACTCGACGATCGGGCGCAGGCCGCCCATCGCCGCGCCCGCACCGATGCCGGCGAAGCCGTACTCGGTGATCGGGGTGTCGATGACGCGCTTGGGGCCGAATTCATCGAGCAGGCCCTGGGTGACCTTGTAGGCGCCCTGATACTGCGCGACTTCCTCGCCCATCACGAAAACGCGTTCGTCGCGCCGCATTTCCTCGGCCATCGCATCGCGCAGCGCTTCGCGGACCGTGACGCTCGCCATGTTGGTACCGGCGGGAATTTCCGGATCGGATTTCGGTTCGCGCGCCGGAGCCTCGGGAGTGATCGAGCCGTCCTCGTCGGAACGGCCTACGTCCTTGCCCTCGCCCGGAACGTCGGCCGGAGCTTCGTCGGAAGCTGCGGGAGCTTCGACGCTGCCCGCGTCCTCGCCCTCGCCCGCCAGCATGGCGATGACCGTGCCGACCGCGACATTCTCCGTACCTTCGGGAACGAGGATCTTGGCAAGCGTGCCTTCGTCGATCGCCTCGAATTCCATCGTCGCCTTGTCGGTTTCGATCTCGGCGATGATGTCACCCGGCTCGATGGAGTCGCCTTCCTGCTTCAGCCACTTGGCAAGCGTGCCCTCCTCCATGGTGGGCGAAAGGGCCGGCATCTTGAGTTCGATAGCCATCGATCAATACTCCCCGACCAGGACATCGGTGTAGAGTTCGCTCGGATCTGGTTCGGGCGAGCTTTCCGCGAAGTCGGCCGCTTCCGACACGATCTTGCGGATGTTCTTGTCGATCGCTTTCAAGTCGTCCTCGGTCTTGCCCTTCTCCATCAGTGCCTTCTTCAGGCCCTCGATCGGGTCCTTGGTATCGCGGTAATCCTGCACTTCCTCGCGCGTGCGATATTTCGCCGGGTCGGACATGGAGTGCCCGCGATAGCGATAGGTGTTGAGTTCCATCAGCACCGGGCCATTGCCTTCGCGAACATGCTTGAACGCGATCTCGGCCGCGTTGCGCACTTCGAGCACGTCCATGCCGTTCACGTCCATGCCGGGAATGCGGAATGCCGTGCCGCGGCGGTGGAATTCGGTTTCGGCCGAGCTGCGAGTGACCGCGGTTCCCATGGCGTACTGGTTGTTCTCGATCACGAAAACGATCGGCAGGTTCCACAGGGCGGCCATGTTGAAGGTCTCGTAGACCTGGCCCTGGTTTGCCGCGCCGTCGCCGAAATAGGCAAGGCAGAGGCCACCGTCGTTGTTGTACTGGTGAGCGAGCGCAAGACCGCCGCCGAGCGCAACCTGCGCGCCGACGATGCCGTGGCCGCCGTAGAATTTATGCTCGGTGCTGAACATGTGCATCGAGCCGCCCTTGCCCTTCGAGATGCCGGCCTGGCGCCCGGTCAGTTCCGCCATGATGACGTTGGGATCGATACCGTAAGCGAGCATGTGGCCGTGATCGCGGTAGCCGGTGATCACGCTGTCCTTGTCGCTGTCGAGCGCGCTCTGCAGGCCGATGGCGACCGCTTCCTGGCCGATATAGAGGTGGCAGAAGCCGCCGATCAGGCCGAGGCCGTAAAGCTGGCCGGCCTTTTCCTCGAAGCGGCGGATAAGCAGCATTTGCTCGTAGAAGTGCAGCATTTCCTCGACGCTTGCATCATAGCGCGGCGATTTCTCGTGCGCTTCCTGCAGGCTGTGGAGGACGAAATCCTCGTCGGTCGCGATCGCTTTCGACTTCGACGGCGTTTTCTTCGCTGCGGCGGGTTTCTTTGCCGCCGGTTTTTTCGCCGGTGCTTTTTTGGTCCGGGGTTGCTTGGCCAAGGCTGCTCATCCCTGTTTTGTGTTCACCTGGGGAGGTTTGTGCCAGCCTCTTGGCGCAAGACGTAGCGTCACGCAACGGGGGCGTGAGCCATGCATACGAAATTCAAGGGATTGCCCGAGGGCGGAGCGTGTCAGTCAGCTTCGGGAAGCGTCAGGACGACCTCGTCCGGATGGATCATGTTCTGGTTACGGCGAAGCAGTTCGCCAACGAGATCCGGATCGGCATTGTTGAGATTGAGCAGGTCGACCCGATTCTTCAGCGCATCGCGCTCTTCAACCAGGGCTGCCACCTGCATCTTGCGCTGCTCGAGGAGCTGGCTGTTTTCACCCCATGCGAGCAGCCCGCTGGGCCCGGCAATCGCAAGTCCCGTGATGGCGAGCAGGATCGCAAGGGCAATGCCCTGCATCATCTGCTCCCTCGGGAGTGAAATTTTATGCCCCTCTCGCGTCACGTTAACTACAGAATCACAACTGATTCAGCGGGTCAAGAAACATTTGCGAATTATCAGTAGGAACGCGGCAGGCCGAGTACGTGCTCGGCCAGGTAGCTGAGGATCAGGTTGGTCGAAATCGGCGCCACCGTATAGAGCCGCGCCTCGCGGAACTTGCGCTCGACATCGTATTCCTCGGCGAATCCGAAACCGCCGTGAGTCTGGACGCACATGTCCGCTGCCGCCCAGCTCGCTTCGGAGGCGAGCATCTTGGCTATGTTTGCCTCGGCCCCGGCATTGCCGCCCTCGTCATAGACCTCGGCGGCGTGGTGAACCATCAGTTCGGCAGCCCGCATCTGGGCGTAGCAACGCGCGATCGGGAACTGCACGCCCTGGTTCTTCCCGATCGGCGCGCCGAAGACATTGCGCTCTTTCGCATAGTCGCTCGCCTTCTCGATGAACCACTTGGCATCGCCGATGCACTCGGCGGCGATCAGGATGCGTTCCGCGTTCATGCCCGACAGGATGTAGCGGAAGCCCTTCCCTTCCTCGCCGATCAGCGCACTGGCCGGGATGCGCATGTCGTCGAAGAACACCTCTGTGGTCGAGTGGTTCATCATCGTGCGGATCGGCTTGATGGTCATGCCATTGCCGACGACTTTGCGCATATCGACGAGGAACAGCGATAGCCCGTCCGTTTTCTTGGCCACTTCCTCGCGCGGAGTCGTGCGCGCGAGCAGCGCCATGAGGTCGGAATGCTCGGCGCGGCTCGTCCAGATCTTCTGGCCGTTGATGACGTATTCGTCGCCTTCGCGCTTAGCGAATGTGCGCAGGCTGAGCGTATCGGTCCCGCTGGTCGGCTCCGAAACCCCGAAGGCCTGAAGGCGCAGCTCTCCGCTGGCGATACCTGGAAGATATTCCTGCTTTTGCTCTTCGGAGCCGTAGCGAAGCAGCGTGTTCATCACGTACATCTGCGCGTGAGCGGCCGCGCCGTTGCAGCCTGCTGCCTGGATTTCTTCCATGATCACGGCTGCCGCATCGAGCTTGAGCCCGCTGCCGCCATATTCGTCGGGAATGAGCGCCGCGAGAAAGCCCGCCTTGGTCAGCGCGTCGACGAACTCGCCGGGATAGGCGCGTTCGCGATCCTTCTCGCGCCAGTACTCGCCCGGAAACTCGTCGCACAGCGCTCGTACCGCGCGGCGGATTTCGGCAAGCTCTTCATTCTCTCGCATGGTCTCTCCCAATCTCGCGATTGATGGAGCGATTAGCGCGACAATGCGTTGTGTCAAATGATGCAGACCGCTTGATTTCCTCGAGCAAACTGGTTACAAATGAAACCAATCTTGGAGGATCTGATTTCTATGGCTGACCTGTTCGAAAATCCCGCTGGCCTGGACGGCTTCGAGTTCGTCGAATTCTGCGCCCCCGAGAAGGGCGTGCTGGAGCCGGTGTTCGAAGCAATGGGCTTTACCCATGTCGCGACCCACCGCTCGAAAGACGTCCACCTGTGGCGCCAGGGCGGCATCAACCTGATCGCCAATTACGAGCCGCGCAGCGCAGCTTGGTTCTTCGCGCGCGAACACGGTGCATCGGCTTGCGGCATGGCTTTCCGTGTCCGTGATGCGCAGAAGGCGTGGGACCACCTGATCGAACAGGGCGCAGAGCCCGTGCATGTCGAAACCGGCCCGATGGAACTGCGCATCCCGGCGATCCGCGGCATCGGCGGCGCAATCCTTTATCTCGTCGACCGCTACGAGGACGAGAACGGCGACGGCCTGTCGATCTACGACATTGATTTCGAATTCCTGCCGGGCGTCGAGAAGCACCCGGAAGGTGCCGGCTTCAAGCTGATCGACCACCTGACGCACAACGTCTACACCGGTCGTATGTCCTATTGGGCGGACTACTACGAGAAGCTGTTCAACTTCCGCGAGATCCGTTTCTTCGACATCAAGGGCGAGTACACCGGCCTCACCTCCAAGGCGCTCACTGCGCCCGACGGCAAGATCCGCATTCCGCTCAATGAAGAAGGCGAAGGCGGCAAGGGCCAGATCGAGGAGTTCCTGCGCGAGTTCAACGGCGAAGGCATCCAGCACATTGCGCTGATCTGCGACAACCTTGTCGAAGCATGGGACCGCCTCAAGAAGCTCGGCGTTCCGTTCATGACCGCACCGCCGGAAACCTATTACGATATGCTCGACGAGCGCCTCCCCGGCCACGGCGAGAATGCCGATGAGCTCAAGATGCGCGGCATCCTGCTCGACGGCACGACCGAAGGCGGCCAGCCCCGCCTGCTGCTTCAGATTTTTGCCGAAGCGCAGGTCGGTCCGGTGTTCTTCGAATTCATCCAGCGCAAGGGTGACGAAGGCTTCGGCGAAGGCAACTTCAAGGCGCTGTTCGAAAGCATGGAACGCGACCAGATCCGTCGCGGCGCCCTGCAGGTCGACGAAGCCGAAACGGAGCCGGCGGAATGAGCGAGCACCCGGTAAAGCTGGGCGGCGTCCACCACGCTGCCTATCGCTGCAAGGACGCGAAAGAGACGGTCGAGTGGTACCAGAAGGTGCTCGGCATGGAGTACACCACGGCCTTTGCCGAGGACCATGTTCCTTCGACCGGCGCCTACGATCCCTACATGCACGTCTTCCTCGACGCGGGTAACGGCAATATCCTCGCCTTCTTCGAGCTGCCGAACCAGCCCGACATGGGCCGCGACGAAAACACGCCGCAGTGGGTCCAGCACCTCGCATTCCGCGTCGGCAGCGAAGAAGAACTGCTTGCCGCCAAGGACCATGTCGAGAGCCTCGGCATCGACGTTCTCGGCCCGACGCATCACGGCATCTTCAAGTCGATCTACTTCTTCGACCCGAACGGCCACCGCGTCGAGCTGGCTGCCGATATCGGCACCGATGAGCAGTATGCCGAGCTGAAGCGCGTCGCGATGCCGATGCTCGAGGAATGGTCGCAGACCAAGAAGGCTCCGCAGCACGCGGCCTGGCTCCACGAGATCGCCCGCAAGGAACATGGCAACGCCTGATTGCCGCGATCGGCACGGGCCGACGGTCGGAACTGCCCCTCCCTTCACCCGTTGAGGGCGAAAACGAAGGGGACATCATGAGCAATCCGACCGCCGGCGCGTCCGGCGAAACTTACGACCAGACCGTGAACACCCTGGCGACGCTGCAGGACCAGCTCGTCGGCATGGCGGAGGGCTTCGTTCGCGCCCTGCCCAACATGGTGATCGCGCTGGTCATCCTGCTGATCACCTGGATCGTCGCGAAATTCGCAATGCGAATCGCCGACCGGCTGGTCGGCTCGACCGAAATCCGGCCCAGCCTTAAGAACCTGATCGACACCGTCGTGAAGCTGGTCATCTGGCTCGTGGGCCTGATGATCGCGCTGATCGTCGTCATGCCGGGCATGACCCCCGCCAGCCTCGTTGCGGGCCTCGGCATCGGTGCCGTCGCCATCGGCTTCGCCTTCCAGGACATTTTCGAGAATTTTCTCGCCGGCGTGCTCATCATGCTGCGCGAGAAGATGCGTATCGGCGACATCATCGAGTGCGAAGGCATAAAGGGCAAGGTCGAGCACATCACCCTTCGCGAAACTTATGTCCGCAAGCTTTCGGGCGAAGTGACGCTCGTTCCAAACGCGATGCTGTTCAAGAACCCGGTCGAGATCCTGACCGACGAAACGCAGCGTCGCCACGAGGTGGTCGCAGGCGTTTCCTACGACACCGACCTCGACCACGCAGCCGAAGTCATTCGCAAAGCGGTCGAAGGCGTGGAAGGTATCGATGCCGACAAGGGCGTCGACGTGTTTGCGACGACCTTCAACTCCAGTTCGGTCGACTTCAAGGTGCGCTGGTGGGCTGGCTCAAAGCCGCGCGACATGTGGGTCTCGACCGACAAGGTGGTGCGCGCAATCAAGCGTGGTCTCGACGATGCGGGCATCGAAATTCCGTTCCCCTACATCACGCATACCTTCAAGGAGCGCGTGCCAATGGGCAATGCGCCCGGCGAAGCGAAGTAACGCCAAGCTAAAGAGAAGCGATCTGGCGCAGCACCCGTTTCCAGCCTAGTCGGCGGAGACGGGTGCGCGTTTTGCGTCATGATGGGGACACGGTGGAAACGGCGGCAATGAGCGCATCAGCCTATCTCTCGCGCAGGCAGGAGTTCGCGCTTTCCGTCGTCGTGGCGGTGGTCACCGCGAACGCTTATTACATCCACCCGATTATCGGCGAAGTCGCCGCACATTTCGGCATCAGCGAAGCGCGCATCGGGCTGGTCCCGGCACTCAACCAGATCGCGCTGGCGATCGGCATCTTCCTGCTGCTGCCCCTGGGCGACAGGTTTTCCAACAAGCGCCTTACCGTCGTATTCGTGAGCGGCCAGACACTGTCGCTCGCCGCGATGACGCTGTCGGATAGCTTCACGGTCTTCACCATCGGCTCAACCGCGCTCGGCTTCTTCACCATCGCGCCATACCTGCTGCCCGCCTATGCCTCGAAGCGCGTAGCGCCCGAGCGATTGGGACAAGTCACCGCCCTGCTCACTGCCGGCGTAATTCTCGGCATCTTGATCGCACGGGTCGGCGCAGGCGTGGTGACCGAACATTTCGGGTGGCGCGCGGTTTACTGGATCGCGACGAGCCTCATGCTCGCCATCACCCTCGCCCTCCCCTTCCTTATGGAAGGTCGCCGCGGGGGTGCCGATGAAAACCGGACCGGATACGGAGCACTCGTCGCTTCCCTCTTCCCTCTGATGAAGCAGCATCGCGAAGTCCTGTTGTCGGGCGCGATCCAGGCACTCAACTTCGGCGGCTTCATTGCATTGTGGCTCGGTCTCGCGCTGCATCTCACCAGTGATGAGATGGGATACGGCGTCGATACGGTCGGCTACCTCGCGGGCATTTCGGCGGTCAGCATTTTCTCGACTCCGCGTCTGGGGCGCTGGGCGGACTCGGTCGGTCCACGCAAGGCGCGCTTCGTGTTCGCGCTGATCCAATTCGGCGGCCTACTTCTGCTCTGGCCACTCGGCCAGTCGCTGTGGTTGCTGCTCATTCCGCTGTTCATCGGCAATCTCGTCGGCCCCGGTATCGACGTAACCGGCCGGATGACCTTCCTGTCGCTCGAGCCGAGCCTGAGAACCAGGCTGACGACGATCTACATCGTGCTCATGTTCATCGGCGGCGGACTGGCCAGCATCCTCGGCACGACCGTCTACGATGCGTTCGGCTGGGCCGGAACCTGTGCATTGCTTGTCGGGATTTCCGGATCGCTCGGCGTGTTGTCTTACCTGGCGCGAAGCTTGTACGAGCAGCGCGTGCCCGCCTGATGAGCCCTACCCGCCGAACTGCTCGAACACTTCCGCCAGCCCGGGAACGTCGGTTTCCTGCTTGAGCGTTGCGAGCGCGTTTTCGATGTCGATCTCGAACTGCGATACGCCGGATTCGTAGCCGACATGCTCCGCGCCAAGCGATTTGGCGAGCGTGAGCGCAGGCTTGTTCTCCGGCAGGATATGGACCGACAGCCGGTCGTAATCCTCGTCGCGGCAGTCGAGCAGCAGCACCGCCGTCAGCAGGCGTGCAAGGCCGCGCTTGTGATACTCGTCGATCACCGCGACCGAGAAATCCGCCACCGAAGCGTCTTCCCTATCGCGAAATGCATGGACCACGCCGATTGCCGGCGCCTCATCCAGATCGGTCCGGATCGCGCCCCATGCGATATGGTCGTGGCCGTCGACATCGAGCAGCCGGTCGAGCACCGTTTGCGGCGGCTGGGGCATGCCGGAAAAGAAACGCAGGTATCGCGACTGCGGCGAGAGTTTCGCAATGCCTTCGCGCAGGCGCTCCTCATCCTCCTTGCGCACCGACCGGATGCAGACCGGGCTGCCGTCGTTGAGATGGGTTTCGATGATCATCAGCCGAAATAGCCCCTGCGTATGCGACCACGCATATGCAGAGTGCCGCAACGGACGGCTGCAACTCAAGCTGAATTTCGCGGGAAGTGGTGCGCCCGACAGGATTCGAACCTGTGGCCCCCAGATTAGGAATCTGGTGCTCTATCCGACTGAGCTACGGGCGCCCCGGAAGGCTCCATAAGGGGCGCTCCGAACCGATGCAATCAGTTGAGTTCGTCGGGCTCGGCGATCGGAAACGGCAGCGGCGCGACGTCGATGCCCTCGTCGAGCAATTCCTTAGCTTCCTTGAGCGTCGCCTTGCCGTGGATCGCCTCGAGGTCCTTCTCGCCGTAATGCATCGCGCGCGACTGTTCGGCGAAGTCGTCGCCAACCCACTTGCTCTGCGCGAGAGCCTTCTTCTGCGCTTCGGCGAGCGCCTTCATCGCTTTCCTCACCTCGGGCGGGATTTCGCCGCTGGTCATCGGGGTGCGATTGTCGGTGGTGTCGACCTGCTGGTTACCCTTGCGCGGGACGGCAGGAGCCATCGGCGCTTTCGACACTTCGGGCGAAGCGCATTCGGGACAACTTACCAGGCCGCGATCCTGCTGGTCTTCGAAGTCGCCGGACGAGCCAAACCAGCCCTCGAAACGGTGGCCGTTTGCGCAGTGGAGGTCGAAAACGATCATCGCGCCTAAATGGCGATTTTCCGCCGGTTGGCAAGGCTCGGCACCTGGCGCCTGACCTCCTCGATCCGAGCGGGATCGATCTCGGCAAAGGCGAGACCCGGGCCCTCCCCGCCCATATCGAGCAGCACTTCCCCCCACGGATCGACGACGAGGCTGTGGCCGTATGTTTCGCGCCCGTCCTCATGTTTGCCGACCTGCGCGGCCGCGACGACAAATGCGCTCGCCTCGATCGCCCGCGCGCGTTGGAGCACGTGCCAATGCGCCTTGCCGGTCGGGCGAGTGAAAGCAGCTGGGATGGCGATCGCATCGCATTTCGCATCGCCGAGGGCTGCAAACAGAGAGGGGAAGCGGATATCGTAGCAAACGGTCAGGCCAAGGCGTCCAACCGGGGTTTCGGCCGTCACCACCTTTTCACCGGCAGCATAAGCGTTCGACTCCCGCCAGCTTTCACCGGTCGAAAGCTCGACGTCGAACATGTGCATTTTGTCGTATCGCTCGACGATTTCTCCGTCGCTTCCGACGACGAACGACCGGTTCACCCACTTGCCGCCCTCGCCCACCAAGGCGAGCGATCCGATTGCAACCGTCACCCCGTTCTCTCGTGCGGCCGTCCTGACTGCAGCCAGCACAAGGTCGCTGTCCTCGCTCGATACATGCTTGGCAGCCCGCTCGCGGTTGCGGTCGAGCATGCCGGACATTTCAGGCGTAAAGAGCATTTCCGCCCCACCCCTCGCGGCTTCCCCGACTGCGCCGACGAGCACTTCGGCATTGGCTTCGGGATCGACGCCCGAAGTCATCTGCAAGACGGCGATGCGCGTCATTCAACCGGCCAGCAGCGCGTCGAGCTTGCCTTCGCGCTCCAGCGCGTGGAGCTCGTCCGAGCCGCCGACATAGGTGTCCCCGATGAAAATCTGCGGCACCGTGCGGGCATCGGGTGCGCGTTCGAGCATTTCCTCGCGCTTCGGCCCGCCCATGGTGATGTCGAACTCGTTGAATTGCGCGCCCTTGCGTTCGAGCAACTGCTTCGCGCGGTAGCAATAACCGCAGCCGAATTTGGTGTAGATGTCGATTGTCGGTCCGCTCATGAAATCACCTGCATTCCGGCCCGTTGGCCGAATCTTGAAATACCCATCCACCCACCTATCTGGGACATGGAGCCCGTCGCCGCAACGGGGCAGGCTTCTCGACTGGAAGGTGCCGGATGTCCGGGCCATCCGATAGGCAAGTTGCTCAATGGAGGATTTGAACAATGTCACGTTTCGATTTCACCCCCTATCGCCGCTCGACCGTCGGTTTCGACCGCCTGTTCGACATCCTGGAAAACCAGGCGCGTGCGAACTCCGGGGACAATTACCCGCCTTTCAATATCGAGCGCCGCGGCGATGACGAATATCGCATCACGCTGGCCGTCGCCGGCTTCAAGCCTGCTGACCTCGATATCACCGCCCAGCAGAACCTGCTCGTAGTCCAGGGCAAGAAGCGCGACGAAGCGCAGGACGGCGAAATGCTGCACGTTGGCATCGCCAACCGCGGTTTCGAACGCCGCTTCGAGCTGGCCGACTATGTCCGCGTTGAAAACGCCGCGCTTGAAGACGGCCTGCTGGTGATCGACCTGCTGCGCGAAGTGCCCGAAGCCATGAAGCCGAAGAAGATCGCCGTGAACGGCCAGTCCGGCCTTTCGGTCATCGAAGGCAATAAGGGCGACGAGGCCGACGCCGCGTAAGAACGCCCTAAGCTGAAACGAATACGGCCCGCTCCTCACCGGATGCGGGCCGTTTTCTTATGCGAAGGGGGCGAACCCGAAAGCCCGCCCCCGCGACGTTAACGCCGCCTTGTCCGGAAAATGACCGTCCGGGTCGCAGAAGACGATCAATTTCGGACAAGCACTTTAACCGGGGCAGCGCCCGGCAAATGCTCCAATCCCATGAGTGGGTTGTCCTCCAGTCGCTTCATGCGGGAAAACTATCAAAAGATAAAGAGTGATAGCCTGAAAATGGCTATGAAAATTGCGTCACGCTAAGCGCATATAAAGCATCGCGTTGCACGCAGGTTATATAACTGCGCGCAACGCGTTGAATTTGTGCAGATTGTATCAGACGAGGCGTGATTGGTGCAGCGCGGCCTTGATGAAGCCATCGAACAGCGGATGTGGCTCAAAAGGCTTGGATTTCAGCTCCGGATGGAACTGGACGCCGACGAACCAGGGGTGGTCGGGCCGCTCGACGATCTCCGGAAGAAGGCCATCGGGCGACATTCCCGAGAACACCAGCCCCGTCCCTTCGAGCGAGTCGCGGTAAGCGCCGTTGACCTCGTACCGGTGGCGATGCCGCTCGGAAATCTCGGTCGCGCCGCCGTAGATCGCGCTAACATGGCTGTTGCCGGCGAGTTTCGCCGGATAGGCGCCGAGCCGCATGGTGCCGCCAAGGTCGCCGCCCGCCTCGCGGGTCTGCAGGCCCTCCTCGGTCATCCATTCGGTGATGATGCCGACGACCGGTTCTTCGGTCTCGCCGAACTCGGTCGAGGAAGCCTTGTCGTGTCCGGCTTGGCGTGCCGCCTCGATGCAGGCCATCTGCATGCCGAGACAGATGCCGAAGAACGGCACGCCTCGTTCGCGCGCGAAACGCACGCTGGCAATCTTGCCTTCGCTGCCGCGCTCGCCGAAGCCGCCCGGCACGAGGATGCCGTGCATCGGCTCAAGCTTGGAGGCGATCGCCGCGTCGTCTTCCTCGAAGATTTCCGCGTCGATCCACTTGATGTTGACCTTCACGCGGTTGGCGAGGCCGCCATGGATCAGCGCTTCGTTGAGCGACTTGTAGGCATCCTGCAGGCCGACATACTTGCCGACGACGCCGATAGTGACTTCGCCTTCCGGGTTGAAATAGCGGTCGGTCACGTCGTTCCAGCGCGCAAGGTCCGGTTCGGGTGCATCGGTGATGCCGAAACCGCGCAGAACCTCGGCGTCGAGGCCTTCCTGGTGATATTGCAGCGGAACCGAATAGATCGACGGCGCATCGAGTGCGGGAATGACCGCCTCGGGACGCACGTTACAGAATTGCGCGATCTTGCGGCGCTCGTTCTCGGGCAGCGGATGCTCCGCACGGCACAGCAGCACGTCGGGCTTGATCCCGAGCGACGCCAGTTCGCGAACCGAGTGCTGCGTCGGCTTCGTCTTCAGCTCGCCCGCTGCCGCGATATAGGGCACGAGCGTGACGTGGACGCTGAGCGTTTGCATCGGCTCGAGCTCGTTCCGCAACTGGCGGATGGCTTCCATGAAGGGCAGCGACTCGATGTCGCCGACGGTCCCGCCGATCTCGCACAGGATGAAATCGAGGTCGTCTTGGTCGGCGAGCGCGAATTCCTTGATTGCGTCGGTCACGTGCGGGATCACCTGGACCGTCGCACCGAGGTAGTCGCCGCGGCGCTCCTTCGCGATGATCTGCTGGTAGATCCGGCCAGAGGTGATGTTGTCGCTCTGCCGCGCCGAAACGCCGGTAAAACGCTCGTAGTGCCCAAGGTCGAGGTCGGTTTCCGCCCCGTCGTCGGTGACGTAGACCTCGCCATGCTGGTATGGGCTCATCGTACCCGGATCTACATTGAGATACGGATCGAACTTGCGAATACGGACCTTGTATCCGCGTGCCTGCAGCAAAGCACCGAGGCTTGCTGCCATGAGACCTTTACCGAGCGAGGAGACCACGCCGCCGGTGATAAAAATATACCGCGCCATGGGAGTCGGCCCTTACGCTTGAAATCGGATTCGGCGCAAGCGGATTGCTGCGGCAAAATGCCGCAATCCACAAACGCAGGTGAAATGCTTACTCGGTCGCGCCGGAAAGCGGGTCGTCTGCCGGAGCCGTTTCGGCCGGAGCAGGCGTCGAGCTGGTGCCTCCACCGGTGATACCGGCAAGCGGGTCTTCCTCGGCAACGACGTTACGATCGATGGTCGAGGTGATTTCCGCATCCGAGCCCTGGCCCACGGCAACGGCAGCTAGCGCAATCGACAGGATCACAAAGGCAATTGCGAGCCACTTGGTCGCGCGCGACAGGAAATCCGCCGCGCCGCGTGCGCTCATCATGCCGTTCGGGTTGCCGCCGATACCGAGGCCGCCACCTTCCGAACGCTGCATCAGGATTACACCGACTAGCGCTGCGGCGACGATCGCCTGGAGCACGGTGAGGAAAAGAAAAAGGGACATTGGGAAATTCTCGATCTGTGTGCTGGCACGCATCTAGTGCCGCACAGGGAAAACGGCAAGTTCGCTCAGGCCGGCTGGTCCTGCAGCTCCGCAGCGGCAATCACGATGCCGAGGAAGCTCTCTGCAGTGAGGCTCGCACCGCCGACCAGTGCTCCGCCGACTTCGTCTGCTGCGAGCAGGTCGCGCGCATTGTCGGCATTGACCGAACCGCCATAGAGAATGCGGACGGCC
The DNA here is from genome assembly GCF_004114695.1 of Erythrobacter sp. HKB08. Taxonomy (NCBI): domain Bacteria; kingdom Pseudomonadati; phylum Pseudomonadota; class Alphaproteobacteria; order Sphingomonadales; family Erythrobacteraceae; genus Erythrobacter; species Erythrobacter sp. HKB08. Next base: position 1,948,311 of record NZ_CP035310.1, read on the forward strand.
TGCCCCTGCTCTTCACCGTATAGCTCGACCAGCGTCGCGCGGATCGCGCAGTGCATCGCGCCGATGTCTTCGACGGTGGGCGTCCGACCAGTGCCGATGGCCCAGATGGGTTCGTAGGCGACGGTGAGGCTTTCTTCCGGGTTGTCGAGCGTCTCGGGCAGCGAGGCCTTGAGCTGGCGAGTAACGAAGCTTTCCGCCTTCCCTTCGTCGCGGGTCTCTTCCGATTCGCCGACGCACAGCAGGATGCGCATGCCGGCTTCGAGCGCAGATGCGCCCTTCTCGCGGATCAGCGTGTTCGTTTCGCCATGGTCCTGGCGACGCTCGCTGTGGCCAAGGATGACGAATTTCGCACCGGCGTCGGCCACCATCGACGCCGAGATGTCACCGGTGTGCGGCCCGTCTTCACCCGGATGGCAATCCTGCGCGCCGACGCCGATCTGCTCGGCTTCGCGGTGAACGGGGTGGATAAGCGTGTAAGGCGGCGCGAGCGCGACTTCGACCTTCATCAGGTTCTGAGCGGCGCGGTCGATCGAGCGCGCCTGCGACAGCATCGCGCGCGTCCCGTTCATTTTCCAGTTGCCAACGATATAGGGCCGGTCGGCCATACGACATTCCTGCGATTTAATGTGAGTTGGCGCACCTATATGGGTGCGGGGGCGCGGTCCGCTAGCGCGACTTGTCGATAAGGTCAAAACAAAGCGGCGAGTGTTGCGGCGAGGTCGCAGGGCGGATAAAGCGCCCCTTCACATCACCGGCCACGCGCCGCAGCAATTTCCGGACCGACCACCACATGCAGTTTTTCCGTAATTTCTTCAAATCGAAGTTCGGCGTTCCCGTTACCCTGGCCTTCGTCGCCCTGATCGGCTTCGCCTTCGCGACGAGCGATGTGGCGATGAATTCGACATTCGGCGGCATCGCAGGTGGCGAGCGCGTCGCAGTCGTCGGTGACGAGAAGATCAGCAGCTCGGACCTGACGACCGCTGCAGCATCCGCGGTCGATTCGGCACGCCAGCAGAATCCGACGATCTCGATGCCGGTCTTTATCGAACAAGGCGGCCTCGACGACGTGCTCGACCAGCTGCTCGAACGCACGGCGATTGCGGTCTACGCGAAGAACAACGGCCTGCGCGCCGGCGACAATCTCGTGAATAGCGAGATCATGAATATCCCGGCCTTTCGCGGGGCGGACGGCAATTTCGACCAGGAAGCCTATCGCCAGGCGCTCGCCTCGCGCCGCCTGACCGATGCGCAGGTCCGCGACGACCTTGGCCAGGGCCTGCTCGCACAGCAGGTGCTCGTGCCCGCCGCATTCGGTGCCAAGGCACCCGACAGCATCATTCGCCGCTACGCCGCGCTTCGCAAGGAAAGCCGCGAAGGTTCGATCGCCATCCTGCCGAGCGCCGTCTTCGCCCCCTCGGACGACCCGTCGGCCGATGCACTGCAGAAGTTCTACACCGCGAACCGTGGCGACTTCATCCGTCCGGAACGTCGCCAGATCCGCTACTTCACTTTCGGCGCAGAACAGCTCGGCGATCGGGCCATCCCGACCGATGCCGAGATCGCAGCTTATTACCGCGAGAATTCTGCCCAGTTCGCAGCGATTGAACGTCGCACGGTCACGCAGCTGATCGTCCCGACCCAGCAGGCGGCCGAGGCTATTCGTAACCGGGTCCGCTCGGGTGGATCGCTCGAACAGGCGGCGCGCGAGGCGCGTCTCAGCACGACGACCATCGACAATGCGACCAAGGCGGAGTTTTCCTCGCAGACTTCCTCGGCAGTGGCGAACGCCATCTTCGCGGCAGAGCGCGGGACGGTTGCCGCCCCGGCTCGCAGTGGCCTCGGCTTCCACGTTGCCCGGGTCGATGCGATCGACCGGCAGGCTGCCCGCACCCTCGACCAGGCTCGCAGCGAAATCCGTGCAGCACTCGAAGTGCAGAAGCGCCGCACGGCCCTCACCGATCTTGCCGAGCTGGTCGACGGGCTGATCCAGGAAGGCGCCGCCCTCCCCGAAATCGCCGCCGAAGTCGGTGCTCAGGTACAGACCACGCCGGCCCTCACCGCGGCGGGCGCAGTGTACGGGACGCAAACGCGCGCTCCCGACGCGATCCTGCCGGCGCTGCAGACCGCATTCGAGATGGATGAAGGCGAACCGGAAATCACCGAGATCCCGCCGGGCGGCACGTTCCTCGTCTTCGAGACGGCCGACATCACCGAATCCGCAGCCGCTCCGCTGGCCGAGATCCGCGACCAGGTCATTGCGGCCTATCGCCTGTCGGAAGGATCGAAGCTCGCCAAGGCAGCCGCAGATCGCGTCCTCGAACGCCTGAAGGACGGCCAGACCCTCGCCGCAGCCATTCGCGCTGAGAGCAAGCCGCTCCCGGCTGTCGACAGCATCAACCTCTCGCGTCAGCAGCTCGAGCAGTCGGGGCAGCGCGTTCCCGCCCCGCTCGCGCTGATGTTCAGCATGGCCGAAGGCACCGCGAAGAAGCTGGAAGCACCGTCGAACGCGGGCTGGTTCATCGTCGACCTCGAAAACATCGAGACCGGCACGCTGGCGGACAACGATCCGGCTCTCGAGCAAACCCGCCGCGAACTCGCCCAGCTCTTCGGCCGCGAATATGCCGAGCAGATGCGCGATGCGATCAAGGACGATGTCGAGATCGAGCGTAACGAGACGGCAATCGAGGCAGTGCGCAAGGCGCTCCTCGGCGAACGCTAAGGGGCCGCATGCCCCGCGAGGCCCAGCCTTCCAGCGCCGCACCGATCAATGCGGATGACGCGATTGCCGCCCTCGGCAGGGGCGAGGCATCGCTCGTCTGGCGCCGAGTGGTCGCGGATACCGAGACACCCGTTGGCGCAGCTGCCAAGCTGATCGAGGAAGGCCGTGGCGATTTCCTGCTGGAATCGGTCGAGGGTGGCGAGATCCGCGGGCGCTACAGCCTGCTCGGCCTCGCTCCCGATCTCGTCTTCCGCGCCAAGGGCGAGGAAGCGGCGATCAATCGCAACTGGCAGCATGACCGAGACGCATTCGACGCATGCACGGTCGATACGATGGCGGCGCTGCGAGAACTGGTCGCTGAATGTCGGATCGACGTGCCCGAGGGACTTCCACCGGCGCTTGCCTGCCTCGTGGGCTATTTCGGCTACGAAACCATAGGCCTCGTCGAGAAATTGCCGCGCGCGAAGAACGACGGGCTTGGCCTGCCGGACATGCTGTTCGCCCGGCCGACGGTCATCCTCGTTTTCGATGGATTGAAAGAAGAGCTTTTCGCGATCGCGCCGCTTTGGCCTTCCGACGCCGAACCTGCGAAGCAGGTTGATCTGGCCGGCGAACGTATCGACGAGACGCTGCGCGCGCTCGCCCGCTCCGCCCCGCCGCAACAGCGCCTGCCGGTCGCTCCCGACATGGCTCTCGAGCCGCAGATGGATGCGGCCGACTATGCGGGAATGGTCACCCGGGCGAAGAGCTACATCGAGGCGGGCGACATCTTCCAGGTCGTCCTCTCGCAGCGCTTCGAGTGCCCCTTCCCGCTCCCGCCGATCCAGCTTTACCGGGCGCTTCGCAGGGTGAATCCCTCGCCCTTCCTCTATTTCCTCGATCTGCCCGGCTTCGCGGTTGTCGGTTCGAGCCCCGAAATCCTTGTCAGGGTGCGCGATGGCGAAGTCACCATTCGCCCGATCGCCGGCACGCGGCCGCGCGGTGCAACGCCGCAGGCCGACCGCGAGGCGGAGGAAAGCCTGCTCGCCGATCCCAAGGAACGCGCCGAGCACCTGATGCTGCTCGACCTTGGGCGCAACGACGTTGGCCGGGTTGCTGCGAAAGGCACGGTCGAGGTGACCGACAGCTTCACCATCGAACGCTACAGCCACGTCATGCACATCGTCTCCAACGTGGTCGGTCAGCTCGACCCACAGCACGATGCGCTCGAGGCATTGTTCGCAGGATTTCCCGCAGGGACGGTCAGCGGCGCCCCGAAAATCCGCGCCTGCGAGATCATTGCAGAGCTGGAGCAGGATGCGCGTGGTCCCTACGCCGGCGGTGTCGGCTACTTCGCACCGGACGGCTCGGTCGATAGCTGCATCGTCCTGCGCACCGCGGTCGTAAAGGACGGAACCATGCACGTACAGGCAGGCGCCGGCATCGTGGCTGACAGCGATCCCGCCTATGAACAGCGCGAATGCGAGGCCAAGGCAGGCGCCCTGCTGGCTGCCGCGAAAGAGGCTGCGCGCGTGGCAAGCGAGCCGGAGTTCGGCCAGTGAAACGCCTCCTTCTTATCCCACTGCTCGCGTTGACCGCCTGCGACCCCGCGCCCGAAGGCAAGCCGGTCATGCGGACCGAGATCGGGAGCGGCGTCGCGGAGGAACCGGCACTTCCGGCGCGTGAGTCGGCTTGTCGGACTGTCGAGTTCGAAGCGTCGACCTTCACGCATTGCATCGCCGATCCGGCCAAGCACAGCATCACCACCGATCTCGGCCCGGACGACGGTGCACCCTATCGCAGCCTGCCCAACCTGGCCGGAAGCCGCGCCTCCGACGCGCCGCTCGTCGCATTCGCCGTCAATGGCGGAATGTTCGACGGCGAAGGCGATCCGATCGGATACTACGTCGAGAATGGCGAAAGGCTCGAAGAGCTCAACCGCAATGACGGCCCAGGCAATTTCCACCTCAAGCCGAACGGCGTGTTCTTCGGGACCGGTGGCAAATGGCAGGTGCGCACAGCCGACGACTTCTACTCCAACGTCGGCGATCGCCCGGCTTTCGGCACCCAGAGCGGCCCGATGCTGGTGATCGACGGCAAGATCCACCCGGAAATCACCGAAGACGGACCAAGCAAGGCGATCCGCAACGGCGTCGGCATCGATGCCCAGGGCCGCGCGCATTTCGTCAAGTCGGAGGACGCGATCAGCTTCGGCCGCCTCGCCCGTTTTTTCCGCGACGAACTCAAGACACCAAACGCGCTGTTCCTAGACGGCAATATCTCCGCACTTTGGGACCCGGCGAACGACCGCCTCGACAATGGCGCGGCCCTTGGCCCGCTGATCGTGGTCGAAGAGAAGGAATGATCCGAGCATGACCATCCAGTACGAACGCACGCTCTATCCCGAGATCGAGCCCTACGAGACCGGAATGCTCGATGTCGGCGAAGGCCACTCGCTCTATTACGAGCGCGTCGGTACGCCGGGCGCGAAACCTGCCGTCTTCCTGCACGGCGGACCCGGCGGCGGCATGAGCCCGTCGCACCGCCGGCAGTGGGACCCCGACCTCTACGACGTTCTGCTGTTCGACCAGCGCGGTTGCGGCAAATCGCTTCCCTTCGCCGAGATCGAGAACAACGACACCTGGCGCATCGTCGAGGATATCGAGCGGCTGCGCGAAATGTGCGGTCACGATGCATGGCAGGTCTTCGGCGGCAGCTGGGGAGCGACCCTCGCACTGGCCTACGCCCAGAAATATCCCGAGCGCACGACCGAACTCGTCCTGCGCGGCGTCTTCCTCGCTCGCCAGAAGGAGAAGGACTGGCTCTACACCTACGGCGCCAGCGAGATCATGGCCGAGCAGTGGGACGACTTCTCCGGCCACATCCCGGAAGAGGAGCGCGGCAACCTCGTCGAGGCGTACCACACCCGCCTCACCAGCGACGACGAAGCCACCCGCCTCGCTGCTGCGAAAGAATGGTCGCTGTGGGAGGGCAATGTCGCGACGCTGCTGCCCGACGAAAACCTGCTCGACGATTTCGCCGACCCGTCGAAAGCCGTCCCCTTTGCCCGCATCTGCGCGCGCTTCTTCCTCAACGATTTCTACCTCGAGGAAGCGCAGCTTCTGAAGAATGTCGACAAGCTGAAAGGCATTCCCGGCATTATCGTGCAGGGCCGCCACGACATCTGCACCCCGCCGACCTCGGCATGGGCGCTCAAAAAGGCATGGCCCGAAGCGGATCTGTGGATCGTGCATGATGCCGGTCACAGCGCAGGCGAGCCGGGCATCATCGACGGTCTGGTCCGCGCGACCGACAAGCTTGCCGGCAAGACCGCCTGAAACCGAAACTTTCTTGATTGCCCGCGTGATAAGGGCGAAGGCCGCACGGCAATGATCCTCGTCATCGACAATTACGACAGCTTCACCTTCAACCTCGTCCATTATCTGATGGAACTGGGGGCCGAAGTTCGTGTCGAGCGCAACGATGCGATCTCGGCCCGCGAGGCACTGGCGACAGGCGCGAAGGGCTTCCTGATTTCGCCGGGTCCGTGCACGCCGAACGAGGCCGGCATCAGCCTGGATCTGGTTGCTGCCTGTGCCGATGCCGGAGCACCGCTGCTCGGCGTATGCCTCGGGCATCAGTCGATCGGGCAGCATTTCGGAGGACGCGTGGCCCGCGGCGGGCTGATGCATGGCAAGACCTCGCCGGTCGACCATAATGGGACGGGCGTCTTCAAGGGCCTGCCTTCGCCCTTCACCGCCACGCGCTACCACTCGCTCATCGTCGAGGACATTCCCGAGGTGCTGCAGGTCAATGCAACGAGCGAAACGCCCGGTCTCGACGGCACGAGCGTAATGGGCTTCCGCCACCGCGACCTGCCCATCCACGGCGTCCAGTTCCACCCGGAAAGCATCGCGACCGAGCATGGTCACGACCTGCTCGCCAATTTCCTCGCGATCTGCGGCATCGAAGCAAAGGAGCCCGCATGAAGACCCTTCCCCTCGAAGTCCCGCACATGAGCGAGGCAGAGGCCGAGGAGGTTTTCGGCTGGATTCTCGATGGCGAGGCTACGGACGAGGAGATCGCCCGATTCCTCCTCGCGATGACCGAACGCAGCGAGACCTCGGACGAGATCGCTGGCGCGGCTCGCGCGCTGCGGGCACGGCTCATCCCGATCGAAGCGCCCGATAACGCAGTCGATTGCTGCGGCACCGGCGGCGACGGTCACCACACGCTCAATGTTTCGACGGCGGTCAGTCTCGTCGTGGCTGCGACCGGTGTTCCGGTCGCGAAGCACGGCAACCGGGCAGCCTCCTCGAAATCCGGCGCGGCGGACACGCTAGAGGCACTGGGGCTCAACATGGAAGCGGCCGGGCGCACGGCGGAGAAGACGCTCGCCGAACTCGGCATCTGCTTCCTGTTTGCCAAGAACCACCACCCGGCGATGGGCCGCATCCAGCCCATCCGGCAGAAGCTCGGCAAGCGTACGATTTTCAACCTGATGGGGCCGCTTTCCAACCCGGCCGGCGTGAAGCGCCAGCTGATCGGCATCGCGCGCCCGGGCTACGTTCCGATCTATGCGGCGGCCAAGGCCAAGCTCGGGACCGAGCGGACTTTCATTGCGTCGGGCGACGAGGGCCTCGACGAACTCTCGCTGGCAGGCGGCAACGAGCTGGCGGACGTGGTTGGCAACGACTTCGAGATGCGCCGCGTCGATGCATCCATGGCGGGGCTCGACCATGCACCGGTCGAGGCAATCCGCGGCGGCGATGCGCAGCACAATGCGAAAGCGCTGAAGGCGCTGCTCGAAGGGACGCCCGGCCCCTACCGCGACGCGGTCCTGCTCAATGCTGCGGCAACGCTGATGGTGGCCGGCAAGGTCGAAGGCTGGAGCGAAGGCGCAAGCCTCGCAGCCGAGGCACTCGATAGCGGAAAGGCAGCCAAGCTCCTCGCCGACTGGATCGAGATGGCGGCGTGAACAAGCTCGAGGAAATCTGCGCAACCAAGCGCACTGAAGTCGCCGACCGCAAGGGCCGTGCGACAATCGACGATCTCGACCGGATTGCGCTCGAGGCCACTCCTCCGCGCGGTTTTCGCGCCGCTCTCGAAGCCAAGTCGCAGGACGGTTTCGCATTGATCGCGGAGATCAAGAAGGCCTCGCCTTCCAAGGGCCTGATCCGCGCCGACTTCCGCCCGCACCAGCATGCGATGGACTATGAGAAAGGCGGCGCGGCATGCCTCTCGGTTTTGACAGATGCCCCCTATTTCCAGGGCCACGAGGACTACCTCGTCGAAGCGCGAAAGAGCTGCGCCCTGCCCGTCCTGCGCAAGGACTTCATGGTTGATCCCTGGCAGGTCGCCGAAGCACGCGCGCTGGGGGCAGACGCGATCCTCATCATCGTTGCCGCGCTCGATGACGGGCTCATGCAGGAAATCGAAGCCGCTGCTATCGAGCGCGCCATGGACGTTCTCGTAGAAGTGCATGACGAGGGCGAGATGGAACGCGCCGCAGCCCTCAAATCCCGCTTGATCGGGGTAAACAACCGCAATCTCAAGACCTTCGAGACCGACCTTGCGACGACCGAACGCCTTGCGCCGCTTGCGCCGGAAGGTTCACTGCTGGTCGGTGAAAGCGGCATCAACACCCATGCCGATTGCCAGCGGCTCGCGAAAAGCGGGGTGCGCAGTTTCCTCGTCGGCGAAAGCCTCATGCGGCAAGACGATGTGGAAGCAGCGACGCGGGAACTTTTGGGCGGGTGAGCAAGCCGCCGCTCTCCCATATCGATGCGGAAGGCACCGCGCGCATGGTCGATGTCGGAGACAAGCCTGCCACGAAACGCGTGGCCATCGCCGAGGGGCGTATCTCGATGTCATCCGATGCATTGCAAGCTGTCCGGCAAGGCGATGCTCCGAAGGGCGACGTCCTCGGCACGGCCCGCGTTGCGGGGATCATGGCGGCCAAGCGCACCGGCGACCTCATTCCCATGTGTCACCCGCTTGCGCTCGATCATGTCGACGTCGAATTCGCCTTCGCAAGCGATGCGATCTCGGTGCGCGCCACCGCCTCGCTTCGCGGAAAGACCGGCGTGGAGATGGAGGCGCTGACGGCGGCTTCGGTTGCATTGCTCACGATCTACGATATGGCAAAGGCGCTCGATAAGAGCATGGTGATCGAGCAGGTCATGCTCGTCGAAAAGCGCGGCGGAAAATCGGGCCACTGGTCGCGGGAAAATGGCTGAACCGCCGCTGGACCTGGACGAGGCGCAGCGCAGGCTTTTGGCGCTCGTTTCGCCCGGTCCTAGCGAGATCGTCAGTCTGGCAAAGTCGCTCGGGCACTATCTTGCGGCCGCACCGGTTGCCCGCCTTTCCCGCCCCCATGCCAACCTCTCGGCAATGGATGGTTTCGCAACGAGCGGCGACGGTCCTTGGGCAGTCGTAGGCGAAAGCCGCTGCGGGTCTGCATTTGCCGAAGCGCTCTCGGCAGGCCAGGCGGTCCGAATTTCGACTGGAGCAGAGATACCGCTCGGCGCCGATGCGATCGTCATCAAGGAGGAGGCGCAGCTTTCGGGCGATCGACTTTCGGCTACCGAATTGCCCCAGCCCGGCCGCTATATCCGCCGGGCCGGAGAGGATTTTGAGACCGGCGAGGAACTGCTCGATGCAGGTCGACGGATGGGGGCAGCTCAACTATCGCTCTGCAAGGCAGCAGGCGTCGACGAAGTGGCTGTGTTCAAGCCTCCGCGCATCGTCGTCCTGGAATGCGGCGACGAACTGATTGCCGAACCGTCGCGCGCTACCAACGGCGACATGCTGGCGGCGATGTTCTCGGGAGAGCACGCCACTGTAGCTGTCGAGCCACCCCTGCCCGACGATCTCGAGACGATCTCGCGAGCGCTGGCTAGTCACCGCGATGCCGATCTGATCGTGATATCCGGCGGTGCATCGGTCGGCGATCACGACCTAGTGCGACCGGCCCTCGCCGAGATTGGCGCCACGATCGACTTCTGGCGCGTCGCCATGAAGCCCGGGAAACCCCTCATGGTCGCGACACGTGGCTCGCAGCTTATTCTCGGCCTGCCCGGCAATCCGGTCAGCAGCTTCGTGACCGGGTTTCTGTTTGCGCTCCCCGCCGTTCGAGCGATGGCCGGGGCATCCGACCCTTTTCCGAAAGTTACGATGCGACCTTGCGCGACGGCCCTTCCCGCGAACGGCAAGCGACGCCAGTTCCTGCGCGCAAGGACAACCGCCAATGGATCCGTCGAACCGCTGGAGAACCAGGACAGCGCTGCGCTCCATGCTCTCGCCCGAGCAGATTGCCTTATCGACCGGCCATGTGATGCCGGGGAGACCAAAAGCGGAACGCCTGTTCCGGTTTATCCGCTCCAAAATGGCGGAATCGCTTGACCTCACCAAATTGGTTGCTTACTTGTTCCGCATTCGTTCGCATTTTATGAACGACACACGCGGCGACGAGGGAGTACACCGCAATGCTGACGAAAAAGCAGCACGAACTGATCCGCTTCATCCAGGAAAGGTTGGAGGAAACCGGCATTTCCCCCTCATTCGAGGAAATGAAGGAAGCGCTCGATCTGAAGAGCAAGTCCGGCGTCCATCGACTGATCTCGGCTCTGGAAGAGCGCGGTTTCATCAGGCGCTTGCCGAACCGCGCGCGTGCGCTCGAGGTGCTCAAGCTTCCGGAAGATAGCGTCGGCGGGGCGAAGCCTGCTGCCAACGATGTCGTCGCCCGCGCGACCGCCAAGCCAAGCGCTGCTCCCGAGCCTGCAAACGACGTGATCGAAATCCCGCTCCATGGGCGGATCGCAGCCGGCGCCCCGATCGAGGCGTTCGAAGGCCAGTCGAGCCTTCCGGTCCCGGCAGCCCTGCTCGGACCGGGTGAGCACTATGCGCTCGAGGTATCCGGCGACTCGATGATCGAAGCAGGCATCTTCGACGGCGACTTCGCACTTATTCGCCGGACCGATACGGCACGCGACGGCGAAATCGTGGTTGCACTGGTGAACAACGAAGAAGCGACGCTCAAGTATCTCCACAAGGACGGCGGCCTTGTCCGGCTCGATCCGGCTAATGCGAGCTACGAGCCGCAGGTCTATGCACCCGACCAGGTACAGGTGCAGGGCAAGCTGGCGGGTCTGCTGCGCCGCTACCACTGATTGCAGGCTGCGGGCGGGCTAGTCGGCTAGTCGGTCCGCCCGCGCCACCATCCATGCTGCCCCTGCCCTTCGGCAACGGTCCTGAATTCCTCATTCGACAGATCGATCGCCAGGCCGCCCGTTCGATCCAGGAAGTTTCGATCAGCCTTGAGCCACCGCGGCCGACAGCTTCGCGGCAGGTAGCGATCGGCAATCACGATATCACTTCGCTCGCAGGCTGCCGCCAGCGCTCGCTCTTCGATCCGTTCGCGTGAGCGCGCCATCAGGAGCGACCAGTTCCGGCCCTCCCGCTCGATCGCGAGAACACAAAAGTCCCGCGAGCACTGCGCATCAGGCCATTGCGCCAGCGGCACCGGCTCCCCGTCCATGCCGGCCAGTTCGAGCAGATTGTCCTTTGCATAATCGCTCCTGCTTTCACGCAGGACTAGAAGGCGCTCGCCTCCGCTGACTATCCCGACATGGCGCCCATCTCCCGACACCAGCACATCCGGCGTGGGAGAGACGAGAAAAGCGGCCAAACCTATCAGCCAAGGCAAGAAACCCAGTAGCCGCATCCTTGATTGCCAAAGGGCCAGCCAAAGCGATCCCGCCACGAACAGCGCAAAGACGTAGAGCGGCATCTCCGGCATCAGCTTGACCGAACCCGGTTGTTCGGCAGTGAAATGCGCGATCGCCAGCAACAGTTCGAGCGAATTGTCGACGATCCACCATGCCGGCGCGCCGAGGCCGACGAGGTCGAGAGTAAGAGCAACTGCGAGCGCTGGCATCGCCACGAAGGTGACGAGTGGGATCGCGACGACATTCGCGAATGCGCCATAGACTCCCGCCCGATGGAAATGGAACAGGACGATTGGCATCAGCGCAATCTCGATCACCAGCCCTGTCACCAGCAACATGATCGCACGCCGCCCCAGCCTGCTCGCCCAACTTTCTTCTCGGGGGGCAAGGAACGCCTTTACCGGGCCGCTGTTGTGAAGCGCGACGATCGCCAGCACCGCCGCAAAGCTCATCTGGAAACTTGGCCCGACGAGCGCTTCGGGCCATGCGAGCAATACCGCAAATGCTGCAGCTGCGACCATGCGCATCGACAATGGCTCTCGCCCGAGAGCAAGCGCCGCAAGGACCAGCAAGGCTCCGATGCAGCTACGAACGGTCGGAACTTCCGCGCCCGTGAGCAAGGTGTAGCCGATACCCGCCAGCGCTCCGACGCTTGCTGCGACCAACGGCAATCGGACCCTCAACGCAATCCAAGGAAACAGTCCGACCAGCTTGAGCGCCAGCAGATACGCCGCTGCGATCACCGCGCTGACATGAAGACCGCTGATCGAAAGCAAATGGGTCAAGCCAGCATCGCGCATCGCCTCCTCATCGGCCTCGGCAATCGCGCCTCGGTCGCCGCTGGCGAAGGCGGCTGCGATCGCGGCAGGCGATCCGTCGAGCCGCTCGCGAACATGGCTGGAAAGGCCGCGTTGCAACGGTGCGATTCGAGAGCCCGCCTGCCCTTGTTCGATAACCTCCATCTCACCGATCAGCGAGCCGGTGGCGGACAAGCCGTCGAACCAGGCGGTTCGGGCGAAATCGTATCCTCCGGGCAACATGGGCGCGGCAGGCGGCATCAAGCGCGCACGCAGCCTTACCACAGCGCCCTCCGACGCCGCCGGCACATCGCTTTCAAGCGGAATGTTGATCCGAACCTTGCGGGCGATCCCGTAGCTGGCATCGCGATATGCGAGGATCACCCTGACGCGCTCGCGCGCTGGTTGCTCTTCCCGCTCGAGGATGCGTCCTTCGATAGTTTCGACCCGTGGTCGGTCGATAGGCTCGGCCCCGGCGATCTCCGACCGGACCCACACGAGGCTCAGGCCGATAGCGAAGCAAATGCCAAGCCCGCTCGCAGCCAAGCGAAGATTGCTCCGCTCCTCGCGCCCCTTCCAGACTGCATTTGCAGCTACGACCACGAGCAGCGCGGCCCCGATCGCAGCACACCACTGCCACGGACTGTCGAGCAGGAACCAGCTGGCAATTCCGCATGCCAGGGCGACGGTCAGCCACGGCGCCCTGTCGAACCCGTTGGCGCCCAGAAGACGCTCTGCCGCATCGCCAACACTGGACAATCGCGCCCTGCTGCGCCAAGGGCGCTGCACTGCAACATTGCCGTTATCGGGGCCATCCCCCATCGGCACGCCGGGCGCTGAATGCGTCGCCATGCAAGTGATTGAAAAGGAAGCGAGACGTTATGGCAAGCGATAGTGGCGCGGTTGGTTCGAAAGTTGTCACGCGCTTCGCTCCTTCGCCGACCGGCTACCTGCATCTCGGGGGCGCTCGTACCGCCCTGTTCAACTGGCTTTTTGCCCGGCACCACGGCGGCAAGGCGCTGCTCCGCATCGAAGATACCGACCGCAAGCGCTCGACCCAGGATGCAATCGACAAGATTCTCGAAGGACTCGACTGGCTGGGCCTCGAATATGACGAGGCGCCCGTGTTCCAGTCGCAGCGCGCAGATCGCCACCGCGAAGTCGCGCTGAAGCTGTTAGAAGCCGGTCACGCCTACAAGTGTTTCGCCACGCCTGAAGAGCTCGAAGCAATGCGCGCCGAGCAGCGCGCCAACAAGCAGCCGCAGCGCTACGACGGCCGCTGGCGCGATCGCGACGCTTCGGAAGCTCCCGAAGGCGCGCCCTATGTCGTGCGCCTGAAAACGCCGACCGAGGGCGACACCGTCATCGAGGATGCCGTGCAGGGCAAGGTGCGCGTGGCCAATGTCGAGATCGACGACTATGTCCTGCTTCGCGCTGACGGCACGCCGACCTACATGCTCGCGGTGGTGGTCGATGACCACGACATGGGCTGCACCCACATCATCCGCGGCGACGACCATCTGAACAATGCTTTCCGCCAGTTGCCGATCATCAAGGCGATGGACGAGATCGAGGGTGGCTGGCCGATGCCGGTCTACGCCCATGTCCCGCTGATCCACGGTGCCGATGGCGCGAAACTTTCCAAGCGCCACGGCGCGGTCGGCGTAGAAGCCTATCGCGATGAGCTCGGCGTGCTTCCGGAAGCGCTCTTCAACTACCTCTTGCGCCTTGGCTGGGGCCACGGGGACAAGGAAGAGTTCACCAAGCAGGAAGCGATCGAGCTGTTCGAACTCGACGGAGTCGGCAAAAGCGCCGCTCGCTTCGACCTGAAAAAGCTCCTCAACCTCAACGGCCACCACATTCGCGAAGCCGATGATGCCCGCCTGGCGAAGCTGGTCGCGCAAGAGCTCGGCCCGAATGCCGACGAAGCGATCCTGACCGAGGCCATGCCGGTCCTGAAAGTTCGTGCGAAAGACATCCACGAACTTGCTGAATGTGCAGCCTTTTTGTTCAAGAAGCGCCCGCTCGAAATGACCGAGAAGGCAGCCGGCCTGCTCGATGACGACGGTCGCCAGCGCTTGAAGGCGATCCACGGGCGCCTCTCGGCGGAAAATGACTGGACAATAGAGGCACTCGAAGCCACTACGAAGTCGCTCGCCGAAGAGCTCGAACTGGGCCTCGGCAAACTGGCGCAGCCCATGCGAGCGGCGCTGACGGGGACCACCACGTCCCCGGGAATTTTCGACGTACTGGTCCTGCTCGGACGAGAGGAAGCCCTCGCGCGGATCGAAGCGCAGGCTGCCTGAGCAGGCAAGAAAGACAAACGCAGGAGACTGACATTGGCTGACAAGCAGGCGAAACTCGAAATCGGCGGCCAGAATTACGAATTCCCGGTGCTGGAAGGCAGCTGCGGCCCCGACGTCGTCGACATCCGCAAGCTCTACGGCCAGACCGGTCACTTCACCTTCGATCCCGGCTACAAGTCGACCGCGAGCTGCGAGAGCGCCCTCACCTATATCGACGGTGACGAAGGCGTCCTGCTGCACCGCGGCTATCCGATCGGCCAGCTGGCCGAGGATTCCTCCTTCATGGAAGTCAGCTACCTGCTGCTGAACGGCGAACTGCCGAACCGTGAAGAGCTCGACGACTTCACCTACACGATCACGCGGCACACCATGCTGCACGACCAGCTTCGCCAGTTCTACCAGGGTTTCCGCCGCGACGCGCACCCGATGGCGATCATGTGCGGCGTCGTCGGCGCGCTGTCGGCCTTCTACCACGACAGCACCGACATTTCGGACCCCGAGCATCGCAAGATCTCGAGCCACCGCCTGATCGCGAAGATGCCGACCATCGCCGCGATGGCGTACAAGTATTCCATCGGCCAGCCCTTCATGCAGCCGAAGAACGAGCTGTCCTACACCGGCAACTTCCTGCGCATGACCTTCGGCGTTCCGGCCGAGGAATATGAGATCCACCCCGCCGTCGAGCGTGCGATGGACCGCATCTTCATCCTCCACGCCGACCACGAACAGAACGCTTCGACCTCGACCGTGCGTCTTGCCGGTTCGTCGGGCGCGAACCCGTTCGCCTGCATCGCGGCCGGCATCGCCTGCCTCTGGGGCCCGGCGCATGGCGGCGCGAACGAAGCAGCGCTCAACATGCTTCATGAGATCGGTACGCCGGACAAGATCCCGCACTACATCGAGCGTGCGAAGGACAAGAACGACCCGTTCCGCCTGATGGGCTTCGGTCACCGCGTCTACAAGAACTACGACCCGCGTGCGACGGTCATGCAGAAGACCGTGCGCGAGGTGTTCGAGGCGCTGAACGTCAAGGACCCGGTGTTCGAAACCGCCCTGCAGCTCGAAGAAATCGCTCTCAACGACGATTACTTCAAGGAAAAGAAGCTTTTCCCGAACGTCGACTTCTACTCGGGCATCATCCTTTCGGCGATCGGTTTCCCGACGACCATGTTCACCGCGCTCTTCGCCCTCGCCCGTACCGTGGGCTGGGTTGCGCAGTGGAACGAGATGATTTCCGATCCCGGCCAGGTCATCGGTCGTCCGCGCCAGCTTTACACCGGCCCGACGCAGCGCGACTACGTCCCGGTCGACAAGCGCTGAGCAGCGCCGGGGCGGCTCAGTCCGCTATCGGCAGATCGAGTATGAAGCGCGCCCCTTCACCGGGCGCGCTTTTTACTGTCAGCTCTCCGCCCATCGCGCGTGCGATGCGGCGCGAAATATAGAGGCCGAGGCCCGAGCCCCCGTCTCCCTTGCGGCCCAGGCGTTCGAACTTCTCGAAGACGCGCGCCTGTTCTTCCTCGTCGAGCCCCGGCCCCTCGTCGGCAACGATGATGCGCGAGCGGCTCTTGAGCCGCTTGGTCGAAACAGTGACCGTCGTGCCCTCCGCCGAGTAGCGGATCGCGTTTCCGAGAAGGTTAAGGAGGATCTGAAGCACGCGGCGGAATTCCGCGGTCGCCGGGACAGGCTCCTCGGCAGGTGCCGCAATCGCGATGCCGTTTTCCTTTGCGCGGACCGACAGGATGCCGATTGCACGCCGGGCAACGTCGCCGAGTTCGACGATGTCCGGAGCGGTCGAGAAGTCGTCTGCCTCTATTACCTCCAGGTCGGCGAGGTCGTCCAGCAGCGAAAGCAGGTGCTGCCCGGCTGTCGCGATGTCCGCTGCATAAGCGCTGTAGTCGTCGGCGATCGGCCCGGCCATCTTGGTCCGGATCGTCTCGGCGTTGGCAATGATCCGGGCAATGGGCTTGCGCAGCACCGGCGCAAGGTCCCGGCCGATCGAGCGCGAAACACCGCCAGCAGCATCGCTCGACGAAACCCGCTCGGGTGCGAGGATGCGGTCGGGGACGAGATAGAGTTCGAAGCCTTGCTGCGCGGAGCCGACAGGGTGCAGGTGCACCGCCCATTCGCGCTCCGATCCCTCGATCGTGCAGCTGGTTCCGTCGAGCAGTCGCCAATGCATCGGCTGCTTGAGCGCGAGGCCGGAAAGCGAAACGAAATCGGTCCAGGGCCGTCCGGCACCCGCCCGCATGGCCTGGACTGCTTCGGCGAGGTCGTTGGCCTCGCTTTCGACCACGAGCAGCCGCTGCTCGGCATCGAGACGGGCGTAGAGCTCGGCAACGCTGCGATCGACATCGAGCCGCCGTTGTTCCTCTGCCTCGCCTTCGGGTTCGACGAAGGGTTCGGCCTTCCAGTCGGTTATCCCAAGCAGGCAGCCGCTTCCTGATTTGCTGTCGGGCACGATTTCCGCCTTGGCCGTGATCGTCTCATCGCCGTCGAATGCCGAGAAGGCACGCGAAACCGTCACCCCCTTGTCGATGCACTGCAGAACCGCTTCGCGCAGTTCCGGGATCGCAAGCGGCCCTGGCAATTCACCGCCGCACCGCAGCTGCAGCGTGGCGAGCGGGTCCTGCGCTTCGAGCAGGACCGCTTCGCCATCGACGCGCGCACGGGCGAGAAACTGGCCGGATAGCTTGGCCATTGTTACGCCGCTCCCACGTTGCCGGAAGCGGAAAGGAGCTGGCCGGCCCGGTCAGAGCGCAACGCATCGAACCCTTCCGGCAATGTCGTCTCCGGGTGAAGATGGAGGAACACCTCCTCGATCTGTGCAGTCGAGAGACCGGCAGCGCGCAGGGAAAGGGCCAGTCGGCCCATCTGCTGCTCGCTCGTCGCCAGCATGGCGACCTGGCGCGACTGCCCGGTCGCAGCAGCAAGTGCCGTGGCAAATAGAGAAATGCCCGCCGAACCGATGCTCAGGGCCTTCGAGCGGTCCTTGCCAAGCAGTTCGATCAGCCGGGAAAGCAGGCCGATACGCGCAGTCGCTTCGTTGAAATTGCTGCGCAGCTTCATCTCGGCCTTGACCGCATGATCGGCCTCTTCGGCACCGACGAACTCGCGCCAGACCTTGATGGCCGCGTCGAAAACCGGCCCGGGCAGCTCTTCCAGCGGCAGTTCCATGCGTTGCTGCTGCTGCATGAAGCGTGCTTGCCCGGCGAGAGCGGCCATGGCGAGCTGCGCGGTCTTCTCCTCCTTCGAGGCAATGAGCGACTGGAGAAGCGAAGGAAGAACGGGATCGACGGAATTGCGCTGCTGCAGCCGCTTCGCCGTCTGGCATTCGATGATCTGGGCATGACAGTGGAGCAGGAAGGCAGGCTCTGCCAGGAGCGCGGCGGCAAGCCCTTCAGACCCCGCCCGGGCAAAGCCATGCGGATCATCGGCCCCGGCGGCAATCGCCTGTGCTTCCAGCAGCTTGGTCGCCACGAATGTCGCACAGCCACGCAGCGTTGCTACCACCTGATCGTTGAAGAGCGCATTGGCAGGGGTCGCGACGAGATGGCCGAGAATGGGCGCAAGCGAACCGAGCACGGCATCGCCATGCGCGAGCTCGTCACACAGGATCGTTTCGACCGGGCTGGCAGGTTGCGCGCTCATTCACTCCTCGTACCCACACGTCATAGCGCTGCATGGTTAAGCGCGCGTTAGCTTCGAACGATAGGAAAGAAATAGTCCGACGAGCAGGAAGAGCGCCCCAAGCGCCTGAACAATCGGGAGATATGCCGTGGTTGCAAGTGCGGCGAGCATGATTGCGGATACTACCCCGCGATCGCCGAGCACGGGCACAGGCTGGCGGGTGTTGATTGCATCAGACAGGTTCAGCCCGAGCACGAGGACGATGGCCGCGAAAACCAGTTCGCGCTCCAGCCCGATCGCACCCGCTGCGACAACGCATCCCGCGAGCGAGAAATCCGCAAGAATGCGCCGCACGCCCTTGAAAACAAACGATGCTCTCGTTTCCCCGCCCGACGCCGTCGCACGGTCGAGCAGGTCCGAACCGGCGACGATAACAAGCCCGACGATGAGGAGCGCAAAGCCGGCCCAGGCATAGCTCGTTGCCGCAACGAAGGGCGCACCGAACAAAGCCAGCAGGCCGACGATGGTCGCTCCGCCCACGACGGTCCGCGATGCACCGCGACGCGCAAATTCGAGGCCGATCCTTTCACCGACGGCTTTTACCGGCCACAGCCAATGCCGTGGGGAAAGCAGCGAATTCAGCCGAGCTTGTCGGATTTCAGCAGCTTCCGCGGAGGTCCTGACGAGTTTCCAGTTGCCGGAAACCAGCTCGTCCTCCGACAGGCGGAGCGATTTGACATCGGCCTGAAGCGCTATCCGCAACAGCGCCGAGAGAATGTCGATATCGTCGGGAAGGTCCTGCAATCGCTCGAAAACCGTGCCCCGCACAGCGAGAGCGCCGCCCCACGCGCGTGTCAGGTCGATCCGCTCGAAACCGCGCTGGATCGCAGGCTCGGCGTCGAAACCGGCGACGAACTGTCCCTTGGCAAGAGCACTGGCGAGAAGCTCTGTGTCCGGCATCAGCCCCTCTGCAAGCACGACAACCCGGTCATCTGCTCGCACCAGGCGGGAAAGGTCGTTGGCCGAACGAGCCGTCTGGAAGGTCACACCGGCCTTCTCCGCGATGTGCTGCGCCTCAAGCAGAGCACCGCGCGGCATGTCGGCGAGGCAAATGATCCGTTCGCATCCGATCTCAACCGCTTGGCGCACCTGGTGCGCAACAAGGCTGTCCGCCCCGATACGCATATCGGCGATGAATTCGGATGGCTCACCCGTGGTGGCTCGTGCGGAAAGAAGGGCTGTCAGCATCGGCAGGCTAGTAACATTCGCGCGCAGTTATGCGCAGCGTGCCAGCCTTGCCAAGAAGAACCGTGCGGCTAGCCCGATTCCTCAACAAATTCGCGGTGAAACGTTTCGATCTTGCGGATGACCGTCGGCTCGCCGGGCGCAGAGGTCAGTGCCTCTTCGGCCAGTTCGATCAACCCGTCGGCGTTGAAACCGGCCGCTACCCCCTTGAGGCGCTGGGCGGCCATTTCCCAGTTCGCATCACAGCGCGAACGGCGCAGCAAGTCGAGCTGGCGCTCGACGCTTTCGGCGAAGACATCGCGGAGCTCGCGCATCAGCGCGGGATCATCGCCCGCCGCCGCCGCAAATGTTGAGTCCAGATTGCCACACTCGAATGCCATTCGTCGCGCAATAAGCCCGTTTGGTTAAGGCAGGGTTTAACCCGTTCCAAAGTGTGATATTCTGTTGAAATGACCGGGGGATCGAACATCAGGGCCATTGGGCCGGACGCACCTGCCGAAGCCGAAGTTTCGGAAGGGCCGATCGAGGAAACCACGCTCGAAACGAGCGAAGAGGACATTTACGAGGAATGGGAGGAGGAAGTTTATTCCGGTCCTTCCAAACTTCGATTTGTCGCCCCGACCCTCGCGGTATTGCTCGCTGCGGGCTGGACCGGCTTCTTCGGTTGGGCTTACCGCACCGAAATCATGTCCCAGCCCGATCCTCAAGGATGGGTGAGCCTGATCGCTGCGTGGTCGATGCCGGTAGCGCTGATCGTCGGCCTATGGCTGCTGGCAATGCGTAACAGCCGCCGCGAAGCCATCCGCTTCGGCGAAGTGGCAGCCACCCTTTCCGACAAGTCCGCCGAGCTCGAACAGCGCCTGTCGGTCGTGAACCGCGAGTTGAGCCTGGCGCGCGAATTCCTGGCTGCGCAATCGCGCGAGCTTGAATCGCTCGGCCGTGTCGCAAGCGAGCGCCTCTCCGAAAATGCAGATCGCCTCCAGGCACTGGTCGTCCAGAACGGCGAGCAGGTCGACGCCATCGCCAATGTCAGCACCACCGCGCTCGACAATATGAACCGCCTGCGGGACGACCTGCCGGTCATCGCCAACAGTGCCCGCGACGTATCCAACCAGATCGGCTCGGCGGGACGCACCGCACATGGCCAGATTGCCGAGCTGGTGTCCGGCTTCGAGCGGTTGAACGAATTCGGCAAGGCGAGCGAGCAGCAGGTCGAGACCATTCGCGCACGTATCGAGGCTGCTCTCGGAACATTCGAGACGCAGACGGCCGAGATGGAAGAACTGGCCGAAGCGCGCTTCGGTGCGCTGCGCGAACAGAGCGAGCAATTCCGCACCGAACTCGATGGGCGCGAGGTCGAGGCGCTGGCGGCAATGCGTCGCCGTGCCGACGCGCTGGCAGAGGAATTCGCCAAGACCCGCTCCGCCCTCGAGGACGAGGAGGAAGAAGCGCTGCGCTCGCTGCGTGCCCGCCTCATGGCAATGCGCGAGGAAGCGCAGACCGTCAGTTCCTCGGTTTCGGGTGCAGAGGAAACCGCGCTTGCCGCATGGAAGGGCCGCGTCGAGCAGCTCGACGGGCAGCTTCGCGAAGCTATCGCGGAAATCCAGCGCATCGACCAGGCTGCGCTCGAATCCGCCAATCGCAAGCTCGATGCGCTTCGCGAGGAAGCCGAGGCGGTCGACGACAACATCGCCCAGCGCGACCGCAAGCTGCTGGCGACCATCCTGCAGCGCCACCAGCTGATTGCCGACCGCGAAAAGCAGGCGATCGAGCAGATGACCGAGCAGCTCGACCAGTTCGATGCCGCGCTCGAAGAGAAACGCGCTGCGCAGCTCGCTCATGCCGAAGAGATCGCGGAGCGCGGCGATGCGGTTGCCGAGCGGATCGAGCACCTTCGCACGACCCTCGCCGAAATGGCGGAAAGCGGCAGTGCGACGCAGCAGTCGCTCGCCGAGAATACCGACGCCATCGTTGCCAAACTGACCGAGGGCCGCTCGGTAATGGAAGGCATCGACGCTTCGGTGGCGCAGCTGACCGAAGCGAGCGTGCGCCTCCTCGAGCTGATCCAGGCCAGCTCCGAGCATACGAGCAAGGCCCTGCCCGCTACCCTGACCGATGCCGAGACGCGCCTGACTGCCGCAAAGGAACATGCCAACGAACTGCGCGCCGTGATTGGCGAAGCCGGCATGAAAAGCGAGGACCTCTCGAGCTACGTCATCACCGCGCGCGATACCAACCGCGCGGCGATCCACGATCTCGACGGCTTGTCGCATCGCCTCGGCGAATCCTTCGACGAGCATGACAAGCGAATTGCCGCCCTACGCGAGAACCTCGAAAGTTTTGCGGGTAGGAGCGACGAACTGGGCGAACAGGCCCGCTCGGCACTCCAGAAAGCTGTTGAAGCGCTTGAAGAAGCCGTCGCGGCCACGCCGGACAAGCTGGAAACGCTCATGGGCGAGCGTATCGAGCGCATCACCGAAAGCGTCGGCTCAACCACCGCGGATGCCGTTGAAAAAGCGCTGCAGGAGAGCGTCACCAGTTCCCTCGTCGAACTGGAAGCTGCGACCGACCGGGCTACCGGCGCCGGTCGCGAGGTGACCGTCCAGCTGCGCGACCAGCTGGCCAAGGTCAACGAACTTGCCGGCAACCTCGAGACCCGCGTCGCTAGGGCCCGCGAGATGGCGGAGGAAGAGGTCGGCAACGACTTCGCCCGCCGCGTTGCGCTCATTACCGAGGCGCTCAATTCCAACTCGATCGACATCGCGAAATCGCTGTCGGAGGATGTCAGCGACACCGCCTGGGCAAGCTACCTGCGCGGCGACCGCGGCATTTTCACCCGTCGTGCCGTCCGCCTGCTCGACAACAGCGAGGCACGCGAGATCGCGGAAATCTACGATACCGACCCGGACTTCCGCGAAAACGTCAGCCGCTACATCCACGACTTCGAAGCGATGCTGCGCACCATGCTGTCGACCCGAGACGGCAATGCGCTCGGCGTGACGCTACTGAGTTCGGACATGGGCAAGCTGTACGTTGCCCTTGCCCAGGCGATCGAGCGGCTGCGCGATTAATCGAGAAATAGCGGACCGAGGAAATTGAGGTCCTCGACCCCGATCCAACCGAAAGTGTAATTCGCGATGTAGAGCGCGGTCAGCACCGCAGCGATCACGCTTGCGCGAAAGACGAGCACCCTTGGCCTGAAATTGGCTGGAGCACTGTCGGCCTGGCCAGGCACTTTCGGCACGCCCGCCTCGTCATGCGTTTTCACGCCGAACGGCAACATGACGAATGCCGTCATCACCCAGACGAGCGCGTAGATCGCGAGGATGGAGGTCCACTGCATGGGGCTATCCTACCAGCATGACGCGGACTTGAGGACGCTTTCCGCTCCAGCGCTGTGCAGCACGGCGGGTGGCGAGACGAGCCGCTTCGGCAATCGCACCGGGCTCGCTGCGCATCGCGCCCTTGAGCTTGCCGATCGCCTCGGAAATGTCTTCCTTGGTTTCTGCGATGAAATCGGCTTCGTCTTCGTCGAGCGGCAGGCCGAGCAGGTCGATGTGAGCCTCAAGGTCGCGGGTCAGCGCGACGAAGATCGCGCCATTGTAGGCAATCCGGCGCCGCATCGCGACCGCTTCCCCGTCGGCCGGCACGATGATGTCGCCATCGAGGACAAGGCGCCCTGCCCTCACCTCGGCCAGCTTTTCAGGCTTGCCCGGCGCGAGGCGGACGATGTCGCCGTTCTTCTGCACGACGGTATGCTCGATGCCGTTGGCGCGGCCGAGGCGAGCCTGTTCCTGCATGTGCCGCATCTCGCCATGCACCGGCACGAGAACCTCGGGACGGATCCAACCGTAAAGCGCCTCTAGCTCAGGCCGTCCCGGGTGGCCGGAAACGTGGATTTCGCTCTGGCGGTCGGTCACCATGACGATACCGCGCTCGGCGAGCTGGTTCTGCACCTTGCCTATAGAAATCTCGTTGCCGGGTATCTGGCGGCTTGAGAAGAGCACGACATCACCGGACACCAGTTCCAGCGGATGGTTCTCTTCCGCAATGCGCGAGAGGGCCGCACGCGGCTCCCCCTGCCCGCCGGTGGCGATGATCAGCACCTCGCCGCGCGGAAGGCGCATGGCGGTATCGAAATCGACCGTTTCCGGGAAATCGAGCAAATAGCCGTTCGCTTGCGAGACATCGATGATGCGATCGAGCGAGCGACCGGCCACGCAGATCTGCCGTCCAGTCTCCCGCGCGACTTCGCCCAGCGTATGCAGGCGCGCGACGTTGGAGGCGAAAGTCGTGACCAGCACGCGGCGCCCACTGTGCTTTGCGACCTCCTCCATCAGCCCCTTGAACACCGCGCCTTCGGATCCGCTGGGGTTGGGATTGAAGACGTTGGTCGAATCGCACACCAGCGCCGTGATGCCCTCGTCGCCGAGCGCGGTCAGTTCCTCTTCGGTGGTAGGCTCGCCGATGATGGGATCTTCGTCGAGCTTCCAGTCGCCGGTGTGGAAGATGCGCCCGTGTGCGGTCTCGATCAGCAGGGCGTTTCCTTCCGCGATCGAATGGGCGAGCGGGACGTACTGGACCGAGAACGGCCCGAGCTCGAACTGCTCGAGATCGTCGACTTCATGCAGTTCGACCTCGTTGGTCAGTCCGGCTTCCTCCAGCTTGCGACGAACCAGCTCTGCGGTGAACGGCGTCGCGTAGAGCGGCACACCGAGGTCGGCGGCGAAATACGGCACCGCGCCGATATGGTCCTCATGCCCATGCGTCAGCACGATGCCGACGAGGTCTTTCAGACGGTCCTCGATAAATTCGAGGTCGGCAAATACGAGATCGATCCCCGGGTACTCGTTGCCCGAGAACGTCATGCCGAGATCGACCATCAGCCATTTCCCGTCCGCCCCGTAGAGGTTGACGTTCATGCCGATTTCGCCCGACCCGCCAAGGGCCAGGAAGAGCAGTTCCTTCTCGGGCGTGAAATTGCGTTTCATATTTCGTCTTTATTGTGCGGCCCGCTCCGCGAGGATTGCGAGCCCTTCGAGGGTAAGATCGGAATCGACAGCGTCGAACATGTCCGTGTGCTTGTCGAACAGGATGGCGAGGCCGCCGGTCGCGATGACCTTGGCCGGGCGACCGATCTCGGCGCGCATGCGCTCGATCAGCCCTTCCATCATCGCGACATAGCCCCAGAAGACGCCGATCAGCATCTGGTCTTCGGTGTTGGTTCCGATGACGCTGTCGCTTTCCGGCGACTTGATGGCAATGCGCGGCAGCTTGGCGGTGTTCCCGACGAGTGCGTCGAGCGAGAGGTTGATGCCCGGAGCGATGATGCCGCCCTTGTAAGCACCGTTGAAATCGACCGCGTCGAAAGTGGTCGCGGTGCCGAAGTCGATGACGATCAAGTCGCCGTCATATTTGGCATGCGCGGCGATGGCGTTGAGTGCGCGGTCGGCGCCGAGCGAGCGCGGCTCGTCGACATCGACCGAAATGCCCCAGTCCGCGTCGGCCTGCCCGGCGATCATCGGCGTGACGCCGAAATACTTCTCGCTCAGGACGGTCAGATTGTGGATCGCGCGCGGGACGACCGAACCGACGATGATGTTGGTGATCTCCTTGCGATCCACGCCCTCGATCTGGAGCAGCTGGAGGAGCCACACGGCATATTCATCGCCCGTCCTGCGCGGATCGGTCGCGATGCGCCAGCGCGCCTTGATCTCCCGCCCGTCGAACAGGGCGAAGACCACATTGGTGTTTCCGACATCGGCAGCAAGCAGCATGACAGCCTTCTCCTTCAGGCGAGCATCACGTCGCCGGCATGGATGGCACGTGTGGTGCCGTCTTCCAAGCGCAGCAAGAGCGAACCTTCATCGCTCAATCCGGCAAACTGGCCCTCAACGGCCTGCGATTCTTCGCCATGAACCTGCAGCGGAGTGCCCACCGGATGGGCCGCAGCGAGCCAACGCCGCATGATCGGGGCAAGGCCAAACTGCCGCCAGCGGTCGAGCTCGCGCGCGACGCTATCCGCCAGCGTTTCGGCAAATACATCGCGCGAAGGGGCCGGACCGACATCGGAAAGCGCAATTGTCGCGCGATCCTCGAGTTCTGGCGCGGCGGCGAGGTTCACGCCGATGCCGAGGACCACAGCCTGCCCTTCCCGCTCGAGCAGGATGCCCGAAAGCTTCGCGCCTTTGAGCATCAGGTCGTTCGGCCATTTGATCTGCAGGGCCGAGGGATCGGGGATCAAGGGAAGCAGCGCCTCGTAGAGCGCGAGGCTCGCAACCAGGGTTAGCGTGTGGACGGGCGGGTCTCGATCGGTGGGATGGATCACGGTCGAGCCCATGAAGTTCCCGCTACCGTCGAACCACTTGCGTCCCTGCCGCCCCCGACCGGCGACCTGGCGGTCGGCGACCAGCCAGTCGCCTTCGGGCACGTGCCGACCGTCGCGGATCCGCGATGCGAGATCCGCGTTGGTCGATCCGGTTTCTGCGACGGTTTCGATCAAGCCGAGAAGAAGAGCGCTGCTGCTGCCCGGTCGGCCCAGTCACCCAGCCAGATGGTCAGCAGGAAGCCGAGCGGCGAGACAAACAGCGTAGCGAGTGCGAGCACGACCCAGTGCGAAGTCTCGCCCTTGCCTTCCACGACCTCTGCCGGATCGTCGAAGTACATGACCTTGACGATCTTGAGGTAGTAGAACGCGCCGATGACGCTGGCCGCGATACCGATCGCCGCGAGCAGGATGAGGTCGGCCTCCACCGCGGCGCGGAAGACGACGAACTTGCCCCAGAAACCCATCAGCGGCGGGATACCGGCCAAGCTGAACATCATGATCGCAAGGCACAGCGCGAGCGCACCATGCGAGCGCGACAGGCCTGCGATGTCC
Organism: Erythrobacter sp. HKB08; assembly: GCF_004114695.1. Taxonomy (NCBI): domain Bacteria; kingdom Pseudomonadati; phylum Pseudomonadota; class Alphaproteobacteria; order Sphingomonadales; family Erythrobacteraceae; genus Erythrobacter; species Erythrobacter sp. HKB08. Next base: position 1,974,593 of record NZ_CP035310.1, read on the forward strand.
GCAATGCTTTCGACCTGCTTGCCGTCCTTGTCGCGCAGCAACAGGATCGCGACGAAACTGCCGAGCGTCATGGCCACGTAGAAGGCGAGGTAGATCAGCATGGCCGCTGCGCCTTCCTGCGTACCGGCGGCAAGGCCGATCAGGATGAAGCCGACGTTGTTAATCGAGCTGTAGGCGAGCAGACGCTTGAGGTTCTCCTGCCCGATCGCTCCGAGTGCACCGACTACGATCGATGCAAGCGCCGCGAAGATCACGATCTGGCGCCAAGCATCGAGCTCCGGCCCGAACGGGTCGAGCGCGATGCGCATGAGCATCGCAACGGCAGCAACCTTGGGCGCAGTGGCGAAGAAAGCGGTGACGGGCGTCGGCGCGCCTTCGTAGACGTCGGGCGTCCACATGTGGAACGGCACGGCGGCGATCTTGAACGCGAGGCCAGCGAGGACGAATACGACACCGAACAACAAGCCGGTCGACATGCCATCACCCATGGCGGCACGGATCGACAGGTAGTCGGTCGCGCCGGTGAAGCCGTAGACGAGGCTCATGCCGTAAAGCAGGATGCCCGAGGCGAGCGCGCCGAGGACGAAGTACTTGAGGCCCGCTTCCGCCGAACGGCCATCGCTACGCGCGAAGCTCGCAAGGCAGTAGGACGCGAGGCTCGACAGCTCGAGGCCGATGTAGAGCGTCATCAGGTCGACGGCCGAAACCATCATCCCCATGCCGACGGCACCGAAGACCATGAGAACCGGATATTCGGGGCGGTACTCGCCGCTCGCCGCGAAGAAGCGGGGCGTCACGATGAGACAGCCGATGGTCGCGAGATAGATCAGTATCTTCGACAGGCTGCCGAACGCGTCCATGCGGTACACGCCGCCAAACGCATCTCCGCCCAGGGCATAGGACGGATCGGTCAGCAGGTGAGCGGTGAAGATGCCCGCGCCGAACAGCGCTACGACCGCAAGGATCGTCACCAAACGCGCCGAGGATTTGCCCGCAAAGGCCGAAACCAGCACGAGGATCAGGCCGGCAACCGAAAGGATGATTTCCGGCAGCGTGAAATAGAGGGAAGAGGCGTAGCTCATCAGTGTTCTCCCTCGCCTTCATGGCCTTCGCCATGCGTCTCCGAGGGTTCGACGAAATTGGCATTGCGGTCGCGCGGGGCGCCCGCTTCGAGTTTGGCGTCACCGGCCGGCTCGGCCCGCGAGAGGCGTGCATCGAGTGCGGCGATGTCCTGGCGCATCGGCGCGAGGAAGCTTTCGGGATAGACACCCATCCACAGCACTGCCGCAGCGATCGGGGTCAGCATGATCCATTCGCGCAGGTTGATGTCGGGCATCGCGGCCGCATCGGCGTTCTTCTGTTCGCCGAAAGCAATCCGGCGGTAGAGATAGAGCATGTAGCCCGCACCAAGGATGATGCCGGTTGTCAGGACGAAGGTCGCAACGCTCGACACCTCGTAAACGCCCATCAGGCTGAGGAACTCGGCAACGAAGCCGCTGGTGCCCGGCAGGCCGATGCTCGCCATGGTGAAGAGCAGGAAGAAGAGCGCGTACTTCGGCATGTTGATCGAGAGGCCGCCGTAGCGGTCGATCTCGCGCGTGTGCAGGCGGTCGTAGATGACGCCGACGCACAGGAACAGCGCGCCCGACACCAGGCCGTGGCTCAGCATCATGATCATCGCGCCTTCGAGGCCCTGCGGATTGAAGGCGAAGAGGCCCGCCGTCACGATCGCCATATGCGCGACCGAGGAATAGGCGATCAGCTTCTTCATGTCGTGCTGCACGAGCGCAATGAGGCTGGTGATGACCACCGCCGCCATCGACAGGCCGAGGATCAGCCAGACGAACTGTGCGCTCGCTTCGGGGAACATCGGCAGGCTGAAGCGGATGAAGCCGTAGCCGCCCATCTTCAGCAGTACGCCGGCCAGGATGACCGAACCCGCAGTCGGCGCCTGAACGTGCGCATCGGGCAGCCAGGTGTGGACCGGCCACATCGGCATCTTCACCGCGAAGCTCGCGAAGAAAGCCAGCCACAACCAGGTCTGTGCGCCTGCCGGGAAGTCGTACTGCATCAGCGTCGGGATGTCGGTCGTGCCTGCAGTGCTCACCATCCACAGCATCGCGATCAGCATCAGGACCGAGCCGAGCAGCGTGTAGAGGAAGAACTTGTAGGCTGCGTAAATGCGGTTCGCCCCGCCCCAGATACCGATGATCAGGTACATCGGGATCAGGCCGGCTTCGAAGAAGATGTAGAACAGGAACAGGTCCTGCGCGGCGAATACGCCGATCATGAGCAGTTCCATGACCAGGAAGGCAGCCATGTACTCGCCGACGCGGGTCTTGATCGCGTCCCAGCTGGCGAGGATGCAGATCGGCATCAGGAAGACGCTGAGAACGATCAGCATCAGTGCGATGCCGTCGATACCGAGCGCGTAGCTGAAGCCCGCGAACAGCTCAGCCCGCTCGACGAACTGCCACTGGGCACCGCCGATATCGTAGTTGAGCCATAGCAGGATGCCGAGCGCGAGATTGGCGAGCGTCGCCACCAGCGCCGTCCAGCGGGCACCGTTCGCATCGAGGAACAGGCACGCCGCTGCCGCCACGAGTGGCACGAGGAGCATCACGGAAAGGATCGGGAAGCCGTCCATTACATCAGGATCCAGGTGATTGCGGCGACCAGGCCGAGGAGCATGACCAGCGCGTATGTATTGAGGAAGCCGGACTGCACGCGCTTCGCAGCGACGGAGCCCTTGGCGACGACCCATGCGGCACCGTTAGGCCCGAAGCGGTCGATGATACCGACATCGCCCTTCTGCCAGAACTGGCGACCGATCCAGAAGGCCGGCTTGACGAAGACGAGGTTGTAGAGCTCGTCGAAGTACCACTTGTTGTACAGGAAGGCATGCAGGTAGCCGAACTGCTCGACGAACTTGCCCGGGATCGACGTGTCCTTGATGTAGGCGAACCACGCGATCACGAGGCCGACCACCATCACCGCGAAAGGCGCGTATTTCACCCAGGTCGGGACGCCGTGCAGCGCGTGGATCAGGTTTTCGTTGTAATAGACCGAGCCTGCCCAGAACTCCGCGCCGTCGACGAACGCTTCGCTGAACAGGAAGCCTGCGAAGATCGCGCCGAGCGATAGCACGCCGAGCGGGACGAGCATCGAGATCGGGCTTTCATGCGGGTGGTAGCCACCGGTCGTGTCGGCACCGGCTTCTTCCGGCGTCTTGTGGACCGAGTGCTGGATGTGTTCGCTCTCGATCCAGCGCGGCTTGCCCCAGAAGGTGAGGAACATCAGGCGCCAGCTGTAGAAGCTGGTCAGCAGCGCGGCGAAGCAGCCGACGAAGAAGGCGAACTGCGACAGCTCGGTGCCGCGACCGAAAGCCGCCTCGAGGATCGCATCCTTGGAATAGAAGCCCGCGAAGCCTCCAAGGCCGTAGAGACCCACGCCGGTGATCGCGAGCGTGCCCGCCATCATCGCCCAGAAGGTGATCGGGATTTCCTTACGCAGCGCGCCGTAATAGCGCATGTCCTGCTCGTGGTGCATCGCGTGGATGACCGAGCCTGCACCAAGGAACAGCAGCGCCTTGAAGAAGGCGTGTGTGAACAGGTGGAACATGGCGACGCCGTAGGCGCCCACGCCAGCGGCGAAGAACATGTAGCCGAGCTGCGAGCAGGTCGAATAGGCGATGACGCGCTTGATGTCCCACTGCGTCGTGCCGACGGTCGCTGCGAAGAGGCAGGTCGCGGCACCAACGAAGGTGACGATCGCGAGCGCGGTCGGCGCGGTTTCGAACATCGGCGAAAGGCGGCAGACCATGAACACGCCGGCGGTAACCATGGTGGCTGCGTGAATCAGCGCGGAGACCGGCGTCGGGCCTTCCATCGCGTCCGGCAGCCAGGTGTGCAGGCCGAGCTGGGCCGACTTGCCCATCGCGCCGATGAACAGGAGGATACACAGGATATCCATCGTGTAGAGGCGCATGCCGAGGAAGGTGATGTCGCTGCCGCTCATGGCGGGCGCGGCTTCGAGGATCTCGGGGATCGACACCGTGCCGAACACCAGGAACGTACCGAAGATGCCGAGCATGAAGCCGAGGTCGCCCACGCGGTTGACCACGAATGCCTTGATCGCGGCGGCATTGGCGCTCGGCTTGCGGAACCAGAAACCGATCAGGAGGTAGGATGCAAGGCCGACGCCTTCCCAACCGAAGAACATCTGCACCAGGTTGTCCGCCGTCACCAGCATCAGCATGGCGAAGGTGAAGAGCGACAGGTAGGCGAAGAAACGCGGCTGGTCCGGGTCTTCCTCCATGTAGCCCCAGCTATAGAGATGGACGAGCGCGGAGACGGTGTTGATGACCACCAGCATGACCGCGGTCAGCGTGTCGACGCGCAGCGCCCAGTCGAACTCCAGCGAGCCAGACTGGACCCACTGAAGCACGGGGACCACGGTCGCCTGTGCATCGCCGGCCCAGAAATCGAGGAAGATCGGCCAGCTCAGGCCTGCCGAAATGAACAGCGCGCCGGTCGTAATCGACTTGGCGAAGACGCTCGGCGCGGCCTTGTTGACCAGCCCTGCGACGATCGCAGCCAGCAGCGGCAGGAAGACGATGATGAGAATTTCGGACAAGAGCTTAGCCTTTCATCCGGCTGACATCATCGACCGCGATCGTGCCGCGGTCGCGGAAGAAAATAACGAGAATGGCGAGCCCGATGGCCGCCTCGCCCGCCGCGACGGTCAGCACGAACATCGAGAAGACCTGGCCGACGAGGTCGTTCAGGAATGCGCTGAAAGCGACGAGGTTGATGTTGACGCTGAGCAGGATCAGCTCGATCGCCATCAGGATGATGATCACGTTCTTCCGGTTGAGGAAGATACCGAGCACGCCAAGCACGAACAGGACTGCGCTCACGACGATGTAATGTTCGACGCCGATCATTTGCGTCCCTTTCTCGAAGCTACAAGGACGAGTGCGCCCAGTCCCAGTGCGCCCAGGACGATCAGGAAAATCAGGATCTGCCAGATACCGAGGCCCATCAGAGCTCGACCCCCTTCCCGACTTCAGGACGCTTCATGACGGTCGCGTCCTCGGGGCGGCGCTGGTTCTGCTTGGCGATGTTCTGGTGGCCGCGCTGCGTCTTGGGCGGACGGTGCGTCAGCACGATCGCGCCGATCATCGCGATGAGCAGGATGATGCCCGCAGCCTCGAACAGGAACAGGTACTTGCCGTAAAGCAGGACACCGAGGCTCTCGATATTGCTTTCACCCACGCGCGGGGCGCCCTCGCCGCTCGGCGTGCCGAGTTCGAGCGCTCCGGCCTGGTAGGCGCCGATGCCCAGCACCAGCTCCGCCAGCAGGACCAGCGCGATGGCGATCCCGAGAGGGAAATTGCGGATGAAACCGGCGCGCAGTTCGGCGAAGTCGATGTCGAGCATCATGACGACGAACAGGAACAGCACCGCGACCGCGCCGACGTAGACGACGACCAGCAGCATCGCGATGAATTCCGCGCCGACCAGCACCATCAGGCCCGCCGCGTTGAAGAACGCGAGGATCAGCCACAGCACCGAGTGGACCGGGTTTTTCGCCGTGATCACCATCACCGCGCTGGCGATGACGAGGACCGCGAAAAAGTAGAAGGCGATTGTTTGAATCATGTGCCCCGTTTCTCAGTTGCGGCGCGGTTAGCGGTAGGGCGCATCGGCTTCAAGGTTCGCGGCGATCGCACGCTCCCACTTGTCCCCGTTGGCCAGCAGTTTTGCCTTGTCGTAGAGCAGTTCCTCGCGCGTTTCGGTCGCGTATTCGAAGTTCGGCCCTTCGACGATCGCATCCACCGGGCAGGCTTCCTGGCAGAAGCCGCAGTAGATGCACTTGGTCATGTCGATGTCGTAGCGCGTGGTGCGGCGGCTGCCGTCCTCGCGCGGTTCGCTCTCGATAGTGATTGCCTGCGCCGGGCAGATCGCCTCGCACAGCTTGCAGGCGATGCAGCGCTCTTCCCCGTTGGGATACCGGCGCAGGGCATGCTCACCGCGGAAACGCGGGCTGAGCGGGTTCTTCTCGAACGGATAGTTGATCGTCACCTTGGGCTTGAAGAAGTACTTCAGCGTGAGGGCATGCGCCTTCACGAACTCCCACAGGGTGAACGATTTTACGAGATGCGCGACCGAGGTCATGCGGCGGCTCCATAGTGGCCCGTGGCCATCAGATATCCGGAAATGGCGACGACGAAGAACAGGCTCAGCGGCAGGAAGACCTTCCAGCCAAGCCGCATCAGCTGGTCGTAGCGATAGCGCGGTACGGTCGCCATGACCCAGCTGAACATGAAGAAGAAGAACAGGATCTTGGCGAACAGCCAGATGATGCCCGGCACTTCGTAGAGCGGCGCCCAGTCGACCGGCGGCAACCAGCCACCGAAGAAGAGCAGCGCGTTGAGCGTGCACATCAGCAGGATGTTGGCATATTCGCCGAGCCAGAAGAGCGCGAAGCTCATCGAGCTGTATTCGGTCTGGTAACCGGCGACGAGTTCCGATTCAGCCTCGGTAAGGTCGAAGGGAACGCGCTGCGTTTCCGCGAGGCTGGAGATGAAGAACATCACCCACATCGGGAAAAGCAGCAGGTTGAACCAGTAGCCGTTCACGAAGCCGAGGCCGTGGCCCTTCTGCGCCTCGACGATGTCGCTGAGGTTGAAGGTGCCCGCCCACAGCACGACGCAGATCAGGATGAAGCCGATCGAGACTTCGTAAGAGATCATCTGTGCGGCGGCGCGCATGGCGGAGAAGAACGGGTATTTCGAGTTGGACGCCCAGCCCGACATGACCACGCCGTAAACCGACAGCGAGCTGATCGCGAGGATGTAGAGCAGGCCGACGTTGATGTCCGCCAGCACCACGCCCGCATCGAACGGCACCACGGCCCAGGCGGCGAGCGCCACGGTGAAGGTGATGATCGGCGCGAGGATGAAGATGCCCTTGTTCGCCGCGCTCGGGATAATGGTTTCCTGCAGGAATACCTTGAGACCGTCGGCGAAAGACTGGAGCAGGCCGAAAGGCCCGACCACGTTCGGCCCGCGACGCAGGTTGATCGCCGCCCAAACCTTGCGGTCCATGTAAATGATCATCGCGACTGCCAGCATGAGCGGCAGCGCGATCAGCAGGATGCCTGCGACGGTCGCAGTGAACCACGCCCATTCGTAGGTCATGCCGAGGTTCTGGAAGAATTCGGTCATTCCGCTGCCTCCGCAAGTTCTTCGCCGTGCAGCAGCTCGGCCGAGCATTGCTGCATCACGCCGCTCGCACGCGCGATCGGGTTGGTGAGGTAGAAATCCTTGATCGGATAGGCATCGATCGTGCCTTCAGCCTTCGCAGCGCCATCGGCCTTCGGCAGCGATCCGAGGTCGGCAAGGCCTTCCTCGCCGAGCGCAGGCACGGCCTTGATCATGGCCGACTGCAGTTCGTCGAAGCTGTCGAAGCCGACGTTCACGCCGAGCGCATCCGCAAGCGCGCGAACGATCGTCCAGTCCTCGCGCGCGTCACCCGGCGCGAAAACGGCCTTCTCGGCATATTGCACGCGGCCTTCGGTGTTGACGAAGGTTCCGTCCTTCTCGGCGAAGCTTGCCGCCGGGAGGATGATGTCGGCCGAATGCGCGCCCTTGTCGCCGTGATGGCCGATGTAGACCTTCAGGCTGTCGGCGTAAGGCTCGTAATCCATCTCGTCCGCGCCGAGCGAGAGGAGCACTTTCGGAGCAGCTTTGGCGATATCCGCCATGCCGCCCTTCTGCGCGAAGCCGAGCATCAGGCCGCCCATGCGCGCCGCGGAGAAGTGCAGCACGTTGAAGCCGTTCCACCCGTCCTTGACGACGCCAAGCGCGTCTGCCGCAGCAAGGCCCGCAGCGAGCGCACCCTTTGCAAGCGCGGCGCCGCCCATGATGATCGCCGGGCGCTCGGCACCATTGAAGGCGTCGGTAACGCTGGCCGGAAGGTTCGACAGGGCCGAAAGATCGTTGCCGATGAATTCGGCAGGATAGGTCGGATCCCATTCCGGGCCGAGCACGAAGACTTTCGCCCCGCGCTTGACCGCCTTGCGCAGGCGGACATTCACCAGCGGCGCTTCCCAGCGCACGTGGCTGCCGACGATCAGGATCGCATCGGCGGTCTCGATACCCGCGAGGGTCGAGTTGAAATTCACGGCCGCGAGGTTCGACACGTCGTAATCCATGCCGGTCTGGCGACCTTCGACGAGGTTCGAACCACATGCCTTGAGCAGCGACTTGGTAGCGAACATCGTTTCGCAGTCGACCATGTCGCCCGCGACGGCCGCGATGCTCTTGGTGTTGCCCTTGAGCTGCTTGGCGATCGCCTTGAAGGCCTCGTCCCAACCGGCAGGCTGGAGCTTGCCGCGCTTGCGCATGAAGACCTTGTCGAGGCGGCGGCGAGTCAGCCCGTCGACCTGGTAGCGCCCCTTGTCGGACAGCCATTCCTCGTTGACGTCGTCATTGTTGCGCGGAAGCGCACGCATGACTTCGCGGCCCTTGGAATAAAGGGTGATGTTCGCGCCGACCGCGTCGGAAACATCGATGCTGAGCGTCTTCTTGAGCTCCCACGGACGCGCTTCGAACGCATAGGGGCGCGAGGTGAGCGCGCCGACCGGGCAAAGGTCGATGACGTTTGCGGACAGCTCGTGCTGCGCGGCCTGCTCGAGATAGGTGGTGATCTGCATGTCCTCGCCGCGATACAGCGCGCCGATTTCGTCCACGCCGGCGATCTCTTCGGAGAAACGCACGCAGCGGGTGCAGTGGATGCAGCGGGTCATCACCGTCTTGATCAGCGGACCCATGTACTTCTCGGTCACCGCCCGCTTGTTCATCTGGTAGCGCGAACCGCCACGACCATAGGCAACAGCCTGGTCCTGCAGGTCGCACTCGCCGCCCTGGTCGCAGATCGGGCAGTCGAGCGGGTGATTGATGAGAAGGAATTCCATCACGCCTTCGCGCGCGGTCTTCACCATTTCGGTGTCGGTGCGGATGTCCTGCCCTTCGGTCGCCGGGAGCGCACAGCTCGCCTGCGGCTTGGGCGGTCCGGGCTTCACCTCGACGAGGCACATGCGGCAGTTGCCGGCAATCGACAGCCGCTCGTGATAGCAGAAACGCGGGATTTCCTTCCCGGCCATTTCGCAGGCCTGCAGGACGGTCGCACCGTCCGGAACCTCGATTTCCTGTCCGTCTACTGTGACCTTAGGCATTATTCGGCTGCCTCAGCGAATTTGGCGTTGTGTTCGTGAATCCGGCGCTCGAGCTCCGGACGGAAATGGCGGATGAGGCCCTGAATCGGCCATGCGGCCGCATCGCCCAGGGCGCAGATGGTATGGCCTTCGACCTGCTTGGTGACCTGTTGCAGCATGTCGATTTCCTCGATCGCCGCATCGCCTTCGCGCAGGCGCTCCATCATGCGCCACATCCAGCCAGTACCTTCGCGGCAGGGCGTGCACTGGCCGCAGCTCTCGTGTTTGTAGAAGTAGCTGATGCGGGAAATCGCGCGGACGATGTCGGTCGACTTGTCCATCACGATGACACCGGCCGTGCCGAGGCCCGAGCCGAGGTCCTTGAGGCCGTCGAAATCCATCGGTGCGTCCCAGATCTGCTCTGCCGGGACCAGCGGAACCGACGAACCGCCGGGGATCACGGCGAGGAGGTTGTCCTTGCCGCCGATGATACCGCCGCAGTGCTTCTCGATCAGCTCGCTGAACGGGATGCTGAGCGCTTCCTCGACCACGCAAGGCTTGTTCACATGGCCGCTGATCTGGAACAGCTTGGTGCCCTTGTTGTTCTCGCGCCCGAAGCTGGCGAACCACGAACCGCCGCGACGCAGGATCGTCGGGACGACCGCGATGCTCTCGACGTTGTTGACCGTGGTCGGGCAGCCATAGAGGCCCGCGCCTGCCGGAAACGGCGGCTTGAGGCGCGGCTGGCCCTTCTTGCCTTCTAGGCTTTCGATCATCGCGGTTTCTTCACCGCAGATGTAGGCGCCCGCGCCGCGGTGCAGGAAGACGTCGAAATCGTAGCCCGACTTCGCAGCGTTCTTGCCGATCAGGCCGGCATCATAGGCCTCGTCGATCGCAGCCTGCAGCGTCTCGGCCTCGCGGATGTATTCGCCGCGGATGTAGATGTAGGCCGCACGCGCGCGCATGGCGAAACCGGCAACCAGCGCGCCTTCGATCAGCTTGTGCGGATCGTGGCGGATGATCTCGCGGTCCTTGCACGAACCCGGCTCGGATTCGTCGGCATTGATGACGAGGAAGCTGGGACGGCCGTCCTTGCTTTCCTTCGGCATGAACGACCACTTGAGGCCGGTCGGGAAGCCCGCACCGCCGCGGCCGCGCAGGCCAGAGGTCTTGATTTCCTCGATGATCGCGTCCTGGCCGCGCGCGATGAGCGACTTGGTATCGTCCCAGTCGCCGCGCTGTTGCGCTGCCTTCAGGCCCCAGTCCTGGAAGCCGTAGACGTTCGTGAAGATGCGATCCTTATCGGCCAGCATCGTCGATATCCTTCGTTTTCGCCAGTTTCAGCTGCCGCAGGCACAGCACCTGGAAAATCAGTCCCATCGCCATCAGCGCGATGCCGGTCGAACGCTCGCCCGCCGAGGCGAGATAGGCGCCGGCGAGAAAGCCGACGACACCGGCAATTGCGAGGGCGATCACTCCGCCGTTCATGACCACTCACCGCGATAGTCGTGGTTCGCCTCGACCATTTCCTTGAGCGTGGTCGGACCGCCGCTCGGCTCGGACGTATGACGGCCCGGCTCCTGCGTACCGGCCTTCGGCTGTTCGCCCCTGGCAAGCGCATCGAGCACGGCGTCGAGACGCTCCGGCGTCAGGTCTTCGTAATTATCGTCGTTGATCTGGACCATCGGCGCGGTTGCGCAATTGCCCATGCATTCGACTTCGGTGAGGGTCCACAGGCCGTCTTCCGACACCTCGCCCTTCTTCATGCCGCGCTTCTTGCAAGTCTCGAACAGCCCGTCCGAACCGCGCAGCATGCACGGCGTCGTGCCGCAGACCTGCACGTGATAACGGCCTACCGGCTTGAGATTGTACATGAAATAGAAGGTCGCGACTTCGAGAACGCGGATGACCGGCATGCCGAGATAGTCGGCGACATATTCGATCACCGGCAGCGGCAGCCAGCCCTGCGTGTTGGTCTCTTCACCGACCTGGCGCTGGGCAAGGTCGAGCAGCGGCATCACCGCAGAGCGCTGGCGCCCTTCGGGATAGCGCGCAATCGCCTTGTCGGCCTTCGCCTTGTAGTCGGCGTTGAAGGCGAAATTGCCCCAACGCTCGCGCAGTTCCGGCGTATCGGGTGCGGGTGTACGATCAGCCATGGATCAACCTGTGTTGCAGATAACGGCCGACATAGAGGCCGATGACGGCAGCGAAGGCCGTCGAGAGGATTTCCTTGAGGCTCGATTGCCCGTGAAACGCGACGAGATACGCCGCCACCGCCGAAGCGAAGGCCGCGAATGCCGCGATGAAGATGAAAATTTCGCGGAGCACTAGCGGTCACACTCCCCGAACACGACGTCGATCGCGCCGAGAATGGCGGTCGCGTCGGGCAGCATGTGGCCTTTGCTCATCATGTCCATCGCCTGGAGGTGACTGAAAGCGGTCGGACGGATCTTGCAGCGGTAGGGTTTGTTCGACCCGTCGCTGACGAGATAGACGCCGAATTCGCCCTTGGGGCTTTCGGTCGCGACGTAGACTTCGCCCGCCGGGACATGGAAGCCCTCGGTGTAGAGCTTGAAGTGGTGGATTAGCGCTTCCATCGACTGCTTCATCTCGCCGCGCTTGGGCGGGGAGACCTTGCCGTCGGTGCTCGCGACCGGACCTTCCGGCATTTCGGCGAGGCACTGCTTGATGATCTTCGCGCTCTCGTAGACTTCCTTCACGCGCACGACGAAGCGGTCGTAGCAGTCGGAATTCGTCCCGACCGGGATTTCGAAGTCCATGCGGTCGTAGACGTCGTAAGGCTGCGCCTTGCGCAGGTCCCACGGAACGCCGGCGGCGCGGATCATCGGGCCCGAGAAGCCCCAGGCGATCGCGTCGTCACGGCTGACGACAGCAATGTCGACGTTGCGCTGCTTGAAGATGCGGTTGTCGAGAACGAGGCTCATAGCGTCGCCGAACAGCTCCGGCAGACGCGTATCGAGCCATTCGCCGATGTCGACGAGGAGCTTTTCCGGCACGTCCTGATGGACACCGCCCGGACGGAACCACGCGCTGTGCATGCGCGCGCCCGAGGCCCGCTCGAAGAAGTTCATGCAGTCTTCGCGCAGCTCGAACACCCATAGGTTCGGCGTCATCGCGCCAACGTCCATCACGTGGGCGCCGATGTTGAGCATGTGGTTGCAGATGCGGGTCAGCTCGGCGAACAGCACGCGAAGGTACTGCGCACGCTCCGGCACCTCGACATTCAGCATCTTCTCGATAGCGAGGACGTAGCTGTATTCCTGCGCCAGCGGCGAGCAGTAGTCGAGACGATCGAAATAGGGCAGCGACTGAAGGTAGGTGCGCTGCTCGATCAGCTTCTCGGTACCGCGGTGCAGCAGGCCGACATGCGGGTCGATACGCTCGATGATCTCGCCATCGAGCTCCATGACCATGCGAAGAACGCCGTGCGCCGCCGGGTGCTGCGGGCCGAAGTTGATCGTGTAGTTGGTGATGACCTCGTCGCCGGTGGTCGGCGACTCTTCGAGCTGCAGGCTCATGCTGCTTCTCCTGTGGTGCAGGTCCAGGTTCCGGTAGGATAGCGGCGTTGCCCCGCACCGCTGGTGATGACGAGCTGGGCCGGCCACTGGTAAGTGTTGACAGCCGGCTCTTTCGGAGCGCCCTCGCCCCGGATGACGGAGACGGTGAATTCACCGTCGCCAACGGTCGGGCCGGATTCAATCGCCTGGGCGCCGCCGAGATCGGCTCCGCCCATGACGCGCTCGACCCCGTTGATCACGACGACAGCGCGGCCCGAGGTATCGGTATTGCTGGTAGCGCCCGCGACGAAGACGGTTTCGCCGCCCTGCTCGAACTTGCAGCCGCCGTCGGTCTTGCCGAGCCTGGCGGCGGCGTTCTGCGACACGGCGACGAGTTTCTCGGGCGGCTGGGCAGTGCCGGTCGGCGCACCGAGCGGACCCGATGCGATGCGGTCGGCGAAGTCGTCGGCGCCATCGTCGTTCGCGCTTTCGACGCGTTCGGCGAATTCCTCGGCGCTTTCACCGGGCGCAGCCGACTGCTCCGGCGTGCATTGGCACCCGGCGACGAGGCTGACGCCTCCGAAAACAACAAGGAGAGGAATTTTCCTCACTTCTCGTCGTCCTCCTTGTCGACCTCGGTGGCAGCCGGGGTGTCCTTGGTCTTGCCCTTGCGCTCCGCGCGGTCGGCCCGGTCCTCGGTCGGCTCGGGCGCATCCTCGGCGACGTCGGTGTCCTTCTCGGCCGGCGCGTCGGCGCTGACTTTCTCGGCAGCCTTGGCGTCGGCCTTGGCACCGGCACCGGTATCGGACGGCTTTTCCGTGGTCTTCGGCTCGTCGACAGGAGGCGTATCCGCCTTCTCGTCGCCCGGGAGCACGTAATCCGCGCCTTCCCAAGGGCTCATGAAGTCGAAGGTGCGCATGTCTTGCGCGAGCTTCACCGGCTCGTACACGACGCGCTTCTCGTCTTCCGAATACCGCAGCTCGGTATAGCCGGTCATCGGGAAGTCCTTGCGGAAGGGATGCCCTTCGAAGCCGTAGTCGGTCAGGATGCGGCGCAGGTCGGTGTTGCCTTCGAAAAGGACACCGAACATGTCGAACACCTCGCGCTCGAGCCAGCCCGCATTCGGCCACAGCGTCGTGACGGTCGGAACCGGCGTCGCTTCGTCGGTCGAGCACTTGACCATGATACGGTGGTTCTTGGTCAAGCTCAGCAGCATGTAGACGACTTCGAACCGCTCGGGACGCGACGGGTAGTCGACGCCGGCGATCTCCATCAGCTGCTGGTATTCGTGTTCGTCACGCAGCAGGCGCAGCGCATCCTCGATGCTCTCGCGCTTCACGCGGAAGAGGATTTCGCCATGCTCTTCATGAGCGTCGACGAGCATACCGCCGAGCGCCTTGGAAAGAGCCTCACTTACGCCTTCGTTCGAAGCGATCTTCGGTGCGGAGTGAAGGACAGCCATCAGCGTTCGATCGTCCCTGCACGGCGGATTTTCCGCTGCAGCTGCATGACGCCGTAAAGCAGCGCCTCGGCAGTCGGCGGGCAACCCGGGATGTAGATGTCGACCGGCACGATGCGATCACAGCCGCGCACGACCGAATAGCTGTAGTGATAGTAGCCGCCGCCATTGGCGCAGCTGCCCATCGAAATGACGTATTTCGGGTCCGACATCTGGTCGTAGACCTTGCGCAGGGCCGGAGCCATCTTGTTGCACAGCGTGCCTGCGACGATCATCACGTCCGACTGGCGCGGCGAGGCGCGCGGGGCGACGCCGAAACGCTCCATGTCGTAGCGCGGCATGTTCACGTGGATCATCTCGACCGCGCAGCACGCAAGGCCGAAGGTCATCCACCAGAGCGAACCGGTACGCGCCCACTGGAACAGGTCCTCGGTCGAAGTGACGAGGAAGCCCTTGTCGTTCACCTCGGCCTGGAGGGCGTTGAAATAATCCTGGTCGGGCTGGCGGATTTCACCACCCTGCGCCGCCGGAGGAAGGGTTTCGTTCACTCCCATTCGAGAGCTCCCACTTTCCACGCGTAGGCAAAGCCCACGATCAATTCGGTAAGGAAGATCATCATCGTGAACCAAGCCGGCCAGCCCGTCACGTCGAGGCTCACAGCCCACGGGAAGAGGAATGCCGCTTCGAGGTCGAAGATGATGAAGAGGATCGCCACGAGATAGAAGCGCACGTCGAACTGGCTGCGGGGCTCTTCGAACGCGGGGAAGCCGCATTCATATTCGCTGAGCTTTTCCGCATCGGGATTGTGCGTTCCGGTCAGGCGGGAGACGCCCATTGGCAGGAACACGAATGCTGCCGAAAGACCTACCGCAACGAGCAGGAACAGCAGGATCGGGAGATATTGGCTGAGATCGACCACGCGTTAATCCATCAGGGCTCAAAACTGCGCCCGCCTCTAGGCCCCTCGGCTTGCGGGTGCAAGGGGACGAATCGTGTAATCCCTGCGCCGGATGTTGCGAAAGGCGGAACCTGCCCTTTTCAGTCGGTCGCCAGCTTGCGAATCTGCGTCGGAGCCAGCGTCTTGCCATCAGCCAGCTCGCCCTCGACGAAGCTGCCCCACTGGCCGTTCCCGACATAGTAGAGCGCACCGCGCCCCAGATACCCCGAAAGCGGTTCGATCCATTCGGGATTCGCCTGCTCGAGCACGCGATGTCCGACGATCGAGCGACCATCACTGCCGAGCGTCAGGCCGACTATGCGCATCGGATTGATGCCGTTCTGGACCGCGATGAGTTCATTGCCCTGCCGCCAGAGTCCGTCGATCCCGTCGAGCAAGATCGGAAGCTCGGTCGAGACGCGGCTCACTCGCCCGCTTTCGATGTCGATGGCGGCGAGGCCATAGCTGTAGTCGCTCACATAGAGCGTGCGTCCGTCCTCGCTGGTGACCAGTCCCTGCGGTGAGCGGAGAATCTTCGGGGGAACGAGCGTCCGCATCGCATCCGCGCCGATACGGTAGCTGTAGACCCCTCCGCCGATCGGGTCGCTTGCGTAGAGCACTCCGTCGCGGCGGTGGAGATCGGACAGGTTTGCCCCTTCCGGCGCGGCAATACGGATTTCAGCGCCGCCTGCCGCATCCAACCCGATCAGTCCGGTGAAGCGAGGCTCCGGGTCTTTCGCACCGTCGATCGCACCGGCAGCAACCCAGATGCGGCCCGAGCTAGGCTCGAAAACGATCCCGCTGAGATTTGCTACGCTTTCCGGCCTGATTTCCTGCCATGGGCCGCTTGCCGATCCGGCCCAGACGCTGCCCCCGGAAACGGACGTTGCCGCCATCCTGCCTGTATCGAGGTCGAGCAACACGCTCTCGACCAGCCCCGCCTCGGCAGGGATCGTCGCGACGACCTCGCTGGTCGCGATAACCTCGCTATCGGCGCGCAGGCGCTCGGCAATCCGGCCGGGGTCGACACCGGCGAGCATCTGCGAGATCGCGGCCTTTCCGCGATCGCTGAAGATGTATCCCCGATCGTACAGCCATTCGAGCGATGCCATTGCATCCTCGACCCGGTCCTCTTCGATCTCCGCTGCGAGCAAACGCCGGCGGACCGAACTGCTGTCGGGGAAGTCCCGCGCAAGCTCTTTCAGGCCGTCGTAGTCGCGAATGAGGCCAATGTTCGGATGGACAGGGCTCCATTCATGCCCCGGGGCAGCTTCCTCGCTCGCGACCGCTGTATCGACCGCTGGCGTGGCGGCGCAGGCCCACAGCAAGCCTGCGCCCACGACTGCGAGCGCTGCCTTCACTTCTTGAGCTGGGTGCTGATCGCCTTCTTCGTGCGGTCCCCATAGGGCGGCTTGAACCCGGCGATACCCGCGATGTCCTTCTTCGACTGGGTGTAGACCGAACGTGCGTGGCTGAACTCGCGGAAACCCTCCGGCCCGTGGTACGAACCGATGCCCGAAGGCCCGACGCCGCCGAAGGGCAGGTCGTCCATCGAGACGTGGAAGATCACGTCGTTGACCGTCACGCCGCCGGAAATCGTACGCTGAAGCACTTCCTCGCGCTCGCCCGCATCGTCGCCGAAGTAGTAGAGGCCGAGCGGACGGTCCTTCTCGTTCACGTAGTCGATCGCCTCGCCCACACTCTTGTAGGTCTTCACCGGCAGGACCGGGCCGAAGATTTCCTCCTGCATCGCCTGCATGTCGTCATTGACGTTGCGCAGGATCGTCAGCGGCATCTTGCGCGAGTTGGTGTTGGAGAAATCCTCGTCCGCCGGGTTGATCTCGATCACCTCGGCGCCCTTCTCGCGTGCATCTTCGACGAGCCCCTGCAGGCGGTCGAAGTGACGGTCGGTCACGACCGAGGCATAGTCGTCATTGTCGAGCAGCGAGGGGTACATGTTGCGCACGCCAAGCTCGACGGCCGCAATCGCGCCCTCCTCGCGCTCTTCGGGCACATACATGTAGTCCGGTGCGAGACAGATCTGGCCGGCATTCATCATCTTGCCCATCGCGATGCGCTCGCCCGCCTGCTCGAAATTGGCGCTACGGCCGAGCACGACCGGCGACTTGCCGCCCAGTTCCAGCGTGACGGGAACGAGGTTGTGCGAAGCGGCTTCCATCACCTTGCGCCCGGTCGCGGTCGACCCGGTGAAGACGAGATGGTCGAATGGCAGCGAGGAAAACGCGTGTGCGACTTCCGGACCGCCGGTCACGACTGCGACCTCGTCTTCGGAGAAATACTTCTCGACCAGTTCTTTGGTGAGGTCCGACGTCTTTTCGGTGAACTCGCTCGGCTTGATCATCGAGCGGTTGCCGGCGGCGAGTACCTGCATCAGCGGGCCGAAGGACAGGTTCACCGGGAAGTTCCACGGGCTGAGAATGCCGATCACGCCCTTCGGTTCATAACGCAGCTGCGCCTTCGCGCCGAGCAGGCCGAGCGGGAACTGCAGCTTGCGCTTCTCCGGCTTGGACCACTTGTCCATGTGCTTGAGGCAGTATTTGCCGAAATTGATGGTCCCGACGATGTCGGTCATCATGCTCTGCGACTGGCTGCGGCTGCCGAAGTCCTCGCTCATCGCTTCGCACAGCGGTTCCGCATGATCGACCAGCAGCGCGATGGCGCGCTTGATGCGGTCCTTGCGCACATCGAGCCCCTCGGGCCTCGCGGCGGTGAAAGCCTTGCGCTGCTTGTCGAGGATCGCCTGCAGGTCGGCGGAGTGGTCGGTAGCCATGGGTGCTCTCCCTTATCGGTTTTTCTTTGCCACGGTTGTCGAGCAAGCGCGCGCGAAACACAAGCGTCAAGCGAGGCTGCGGCAATGCAACCGAATGCGGTTTGCCTTTGCCGCAGTGCAGCACTACATCGCCTGACAACCAATCAACTCACGCAAGGGGCGAGCTCATGCCGCAGTTTTCCGAAGCCGATCCGATCGTCATTCTCTCCTATGCCCGTACCCCTATGGGCGGGATGCAGGGCGTACTCGCAGACGTTGCAGCGACCGACCTCGGTGCCACAGCAGTCAAGGCTTCGGTCGAGCGTGCCGGTGTGAGCGGCGACAAGATCGACCGCATCTACATGGGCTGCGTCCTTCCTGCCGGTCTCGGCCAGGCCCCTGCCCGCCAGGCGGCCCTAAAGGCGGGCCTGCCGAAGTCGGTCCAGGCGACGACCGTCAACAAGGTCTGCGGCAGCGGCATGCAGACCGTGATCATGGGCGCAGAAGCGCTCGCGTCGGGCACGGTCGACACCGTCATCGCCGGCGGGATGGAGAGCATGACCAATGCGCCCTACCTGCTCAAGAAGCACCGTTCGGGCGCGCGGATCGGCCATGACACGGCTTACGACCACATGTTCCTCGACGGGCTCGAAGATGCCTATGAGGAAGGCCGCGCCATGGGCACCTTTGCGCAGGAAACCGCCAACGAATACCAGATGACCCGCGAAGAGATGGACGACTACTCCATCGAATCGCTGCGCCGTGCGAATGCGGCGATCGAAAGCGGCGCATTCGCCGACGAGGTGGTCCCGGTAACCATCGCGACCCGCGCGGGCGAAGTCGTCGTCGATACGGACGAACAGCCGGGCCGTGGCCGTCCGGACAAGATCCCGACCCTGCGCCCTGCCTTCGCCAAGGACGGCACGATCACCGCCGCAACCTCCAGCTCGATCTCGGACGGTGCCGCAGCAGTCGTGCTCACCCGCGAAAGCGTCGCCAGGGAAAATGGCCATCAGCCGGTTGCGAAGATCGTCTCCATGGCTGCGCACGCCCAGGAGCCGGCCAAGTTCACGACCGCCCCTATCGGCGCGATCGAGAAGGTGCTCGAGCGCGCGGGCTGGTCGGTCGACGATGTGGACCTGTGGGAAGTGAACGAGGCCTTCGCCTGCGTCGCGATGTTCGCCATGCGCGACATCGGCATCGACCATGCCAAGATCAACGTGAATGGCGGCGGCACGGCGCTTGGCCACCCCATCGGGGCCAGCGGCACGCGGATCATCGTGACGCTGCTCAACGCGCTGAAAAAGCAGGGCAAGAAGCGCGGCGTCGCATCGCTCTGCATCGGCGGTGGCGAAGCGACGGCGGTGGCTGTCGAACTCGTCTGACCCCAGCCCCGATCATTCCGATTTCCTGTCGGCCCGGTTGCGTGATACACACGCGCCCGGGCCGCAGTTTCATTGGGGGAGATTGGTAATGAAAAAAGCGGTATTCTTGATAACGGTCGGTGCTCTGGCGGCTTGCCAGCAGGAACCGGCAGAAGCGCCTGCAACCGAAGAAACGGTCGCAGCCGAACCGGCGGAAATGACCGTGGCGAACGGTTCCCCGCCCGGAACCTATACCGTCACCATGGCCGATGGTTCGACCGGCACTTCGACGATCAACGGCGACGGCACCTATGTCGACACCGGCGCGGACGGTACTGCCGAAGAAGGCACCTGGCAGGTGATCGACGGCAAGACGTGCTTCAAGCTGAACGCCGAAGGTTCGACCCAGATGTGCTGGACGGAAAGCGCTCCGGGCGAAGACGGTTCGTTCACCGCGACTTCGGACGCTGGTGAAGTCGTGACCGTCACTCCGGCTGCTGCTGCCGAGGGCGAAGCCGCGGCCGAGTAAAGCCGTTTCGGCATTGAATGAGAGAGGGCGGCCCGCGGGTCGCCCTTTTTCGTATCAGGGCTCTCCGGCTCCCCACAGGCGCTCCGCCCGTACCCAGCCTTCGCGACCGGCAACGTCGAATTCGCACCAGCCAGCTTCGCAATCGCCCAGGCGGCCGACCACGCCCGGCTCGGCGTTCCACTTGAGCTTCGCATTGGCGGACGGAGCTTCGCGCATGGCGGCAAGCCCCTCGCCAACCACGATCGCCCCGCGCGTTGCGCTGAGCAGGTTGGAGTTCACCCAGCCTTCGGCGCCCTCGTGATCGCGCACGAGACGCCACCCATCTACGACACGGATCACCTTCAGCGGCAGCCCGTCGCGGCGGTAGACCCACTCGATCTTGTATTCCTGGCTCGGCCCGACGCGCATGTAGAGCTCTTCGGTGTCGATCGTCGCCCAATAGGGTACGTCGCGGTCCTGCCCGGCAAGCGGAGCAGAGAGCGTCGCGAATACGGCAACGACGAGCAAGGTGAATCGCTTGAACATCCCGCGAAAATAGCCCGCGCGGGCGATCCTCTTCAAGCACGTAAAGCTCGATGCTTGACCCTTACCCCCAAGCGCGCCTAGCGCCTGTTGCATGACCGTAGTCACCGACAGCGCGACCCGCCGGGTCGAGGGAAAGCCCAGGGTTATCGTCACGCGCCATTTGATGCCCTCGGTCGAGACGCGCATGGCCGAACTTTACGACGCCTCGCTCAACCCGTCCGACGAGCCTTTCACCCGCGAACAGCTTGCTCAGGCGATGCAGGATTGCGACGTGCTGGTGCCGACGGTGACCGACCGGATCGATGCGGAACTTATCGCAGGGGCCGGCGACCGGCTCGGCCTGATTGCCAATTTCGGCGCCGGGACCGACCACATCGATCTCAAGGCAGCGCGCGACAAGGGCATCATGGTGACCAATACGCCGGGCGTGTTCACCGATGACACGGCGGATATCGCCATGCTCGGCATCATCGGGGTTCCGCGCCGCATTCGCGAAGGCGTCGAGCTCGTTCGCAGCGGCAAGTGGACCGGCTGGGCCCCGTCCGGGATGCTCGGCCGCAAGATCGGCGGCAAGGTGCTCGGCATCGTTGGCATGGGCCGGATCGGTCAGGCCGTCGCCCACCGTGCCCGCGCCTTCGGGCTCGAGATCGCCTATCACAATCGCAAGCCGCTGCCCGAAGCTGTCGAGCGCATGCTTGCGGCTCGCTATGTCGAGAATCTCGACGACCTGCTCGCCGAAGCGGACATAGTCAGCCTGCATTGCCCGGCGACCAAGGATACGGTCGGTATGCTCGATGCGCGCCGCATCGGGCTGATGAAGAAGGGCGCGTGCCTCATCAACACGGCTCGCGGCGAACTCGTCGACCAGGAAGCGTTGATTGCCGCGCTGGAGAGCGGCCATCTCGCCGGGGCGGGTCTCGACGTCTATCCGCAGGAGCCGAAGGTCGATCCGCGCCTTATTCGCTCGCCCAATGTCATGACCCTGCCGCACATCGGCAGCGCTACCGCCGAAGGGCGCGAGGCATCGGGCGAGAAGGTGATCGCGAACATCCGTTTCTGGGCCGACGGTCACCGCCCGCCCGACCAGGTGCTCGACGCGCTGGTCTGAGGCCAAAGAAAAAGGGCGGAGCTTTACGCCCCGCCCTTCCCCAAATCAGTCTCCGGTCAGGATCCTGTCGACCAGTTCCTTCACCGTCGGGGTGAAGTTGTTCGAGTAGAACGGGTCCTGCTTGAAGCGGTATGCCGCATGCCCGGCAAACGCGAGGTTCTCGTCCGGATCGCCGCCATGCGCGATGTCCTGCAGGGTCTTCTGGATGCAGAAGCTGCGCGGATCGGCGAGACGGCCGGTGGTGTGATCGTCGTGGTCCTTCCAGCTCGAGAACTGGCAGTGCGACAGGCAGCCCATGCAGCCCTGCTGGTCGGCGCGGATCTGCTCCGCGCTTTCCGGAGTGACAAAGACGACCGTGTTGTCCGGCGTCTTGAGCGCTTCGGTAAAGCCTTCGTGCATCCAGCTCTGCGCCTTGCGCTGGTCGCCCGGGTGGACGAAGAAATACTTCGCCTTGCCGTGGTCGGACAGAGGGACGGTGCCCTCTTCCTCGTCGCGCTTGAAAATCGGGATCTGGCGCTCGCTGCGATGCATCAGGTCATAGAGGAACGGGGTCTTCACCGCGCTCGAATAGAACCCCGTCGGGCTGAACTTGTGCAGCAGCACATCGCCCGGCTCGACCGTGCGCAGCATGTCCTTCCAGACCTGCGGGATCGGGCTCTCGTGCGTGAGCAGCGGGCGCGTGCCGAACTGGAAAGCGATCTTGCCGAGCTCGGGATTGTCGATCCAGTCGTTCCATTCGCGCAGGAACCACACGCCGCCGGCCATGACGATTGCGGTATCTTCCGACACGCCCTCGGCGCGCATAGTGTCGCGCAGCGCCTTCACGCGGGGATAGGGATCCTCCGGCTTGCGGGGGTCTTCGGCATTGGACAGGCCGTTGTGCCCGCCGGCGAGCCACGGGTCCTCGTAAACGACCGCAGCCATCAGTTCCGGCACCTTGGAATAGCTGCGCTTCCACAGCGCGCGGAAGGCGCGGGCCGAGCTGATGATCGGCAGGTAATGGACGTTGAAGCGCTGGGCGATCTCGGCCAGCTTGTAGGGCATGCCCGCGCCGCAGGTGACGCCGGTGATCAGGCCCTTGCAGTTTTCCAGCACGCCTTCGAGGACCTGCTGCGCGCCGCCCATTTCCCACAGCACGTTGATGTTGATCGCGCCCTTGCCGTCGGCGATTTCGTAGGCGCGCTTCACCTGTTCGGTCGCACCGTCGATGCCGTAGCGCACGAGCTGTTCGAAACGCTCCTTGCGGGTCGCTTGCGGGTAGACCTGCGGGATCGGATTGCCGTCTTCGTCGTAGCTGTCGGCATTCACCGCGCTGACGGTGCCGATACCGCCGGCAGCTGCCCAGGCCCCCGAGCTCGCATGGTTGGTTGCCGAAACGCCCTTCCCGCCCTCGATCAGCGGCCAAACCTCTCGCCCGCCATACATAATCGGGCTCAATCCCTTGAAACTCATTATATTTCCATTCCTGTAATGCAGCTTATGGTGCTGCGTCCCCGGCCCCGCCGGACGACCCCTGGCAAGGCTCTATTTCAGATGGTTCGGGCCTCGTAGCGGCTCGTTTGAACTGTGCATAGTACCCCGCCAGTTCCGGCGCGTTCTTGAAGGCCATCAGCTCGAAGCCGACGCGTTCGAACTCGCATGAAAGGAGCAGCGGATCGATCCCGTGCTGGTCGGTCGGCCGATCGACATCGACCACGATCACCTGCCCGTCCTCGCGCACGGCAGGCCACAGGCGCCAGAGAAACGCGTAGGGCTCCTCCACCTCGTGGTACATGTGGACGAGGAAGATGCGATCGAAACTGTCGGTCGGCAGACGCGGATCGTCGGGCGCGCCGAGCTTGATCGAGACATTGTCGAACCGCTCGCGCTCGACACGCTGGCCGAGGCGCCCGATCGCTTCCCGGTCGATATCCTGCGCAAGAACGCGGCCCTCCGTGCCGACGCGTTCTGCGAGGCGCACCGTGTAATAGCCCTCGCCCGCGCCGATATCGGCTACGCTCATGCCCGGCGAGATGCCGGCGAGCGTCATGACCGTCTCAGCCTCGCCGCGGTTATCACGCGCCGTCTCGGTCGAGAACTCGGTCGCGCCGAGGCCCGAAATCGGCCTGTCGGGTTTGGGGAATTCGACCGCAGAGCCGGGCCGACCGGAATCGATCGCGTCGCAGCTACACAGGGTGCAGCTTGCCAGCAGGCCCAAGGCGAGAAGTCGGCTCATAGGTCCGCCTTAATCGCCGCAGGTGCGACGTTCAAACGGCAAAATGCAGCATTCACCGGAAAGGCGCGCTGCGTATCCACCTCGAAGCGGATCCCCGACCGGAACTATTGGCACTTGTTCAGCGAGCGTTTGCCGCGCGCTTACTCGACGTCTTCGACTTCGACCTGCTCGCCGGTCACGCGCTGCGCGAGCGCGGCGGAGATGAACTGGTCGAGCGCGCCGTCCAGCACCGCATCGGGCGAGCTGGAGGTCACGCCGGTGCGCAGGTCCTTCACCATCTGGTACGGCTGCAGGACGTAGGAACGGATCTGGTGGCCCCACCCGATCTCGCTCTTTTCCTGGTATTCGCCAGACGCCGCCGCCTCGCGTTCCGCCATCTCGCGTTCGAACAGGCGGGCCTTGAGCATGTTCATCGCGGTCGCGCGGTTCTTGTGCTGGCTGCGGTCGTTCTGGCTCGCCACGACGATCCCGGTCGGCTGGTGGGTGATGCGAATTGCGGAGTCCGTCGTATTGACGTGCTGTCCGCCCGCACCCGAAGCGCGGTAGGTGTCGACCTTGAGGTCCGCCGGGTTGATTTCGATGTCGATATCGTCGTCGATCACCGGATAGACCCAGACCGAGCTGAAGCTGGTGTGGCGTCGCGCCGAGCTGTCGTAGGGGCTGATGCGGACGAGGCGGTGGACGCCGCTCTCGGTCTTGGCATAGCCGTAGGCGTTCTCGCCCTTCAGCAGCAGCGTCGCGCTCTTGATCCCGGCCTGGTCGCCCGCCTGGTATTCGACCGTCTCGACCTTGAAGCCGCGCCGTTCGGCCCAGCGGGCATACATGCGGAAGAGCATCTCGGCCCAGTCCTGGCTCTCCGTACCACCGGCGCCAGCGTGGATTTCGATATAGGTATCGTTCCCGTCAGCCTCGCCCGACAGCAGTGCCTGGACCTTGTCGGCATCGGCACGCTCGGCGAGTTTCTCAAGGCTCGCAAGACCGTCGTTAACGATGTCCTCGTCGCCCTCGGCTTCGCCCATTTCGATGAACTCGACCGCGTCGGACATCTCGCTGGAGATTTCGTTGACCGTATTGACCGCGTTTTCGAGTTGTTTCTGCTCGCGGCTCACGGCCTGCGCTTCCTTGGGATCGTCCCACAGGGTCGGGTCCTGGACACGTGCATTGAGCTCGTCGAGACGGCGCAGGGCGCGCTCCCAGTCGAGCGACTGGCGCACGAGTTGCAGCGCGGCTTCGATACGGTCGATGTGGGCCTGCCCTTCGGCACGCATGGTAAGTCTCCGAAATTGTGGCGGTCCGCTTAGCGGACAGGCGAGGATTGTAAAGCCGCAGCCGTGGGACGCGAGGTTAGGACGACGTCAGTAAATGCCGCCCTGCTCCTCGACAAAGTCCTCGAGCGCCTGGCCATTGTCGCCCTCCCCGGATTCCGACCGTGCACCTTCCTGCCCGCGGCGGATCAGGGCGAGGATTTCCTTGCGCTTGGCCTCGATCTCGTCGCGGCGGGTCGAGCGCGGCGGTTCGGTATCGGGCTTGAAGGCTTCCCAGATGATCGCGGCGCGCGGATCGTCGGTCGGCCAGCCATCGAAGACCTGCTTGCCCGAGCGACGGTCGACGCGGACCATGCGCACACCGGCCGGAGCCACGAACGGCTCGGCACGCAGCTTCTTTTTCGTGTCGCGGAAAAAGGCCTTGATCATCGGCGCGGCGACCGTGCCGCCCTGCGCATAACCGCCGAGGTTACGCGGGTTGTCGTAGCCGAGGTAGACGCCGGCAACGACGTCCGACGTACCGCCGACGAACCACACGTCCTTCGGGCCCGTCGTCGTGCCGGTCTTGCCGAACATCGGCAGCTCGAGGTCGCGTAGCACAGTGCCGGTTCCGCGCTCGATAACTCCTTCGAGCATGTGAAGCACCTGGTAGGCGGTGCGCGGGTCCATCGCCTGCTCGCCGGTAAGGCCGAAGCGCGGCATGGGCTGGCCGTCCCACTCGGGCATGTTGCAGCCCTCGCACGGGCGGTTGTCGGCGCGCCAGATCACCTTGCCACGGCGATCCTGCACGTAATCGATCAGCGTCGGCTTGTTGAGCCGTCCGTGGTTGGCCAACGCCGAATAGGCATTGGTCATCTTCAGGACGGTGGTTTCGCCCGAACCCAGTGCAAATGCCGGATAGGGATCGTAACTGCCGATATCGAGCGCCTCGAACGTGTCGATGACCTTGGGCATGCCTGCCTGCATGGCGATCTGCACGGTCATGATGTTCTGCGACTGCTCGAGCCCGTAGCGCATCGGGAATTCGCCCGCACGGCCGCCACGGAAGCATTTCTCGCCAAGGTTTGAGCCCTGGTAGTAGCAGTAGGAACCGTTCTCGATCTGCGTTGACGGCGTCATGCCGTTGTCGAGCCCGGTGGCGTAGACGAAGGGCTTGATCGTCGAGCCCGGCTGGCGCTGTGCCTGCGTCGCGCGGTTGAACGAGCCGAGGCGGCTGTCGAATCCGCCCTGCATTGCAAGCACGCGGCCCGACTGCGGATCCTGCGCGACGAAGCCGCCCGAGGCGCCGGGAATGGTACGCACCAGATAGGTGCTGCCGCTGCGCTCTGCCGCGATCACGTCGCCCGGCTTGAGCGCATTGGGCAGGTTGCTGAGCGGGAAAGTCTCGCCGTCGGCAAAACCGATCCGCGCAGACGGGCCGTCGCGTTCGGTCACGACGCCGACACGCCAGCCCTTGTAGTTGATACCGAGCGGGGAGCTTGCAAGCTGCTGCGCCCAGTCGCCGTCATCGAAATCGATCGTCGCGATCGGACCGCCCCACCCGCGCCCGCCATGGTAGCGCAGCAGTCCTTCGCGCAGCGCATCGCGCGCCGCAGCCTGCATTTCCGGGTCGAGCGAAGTGCGGATCCACAGGCCGCCTGCATAGACGCTGTTCGGTCCGTCTTCGGCAGTTTCCCCGAAGTCCTCGAGCAGCTGGCGGCGAACCTCTTCCATGAAGTAGCCCGCATCGACCGTCGGCGGCTGGCGCTGACCGGTAATGATACCAAGCGGCTTGGCCTTCGCAGCCGACGCTTCTGCAGCGGTGACGAAATCATTCGCGGCCATCTGGTCGAGAATGAAGTTACGGCGTTCGAGCGCGAGACCGAAGTTCTTCTCGCGGCTGTAAGTCTCCGGCGCCTTGGGAAGCGTCGCCAGATAGGCGGCTTCATGCAGTTCGAGGTCTGCCGCATCCTTGTCGAAATAGGCCCGCGCGGCTGCCTGCACCCCGAAGCTGCGGCGACCGAGCGGTATCTCGTTGAGATAGAGTTCGAGGATTTCCTGCTTGGTCAGCACGCCTTCGATACGGCGAGCCAGCACCATCTCGCGCAGCTTGCGCACGACCGAGTATTCGCTCGACAGGAAGATGTTCTTCGCGACCTGCTGGGTAATGGTCGAACCGCCGACCGCCCGCTCGCCCGAGCCCATCTTGCTGACATAGTCGATCACCGCGCCGAACAGGCCGCCGGCATCGATACCGCCATGGCTGAAGAAGGTCTTGTCCTCGGCTGCGAGAAACGCCTCGATCAGCGTCTCGGAAAAGTCTGCATATTGCAGCTGGACGCGGCGATCGCGGGCGTAGGTATGCACGATCTCGCCATCGACACCGCGCACAACGGTCGGCAGCGGCGGTTCGTAGTCTCGCAGCGTCTCGACATCCGGCAGGTTACGCGTGAGAACGATGAACAGCACGATGAAAAGCAGCGTGAAAACCCCGCCGATCACCGAAGCGAAACGGAACCAGCGTTTCTCCTGCCACATCCGGCGGAACCAGGCCGCGATGCCGCTGGCTTCGCGCTTGATCCGGTAGCTTATCGATTGAAGCGTATTTTCTGCCATGATCGGGCGAGCCTTTAGCACGGGAATTCTGTCGCGGAACAGAACGTTTGTGCTTTTGCCCTGTCGCTGTCGATTACCAGTCCGGCGTCACTGGTTGGACTGGCGCGCGAAGAAGATGCGGATTGCCCGCCCCATGGTCTCGGCGAACTCCTCGCGACCTTCCTGCGAAACGAGCCGTTCGGCATCCTCGCGGTTGGTGATGAAGCCCGATTCGTAGAGTACCGCCGGCACGTCCGGAGCGCGCAGTACCGCCAGCGTCGCCGAACGGCGCGCCTGCGGGTGGAACCGCAGAGAGCCGCCGCCTTCCCTTGTGATCAGACCGGCGAACTCGTCCGAAGTTTCCTGCACGCGGCGCTGCGACAATTCGACGAGGATGTTGCTGACCTCCTCGCTCTGGCCGTTGAGGCGCACGCCGTTCAGCTGCGCATCGGCACTGTTCTCGCGCTCGGCGAAGCGGGCCGCCGCCTCGCTCGATGCCTTGCTCGACAATGTGTAGATGCTCGCCCCGCCGATCTCGCCTTTCTCGCCGGCGGAATCGGCGTGGATCGAGATGAACAGGTCGGCATCGAGCCGCCGCGCGATCTCCGGCCGCTCCTCGAGGACGAGGAAGGTGTCGTCGTCACGGGTCAGGGCCACCCGGATCCCGCCTTCTGCCAGCAATTCGTCACGCAAGGCCTTGGCGAGGCCGAGGACGACGTCTTTCTCGCGGTAACCGCCGCCCGAAGCGCCGGGGTCTTTCCCGCCGTGCCCCGGATCGATCACCACCAGCGGGCGCGAGCGGTCCGGCGGGCCGAGCACTTCGGGCAGGTCGACCGGCGAACCGGCATCGGGCAGCATGACCTTCAGGACGTAATCGCGACCGAGATGCGGGATGGGTATCGTCCAGCCAAGTCCGACCAACGCGCCCACGATCGCCACCGGGACGAGGAAAATCAGCCAGATTTGCAGGCGAACGGACATTTCACCCCTTGGTTACGGTGTTGCGAGCATATTGCGCAATATGGTTGCTACACGAAACCCACGGTGCTAGCGCTTTGCTACCGGATACCGGCCGACCCCGCCGCAGCGATATTTGCGGAATCAGGGAGTTGCGCGAGGTCCGAGACTGCTTCGCCAAGGCGAAGCCACGCAACAGGTTGATGCAGAGAATGAGAAGCCCCTCCCCGATCGAAACGATGCCGCCGCAGGGCCGCTTCGTCGCGATTTCGGGCATGGCCGCGCACGCAATGCGCGATCTCGTCTCGGCAGACACATCACTTCGCCCGGCAGGAATGAGACCGTCCGGGCGTTTCGATATTGCCGCCCAGCCCAGCACGGGAAGCGGCCTTCACACAGATAGACGCGCGCGAAACGCACCACTCAAAGCGATGAGCGGCGTCCGGAGAAATTTACATGGCAACGCGCATGCTTATCGATGCGCGCCACCCGGAAGAAACCCGGGTGGCGGTGCTCAAAGGGAACCGGATCGAGGAGTTTGACTTCGAATCTGCTGAACACAAGCAGATCAAGGGGAATATATATCTGGCCAAGGTGACGAGGGTCGAACCCTCGCTGCAGGCCGCCTTCGTCGACTTCGGTGGCAATCGCCACGGTTTCCTCGCTTTCAGCGAAATCCACCCCGACTACTACCAGATTCCCAAGGAAGACCGCGAAGCGCTCCTCGCCGAGGAAGCAGCTGCGGCCGAAGAAGAAGCCCGCCTGCGTGCCGAAGAAGAAGAGCGCGGCGAAATGCCCGGCGAGGAATACGACGCCGAGGACGAAGAATCGGGCGAAGCTCTCGCCGAAGACCTGGCCGAGGACGGCGTCGAAGAGATCGACACCTCCGAAAAGGACAAGGTCGCCACGATCGAGGAAGGCCAGCTCGACAGCGACGAAGACGACGAGGATGACGACGGCGACGACGAAGACGACGCCGAAGCTTCCGACGACGATGGCGACAAGTCCAAGTCCAAGCGTCGCGGCCGTGGCCGTCGCCGCCAGGGCAAGGGTGGTCGCAGCCGCGCGAAGGAAGTGGACGAAGTCCGCGCCCGTCGCCAGGCGCTGCGTCGCCGCTACAAGATCCAGGACGTCATCCAGCGCCGCCAGGTGCTGCTCGTCCAGGTCGTGAAGGAAGAGCGTGGCAATAAGGGCGCTGCCCTCACCACCTATCTCAGCCTCGCGGGCCGTTACACCGTGCTCATGCCGAACAGCTCGCACGGCGGCGGTATCAGCCGCAAGATTTCGAGCGCGAACGACCGCAAGCGCCTCAAACAGGTCGTCTCCGACCTCAAGCTGCCCCGGACAATGGGCCTGATCGTCCGCACCGCGGGCCTCAGCCGCACCAAGACCGAGATCAAGCGCGACTTCGACTATCTCGCCCGCCTGTGGGACGAGATCCGCGAGCGGACACTGTCATCGGCAGCCCCGTCACTGATCCATTCCGACAGCGACCTGATCAAGCGCGCGATCCGCGACATCTACAACCGTGACATCGAGGAAGTCGTCGTCGAGGGTGAGGAAGGCTACAAGTCGGCCAAGGCCTTCATGAAGCTCCTCATGCCGAGCCATGCGCGCCGCGTGAAAGCCTATTCCGACCCGGTGCCGCTGTTCCAGCGTTACGGCGCGGAAGACCAGCTGCGAGCGATGTACGACCCGGTAGTCCAGCTCAAGTCGGGCGGCTATCTCGTCATCAACCCGACCGAGGCGCTGGTCTCGATCGACATCAACTCGGGCCGTTCGACCAAGGAACACGGGATCGAGCAGACTGCGCTCGCGACCAACCTCGAAGCGGCCAAGGAGATCGCCCGCCAGCTGCGCCTGCGCGACATGGCCGGGCTCGTCGTGATCGACTTCATCGACATGGAGTACAACTCCAACATTCGTAAGGTCGAGCGCGCGATGAAGGACGCGCTCAAGAACGACCGCGCGCGTATCCAAGTCGGTCGCATTTCCGGCTTCGGCCTGATGGAAATGAGCCGCCAGCGCCTTCGCACCGGCGTCCTCGAAGCGACCACGCGCGACTGTCCGCATTGCGACGGCACCGGCCTCGTTCGCACCGCATCGAGCGCTGGCCTTTCGGCGCTGCGCCTGATCGAGGACGAAGCGGCCAAAGGCAAAGGCACGATCATCCGCCTCGCCGCAAGCACCGAAGCGGCGATCTACCTGCTCAACGCCAAGCGCGGCGACCTGCAGGAAATCGAGGACCGCTACAACGTCACGGTGGAAGTCGTGCCGGAAGGCGAGGACGAAGGCGCGAAGATGAGCGTCGGTTCCTCCGGCCCTCGACCGGCGGAAGCTCCGAAGTTCGATCCGATCGTCGACGATGAAGAGGATGACGACGACGTCACCGACTTCGATGAGGACGAGGACGACAAGCCGAAGAAGAAGCGCCGTCGTCGTCGTGGTGGCCGTGGCCGCAACAAGAACAAGGATGCCGACCGTGACGATTCGTCGGACGACACCGATGAGGACAGCTCGGACGAAACCGATCACGCATCGGATGACGATGGCGACGAGAAGCCGAAGAAGAAGCGTCGTCGCGGTGGTCGCGGACGTCGTGGTGGCCGCGGTCGCAAGAAGGACGATGCCGAGAACGTGACCGAGGGCGCGGAAGGGCTCGAAGAGGTCGCGGAGCAGGTCAAGGAAGACATGGCCGTCGTTGCCGGTCCCGACGATTCTCCCGAAACCGCCGAAGCGGTAGCCGAGGAAGAAAAGCCCAAGCGCAAGCCGCGCAAGCGCAAGGCCAAGGCTGAAGAAAAAGCTCCCGCAGAGCCGGAGGCCAAAGCCGAAGCCGAAGCCGACGCTGAGGAAAAGCCCAAGAAGCGCACCCGTCGCAAAAAGGCTGATGAAGCTCCCGCCGAGGAAGCGAAGGCCGAGCCTGAGGCCGAGGAACAGCCCAAGAAGCGCACTCGCCGCAAGAAGGCTGAGGAGCCCGCGGCAGCTGCCGAGGCCGTTGCCGAACAGGTCAAGGAAGATATGGCCGTCGTGGCCGGCCCGGACGATGCTCCGCAGACTGCCGAGGCAGCAGCGGATGCAGGCTCCGAAGACGACGACGGCAAACCGCGTCGCGGCTGGTGGCAGCGCACCTTCGGCGAATAAGCCCTAGGGCGCCCAAATCGAGAAAAGGCCCTCCGACTTCACCGTCGGGGGGCCTTTTTCATGGGCGCATCACGACCCGGCCTTGATGCCGACGCCCCACTCGTTCCATCCGATCGACTTCGGCGTCTTGGGCAGATAGCTCGCGCCCATCGGCTCGACTTCGAACCCGCCGGCGGTAACTGCCGTAGTGACCGGCCTTGTCAGGTGGCAACCGCCTGCGAAAGGCTTCCAGAAAGGTTCGAGCCGGTCCTGGAACCGCGCGACTTTGGTGTCCGGCGCGCGGCCGTGTTCGAGAAACAGCAGCTTGCCCCCTGGCTTCAGGATGCGGCGCATTTCCTTCACCACCTGCGCCTGGTCCTGAACCGAACACATGGTGTAGGTGCAGACCACCGTGTCGAAGCTGTTGTCCTCGAAGGGAATATCTTCGCCGATGCCGTCGCGGATGTCGGCCTTCCAGCCCTTCTTTTCCGCCTCCGCGCGGGCGTATTCCAGCAGCTTTCCGCCCGGGTCTATGCCCGCGTAGCGGGTGATCGCGTCAGCTCGGTAGAACTGCTGGTTGATCCCGCCGCCGCAGCCGAGTTCGAACACTTCGCCTTGCGCGAGCGGTACGACCTTGGACCGCAATTTCATGATTGCAGGCATTCCGCAGGCGAATTTGATCACGCGCGGCACCCCGTGGGCGTCCCACCAGCTTGCTAGGCCCATGGCTTTTTCCCCTTCCCTTTCGCGACCTTCGCGGCATGATAGGCCGCGGAGAGGGGACTGACCATGGGCAAGGTACATCGCACGCCAGACGAGCGGTTCGCCGATATCCCGGATTATCCGTTCGACCCGCGCTACCACATCCTCGAGGGTGGGCTGCGCCTCCATTACGTCGACGAAGGGCCGCGCGATGCGACGCCGGTTCTGATGATGCACGGCGAGCCGAGCTGGAGCTTCCTCTATCGCAAGATGATCGGCCCCGTGGTCGAGGCGGGCTACCGCGTGCTAGCGCCCGACCTCATCGGGTTCGGCAAGTCGGACAAGCCTACCGCCAAAAGCGACTACACCTATGCCCTCCACGTCGCATGGATGCGCGAATGGTTCGAAGCGATGGGCCTGCGCAATGTCGTTCTCGCCTGCCAGGACTGGGGTTCACTCGTCGGCTTGCGCCTCGTCGCGGCGATGCCCGACCGCTTTGCCGGTGTCGTCCTGTCGAACGGAGGGCTCCCCGCCGGGCAGGACCCGCCCCCGGCCTTTGCGAAATGGCGCAGCTTTTCGAAATACAGCCCGGTCTTCCCGATCGGCGGGATCATCCAGCGCGCGACGACGACCAAGCTGAGCGACGCCGAAGTCGCCGCCTACGATGCTCCCTACGACACCCGTGCGAGCAAGGCGGGTGCGCGCATTTTCCCCTCGCTCGTCCCCTTGGGCGACAATGTTGCGGTTCCCGACCAGCTCGAAGCATGGAAGGTGCTCGAGAAATTCGAGGGTCCCTTCACCTGCTGCTTCAGCGACAAGGACCCGATCACGCGGGGCGGTGAAGCGGCCTTCGTCGACCGGGTCGCCGGCGCGAAGGACAATCCGCTGCATCGCAAGCTGTCCGGCGGGCACTTCATCCAGGAAGACGATCCGGCGGGGTTCGTCTCGGCAATCCTCGACACGGCGAAGCGCGCGGGCGTCTAGACGCAAGCTTTTCACTTTTCGCAGCGCAGCATTGGCACTATTGGCATCGGTTCAATTCCAGAACCGGGACCGACTATGACTACTGCCATCGAACCGCTGCGCATTCCTGACGAAGCCAAGGAGCGGGTCCGCCTGCTGTTCATGGCCAAGCACGTGCTGTGGGGCGGCGGTATGCACCCGGAAGACGGCAACCACGCCATCTACCACCACGAGGTCCGCACGACGCTGGAGAACCTCGGCCTGAACCTCGAACTCGCGAACACCTACAAGGTATTGTTCGAGCGTCCCGATGTCGATTTCGTTTTCCCGCTGCTCAACCGCGGCGGCTTCGTGAACAGCGAGATGCTGATCCCGATCCTGTGCAACATGCACCGCATCCCTTACCTCGGCGCAATGCCGTTCCTGCGCGGACTGGGCGACGACAAGTCGGTGTCCAAGCTGGTCTGCACCCATGCCGGCGTCCCGACGGCCCCGTGGTTCTGCTACCGCAAGGGCGCTCCGGTGCTCGAGAAGGACCTGCCGCCCTCGCCCGATGGTCGCTGGGTCATCAAGCCGAATGCATCCTCGGCAAGCTGGGGCATCTCCGACGCCTTCGACTGGAACGGCGTGACCAACGCGATCGCCGACATCCATGGCCAAGGCCACGATGCCATCGTCGAGCCCTATCTCGACGGTTACGACGTGCAGTGCGCCTTCATCACCATCAAGGACGAGCCGATCGCCCTGCCGATGCTGTGGTACGAGCGCGAGGACACGCAGAAGCTGTGGACCTATTACGAAAAGCGCGATCTCGTGCAGAACACCGAAAAGGCCGCGCTCAAGACCTTCGAACACCCTGAATTCGCGCCGAAAATCACCGAGATGGCGAAGAAGGTCGCACAGGAATTCGTGCCCTTCGACTATGGCCGGATCGAGTTCCGCGTCGACCTGAAGACCGGTGACATCAACTTCATCGAGATCAACCTCAACTGCAACCTGTGGTCCGAAAAGGTCATGGCGAAGGCGGCAAGCTATGCCGGGTTCAGCCATGCCGATCTGCTCGAAACGCTGCTCGCCGAGAGCTGGCGCCGGAACGCGCTGATCTCCTAATCGGGGATCCGCTCGCCCTTCCAGTCGAAAACCTTGCCGCTGTCATCGGGGCCTAGGGCGTCGATGACGGCGAGCAGGTTCGACGCGGCATCCTCCGGCGTGGTCAGCTGGCCTTCGGGCAGGCCGGACTGGAAGGGTTCGCTCAACGCCGTGTCGACCGTGCCCGGGTGCAGGCCCACGACGATGCCTTCGTCATGCGTGCGGCCGAGCTCGATTGCGAAGTTCATGAGCAGCATGTTGAGCGCAGCCTTGCTCGCCCGGTAGGAATGCCAGCCACCAAGACCGTTGTCGCCGATCGACCCGACGCGGGCCGATAGCGCCGCGAACACGCAGCGACGGTCACGTGGCAGCAGCGGGAGCATGTGCTTGGCGACCAGCGCAGGGCCGATGGTATTGATGCGCAAGACCTCCGCCATGGTAGCCGCATCGAGCCGCTTGTAGCTTCTTTCCGGCCCCGTGCCGTCATCCAGCGTAAGCACGCCGGTCGCGACAATAACCAGTTGAGGGGAAACGTCTTTCAGCTTCGCCGCAATGTCCGAGAGTGTCTGCTCATCAGAGAAATCGAAGCGGAAAGTGCGACCTTCGGGGTCGTCCCTCAACGAGCGTCCGCCGCGCCATACGTTGCAGCCACGCGCTTCGAGGGCATCACCCAGTGCACGCCCGATGCCGCCGCTAGCCCCGAAGACGACAGCCGTTTCCGGCCAGATCCCGCGTTCATCATTCATGGCAACAAGACGCTGCACGCCACACACAAGTTCCGGACGGCTCGCACGCCGCTTGGTGATGAAATCGCGGCAATCGCAATGGCAAATCTCTCAACATCCGCCGCCTTGCCCTATGCGCCCGAGGCGCTAGATAGGTGGCAACCAGCAACAGGACTCGATTGATCATGGCGACCTTCACCCTTCCCAAGAACTCGAAGATCACCGGCAAGGGCCGAACCCACAAAGCCGATGGCGCGGGGAAGGTGAAGAAATTCAAGATCTACCGCTACGATCCCGACAGCGGCGAGAACCCGCGTTACGACACGTTCGAGATCGATCTCGACGATTGCGGCCCGATGGTCCTCGACGCGCTTTTCAAGATCAAGAACGAAGTCGACCCGACGCTGACCTTCCGCCGCTCCTGCCGCGAAGGGATTTGCGGTTCGTGCTCGATGAACATGAACGGCAAGAACGGCCTCGCCTGCACCACCGCTATCGAGGACCTCAAGGGCGAAGTGCGCATCACGCCGCTACCGCACATGGAAGTGATCAAGGACCTTGTCCCGGATTTCACGCATTTCTACGCGCAATATGCCTCGATCCGTCCATGGCTGCAGGCCGTCACCCCGACGCCGAGCGGCAAGGAACGCCTCCAGTCGCCCGAACAGCGCGAGAAGCTCGACGGCCTTTACGAGTGCATCCTATGCGCTTGCTGCTCAACCTCTTGCCCGAGCTACTGGTGGAACTCCGACAAGTTCCTCGGCCCGGCCATCCTGCTGCAGGCCTATCGTTGGCTGGCCGACAGCCGCGACGAGATGACCGGTGAGCGCCTCGACCAGCTGGAAGACCCCTTCCGCCTCTATCGTTGCCACACCATCATGAACTGCGCGAATGTCTGCCCCAAGGGCCTTTCGCCGGCGAAGGCTATCGCCGAAACCAAGAAGATGATGGCCGAGCGCGAAATCTAAGTGGCTCTTTCCGAAGAGGTTTTCGACCACTCTCCCGATCCGGATTATCCGGGTTGGCGCAACTGGAATCTCAAGGACCCGACGCTCTTCAACGGCGCGGTGATGGGTAAGCTCATCACCCGCGTCGAAGGCGACAAGTGCCGCCTGCGCATGTTCCCGGAGCGCAAGCACGAGAACCTGCAGGGTATCATCCACGGCGCGGTGACGCTCTCGCTCATCGACATCTCGATGTTCACGACGATGCACACGCTCGGCAGCGGCAATGCCGGCCCGTCCGTGACGCTCGAGCTTTCCACCCAGTTCACCGGGGGCGGCGATCCCACCAAGCCGCTCGACGCGGTGACCGAGATCATGCGCGAGACGGGCAAGCTGGTGTTCGTGCGCGGCACGGTCGAGCAGGACGATAATGTCGTCGCGGCCTATTCCGGCATAGTGCGCAAGTTCCTGCCGCGATGAGCGGCGTCCTCGAACGCTACCGCGAACTCGTCGCGAACGGCGAATTGAGGCCCGATCGCGAACAGGAAGCTGCCGCAACGCGTCTCGAACAGCTCCAAGGCGAACTCGAATCCGTGCCGAAGCGCGGGAGCATCCTTTGGCGGGCGCTCAAGGGCAGACCGGATGCGCCGAAGGGTATCTACATGTGGGGCGGCGTCGGGCGTGGGAAATCCATGCTGATGGACCTGTTTCACGACACGCTGCAGATAGACCGCAAGCGGCGCGTCCATTTCCACGCGTTCATGCAAGAGGTCCACGGCATCCTGCGCGAAGAGCGCAAGTCGGAATCCGGCGACCCGATCCCGCCCACTGCGGACAGGCTGGCGCAGGACATTCGCTGCCTCGCTTTCGACGAGATGGTGGTGAACAACAGCGCGGACGCAATGATCATGAGCCGTCTGTTCCGTGCGCTGATCGTCGACAAGGGCGTGACCGTCGTGACCACTTCGAACCGCCCGCCGCAGGACCTCTACAAGGACGGCCTCAACCGCGAGCATTTCCTGCCCTTCATCGACCTGATCGAGGAAAAGACCGACGTCCTGCCGCTCAATGGGCCTGTCGATTATCGCCTCGAACGCCTGGCCGGCATCGAGAGCTGGCACACCCCGCTTGGCGACGAGGCGACTGCGGCAGTGCGCGAGGCCTTCTTTCGCCTGACCGATTTCGAACCGGAAGACGCCGCCCACGTTCCATCGGCGGAACTGGATGTCGGCGGGAGCAGGACGATCCACGTGCCGAAATCGCTCAAGGGCGTCGCTGTCTTCAGCTTCAAGCGTCTATGCAGCGAAGCGCGCGGCGCGAGCGATTATCTCGCGATTGCAAGGAATTACCACACGGTCATTCTCGTCGGCATCCCGCAGATGGGACCGGAAGACCGCAACGAGGCCGCACGTTTCGTCACGCTGATCGACGCGCTCTACGAGCATCGCGTGAAGCTGTTCGCGACTGCCGCAGCAGAGCCTGAACAGCTATACCAGGCAGGCGACGGCAGCTTCGAGTTCGAACGGACGGTCAGCCGCCTGATGGAAATGCAGAGCGACGATTACATGGCACTCGGCCACGGGACCGAAAGCTAGGCGGCGTTCGCGAGGCGCTGCTGCGCGCTGGTCAGCCGGTTCATGATCTTCAGGTCCTGCTCGCGCAGCTGGAGCGCAGCATCGGCCCAGATTTCGGTGATGCGGGTGAGCTCCTCAAGCTCGAGATCCCACGACACCTTCATCGCCTTGCGCGCATTGACGAGGCCGGTGTGGCGACGCTCCGACTTCTTGATGAAATCGCGGCACGCCTCGATGCCCTCACCATCTTCGGCCAGGCAGTGCACCAGCCCCAGCTCGTGAAGCTGCTCGGCAGTGTAAGTCTCGTTAGAAACGATGATCCGGTCGGCCGCGGCGCTGCCCAGCTTGCGCGAGAGAAGCGCATGGGCGCCCATCCCGGGGAAGAGGCCGAACATGATTTCCGGGAGGCCGAAAGTCGCGCTCCGTTCGGCCACGATGTAGTCGAACGACAGCAGTGCCTCGAAACCGCCGCCGAGGGCTGCACCCTGCACGAGGCCGATCGTCAGCATCGGGATGTCGAGCGTGTTGATGTTCCGGTGCAGAATTTCACAGCAGCGATGGCCGTAATGCACCAGTCCTTCGCGGTTGCGCTCGCGGATCAGCTTCTGGAACAGCGCGAGGTCCCCGCCGAAGCAGAACACGCCCGGAGCGCGGCTTCCGAGGATGAGATAGCGCAGCGGCACCTTGCCCGGGCCGAAGTGCGAGCCGATCAGGCTCTGCCAGTTTTCGAAGTCCGACAGCATCGGCGGCGTGAAGCTCGGCCGGCCTTCCGGACGCATGAAGGTCCAGAGAGCCTGCTGCTCCTCTTGGTAGAGGACATCGAGTTCGGAGAGTTCGAATAGCGGTTGGGGAAGCCCTTCCGGCAGCGCGCGATCGACGACGAGGCCTTCGCTCTCGTCACCCAGCGGCATTACCGGTTCGTCACCGCCCAGTTCGGCAGCGCCCCGTTCTTCCAGCCCTGACCCCACTCGATCCATAGACGACCCCTCTGGCGAATGCTTTTCTTTGAGAATCTACAAGAGGACTGACTCTGTTGGCAAACTTTTATTTTTCCGAGCGGATTCTCTTCGCTGACCCAAACTAGGTCAGTCGATAATTTTTTGAGTCATTTCCGTGGGCTTAGGCGGCGATCTTGAGATTTTCGAGCGCCCGGTCGAGCATCGTCAGCTGCCACAGGATGCGGCCATTGTCGGACCGTCCGGATAGGTGGTTTTGCGTAAGTGTGCGGATATTGTCACGCTCGAGCCAACCCATCCGCACGGCCAGCGAATTATCGGCCAGCGCCTTAGCCTGCGCCGCCAGCGGACCCCGGAACCACTCGCTGATCGGGGTGACGAAGCCCTGTTTCTGGCGATAGAGGATGTCGTCGGGTAGGTAGCGCTCCATTGTGTTCTTGAGCAGCCATTTGCCCTGCGAGCCGCGAATGCGCGCCCGCTCGGGCACTTTCGCGCAGAATTCGACGAGCCTGTGATCGAGCAGCGGCTCCCGCGCCTCGAGACCGACCGACATGCTCGTTCGGTCGACTTTCGTGAGAATATCGCCCGGCAGCCAGAACTTGAGATCGGCATATTGCGCCCGGTCGAGGCCTGTTCGTGCCGGCGCGCTACGCATGCAATCGACCAGCGGCTGCTCGCCCCGGTAGCCATCGAGCGACTTCGCGAAGTCGTCGGTATAGAAGGCCTTGCGTTGCTGCGGCGTAGTGACAGCGAGCGCAGCCGCATATCCCTCGCATCCGTCACGGGCGAGCGACAGGAGAGTGCTCTTGGCCCTCAGCGGGCGCGGTGCCCAGTCAGCCTTGGGCCAGACACGTCCGAGCGAGCCGAACAGCCCTTCCCTCACCCTGCCCGGTACGACCGAGCGAAACTGCTCTTCACGGTAATGGAAAACCTGCCGGCGATAACCCGCCAGCGCTTCGTCCGCACCGTCGCCGGAAAGCGCGACGGTCACGTTCTCGCGCGCCAGTTCGCACACGCGCAGGGTCGGTAAAGCGGAGGCATCGGCAAAGGGTTCGTCGAACATCGCTGCAATGCGATCGACAAGGCCGAAGTCGTCGGGATCGACAATCCGCTCGCGGTGATCGGTCGCAAACAGCTGCGAAACCTTCCGCGCATGGGAGGTTTCATCCAGTCCCTCGACGTCGAAGCCGATCGAGCAGGTCGAAACCGGCCGGTTCGACGCCTCCGACATGAGAGCCACGACCGAGGAGGAATCCACCCCGCCCGACAAGAACGCGCCGAGCGGAACGTCGGCGACCATGCGCGAGGTTACCGCTTCGCGCAGGTGGAAGAGAAGTTCGGCCGAAAGGTCCTCGGTCTTCGCCTTCGAGCGTTCCTCGAAACTGACGTCCCACCATTTCGTCGGGGAGGTCATCCCCTGCCCGCTCTTCAGCAACAGGAAGTGCCCGGCAGGCAGCTTTGTCACGCCTTTGAGGATGCTGCGATGGTCGGGCACGTAGCCCCAGGTGAGGTAATCCTCGACAGCCCGGACATCGACTTCCCGCCGCAGCAGCGGATGGGCGAGAAGCCCCTTCAGTTCCGAGGCAAAAGCAAGACTTCCATCGCTCAGTTCGGCGAGGAACAGTGGCTTCACGCCGAGCCGGTCGCGGGCGAGAAACAGCGTTCTTTCCGACAGGTCGTAGATCGCGAAAGCGAACATCCCGTGCAGGCGGCTCAGGCAGTCCGGCCCCCATGCCTGCCAAGCAGCAAGGATCGTCTCGCTATCGCCGTCGGTGCGGAAGCTCGCGCCCTTCTTTTCGAGCTCGCGCCGAAGTTCGCGGAAATTGTAGATTTCGCCGTTGAAGACGAGAACCGCACGCCCATCGGCCGAGAGCATCGGCTGCGGCGAGCCTTCGAGGTCGATGATCGAGAGCCTGCGGTGGCCGAGCCCCACGCCGTGTTCGGTCCATACGCCCGAGCCGTCAGGCCCGCGGTGGGCGATCGCGTCGCACATGCGCCCGACCCGCGCCGGATCGACCGGCTTGGGTGTACCGAGATGAAATAGACCCGCGATCCCGCACATGCGTCCGGCCTATCGCAGGCCTGCCGTGCGGTCCATCCATTCCGCGCGCCCGCCAACAGAGGCGACGAAATCCTCGATGACCTGTGCGGCGGTGTCGTCGTCCTGTCCCTCTGCCGAGATGATCATGACGACGGTCGGCTCGGCCGAGACGGCAAGGCGCGATTGCAGTGTCGCAAGCTTCAGACGCGCCGTACTGCCGGTGATGGTGTCGCCGATCCGGTAGCTCGTCAGCACATGGCGCTTCAGGAAACCGCTTGCCTGCAGGATTTCGCCGGACGCCTCGGGCGAGGATTGCCACGGTGCGAGCCAGCGCCATGGCGTTTCGGGCACGAGCGCGCCTTCGCCAAAGGCACCCGGCTCGCCCGCGCTTTCGTCACCGGAATAGATACCGATCACCACGTCGACTTCGCGCCCGGAGGCGTCACGATAGCGTGTGACGAATTTGCGCGCTGCGCCCGTCATGCGCGGCTCCCAAGCGATCCCCGGCTCGTATGCGACCCGCGTCCAACCGGCGACCGGCAGCGCCTCGATACGAGGCGGGATGCTTGCCTGCGCCGACATGGCGGCACTTGCCCATCCAAGCGTCGCGAGAAGGCCGAGCAGCATCGCGGCAAGCGTCAACTTCGCATTGCCGGTGTAACGTGCAACGCGCGTCACTACGTCCGACCCGACCAAGGCCGGGAAATCGATGCCGAGGTCTTCGGGATCGCGATCGAACCAGCGCCAGAAGATGGCGAGCAGTGCGAACACGACGAGCGCGAAGAATATCCATCCGTAGAAAACGTGGTCGAAGCCTTCGGCGAATTCGATGCCCTGCGACTGCGCAATGTAGATCGTGCCCCACGCCCGAACGCCATTGGCGACGATCGGCAAGGCCATTGCGGTAACGAGAAAGACGATGCGCCGCTTCCACGACTTGAAACAGGCGTAGGCGACCAGCGCCGCCAGGGCCGCCATGGCGACGAGGAACTGCACGCCTGAGCAGGCTTCGGCGACCTCGAACAAGCCGGCCGGCGTGTCGATGAAGACCCCGTCGATGACCGCAGGGATGCCGCTCCATTCGGTCAGCGCGATCACAAGGTAGGCAGTGATCATCTGGAGGCTCGGGACAAGTTCTTCCCCGATGGGCACGAGGAACGAGAGGTAGGCGAGCGGGAATACGCAGGCGAGCGAGACCCGCGGTCCGAGGAACAGCAGCACGCAGCTGATCAGCGCACCCAAAGTGCCGAGCTGGCTGACGGTATTGACGCTCGCCAGGGTGCCGAGCAGCCATACGAACAGCGAGCCCAGCAGCGGGACGAAACCCGGCAGCCAGCTCGTCGGCTCGATTTTCGCCAGCTCCGACCGGCGTGAGTAAACCAGCCAACCGACGATCAGCGGGACGAACAGCACGTGGTTGAACGTCGAAACGTTCCACCACTGGTCGGCCATGTTCGCCCAGTCGCGGAAGTGCGCGACGAACAGCGCGAGCGCTGCGATCGCGAGATGCGCCAGCGGCGCACGACAGACCTGCGGAATGGCTTGCGACCACGTTGCGCGGCTCGGGAGCGCGAAATTCAGGCCGCGCGCCATGTCGCGTGGTCCTGCGGCTTTTCGCCAGCCTCGAGCATGTCGCCGAGCGGGCGTAGCATCGCCTCCCAGCCCTGATGGTCCGTCACGAACGCGTGGGCCGATGCTGCCATCGCGTCCGCCTTCTCCGGCGAGGCGAACAGTGCGAGGAGATGCTCGACAAGTTCGCTGTCGGAACGCCCGATGGCGAAATCGCGCCCGTCCAGCGCATCGATACCCGTCGCGGCCTCCTGCGAGAGCACGACCGGCTTCGCCATCGCCATGGCTTCGAGAACCTTGTTCTGCACCCCTCGCGCGATGGTGAGCGGCGCGAGAACGGCATCGCTGTGTGCGAGAAACGGGCGCACGTCGGGTACTTCGCCCCAGACCTTGACCCCCGGTTGCTGGCCGAGTGCCTCGACAGCAGAAGTCGGGGCGCGGCCCACGATGTGGTACTGCGCGGACGGATGGATGTCGCGCAGGCGGGGGATAAGCCGCAAGGCCGCACGCTCGACCGCGAGCACGTTGGGCTGATAATCCATCTGGCCGGTGAACACGACATGCGGCCCTTCATTCTGTGCGAAGGGAGAGCGGCTGTCCGAACCGGAGGGCGCGAAGAACTCGGTGTCGATACCGTTGCACAGGGCACGGACCTTCCTGGCAGCCTCAGGCCCGAGCCGCGAGCGTAGCAAGTCTGCTTCGTTTTCACTCACAAGGAATACTGCATCCGCGCGCTCGACAAGGCGGTCTTCCTCCTTGGCGAGCAAGCGCGCTTCGCGACGGTCGATGATCGCACGCGGCGTCTTGCCCTGCTGGCCATAGGCTTCGAACTTCGCGGAATCGACGTCGCACAGATCGATCAGCACCCGGCCCGCAAAGTCGTCCGGGACATACTGACCCATCTGGCCGGAGAACACGAAGATCGCATCGATGTTCCGGGTCGCAATTGTCTCTGCGACCCAGCGCTTGAGGTCGTCGCTGCCGAATGCCGTCAGGCTGACCGGCTTGCCCGTCGCAAGCGCTTCGATGCCTGCCATTTGGAGGGACTTCTTGCGCGGGACAAGGCAATGCGTTTGCGCGACCTTCGCAAGCTCCGTCTTGGCTGCGAAATCGGCCTCGGTCTCACCGAAACAGCCGACATGCACCCTCGCATGTTGCGCCAGCTTGGCGAGCAGGTGGTGCGAGCGGATCTTGTCGCCCCGATCCGGCGGGAACGGGATGCGGTGCGCGAGGAAAAGGATGTCGCCCATCAGGCGAGGCCCTTGGCAATCGGCGGTCCGAGACGATTGGCGACAGCAGGCGGCAGGCGCTTCCAAAGCTCGGAAAGCCGCGAATTCGTGTCACTGGTCGGGTCGGTATTGCGCGCCGGTGCGCCGGGCGCAGCCCAGCGCGAATAGGTGAGCGGCTGCGGCTCGAAGCCCCAGTTCTTCTTGTAGCTGTGAGGCCCGCTGCCGGTCTTCGAACGCCCGAAATCGAAGCGGGTGCAACCCTTGCGCCGGGCATGCAGCATGAGCTCGTAATACATCCGCTCGTTCGCACGCAGGCCGCGCGCGGCGAAGATGCCCCCACCCCAGAACGGCATGACTGTGCCGGCGTGGTAGAGCGAAAGAACGCTCGCAACCGCGTCGCCGCCATGGCGGACGGTCAGTATGTCGGCATTGTCTCCGAAAGCATCGAGCATCGCGTCGAACAGGCTGCGCGGAAAAACGGGCGTACCGAGATTGTGCACGCTCGCCGCATAGACCGCGTAGTGCGCCGCGCGGTCATCCTCGCCGTTCCCGACCACGATTTCGAGATCGTTCTTGAGGCTCTTGCGAACCTCGGCACGCTGCTTGCGCGGGATGGCGAGAAGTTCTGCTTCATCGTAGTCCGACAGGTCACGCGCGAAGTTGCAGTGCTTGTCGGACCAGCGATGCCAGCTTGCCGGTGTATCGCCGGAGCGGACTTCGACTTCGGCGCAGGACTGGCGCACGGCCAGCTCGCTTGCCGCCTCGCACAGCGCGAAACGCGTCTGCTTCGAGGTCGCGAGCGGGCCGCCCCCTACCCCGAAACCGCTCGATACGAGCGCACGCCCGAACACCGGTGAATGCGCGAGCGTGAGCGGGAGCCAGCCAGTGACCATTCCCGCCTTTTCCGCGACGAGCCCCAAGGCCCGCTGCCCGGTGCCAGCCTCGACCGCCTTCAGCCAAGCCGGCCTGTGAAAGACGCTGCCCTCCATATCGCGCACGAAGGCTTCGAGCCGTGCGACTTCCCCCGGATCGGCAAGATCGGCGAGCGCAATCGCCTCGCTCGAAAGGGGGAACGGCGCGTTCACGCAGGCAGCTCCACGGCGAGCTCCGCCTCGCGGTGGGCCAGCATATCCATCCGGCCCCAGGCGAAGTCCTTCACCAGTTCGCGCAGCTTGGGCGCCATCTGGTCGAGCTTGGTGTAGTGGCGAAAGCGCGACTTGAGCGGCGCATTCGGCACGCGAGGCTGCTGCGGGTCGATTTCCCACGGGTGGAAATAGAAGATTGCCGGGCGCTGGTCCTTGCCGTTCACCTGCCGGATCGCCCAGCGCGAGAATGCATATGGCAGGACGCGAAAAAAGCCCCCTCCCCCAGCGGCGAGACGCTTGCCGCCGAACATGGCGGTGGTCACCGGGATCTCGACGAGGTCCGACCACGGCAGCGGCTTGAAAGCGAAGCGTGGTGCCTCGC
This sequence comes from Erythrobacter sp. HKB08, assembly GCF_004114695.1. NCBI lineage: Bacteria > Pseudomonadati > Pseudomonadota > Alphaproteobacteria > Sphingomonadales > Erythrobacteraceae > Erythrobacter > Erythrobacter sp. HKB08. Next base: position 2,019,415 of record NZ_CP035310.1, read on the forward strand.
GCCAACCGTAATGGTCGTGCGCGACCGGCGCGACGCTGGAGGAGTAGGTGTAACCCTGCTCGGCCAGTTCCATGTAGGCCCAGGGCGTGCGCTGGTCGATCGAGAAGCTCGGTGCGCGGTAACCGATCACGCGCGCTCCCGATGCATCCTCGAGGATCTTGCGCGCCTTGACTATATCGGCAGCGAATTCCTTGCGATCGAAGGTGAAGACGCGCGCATGGTCGTAGCCGTGGCTCGCCAGTTCATGGCCCGCCTCGACAATCCGGCGCATCAGCGCGGTGTTGCGCTTCGCCACCCAGCCAAGCGTGAAGAATGTCGCCTTGACGTCCGCTTCATCGAACAGGTCGAGAATGCGCGCGACATTGTCCTCGACGCGCAGCGACAGGCTGTCCCAGTCGTCACGCGAGATGACGTTTTCGAAAGCGCCGACCTGGAACCAGTCCTCGACATCGACCGACAGGCCGTTGACGATGGGCTTCTGGTCGATCGGGGCACGCTCGATCGGCGAATGTTTCACCGGCTTGCTCCCCTCAGGCTACCTTGCGGGGAGGCTGGCCGCTTTCCATCCACTCGATCATCATCGTCAGGACGTTGCGAACCATGCGCTCCTGCTCTTCGAGGCGGGTTTCCAGCTTGGTCACCCGCTCGACGAGGTCCTGCGGGACATCGCCTGCGCCGTTCTCGACACTTTCCGAGAGTTCGACGATCGCCTGCTGCAATTCCGAAATCTGCGCATCGCGTTCGGCGAAGAGTTCGTCCAGCTTCGGCTTGGGAACCGGCGGTGCGTAGGTCGAATGCTTGACCGGCCCCGGAGCGGGCGCGGGCGCGAGCTTTTGCATCGGCTGCGGCGCGGCTTCGGGGAAGGCGTTGTCGTTGCGCAGTTCGGCAAGGACCGAGCCGAGCATCGCGTTGTCGATCCGCGTGCGCTGCTCGACCGCGCCAAGCAGCAGAAGCCGGGTCGCGACCTGGTTGACCTTGCGCGGGATACCGCCGGTCGCCTCGTAGAGTTCCTTGAACACGCGCTGGTCGAAATCGGGATTGCCGTTCCATCCAACGCAGGTGAGGCGGTGCTTGATATACGGCTCGATCTCACCCGGCTCCATCGCCTCGAGGTGATGGGCGGCGATCACGCGCTGCCGCAGCTGTTCGAGCTCCTCGTGCTCGGCGAGAACCTGCTTGAACTCGGGCTGGCCGAGCAGCAGCAGCTGCAGCAACGGGTGCGAGCCAAGCTGGAAGTTCGACAGCATGCGCAGCTCTTCGAGCGCTTCGACCGAAAGGTTCTGCGATTCGTCCACGACGAGCAGGCAGCGGCGGCCTTCGCGCGCTTCCTCGTGCAAGAAGTTCTCGATTTCGCCAAGCGCGGCGGCCTTGTCATGCCCTTCGACATCCAGGCCGAAGCTTTGCGCGGCAACATGCACCAGTTCCTCGCCATCGAGGTTGCTGGTGACGATCTGGCCGACGGTCAGCTGGTCCTTGTCGATCTTCTGCATGAGATGCGCGACCAGCGTCGACTTGCCCGCACCCACCTCGCCGGTGATGACGATGAAGCCTTCGGCCTGCGCCATGCCATAGCCGAGATAGGACAGCGCCTTGCGGTGCGTCGCGCTCTCGAAATAGAAATTCGGGTCGGGAGTGAGCTGGAACGGTCGCCCTGTCAGCCCGTAAAAATCGTCGAACATTGTCAGTCCCCCAACATCAGAAACCGTAGCGCAGGCCGACGAGGCCCGACGCGGCGGTCAGGTCTTCGAGGGCATCTTCGCTATCGATGTGATCGAGTGCGATCGCGGCGCGTACCGCCAGGCGATCGGTGAGCGAGCGGCTGTAAGCGGCGGAAGCACCGACCGCGAGCACTTCGCCCGCATTGTCGAAGCCGCTGTCCAGCAGCGTCATGTAGGCATTGGTCGTGAACCCGGCGCGGCTGCCGAGATCGCCCGACAGGAACCAGCTCATGTAATAGGCCTCGTCGGTCACGCCGTTGGCCGCATCGAGCACCGTGCCTTCGGGCGCGATGAACTTGCGATTGTCGTAGCCGATGCCGAGACCGGTCGAGAGACGGCCGACCTGCGTCGTGTAGTTCGCAGCGATCCCGCGCGAGCGGAAGACCGACGAACGCACCGAGCCGAGAGCGCCGGTGAGGCACTGGCTGCCTTCCGATCCGGCCACGCAGCCGCCGAGGTCGCCGGTCAGCGCATTGCGCGTTGCGGAGAATTCGGTCGGCAGGTTGGCGAGCGAGTTCGTCAGCAGCCCGCCGAAGCCGGAAATCGTGTCGTAGACCGAGACGTTCAGGGCCGAGCGCTGGTTGGGCGCCCAGGCGAAGCTGCCGTAGTAGGTATCGCTGTCATAGCGGCGCCCATAATGCGCCTCGAACGCGGTGCGCGAACTCGGACGCCAGACGACGCCGACATCCCAGATGAGGCCATCGGTTTCGAAGGCGATGCGGCGCGGCTGGCTCTTGTCGGTGACCAGGCGTCCGTCATCGCCGATGACCGGGTTGCCATTGGTATCGAGCACCGCGTCGCGGGCCGACACCTCGACATCCTCGTATCCAACGCCCGCGACCAGCGCCACATTGGGCGAAACCGGCAGGGTCACATCGCCGCGCACATAAACGTCGCGCACGCGCTGATCGAGGTTGGAGACATCCTCCTGCGCCCAGCCAGCGCCAACGCCGACACCGACCGGAAGCGGTTCGCCAGGACGCGTCGCGAGATTGATCGAGGCGCGCTGGCTCACGCTGTCGTCGAACACGTCGAGCGGATCGGCGCCCGGCGCGGTGACGATGGCGTCGGGCGTTTCGACCCGCGTGTAGCCGATGCGATACTGCGCCGCGACTGCGACATCGCCCGCATGGGTCGACAGGGTCGGACCGGCATAGGCGGAGTAGATGCGGCTCTCGGTATCCTCGCCATTGAGGGCATTGAGCGTCGCGCCACCATTGCCATCGACGCGGGTGCGTGCGGCAAGAGCGCCCGCTTCCACCGTCAGCACCTGCGGCACGATCGAGGTATAACCGCGCGCAACGCCGCTCAGCGTGTCGCTGGTCAGCGCGTCGTCGCCATAGCCGATGTTGTATTCGTAGCGGACCGAAACCGAGCCGCCCGAATTGCGGCCATTGACCGAAGCATCCACGCCGGTCGCGATCTGCGTATAGGTCACCACGTCGTCGCCCGGAGAAAGCTCGGCGACGAAGATCTGGCTGACCTCGATATAGGGTTCGACATTGACGCGGCCATTGCCGGCCGAGCGGCGCTCCTCGCGCTCGCTATCCTGCGCCAGCGCCGGGCTTGCGCCTGCCGCTGCAAGGGCGATTGCCGCCGTCGAAAGGATGAGGTTCCGCATGGCCCCTACTCCTCGTATCCGTAATAGGACCCGAAATTCCGCCCGCTCGGGCTGAACTGGGTCGCGTTGAGCAGGAGCTTCACGTCCGGGCAGGCAGAGAGGAGCTGGTAGGCATCCTCCAGCGCATTCTGTCCCGTCTGGTCGGCACGTGCGACGAGCACGCCCTGCCCGACATGCTTAGCAAGCTCCGCAGCCGAAGAAGCTGCGAGCGCCGGCGGCGTGTCGAAAATGACGATGCGATTGGGCGAGCCTGCAGTCAGGCGGTCGAGGACTTCCGCAGTGCGTTCGCTTGCGAGATACTCGCTGTCCGCGCTGCTCTGGTTGCCGGCGGGCATGACCCACAAGCCGCCGATATCGGTCCCCATGACGAGGTCTTCCGGCTTCACGTCCGGATTGGCGAGCGCATCCATGAAGCCGGGTCCCTTCGGCAGGCCGAAGGTCGAGAGGATCGACGGTTTCGCGAAGTCCGCATCGATCAGCAGCACTTCGAGATCGCGCTCGCTCGACAGGGCGATCGCGAGGTTCGAGGCGCAGAAGGTCTTGCCGTCGCCGGGGTGCGGCGAGGTGATGAGGATTCGGCGCGAGGCAGCATTCCCGCGATCGCGCGCGGCGGCGAGAAGCTGGCGTTTGACGATGCGGAATTCCTCGCGCAGCGCGCTCGTCGCCGATTCCGGGACGATCAGCCCCTGCTCGCGCATATACGCGCGGTCGATTTCGTATTTCGGCCCGTTAAGCGAGACGGCAGGCTTGACCTGCTCGACGATCACTTCGGCAGGCGGCACATGGACCGGGAGCTTTGCCTCCTCCTTCGAAGGTTCAGCTTGCGCGGGCGCAGGTGCCGGTGCGGCAGGCTGTTCGTCTTTCACGCGGACCTTGGCGCGCTTCATCTCGCGCTCGGGCAGCTTGCCCTTGATCGGAGCCGACTTGAACGGGTCGAGGCCGAATGCGCCGCTGGCACGCTCGAACAGCGAGCTTTCGTCGCTGGCTTCGCCCTTACCTTCGCCGGGAAGCGGGATTTTCTTGTGTTCCGTCATCGTCCGCTCCTCACGCCACCATGCCGCGCTGCACGAATTCGATCGCGAGCAGCAGGACGCACAGTCCCGCCAGCGCACCGGTTGCGCCGAAGAATTGCTTGAGCCGCTTGCGCTCCAGTTCGCGCGCAGCGTCGGTCAGCGTGTGCGAGATCGCACCGAGGACCGGCAGATCCATCACACGCTCGAGCTTGGCAGTCGTCGCGAAGGTCGAGCGAAGCTGGCCCATCGCGAAAGCCGCGCCGATACCGGCTGCGATGCCGGCGAAAAGCACGCCGAGGAGCAGCAGCGGACGGTTCGGAGCCGACGGCGAACGGGGCGTCGTCGGCGGGTCGATTACCTCGAACTTGAACGAACTGCGCTCGTTCTCGACCTGGCCACGCAGGCGCATTTCCTCGCGGTCCTTGAGCAGCTCGTCATACTTGTCCTTGAGCACCTGGTAATCGCGGCTGATGCGGTTGGCTTCGGCTGCGACGGCCGGTTCGTTCGCCTGGCTGGCGATCAGGGCCGACAGGTCGGCCTGGAGCGCTGCCTTGCGCGCCGTCAGAGCCTGTACATTGGCCTGGCGTTCGGAGCGGATGGAAACGAGCGCGGTGTAGGCCGGGTTCGGGCTGCCACCGGCATTCGGATTCTCGCCTGCCGCCTGCTTGCGCAGCAATTCAACCTGCTTCTTGATCGCGATCACGTCAGGATGGCTGTCCGTCAGGCCGCGCGCCTGCAAAGAGGCAAGCTGCGACTGCGCCTGCATCAGCGCGCCGCGGGCGCTGCCGGTGTCGTTCGAACCACCGATGATGGTGCGCGGCGTTCCGGCGATCTGACCGTTGATGGCAGCAAGAGCGCTTTGCGCGGCTGCAAGGTCGGCGTCGACATCCCGCGATTCCGCACGCAGCGACTGCAGGCGCATCGAGACGCCGTCCGCACCGCCGATCAGGTCGGGGTTCTCGGCTTCGAAAGTCAGGCGGCGCTGTTCGGCCGCTTCGAGTTCCTTCTTCCGCTCTTCCAGTTGCTGGTCGAGGAAGACGATCGTCTCGGCGACTTCGCCGCGATTGCCCGCGATGTTTTCTTCGCGGAAGATGTCGATCAGCTTCTGCACGACGTCATGCGCCAGTGCCGCGTTCTCCGCATCGGACAGGTCGCTGCGACCGATTTCGGCGCTGAGCTCGAAGAGGTTGTCCTCCTGGCTCTTCACAGCGACCGATTCCGTCAGGTTCTCGATTGCCGCTTCCATGTCGCGCTGGGTGGCGATTTCCTCGCCGAGCCGCGTCGAGCGGATGACTTTCTCGAGATTGACCGAGCTGGTCAGCGTCTGGCGTACGCGCGTGATGTCGCGCTCCGCACCGCCGGCGATCTTGAGCTGCTCGGCAAGCACGTCGTCGAGCTGCACATAGATGCGCGCGTTCGATTCATAGGCGTTGGGGATCATGGCAACGACCAGCCAGCCCAGGATGCACGCACCCCAGGCCACGCCGAGCGCCAGCCAGCGCCGTCGCCAGACCGAAAAGACTGCTGCGCGCAGATCTTCGAAGACTTCGTTCATTGCGTGCGCCCGCCCCTCAGAACATGCTTTCCGGGATGATGATCACATCGCCCGGCTGGAGGAGGACGTTCGCGCGGCTGTCGCCCTTCTTGAGAAGGTCGCCGAGGCGCAGCGCGTATTCTTCCTGACGCCCGCTTTCGCGGTTCTTGCGGATAAGCTTGGCGCGGTTGCCTGCGGCAAATTCACTGAGGCCGCCGACCGCGATCATCGCGTCGAGCACGGTCATGTTCGCGCGGTAAGGCAGCGAGGCCGGCTTTTCGGTCGCACCTACGACGCGGATCTGCTGGCTGAAAGTGCCTTCGAACTTGTTGACGATGACCGAAACCAGCGGCTCTTCGATGTACTGCGAAAGCTGCAGGCGGATATCCTGTGCGAGCATGGTTGGCGTTTTGCCGACGGCCGGCATGTCGGTGACCAGCGGAGTGGTGATACGACCGTCCGGACGGACCTGGATGTTTTCGGCGCCCAGCTCGGGATTGCGCCACACGTGGATGGTCAGCTCGTCGAGCGGGCCGATGACATATTCCTCGCCCGGCCCTTCCTGGCTCGCCACGAAAGACGCAGGCGGAAGCTCGCTGCCGCCGGTCGTCGCGCAGCCCGCGAGCGAAAGCGCGGCCATTGCGGTGCCCGCAAGAAGGGTGGTGAAACGTGTACTCGGCATCGATGCGCATCCTTGCCTTTTGAGCGGGCTGATATGCGCAAGGCAGGAGCGACCTGGCCTTCCGCACCCGCGGACAGGCGGTCTTCCTCGCCAAAAAGGGTGAACATCCGGTTAGCCAATTTGCGTTTCCGGGTGTTTATCAAGGCGCAGTCCCAGTTCGGGACGGTGCTGCAGGGAAGGTTAAACCAGCATTTCCTCGGCCGGACCCTGCCCCAGGAATGCGGACGGGGACGCGCTCGCGCCATAGGCTCCGGCGCAGAAGACGGCGACGAAATCGCCGACATCGGCCCTCGGCAAGTGCGCGCCGTCGGCCAGGCGGTCGAGCGGGGTGCACAGGCAGCCGACCACATAGACCTCTTCCTCCGGTTGCGCATCGAAGCGGTTCGCGATGGCAACCGGGTAATTGCGCCGCACGACCGTCCCGAAGTTGCCCGAGGCGGCCAGCTGGTGATGAAGGCCGCCGTCGGTCACGAGATAGGTCGTGCCGTGGCTTTCCTTCCGGTCGACGATGCGAGTGAGGTAAACCCCTGCCTCGCCAACGAGATAGCGCCCGAGTTCGAGGCACAATTCGGTCTCCGCGAGGCTATCCGGCAGCGAGGCGACCTTCTGCGTCATTGCCGCGCCAACTGCGGCAAGGTCGAGCGGTTCGTCGCCGTGGAAATAAGGGATGCCGAACCCGCCGCCCATGTTGAGCTTGGGTAAAGGCGCGCCGATTTCGCCTGCCAGGCGGTCGGCAAGCGCGAGGACGTTGCCCTGCGTCTCGATGATCGCATCGGCCGAAAGCGCCTGGCTGCCGGTGAAAATGTGCAGCCCGCGCCATTCGGCACCGCTTTCGATCACCTTCCTCGCAATTGCAGGAACCTGTTCTTCGTCGATGCCGAAGGGCTTGGCACCCCCGCCCATTTTCATGCCGGAGCCGCGTAGCTCGAAACTCGGGTTCACCCGCAGCGCTATTCGCGGCGTCATGCCGAGCCATTCGGCAAGGCCCAGTGCGCGGTCGACCTCGCCAGCGGATTCCGAATTCAGCGTCACGCCCGCACGGATCGCGGCCATCAATTCCTCGTCGCGCTTGCCGGGACCGGCAAAGCTGACTTTCGCCATGTCGAGTCCCACCGACTGCGCCAGTTCGAGCTCTCCGCCCGAAGCGATATCGAAGCCATCGACCAACTTCGCCATGTGCTCGACGACCGGGGCGAAGGGGTTCGCCTTGATCGCGTAATTGATCCCGATCCGTTCGGGCAAAGCCGCTCGCAATTCGGCGATGCGCGCATCGAGCCTGTCGCGCGAATAGACGAACAGCGGCGTGCGCCCCGCCTCTTCGACGAGGCTGCTGGCCGAGCGACCGCCGATCGAGAGTTCACCGTCGAGCGTCTCGAAACCGGCGGGAATGGGTCCGAGCGGCTTCATGCGGCAAGCTCCCGCTTGAGCGCGGTCCGGTCGATCTTGCCGTTGGGATTGAGCGGCATGGCTTCACGCCAGTGGATCACCTGCGGCTGCATGAAATTCGGCAGTTCACGTGCGAGATATTTGGGCAATTCGCTCTCCGCATCCTCGGCGCCGCGCTCGGCACGTGCGATCAGGTGGACGGCATGGCCGAGCCGCTCGTCGGGTACGCCCAGCGCGACCGCTTCTGCGACCAGACCGCTTGCAAGTGCGGCCTCTTCGACCTCCTGCGGGCTGATGCGGTTGCCTGCGCTCTTGATCATCGCGTCGCGGCGACCGACGAAATAGAGCAGGCCGTTCGCTTCCCGCTTCACGCGGTCGCCCGACCATACTGCCATCCCGCCGAATTTCGAGACTTGCGGAGCCGGCTTGAAGCGCTCTGCAGTTCGCTCGGCATCCTGCCAGTATCCTTGCGCCACCAGCGGCCCGCAATGGACCAGTTCGCCCTCCTCGCCCGGGTCGGCAATGTTGCCGCCATCGTCGATCACGAGGATTTCGGCGAAGGGGATGGCAGTACCCATCGAAGTCGGATGCTCGTCGACCAGCGACGGGTCGAGATAGGTCGAACGGAATGCCTCGGTCAGCCCGTACATCGGGAACAACCGCGCATCGGGGAAGATCGAACGCAGGTCGCGCACGAGATCGATGGTCAGCGCGCCGCCGCTGTTCGTCATGCGCCGCATCGGGGCGACCGCGTCCTCGCTCCATTCGATCTCGGTAAGCTGCACCCACAGGGGCGGAACAGCCGCGAGCGTGGTGACGCCGTGCTTCGCGCAGGCCTTCACGACGTCGCGAGCGAAGAGATAGTCGAACGGGACGACAGAGCCGCCCGCGAACCAAGTGCTCAGCAGCTGGTTCTGTCCGTAATCGAACGAGAGCGGCAGCACGCCGAGCGTCACGTCGTCCGCCGCCATGCCGAGGTAATCCGCAACGCTGACAGCGCCGAGCCACAGGTTTGCATGGCTCAGCATCACGCCCTTGGGACGGCCGGTCGAACCACTGGTGTAGAGGATCGCGCAAAGCTCTTCCGGATCGTTGTCGGACGGTCCGAGCCCGCTTTCGAGGACAATCGCCTGCGACAGCGCCTCCGTCTCCTCGATCACTGCGCAGCCGTGTGGCACATCGCCTTCCTGCAGCGAGGCGATACGGCCCTTGTTGCCGATCAGCATGCTCGCCCCGCAATCGTGCAGGATGTGCTTCGCCTGCGCGTGCTTGAGCAGCGGGTTGATCGGAACATGGACCAGCCCCGCGCGAGCGGCGGCCAGCGGCATCAGGCAGGTCAATTCGCCTTTCGAGGACCAGCTGGCGACGCGCGAGCCCTTTTCCGGCACGTGATCGATTAACCATTGGCTAAGGCGGGAAACACGGGTCCTTAATGCCTCGTAGCTAAGCGTCTCGCCCTTGAGCACGAGCGCGGGATCGCCAGCCTTGCCGCATTCGGCAAGATGGTCGAGAGGCTTGGCTTGAGGGAGGGACGGAAGGGACATTGCTCTCCGGCAAGGTAACGAGGAACGTGACGAGGGTCAGCTATCACGACACGGTTAATGTCTTGCAAGCGATGAATTTCGCTGGCGAGGGACCGTTTGCGCGGCCCGAGTGGTTCGCGCTGCTGGCAGAGCGCAAGGAGGATGTGCTGCTTGCCGTTGCCGAGGACGGGGACAAACGCGTCGCCCTGCCCCTGATGCGCAAGGGCCGGATGTTTGAGCCGCTGCGGAACTGGTACAGCTTCAGCTGGCGCCCTCTCGGGCAGGATGCCGCCGTTCTGGAAACACTCGCCCGCGACCTGAAGTCGCAAGCTTCGCACATCGTCCTATCGCCCCTCCCCGACGAGGACCGCAGCGCATGCGACCTGCAATGCGCTTTCAATGGCGCGGGATGGTTCACCGTTCTGGAAAGATGCGACACGAACCATGTGCTTCGCGTGGCCGGTCGCAGCTTCGCCGAATATTGGGCGGGTCGCCCCGGCAAGATGCGCACGACCCTGAAGCGCAAGGCCAGGAAGGTCGACGTGCGCATACTCGAATGTTTCGACGAGCAGGCATGGGCCGACTACCAGGCGATCTACGCGGACAGCTGGAAGCCGACCGAGGGCGATCCCGACTTGCTCGAAGCGTTCGCGCGCCAGGAAGGCGCAGCGGGCCGCATTCGCCTCGGTATCGCAGTTGCCGATGGACAGCCCGTCGCGGCGCAGTTCTGGACGGTGGAGGACGGCACGGCCTACATCCACAAGCTCGCTCACATCGAGGCGGCCAAGCCGCTGTCTGCCGGAACGACCCTGTCGGCCGCGCTGTTCGAGCATGTGATCGATCGCGACCATGTCGAGCTGGTCGACTTCGGAACCGGCGACGATCCCTACAAGCGCGACTGGATGGACGGCGAACGCCCCCGCTACCGCCTCGAATGCCTCGACCCGTCAAATCCTCGTCTTTGGCCGCGGATACTAAGGCTTGCCCTGCGCAAACTTGCGAAGCGCACAGGGCGGAGCTAAGGGCGACGCCTCGAAAACAGGGGATTACGGCAATGGCCGGCGAAACCGAAACCAGCATCGAGAAGAAAGGCCTCGCGCCGAGCCGTCAGCAGATCGACGACACCTTGCGTTCGATCCTCGCCGACGTGCTGGGCCTCGACGCCGACCGGGTCGAGGAATTCGACGCCGATACCGGCCTGTTCGGCCACCTTCCGGAACTGGATTCGATGGCGGTCGCCGGACTGCTGACCGAGATCGAGGATCGCTTGCACATCATCATCGAAGACGAAGATGTCGATGCGGAAATGATCGAGACCTACGGCGGCCTCCTCGCCTTTGCCGAAATGAAGGTCGTCGCGGCCTGATCATGCGCACTGTCACCAGCTGGCAGGCGCCCATCGGCGACGGCAAGACGCGCGAGGAGATCGCGCTCCAGTTCAGGCAGGATCGCCCTACCCGGCTGCTCGTCCTCCCGCCGCTGTTCGACGAAGGAAACAAGCTGCGCCACCAGCTGGTGGAGGTCATGCGCAGGCTCGACCTGTCGGGCATCGATAGCGTCCTGCCCGACCTTCCCGGGCAGAATGAAAGCCTGCTCACTCCCGAGAAACTGACGCTCGCGATGCTCGAAAATGCTGCGGCCGATGCTGCGCAGCATTTCGGCGCAACGCACTGTCTGTCGGTGCGCAATTCAGCCTGTTTCGCGCCGGTCGAATTGCCGGGCTGGAGCTATGCCCCGGTGTCCGGCTCATCCGCGATCCGCTCGCTCATGCGTGCGCGCAGCATCGCCGCGAAAGAGGCGGGGCGCGAGGAGGCTCTTTCCAATATCGAGGCACAGGCGCGGGATGGCGGCACCGAACTCGCCGGCTGGAAGCTCAGCGCACAATTCTTCGCCGAGATGATGGATGCGCAGCCGCGCGCGGCAGAAGCGCATACCGAGATCCGTCAGGAAGAAATCGGCGGAAAACCGCTCTGGCTGCGCGCGGAGCCGGACGACGATCCTGATCAGGCCGATGCACTTGCCGCCATCATCGCTGTCGGGATGCTAGAGACATGAGCCGTATCCCCCTCACCTTCGAATGCCAGGGCGTGAAGTGCGTCGGAACGCTCGATACCGCTCCCGGCCTCACCGGCCTGCTGATCGTCAATGGCGGCAATGAAATCCGCTCGGGCGCTTTTCAGGGCCAGTCCCGTCTCGCAGCCCGGATCGCCAAGGCTGGCTTTCCGGTCTTCCGCTTCGACCGCCGCGGAACCGGAGACAGCGATGGCGAGAACCGCGGCTTCCGCAAGAGCCGCAAGGACATCCTCGCTGCTATCGAGGCCTTCCAGGCCACTACCCCGCAGATGACCCGCATCGTCGCCTTCGGCAACTGCGATGCTGCGAGCGCGTTGATGCTCGCCTCGGGCGCCGGGTGCGATCGCCTTATCCTCGCAAACCCGTGGACCTTCGAGGACGGTGCGGTCGAGCAAACTCCCGATGCGGTGCGCACGCGCTACCTGGCGAAACTCGCCAAGCGCGGTGAATGGAAGCGTCTGCTGACCGGCGGCGTGAACCTTCGCAAGCTGGCAAAGGGGCTCGTGGCAGCGGCCAAGCCGGCTGCTCCTCCCTCGGCACTGACCGACGAGATGCGAGCGGGCCTCGCCGAGTTCGGCGGAAGCTACAAGTTCCTGATTGCGGGGCGCGACCGTACGGGTCTCGCTTTCGAGAAAAGCTGGCGTGGCGATGAGCAGCGCATTGCCCGATGCGAAGGCGCCACCCATGGCTTCGTCGAAGCTGAAGCGGCGCAGTGGCTCGAAAAGAAGCTGCTCGGCACGCTGCGCAAGACCGACTAGCGCTCGAACAGGCTGGTCAGTTCGACATGGGTCGACCAGCGGAACTGGCCGACGGGTCGCAGTTTCGTGAGGCGATAGCCTGCATCGACCAACGTTCTCGCATCGCGCGCCCAGCTCGATGGATTGCAGCTGACATAGGCGATCCTGCCGACGCTCGAACCGGCAAGCTGCGCGACCTGCTCGCGTGCACCGGCACGCGGCGGGTCGAGCACGACGGCATCGAAGCGGCTGCATTCCTCGCTCGTGAGCGGGTTGCGGAAGAGGTCCCGGTGAAGGCCTGCAACCTCGAGCCCGCTGGATCGTGCGGCGGTTAGGCAAGCGGCATGCGCGTCCCTCGCCCCCTCGACTGCGAGCAGCTTGCGTCCTTCCATCAGGCCGAAGGTGAATGTCCCGAGACCCGCAAACAGGTCGGCGATCGTCCCGGCACCGCTCAGGAAGCTGGCGACGTCCGTGACAAGCTGCGCCTCTCCATCCAGCGTCGGTTGCAGGAAGGCCTTGTGCGGCATCCGCACCGCAACGCCATTGAAGCTGACGGTGACCGGTTCGGGCTCCCAATGCAGTTCCGGACCGAAACCCTGGTCGACCGAGAGGCGCGCAAGGCCATGCTCGCGCGCGAAATCCTGCAGCCGCTCGATCGCCTGCAAGCCCTCGACTTCGAGTTTGGCGAATTCGCAGACGATACCCTGGTCCGCGACGGCAAGATGGCAGTCTATGCTCCCGCGCTGGCGGAATGCGCTGAGCAGCTTGCGAAGCGGGCCGACTAGCGCTGCCAATTGCGGCAGGAGGACCGGGCATTCGCGCAGGTCGACGATCTTGTGCGATTTCTCCTCGCGGAAACCGAGTGCAGCGCCCTTGCCCGGCACGCCATGCAGCGTCGCGCGTCGCCGAGTACCGGGCGGCGAGCAGTAGGTTTCGAGCACTTCCCCGGGTGAAATGTCTTGCCCATCTGCCGCATCGAGCACCCGGCGCGTGACGAACTCGCGCCACGCTGTCTCATCGGCATGCTGCAACTGGCACCCGCCGCATTTCCCGAAATGGCGGCACGGCGGATCGGCGTGGTGCGGTCCGAACTGGAGCGAGCCATCGGGAAGCAGCACGTCACCGGGCACTCCGCCCGCGACGTGCTTGCCGCCAGCGGTCAGTCCGTCACCGCGCGCAGCGATGCGGACGATCGGATCGCCTTCGCTCACAGGCAGGCGGCGAGCGCTAGCGGGACGGCGTCAGCAAGCTCGTCGGCCGTGAAAGCCGGGCCGCACTGGCGCGCAGCTTCGCCATGGAGCCAGACGGCACGACATGCTGCATCGAACGGATCGTCGCCCGTCGCCAAGCGGCTGGCGACTATGCCTGCAAGCACGTCACCGCTGCCGGCAACCGAGAGCCAGCTGGATGCAGGTTCGAACGCGCCAAGGAGGATGGTTTCGCCATCCTCGTCGCCTTCGCCATGGACGGTCGTGTCCGGACCCTTGGCGATGACCGTCATCCCGGTTGCCCCCTGCAGGCCCGCGGCCTTGTGACGCTTGGTTTCACCCTCGACGCCGAATGCCTTGCACAGCGTGTTGAGCTCGCCCTCGTGCGGCGTCGCCACGATCGATTCCGGATCGGCATCCTGCAGCATCGAGTAATCGAGAATCTGCAGCGCATCGGCGTCGAGGACAGTCGGCAATTGCAGGTCTAGCGCGAGGCGCAGCCGCTCGCGCGCAACGTCGCCGATGCCGAGGCCAGGACCGATCAGCAACGCATCGAGCCGCGGGTCCTCGAGCGACACGTCGAGCGCCTGCGTGTCGACGACGAGGCTGTGCGGAACGTGGTCGGGCTTTTCCGGCGTGAAGAGCTTCACATAGCCAGCACCCGCATGCATCGCGGCCTTTGCCGACAGCATGGGTGCACCGGGCATCTCGCCGCCGATCACCGCGAGCAATCCGCGCGTGTATTTGTGTGCGCCCGCCCAAGGGCCCCGAATGGCGGGTCGCCGCATCAGATAGGCGCCCGACTTGCATCCCTCCACCCCGATGTCGACGAGGTGCAACCGCCCCATCTGCGTCGCCGCAAGGCCGCAGAAATGCGCGTATTTCCACGCGCCGAGCGCGACGGTGCAGTCATAGCCGTAAGACCGGTCGAAATAGTCGCCGCTATCGGCCTCGATCCCGCTCGGCAGGTCGATCGCCACCGAGAGGTCGTGGCCGAGGAATGCTTTCTCGATTTCGCCCAACAGTTCGGGCGAGAGGCCGCGCGTCAGGCCGCTGCCAAACAGGCAGTCGACGAAGACGTGGCCTGTGGTTTTCCCGATGGAGGCTTGCACGTTCCCGGCAAAGAGCGAACGGGCGGTGCGTGCCGCGTCGGTCTTGGGTTCCATCGGCGCCACGACGGTCACCGGTACGCTGCGCTCGTGCAGCGCCTGTGCGATCACATAGCCGTCGCCGCCATTGTTTCCCGGTCCGCAAAGGATTGTGACAGGCCGCCCCGCCCCTATCCGCCAGACGATCTCGGCCGCACCGCGCCCGGCGCGCTGCATCAGCTCGTCGACGCTGGTTCCGGCATCCATCAGTGCCTTTTCCGCCGCCTGCATCTGCGCGACGGAGAGGATCTGGTCAGCTTTGCGGTTCGTCATTGCCATCGAGCCGAACCGGTAGGCGATAACGGTCGGTTCCGACAACCACTTCGAGCCGCTGCGGATCGCCGCCGAGCGAATTGGTCGCAACATCCGCACCGTCGAGAGCTTCGAGGCCGGACAAGTCGGACTGCACGCGGAAGCGCCGGAAGCCGCCGTCAGGGTGACGGATCACGACCTGCGTTGCGCCCTCGACCTCGGCAAATTCGATGAAGCAATCAGGGCCGAACTCACTCCCTTCGCCGAGCGCGCATTCGACGACCTGCGCGCCTTCATCGGCCACGGGCTGGGTCTCGCCCGAGCCTCCGCAACCTGCGAGCAGGAAAGCTGAAAAGGCGGCGCTAAATATCCGCAAAGACGTGTTTTTCCTTGGCTGCGCCCGGATGAGTGACTGCGCCCTTGCTGGCCGGACCGACATTCTGTGCATAGCGCCACAGCGCGCCCGATTGGTAGTCGTTCTCGCGCGGCTGCCACGCCTTGCGACGCGCCTTGAGAGTTGCTTCGTCCACCTCGAGCTCGATCGTTCCTGTGACGGCATCGATCGAAATGGTGTCGCCATCCTCGACCAGCGCGATCGGGCCGCCCTCTGCCGCCTCGGGGCCGACATGCCCGATACAGAACCCGCGGGTCGCGCCAGAGAACCGCCCGTCGGTGATGAGCGCGACCTTCTCGCCCATGCCCTGACCGTAGAGCGCGGCCGTGGTCGCCAGCATTTCGCGCATGCCCGGGCCGCCCTTGGGGCCTTCGTAGCGAATGACGATCACGCTGCCTTCGGCGATATCGCGCTTCTCGACCGCTTCGAAAGCATCTTCCTCGCATTCGAAGACCCGTGCCGGGCCCGAAAACTGGAGGCGTTCCATCCCCGCGACTTTCACGATCGCGCCATCGGGGGCGAGCGAGCCCTTGAGGCCGACGACACCGCCGGTCGGCGTGATCGGGTTCTTCACGTCGTAGAAGACCTTCTGGTCCGGGTTCCAGGTGATCTCCTCGATGTTCTCGCCCAGCGTCTTGCCGGTCACGGTCATCGGTTCGGGGTCGATGAAGCCGCCGTCGAGCAGCGTCTTCATGGCCATGTACACACCACCGGCCTCGTGCAAGTCCTTGGCGACATATTGCCCGCCGGGCTTGAGGTCCGCGATATAAGGCGTTGATTTGAATATCTCGGCGACGTCGAAGAGGTCGAATTCGATGCCGCATTCGCTGGCCATGGCAGGCAGGTGCAGCGCTGCGTTGGTCGAACCGCCTGTTGCAGCGACCACGCGCGCTGCATTCTCGAAAGCCGCCTTGGTGCAGATGTCACGCGGGCGCAGGTTCTTCTCCAGCAGCGTCATCACCTGGCGACCTGCAGCGACCGCGATCTCCTCGCGAGACTTATAAGGAGCAGGCGCCATATTGCTGTTCGGCAAGGATAATCCGATAGCCTCGCCGACACATGCCATGGTGTTGGCGGTGAACTGGCCGCCGCAGGCGCCGTGTCCCGGACAGGCAACCTTTTCGAGCGCAGTCAGCTCCTTGAGCGGGCAATTGCCCGCTGCATGCTGGCCCACCGCCTCGAACACGTCGACCACCGTCACGTCCTTGTCGTGGAACCGACCCGGCAGGATCGAGCCGCCGTATACGAAGATGCTCGGCACGTTGAGGCGCAGCATCGACATCATCATGCCGGGCAGGCTCTTGTCGCACCCAGCGAAGCCGACGATCGCGTCGTAGCAGTGTCCGCGCACGGAAAGCTCGACCGAATCCGCGATGACCTCGCGGCTGACGAGCGAGCTCTTCATGCCTTGGTGGCCCATCGCGATGCCGTCGGTCACGGTGATGGTATTGAAGCGGCGCGGCGTGCCCCCGCCCTCTTCCACCCCGCGGCGGCAGACATCGGCCTGCGCATCGAGCGTGGTGTTGCAAGGCGCGCTGTCGTTGCCGGCGGAGACTACGGCCACGAAAGGCTGGGCGATCTCCTGCTCGGTCATCCCCATTGCGTAGTAATAAGATCGGTGCGGCGCCCGCTCCGGACCAACGGAGACATGGCGGCTGGGCAGCTTGGACTTGTCGAATTTGGCGGTCACGCGATTTCCTCCCGTCACGCTGCTTTCGCCGCAGCGCGCCGCCATTTCAAGCACAAGCGATGTTTAGCGCCCCCTAGGCTCCCTTGAGAGCAAGCGCGGTACGGTTCGCCACATCGGTGATGAGAGCGGCCCAGCGCGCCTGGTCGGCCTCGGTCGAGATGAGGTCCTGGCGGATCTCGACGGTCAGGTAGTGGCGGCCATGCGCTTCGGCGTGGCGGTCCATCGTCGCGTTGAGGTCCTTGCCCGAATAGGGCTCGTTGTCGCCGACATGCAGCCCTTCCTCGCGGAAGAGGCGGATCGCGTGGACGGCGGCGCTGTTATCCTCGTTGTAGAGCAGCGCCACTTCCCACGGGCGTTCTTCCATCGGCTTGCTTTCGAGCTTCGGGGTGAAGCTGTGCAGCGCGACGATCAGCTCCGGCTTCGCTGCTTCCAGCCATTTGCCGAGCGCGTCGTGATAGGGCCGGTGGAAACGCTCGATCCGCTTTTCGATATCCGCGCCGATATTGCCGGGCACGAGATGGCCGTCGCTGCTGGTCGGGACGACACCGTCGGCGTCCTCCGTGCGGTGGAAGTCGCAGACCAGGCGGCTCACGGTCGCGATATGCGCGGGGATGGCATGGCGGCGCGCCATGCGATCGGCCACGCCCTCGGTCCCGATATCGAGCGCGATATGCGTGTCGAGAAGCTCGCGCGGTACGCCGAGTTCGATATCCTCGGGCACAAAGTTGGATGCGTGATCGGCCACGCACACGATCCGGCCGGGAATGGGTTCGCCCACCTGGCGATAGGGCAATCCGTCGATCATCGAAGTCTTCCTTGCATCAGCCACCACTGAGGATGGGCCCGGGCAATCTGCACGCGCGCCGCATCAGCGGTATCTGCTGTGTCATATAGTGCGAAACATGTGGCCCCTGAACCGGACATACGGACAAGAAACGCGTCCGTTCCACGCAGGGACACCAATACATCGGCGATTTCGGGACAAAGTCCGACTGCCGGCTGTTCGAGATCGTTACGCCCGGCAAGTGCGATTTCGCGGACGCTGCCCTCGGGCAAGGCTCCACGATCCTCGCCGTCCCACGCCTTGAATACCGGGCCGGTGGCAAGCGGGACGCGCGGATTGACGAGCAGGACATGCGTACCGGTCAGATCGCTTTCAATAGGCTCCAATTCGGTCCCGGTGCCGCGGCCGACGCAGGTCGTGCTCTCGACACAGGCCGGAACGTCCGCACCGAGCCGGGCCGCACGCGCCTGCCAGTCGTCGGGGAGGCCCGACATCTGCTCGACCATGCGGAACACCGCCCCCGCATCCGCCGAACCGCCGCCAAGACCGGCAGCGACCGGCAGGTTCTTCTCCAGCGTGATCGAAAGACCGTCGGCGCGCGGCAGTGCAGCTAACGCGCGCGAAACGAGATTGTCGAACGGATCGTCGATCCCGCCCGGGAATTCGCCAACGGTGCGAACCTCGTCCATAACCGCGCGCTTGGCGGTCAGTACATCGCCCTGGTCGACGAATGCAAAGACCGTCTCAAGCTCATGATAGCCATCCTCGCGCCGCTTGCGGACATGCAGCGCGAGGTTGATCTTGGCATATGCGGTTTCGGTCAGACCCAAACGGGCAGCCTTACATGTTCGGATAGTTCGGACCGCCGCCGCCTTCCGGCGTGACCCAGTTGATGTTCTGGTTCGGGTCCTTGATGTCGCAGGTCTTGCAGTGGACGCAGTTCTGCGCGTTGATCACGAACTTCGGATCGCCTTCCTCTAGGCCGGTCCACTCGTAGACGCCAGCCGGGCAATAGCGCGTCGAGGGGCCTGCATAGACACCCAGTTCGCTGATTTCCTGGAGCTCGGGATCCTTGAGCTGCAGGTGGCAGGGCTGGTCTTCCTCGTGGTTGGTGAAGCTGAAGGACACCGAGGTTAGGCGGTCGAAGCTGATCTCGCCATCCGGCTTCGGATAGTCGATCGGCTTGTGCAGGTCGGCACGCTGCAGCTCGGTGTAATCCGGCTCGTGATGCATGGCATAGGGCAGCCCGATCTTGAGCGTGCGCATCCACATGTCGATACCGGCGAGCACAGTGCCGAGATCGCCGCCGAACTTGGCGACGAGCGGCTGCGCGTTCTGCACCTTCTTGAGCTCGGTCGCGATCCAGCTGTCTCGGAGCGAGGCATCGTAATCCATCAGCTCGGTCTTCTCGGCGCCGCCCGCGATCGCTGCAGCGACGCTTTCGGCAGCGAGCATGCCGCTCTTCATCGCGGTGTGGCTGCCCTTGATGCGCGGCACGTTCACGAAGCCGGCTGCGCAACCGATCAGTGCACCGCCCGGGAATGCGAGCTTGGGTACGCTCTGCCAGCCGCCCTCGTTAATCGCGCGTGCGCCGTAGGCAACGCGGGTGCCGCCTTCGAGATATTCGCGGATCGCCGGGTGCTGTTTCCAGCGCTGGAATTCCTGGAACGGCGAGACGTAGGGGTTCTTGTAATCGAGCGCGGTGACGAAACCGAGCGCGACCTGGCCGTTCGCCTGATGGTAGAGGAAGCCCCCGCCCCAGGTATCGCTTTCCGACAGCGGCCAACCCTGCGTGTGGATGACGCGGCCCGGCACATGCTTGTCGGCCGGAATGTCCCACAGCTCCTTGATGCCGAGGCCGTAGACCTGCGGCTGGCAATCCGCCTCGAGGTCGAACTTGGCCTTCATCTGCTTGGTGAGATTGCCGCGCGCGCCCTCTGCAAACAGGGTGTACTTGGCGTGGATTTCCATCCCCGGCTGGTAATCGCCCTTCTGCGAGCCATCGGCGGCAATGCCCATGTCCTGCGTAATCACGCCCGATACCGCGCCATTGTCGTCGAACATGACCTCGGCAGCGGGGAAGCCCGGGAATACCATGACACCGAGGCCCTCGGCCTGTTCGGCCAGCCAGCGGGTCAGGTTGCCGAGCGAGCCGGTGTAGCAGCCATCGTTCGACATGAAGGGCGGCATGGCGATGTGCGGCACCGAGTAGTGCTTGCCCTTGCTCAGGATCCAGTGCCAGTTGTCGGTCACCGGCGTTTGCGCCATCGGGCAGTCCATCTCGCGCCATTCGGGCAGCAGCTCGTCGAGCGACTTGGGATCGACGACCGCGCCGGAAAGGATGTGCGCGCCGATTTCGGACCCTTTTTCAAGGACGACGACTTCCAGTTCCTCGTTGATCTGCTTGAGGCGGATCGCTGCGGCGAGGCCGGCGACACCGCCGCCGACGATCACCACGTCGCAAGGCATGGATTCGCGTTCGCTCATCTCGGGTCAGTCCTTTGTTCGAAACGGTTCAGAATGTGCCGGAATGCCTTGAATACTGCGGCCCGACAGGTCAAGACCTGCGCTTGACGATGACCGCTGCAAACCCTCCCGATCTGGCGCAGGAATTCGAAGCCGCGCTCGCCTGGTGGCGCGACGCGGGGGTCGACCTCGACTACCATGATGACGCTACGGAGTGGCTGGCGGAAGAAGCGCCGCCCGTTCCGCAAGCGGTCGCTGCCGCGCCGAAGGAAAAGAGCGCGCAGCCAGCCGAGAAAAAGGCCAGGCCCCCGCTGGAAAAAATCGGCGGCCCCAAGGACCGGTGGCCCCTGCAACTGGCGGAATTCCAGCAATGGTGGCGTGAATCGCCCGTGCTCGACGCGCTGGGTGCTGCGCCCCGCGTGCCGCCGAGAGGCAATGCAGAAGCGCCGCTGATGGTAATCGTTCCGGAGCCGGAGGAGGCGGACCGCGATACGCTGCTGTCGGGACAGCGCGGCGAACTGCTGGCGAGCTTCCTCAAGGCCGCACAGGTGGATGCAGAGGCGATCTATGTCGCATCGGCCCTGCCCCGCCATACCCCCATGCCCGATTGGGAAGCCATGCACGGCGCGGGCCTCGGCGATCTATTGTGCCACCATGTCAAACTGGCCGCGCCGAAAAGGGTTTTGGTCTTCGGACGCAACATCCTGCCGCTTCTCGGACACGATATGGCGCAAGGCTCTGCCGTTTTGCGGGATTTTAACCATGACGGTTTCAGCGTGCCCCTGATGGGTGCTGCGTCGCTGGGCGAACTCGTAAGAGCCCCCGCCCGGCGCAAGCGCTTCTGGCACAATTGGCTTGAATGGACAGGCAACTGACGTGAATTCGCGTTTACTTATCAAGCTCGGCATCGCAGCCCTCGGCGGCGCGGTTGCCGCAGCATCGCCCGCAGCCGCCCAGCAATCGACGGCGGACTATTTCCTCCAGAAGGCCGTTTCGCCCAATATCCCGCAGGTACTCACGCCGAGCGAGCGCGAGTTCTACCAGCAGGTCTTCCGCGCGATCGACCGCGAGAACTGGACCGAAGTCCAGCAATTGCTCGACAGCCGCCCCAGCGGACCGCTGCACCAGGTCGCTCAGGCGGAATTCTACCTTCATGCGAACAGCCCGCGGGTAGAGGCCGAGCAGATCCGCAACTGGATGTCTGCCGGCACCTACCTTCCGCAGACCGAACAGCTAGTCTCGCTCGGCGCAAAACGCGGTCTCGAAGCGCGCTACGACGTGCCGTCTGCGCAGTCCTTCGTCAGCCAGGGCTACGCTTCCAAGCGTATCCTGCCGCGGACCATCGACGATGGATCGATGCCGTCTTCGATCCGCTCCTCGATCCTCGAGCACATTCGCAACGACGATCCCGACGGCGCGCGCCTGCTGCTCGACGGTATCGATGCGCAGCTCAGCTCCGAAGCGCGCGCCGAATGGCGGCAGCGCGTAGCGTGGAGCTACTACATCGAGAACAACGATTCCGCCGCGCTCGCCATGGCGATGACGGTTGCGCAGGGGTCGGGGGCCTGGGTCGCGGAAGGCGACTGGGTCGCAGGACTCGCCGCGTGGCGCATGGGCGACTGCGAAACGGCGGCGAACTATTTCCAGCAGTCGGCGCGCGGTGCGACCAATGTCGAACTCACGGCTGCCGCGCATTACTGGGCGAGCCGCGCGCTGGTGCGCTGCCGCGAGCCGGAAAAAGCCGCCGAGCAATTGCGCGGCGCGGCCCGTCTCGACGAGACGCTTTACGGCATGCTCGCGCTCGAACAGCTTGGTCGCTCGGTGGTCGATCCCGATCGCTCGCCCGATTTCAGCGAGAACGACTGGCGCAAGCTGCAGAACGAACCGAACGTGCGAACGGCCATCGGCCTCGCTCAGATCGGCCGCGACGGGCTTGCCGACGAGGTGCTGCGGCACCAGGCGCGGATCGGCGATGCCTCGCAATATGACGAGCTTTCGCGGCTAGCGCGCGAACTCGGCCTTCCCTCCACGCAGCTGTGGATGGCGCACAACGCGCCGCGCGGTGCGCGTTCGGTGCGCGAGCTGCGCTACCCGACGCCGCGCTGGACGCCGGTGACAGGTTGGAAGGTCGACCCGGCCCTCGCCTATGCCCACACGTTGCAGGAATCGAACTTCCGTGCCGCAGTGGTCAGCCCGGCGGGCGCACGCGGCCTGATGCAGATCATGCCCGCCGCAGCGCGCGATCACGCGCGCAAGATCGGCGTTTCGGGAAGCGCGAGCGACCTCTCGCAGCCGGAAATCAATCTTGCCTTCGGGCAGGAACATCTCGCCATGCTGCGCGACAGCTATGCGACCGATGGCAAGCTGCCCAAGATCATGGCCGCCTACAACGCCGGCCTTACCCCGGTAACGCGGTGGAACACCGAGGTTCGCGACCAGGGCGATGCGCTACTCTACATGGAGAGCATCCCCTATTGGGAAACGCGCGGCTATGTCGCGATCGTCATGCGCAATTACTGGATGTACGAGCGACAGGCCGGTGCGCAGTCGCCGACGCGTCGCGCGCTGGCAGAAGGCAAGTGGCCGGGCTTTCCGGAAATGAGTGGACGCGGGGTTCGCCTCGTCCAGAAGGACTGATGCCAGTCGATTCGGCGCTCCCCTTCCAGCCGGTCAATATCGCGCTGCTGACGGTTTCGGACACGCGCACGCCCGCCGACGATACCTCGGGCGACATCCTTGCAGAGCGTATCGCGAACTCCGGGCACAAGCTTGCCGCCCGCGCGATCGAGCGCGACGATGCGGAAACGCTCGCGGCCCGGCTCAACAACTGGATCGACGATAGCGGCATCGACGCGATCGTCACGACCGGCGGAACGGGCCTGACCGGACGCGATGTCACGCCCGAAGCGCTCGACCGGGTGAAGGACAAGGACATTCCCGGCTTCGGCGAACTGTTCCGCATGATCAGCTATCGCACCATCGGGACGAGCACGGTGCAGAGCAGGGCCTGCGCGGTACTCGCGCGCGGCACCTACATCTTTGCGCTCCCCGGATCGAACGGCGCGGTGAAGGACGGGTGGGACGGCATCCTCGCCGAGCAGCTCGACAGCCGGAACCGCCCGTGCAATTTCGTCCAGCTCATGCCCCGCCTGCGTGAAAGCTGACGAGGAATAGCGCCGTACGCTAGATTTTTCGCACCCCGGCGTGGAGCAGTCCGCCGACCGCTACAGGCTCTCCATCTGCGAGCACCCGGCGCGGGACCGACATCACGAAGTCGTCGGTCAGGAAAAGTAGCAGGTGCTCACCGCTCATCGACCAGCGATGGAATTCGCGCCACTCGTAACTCGAACTGCCGCGCTCGACGTCGAACCTGATGGACGTTTCATCCCAGGTGACGTTGACCGATTTCTGCAAGTGTGCTGCCTGCTGATAATGCCTTCGCCCCGCAGCCGGCGCCATCACCAGGGCGGTCAGTGCCAGCGTAATGGCAAGGCCGCCGACGACCGCGACAAGCATGATCCAGAGCGGAATTTGCCGGTCGAGAAAGACATTCAGCATTACGACCAGCAAGCCGAACAACACGAGGAAGCCGATGATCGAGGACGGCTTCGTCATGTAGCGCCACCATACGGCCTTGGTCGCCGCTACAGCATCCTGTTCGGTCGGCTCGTAATGCCGCGAGAATCCCTGCTCCATGCGCTTGCGATAGCAGGAAAATGCAACTTCTCACAATTCATGTTCTATCTTTGTTCTTGCCGAGGTGATATGAGCCGGGGATGGCTCAACCCGGTCCGAAAGAATCCGTCCATGGACGCGGCGCGCAGTCGGGCGCTGTCTCGACGCGCTTCGGGCTGGCCACGCATGAGGCCGACGGGGACTGGCGCGATGCGATGGAGGCGCTTGACGGGCCTCCGGTGAAGCTGCGGACCACCGTGACCGAAGAACATCCCAAGACGATCCTCAGCTTCAACCAGTCGCCCGACATCGCCTTCGACCGCTCGATCAACGCCTATCGAGGGTGCGAGCATGGCTGCGTCTATTGCTTCGCGCGCCCGACGCACGCCTATCATGACCTGTCGCCCGGCCTCGATTTCGAGACCAGGCTGTTTGCCAAGCCCAATGCGGCCGAATTGCTGCGCGAGACGCTGGCGAAGCGCAAATACCGCCCTCGCCCGATTGCGATGGGGACCAATACCGACCCCTACCAGCCAATCGAGCGCGATTACCGCATAACGCGGCAGGTGCTCGAGGTATGCCTCGACACGCGTCATCCGGTGACCATCACGACCAAGTCCGACCGCGTGCTCGACGATATCGACCTGCTCGCCGAGATGGCGAAGCTGCGTCTTGTCGCGGTAGCCATATCGGTCACCAGCCTCGACCCACGCCTGTCAGGCAAGCTCGAACCGCGCGCGGCCGCGCCTGCCAAGCGGCTCGCGGCATTGGGCAGGCTGGTTGAGGCGGGCATCCCGTCCCATTGCTCGGTCGCGCCGGTCATTCCGGCGATTACCGATGAATTCATGGAAGAGATCGTCCAGCGCGCAGCCGCTCTCGGGGTCGACAGCGTAGGCTGGATACCGCTGCGTCTACCGCACGAGGTCTCCCCCCTGTTCCGCGAATGGCTTGACGTCCACTATCCCGAACGGGCGAGCAAGGTGATGAGCATCGTGCGCTCGATCAGGTCGGGCAAGGACAACGATCCCAACTTCTTCTCCCGCCTCAAGCCGACG
Source organism: Erythrobacter sp. HKB08 (assembly GCF_004114695.1). Lineage (NCBI taxonomy): Bacteria > Pseudomonadati > Pseudomonadota > Alphaproteobacteria > Sphingomonadales > Erythrobacteraceae > Erythrobacter > Erythrobacter sp. HKB08. The sequence goes on from NZ_CP035310.1 coordinate 2,044,374, forward strand.
GGCGTCTGGGCCGAGCTGTTCCGCGCCCGCTTCCGCCTGGCATGCAAGCGCGCCGGGATCGGCAAGGCGAAGTTCGAGCTGGATTGCACGAAGTTCAGGCCGCCTGCGGTCAGCGGGCAATTGCGGCTGCTTTAGGCGAGGTCGCTCAGTCCTGCCCGAGGTTGCGGAGCAATTCGGTGAACCAGTCGGCCGAAACGTCGAAGGCCTTGCCGCCCTTGATGCGGTCGAATTCGATCACGCGCATTTCGCCGCCATGGTCCTCGTCCTGGCCGACGACACCCGACTGGCCGCCGAGCGCCGCATCCACCGCGTGGACCGTGCTCTGCCTGATGAGTTCGAGATCGGCGGCATTCGCCGGGGCCGAACGCGAGAAGTAGCCGCTCTTCTGGACGAGCACTTTCTCCGCACCGAGCTCCTCGGCGAAGCGGTCGGCGAACCATGCGCCGGGGTTGATCTTGTCGAGCTTCACATGGCCGAAGGCATCGCGTGGCACTTCCTCGCCCGCCGCCTCCATCGCGGTGACGATCTCGCGCGAGCCCGCGCCTTCGGAGATGAACAGGTTCACCCCGCCCTGTTCGTCCATGATCGCACGCAGGCGACGCGCTTCAGCGGCGAGGTCGAAAGGCCGCTCGGGCACGAACACGCCATGCACGTCCCACCGGGCCGCGGCATTGTCGACCCATTCGGCGAAGGGCGCGGTCCTGACCCAGCGGTGATGTGCATGCGCCGTCGCTGCTGTGAGCCAGCCGCAATTGCGCCCCATCACCTCGTGAACGATCAGCATGCGCGGATTGGCGGAATGTTCGGCGATAATGTTGCGGGCGAAGATCGCGCCCTGCTCCGCTGCAGTCCAGGCGCCGAGCGACTGGCGGATCGGGACGACATCGTTGTCGATCGTCTTCGGCAGGCCGACGACCGTCAGCGGATAGCCGTTATCCTCGAGATAGGCGGCAAGGTCGGCAGCGGCGGTATTCGTATCGTCGCCCCCGATGGTATGCAGGATATCGACCCCGTCGCGGGTCAATTGCTCGGCTGCGACATGCAGCGGGTCCTGCCCCGGCTCGACCAAGCCGCGCTTCACGCAATCCTCGACATTGGTCAGCTTGACCCGGCTGTTGCCGATCGGACTGCCCCCGAAGGCGTGCAAGCGCCCCGCCTCGGCACGCACCTGCGGCGAGGCTTCGACCCAGTTGCCGGTGAGCAGCCCGGCATAGCCATTGCGGTAGGCGATGATGCGCACATCGGGCGCGACCGCCGTGTAACGCTCGATCAGCCCGCCCACGGCAGAGCTGAGGCAAGGCGCGAGGCCGCCGGCGGTAAGCATGGCAACGGTTTTCACTGGCATGGCGCGATAATGGACTTGCGAACGCGCCTTAGCCAGCGCGAGCGGCAAGCATACGTATGCCCGGTCAGCCGAAGCCTTCGCCCGCATCACCCGGCTTGAAGCGGATGAGGCGGCTGTCGACCAGCGCGGCTGTGCGGTTCACCACTGCCTTCTGGTAGTCAGGATCCTTGATCATCTCGAAGAAAGCGCCGCTGTTGGGATATTGCGCGACGAAGCCGTCGTGCCAGCGCTTGTCCTCCGGCCCGGTGACCATCGTCTGGAACGCCCCCCGCCAGACGATCGAGCCACCGACACGCCGGAAGATCGGCCCGCTCGTCTTGCCATATTCCTCGTAGGCGCGGCGCCCGCTCCAGCCATTGCCGTGATGCTCGTGCCCCTCGGGATATTCCGCGTGGTCGCGATAGAGCAGCAGGTTGAGCATGTGGATCGGCTCGTCGCGCGGCAGGTCCTTGAACGCCTCGAAATTGGCGCGGCTCGGATCGATATAGAAATTGCTCATGTCGGCGTCTCCTCAGGGCGGCGGATAATTGCGCTCAGTATCCTTGCGAGCAGCACAATGGGCAGCCCAGCAAGAAGTGGCAGTCCGATCGGCGAAAACAGCAAGAGGACGAAGCCGAATTGCTGCATCGGATCTTCCGGGTCATGCCCGTACATCTGCCAACCTGTCAGCCCGGATCCGTAAACGCCCGCGATACCGATTGCGGCGAGCAGGACGTAGACGGACAGGCTGGCAAATGGCGTCCGGGCCTTGATGACCCACCGCTTCAGCGCATACCTCCAAAGCGCTGCGACGGTGACGGCCCAGACGAACCAGAGGGCAATTTCCGCGCTCACGTTTCCAGCTTGTAGTCGGCGAACTGGTCGCGCAGGTCCTTCTTGCTGATCTTGCCGGTCGCGGTGTGCGGGATTTCGTCGATGAACTCGATCGCATCAGGCATCCACCACTTGGCGATCTGCGGACGCAGGTGGTCGAGGATGTCGTCGGCGGTCACGTCCGAGCCTTCCTTCTTGACCACGAACAGCACGGGGCGCTCATCCCACTTCGGGTGGTACATGCCGACGCAGGCCGCTTCGGCCACGCCTTCATGGCCGACCGCCGCGTTCTCCAGCTCGACCGAGCTGATCCACTCGCCGCCGGACTTGATCACGTCCTTGGTGCGGTCGGTCAGCTGCAGCGTGCCGTCGGGATGGATGATGCCGACATCGCCGGTGTCGAACCAGCCTTCGTTGTTCACCGCATCCTGTTCGGCCTTGAAGTAGCGCTTGATGATCCACGGACCGCGGATCTGCAGCGCACCCGAGCTTTCGCCGTCGCGCGGCAGTTCGGTCATCATGTCGTCGAGCGCGACCGTACGCAGTTCGACGCCGAATACCGGGCGGCCCTGCATCGCGGTCTTGTCGACCTTTTCCTCGAAGCTGAGCTGGTCCCAGTCCCAGGTCGGGCCGCCGACCGTGCCGATGGGCGAGGTTTCGGTCATGCCCCAGGCGTGCTGCACGCGCGTGCCGTTCTTCATCAGCCGCTCGATCATGAAGCGCGGACAGGCCGAGCCGCCGATCGTGGCAGCCTTGAGCGGCGGAAGGTCGATGCCTTCCTTGTCGCAATACTGGAAATGCGCGAGCCAGACGGTCGGGACGCCGGCGCTATCGGTCACGCCCTCGTCGATCATCAGCTTGTGCAGCACGGCCGGATCGTTGACCGCCGAGAAGACGAACTTGATGCCCGCCATCGCGCCTGCATAGGGCAGGCCCCAGCTGGCCGCGTGGAACATCGGGACCACCGGTAGCATGCAGGACGCCGAGCTGAAGTTGAACGCGGCGGGCTGGAGGCCGGCAAGCGCGTGCATCACGGTCGAGCGGTGCTCGTACTGGACACCCTTGGGATTGCCGGTCGTACCGGAAGTGTAGCAGATCATGCACGGATCGGTTTCGGCACCGGTGACCCATTCGAAATCGCCGTCCTGCTCGCCGATCCAGTCCTCGAAGGACTGAGAGTGCTCGCCGCTGTCGTAGCAGATGTAGTGTTCGACCGTGGTCCAGCGCTCTTTCATCCGGTCGATGATCGGCTGGAAAGCCGCATCGTACAGCATCACGCGGTCCTCGGCGTGGTTGACGATGTACTCGAGCTGGTCGTCGAACAGGCGCGGGTTCACCGTGTGGAGCACGCCGCCCATGCCGGCGACGCCGTACCAGCTGACGAGGTGGCGCGAGTGGTTCATCGCGAGGCTCGCGACGCGCTCACCCTTCTTGATGCCGAGCGCCTGCAACGCCTGCGCCATCTTCAGCGCGTCTGTACGAATACCGGCCCAGGTGGTGCGGGTTTCAGTCCCGTCGGCCCACCGCGTCACGATTTCGCGGGTGCCGGCTTCGCGGGCTGCGTGGTCGATCACGTGGGTCACGCGCATCGTCCATTCCTGCATCGCGCCCAAAGATCCTAGTGCCATTGTCATCCTCTCCGGTTGTTCTTTGCGACCTTTCATGCCCGCGCTTGCGCGCCAAGGCAATCGGTCTAAGGGCTTGGGAGATGGATTGGCTATATGATCTCAAGCTCCTCGCGGTCGATGTGACCGGGCTCGAGAAGGACGCGCTGCATATCTATGTCGGGGTGATCGTGCTCCTCGCGAGCGCATGGCTCTTTCGCTGGGGACTGGCGAGCTTCAAGGGGTTGCTGCTGGTCCTCGCAGTCGCGCTGGTGAACGAGTTTTTCGACGTGCGGCACAATCTCGAAATCGAGAAACAGCCTTACCTGCTGAGCAGCGTCCACGACATCGTCAACACCATGCTGCTGCCGACGGCGCTGGTCATGCTGGCGCGCTGGACAGGCCTTTTCGCCAAGCCAGAAACAGGTTCAGGCGACGAGGCGTAGGTGCGAGGAGCCCCTGCGGGTCGTCAGCGAGACTTTCGCCAGCCCTTCGATCGTCGACAGCCGTTCGGCAACATCCCCGTCGAGCGCGAAATCGCGGCCGAGCCTCAGCTTCGGTTCGATCTCGTCACCTGTCCGCAGGTGGATGACGACTTCGCCCTGACCCGGCGGGCCCGGTGCGAGTTCCATCTTGAGGTCGTTCAGCGCGGCAAGGTCGTGCACATCGAGCGTAAGCAGCATGCGCGCGCCGCCCTTCACCTCGTCGAGCGGACGCGCCCCGCGCACGGTCACGCGCGGCGGCTCGTCGGGACTGGGTGAGTCGAGTTCCACGGTCAGGAGGACGCAGGTCCCTTCCTCGGCCCATTTCTGGAAACTCTCGACCAGGGCTTCCTCGAAACAGGCGGCGCTGAACTGGCCCGTCTGGTCGGAGAAATCCGCGCGGATGAAGTCCTTCCCGCGGCGGGTCTTCCCCTTGTTCACCTTCTCGACCATCGCGGCCATGACCGCGCCCTGTCGTCCGCCGGGCGGAGCGCCGCCTTCCATCAGGCTCTGGAAGGTGCGTGCTCCATTGGCAGAGGCGACGGGCCAGAACTGCTGGACCGGATGGGCAGAGAAGTAGAAGCCGAAATTCTCGCGTTCCTTCGCCATCTTGTCGGCACGCGGCCATTCGTCGGCAGGCTTGAGGCGCAGCGTGTCTTGGCTCGCATCCTCGCCGCCGAACAGCCCGCCCTGCCCGCTCTCGCGCTCGCGCGCGGCGCTGTCGGCGATGGCGAGCAGCATGTCGACATTGGCGAGCAGCATCGCACGGTTCGGCTCAAGGGTATCGAGCGCACCGGCACAGATCAGCCCTTCGAGCTGGCGCGAATTCATGCTGCCCTTGGGCAAGCGCTCGAACATGTCCTTCAGGCTTTCGAATGGCCCCTTCGCCTCGCGCTCGGCGACAATCGCTTCCATCGCCTTCTCGCCGACGTTGCGGATGCCTGCGAGCGCATAGCGCACGGCATAGCCATGGTCGGTCCGTTCGACGGTGAACTCGGCTTCGGATGCATTCACGTCCGGCGGCGCGACCTCGATCCCGTGGCGGCGCGCATCGTCGACGAACAGCGCTAGCTTCTCCGACTGGTGCATGTCGAAGCACATCGAGGCGGCGTAGAATTCTTCCGGGTAATGCGCCTTCAGCCACGCCGTCTGGTAGGCGAGCAACGCATAGGCGGCGGCGTGCGACTTGTTGAAGCCGTAACCGGCGAACTTGTCGATCAAGTCGAACAGCTCGTTCGCCTTGGCCGCGTCGATACCGGAGACTTCCTTGCAGCCGTCGACGAAGCGCTGACGCTGCGCGTCCATTTCGGCCTGCACCTTCTTGCCCATCGCGCGGCGCAGCAGGTCTGCATCACCGAGCGAATATCCGGCGAGGATCTGCGCGGCCTGCATGACCTGTTCCTGGTAGACGAAAATGCCGTAGGTTTCCTCGAGAATGCCCTCCAGCTTGGGATGCGGATACTCGATCGCGACCTCGCCCGCCTTGCGCTTGCCGAACAGCGGGATGTTGTCCATCGGGCCCGGACGGTAGAGCGAGACGAGGGCAATGATGTCCTCGAACTTGGTCGGCTTCACCGCAGTAAGCGTGCGCCGCATGCCTTCCGATTCCAGCTGGAAGACGCCGACCGTGTTACCTTCCTTGAGCAGCTTGAAGACTGCCGGATCGTCCCACGCGAGCCCGCCGAGATCGACCTCGATCCCGCGCTTTTCGAGCAGTTTTACAGCCTTCTGCAGGACCGACAGCGTCTTGAGGCCGAGGAAGTCGAATTTGACGAGGCCGGAGCTTTCGACATTCTTCATGTCGTATTGCGTCACCGGCATGTCCGAGCGCGGATCGCGGTAGAGCGGGACGAGCTGGGCAAGCGGACGGTCGCCGATCACCACGCCCGCCGCGTGGGTCGAGCTGTTGCGCGGGAAACCTTCGAGCTGCATCGCGAGGTCAACGAGGCGCTTCACCTCGTTGTCGTTGTCATATTCGCGCTTGAAATCCGCTGCGCCATTGAGCGCGCGCGGGAGGGTCCACGGGTCGGTCGGATGGTTCGGGACCATCTTGCACAGCCGGTCGACGTGGCCGTAGCTCATCTGCAGGATACGTCCGCAATCGCGCAGCACTGCGCGGGCCTTCAGCTTACCGAAGGTGATGATCTGCGCGACGTGGTCGTGGCCGTATTTCTGCTGGACGTAGCGAATGACCTCGCCGCGGCGGGTTTCGCAGAAGTCGATATCGAAGTCGGGCATCGAGACGCGTTCCGGGTTGAGGAAGCGTTCGAACAGCAGGCCGAGCTTGATGGGGTCGAGATCGGTGATCGTCAGCGCCCATGCGACGAGGCTGCCTGCACCCGAACCACGGCCCGGGCCGACCGGGATATCGTGGTCCTTGGCCCATTTGATGAAGTCGGCGACGATCAGGAAGTAGCCGGGAAAGCCCATCTGGTTGATGATGCCGACTTCGTAGTCGAGCCGGTCGAAATAGACCTTGCGCTCTTCCTCCGACATCTCGCCATAGGGTTCGAGCCGCGCTTCGAGGCCCTTGCGCGCGTCCTCTTCAAGCATGCGCGCCTCGCCCTCGAGGTCGCCTGCAAGGCTGGGCAGGATCGGATCGCGGTAGGGCGGCGCATAGGCACAGCGCTGCGCGATGACGAGCGTGTTGGCGGTGGCTTCGGGAATGTCCGCAAAAGCCTCTTCCATCATCGAGGCGGGCTTGACCCAGGCTTCGGCGTTGGACTTCGCGCGGTCTTCGGCCTCGATATGGGTCGAGCCGGCAATGCACAGCATGGCGTCATGCGCCTTGTGCATATGCGCTTCGGCGAAGTTCGCGGGATTGGTCGCCACCAGCGGCAAGTCGCGCGCATAGGCGAGATCGATCAGCGCCTCTTCGGCGGCTTCCTCTTCCGCATTCCCGCGCCGGGCAAGCTCGAGATAGAGCCGCCCCGGAAAGAGCGCTTCCAGCTTCGTCAGCAGTGCCTCGGCAGCAGTCTGCTGGCCGTTGGCGAGAAGGTCGGTCAGCGCGCCCTCGCCCGCGCCAGTGAGCGCAATCAGCCCGTCGCTATGCCCCTCGATATCTTCCAGCCGGACATGCGGATCGAATTCCAGCGGGCGATCGAGATGCGCTTTCGAGACGAGGTGGCACAGATTGTCGTAGCCCTTCTCGTCCTGCGCGAAGAGGGGCAGGTAATCGACCTGCTTGCCCGCCTCGTCGCGCGCGACGCCGAGCAGCGTGCCGATGATGGGCTGCACCCCTTCGCCCATGCAGGCGCCGGCGAACATGACCGCGCCGTAGAGCCCGTTGCGGTCGCAAATCGCGATTGCCGGGTAGCCGCGCTCCTTCGCCAGCTTGGCGATCTGCTTCGGGTCGATCGCCCCTTCGAGCATCGAATAGGAAGACAGGACTCTTAAAGGGACGAAAGGCGCGTGCGGCATGCCGCCAAATTAGGATTTCACCCGCCCGAACGCAAAGGCTTGGGGAGCGAAATTCTCCACAGGGTCACTCCTGCGTCGGCTCGCCCGTTTCGGCCTTGGCATCGGCGATTTTCCTGCGCGTGTCGCGGATCGTCGACCACGCGCCGTAGACGACCAGCACGGCGAGGAAGAACCACACCCAGACCGGGATATTGCGCCCGGCAATCGCGAGGTAGAGATAGGCAGAAACGAAGCAGAAGCCCGCGCAAAGCGTCGGCACCACAGTCGAGCGCCCGTCCCTCGCGCGGCGGACCAGCCAGCCGATCGACAAGAGGAAGAACGGCACCGCACCCACGTAGATGCCGCCGAAGATATAGGGGTTCACCCCGTATTCCGCGCCGAGCGCGAGAAACCAGTCGTTGATCGAAGCGAGCATGCCGCCCTCCTAGGCTATGGCGGGCTATTCTGGAAATCGGGCTGCAGGGTTACAGCAGCTTCTCGATGTCCTTCTTGATGCGCGCGGGCGTATCCTGCGGGGCATAACGTTTCACGACATTGCCCTCGCGATCGATCAGGAACTTGGTGAAGTTCCACTTGATCGATTTCGAGCCCATCAGGCCCGGCGCCTCGCCCTTCATCCAGTCGAACAGCGGGCTGGCGTTGTCGCCGTTGACGTCGATCTTCTTCATCAGCGGGAAGGTGACGCCGAAATTGACCTTGCAGAACTGCTCGATCTCGTCGGCATCGCCCGGTTCCTGCCCGCCGAACTGGTTGCAGGGGAAGCCGAGCACCTCGAAGCCCTGCTCCTTGTATTCCTTGAACAGCTCTTCGAGCCCGTCGTACTGCGGCGTAAAGCCGCATTTGCTCGCGGTGTTCACGACGAGGAGGACCTTGCCCTTCTTCTCGGACAGGTCGACCGGCTGGCCGTTGGAAGCTTCGACGGTGAAATCGGCAATCGTGGTCATTCGCGAGTCTCTTTCGGACGGTAGATGAAATCGAACGATGTCTGCCACGTCAGGCCATGGTCCGTCGAGGCCTCTCCGTGTTGGCGGACGCTGCCGTCCTCATTTGGCGTGTAGCTCATGCGGATCAACTGGTGCGGTGCATTCGGGCTCGGCCAGTTGCCGGTCAGCACCATCTTTCCGTCGGTAAATCCGCCGGTGAACTCCACAGCGCCAGGTGCCGAGCCAACCCATTTCTGGTGCCAGATCCCGGTTTGAGGATCGACATGGTTGAGGCTGGTTCCGCCCAGTCCGCGCAGGGGCATCCATGTTTCGACGACCGCGCAGCCGCCGTGCTTCTTCTCGATTCTGCTATGCGCGACGAGCGTGTCGCGCCCGTTCGGCTCGACCTCCCACTCGCCGACCCAGAAGTCGAACTGGCCATGCAATTCGCTGGTGCAAGCCGGCGCGGGCGCCGGGTGTGGCGGTGTGGGTTCGGTCGGCGGAGCTTGCGCCGCCTGCTGCGCGAGAAGCGCGAGAATTGTCGTCAGCATGATTACCCCCTCTCGCTGCGCTTATCGCGCGCAAGCTCGCCTGCCCTCAAGCTGGCATCGACGAAGCGCGATCCTGCGCCGCCGACAGGGCCTGTCAGCCCGGGAAATCGTCCCGCTTGGAAAGCTGCGCGATCTCTTCGGCGGTGAACTTGCGGTCGCCCGCCTTCTGGATGACGTAGTCGCCCCGCTCGCTTTCCGGCATGGCCATGACGTGGTTGACCAGTTCGGCAAAACTGCCGCGGCGCAGGCCTTTCATCGCATCGAGAACCCCGCCGCCATCGTCTGCGCGGTGGAGCGAGGCGCGGTCGTCCCAGTCGAACTTGCCGTCGTCTTCGGGTTGGGCGTGAAACGTGCTCGGATGGTCGGTCATGAAGAAAAATCCTCCTGTTCCGACAACGCCGTGAAGCCGGTTTGGGTCCGGCTATTCGAGCACGCCTTCGTGCAGGCGCACCACGCGGTCCATCCTCGCAGCGAGCCGCTCGTTATGCGTCGCGACAAGCGCAGCGCTGCCTTCGCCGCGTACCAGTTCGAGGAACTGGGCGAGAACCGCATCGGAGGTATGCTCGTCGAGATTGCCGGTCGGCTCGTCCGCCAGCACCAGCTTGGGGCTGTTGGCGAGCGCGCGGGCCACGGCAACGCGCTGCTGCTCGCCGCCGGAGAGCTGGCTTGGGCGATGATCGAGGCGATGACCGAGGCCGAGGGCCGAGAGCAGGTCGCGCGAGCGTTCCTCCGCTTCCGGTGTCGATTTGCCGACAATCAACTGCGGCAGGTTCACGTTCTCGACCGCCGTGAAATCGGGCAGCAGGTGGTGGAACTGGTAGACGAAACCGAGATGGCTGCGGCGCAGTTCGGTCCGCCCGTCGGACGGCAGCTTGCTGGCCTCGTTCCCGTCGATCGCAATCGAGCCGCCGAAGCCGCCTTCGAGCAGGCCGACCGCCTGCAGCAAGGTCGATTTACCCGAACCGGACGGACCGAGAAGCGCGACGATCTCGCCCGGCTCGACGGTCAGGTCGACGCCGCGCAGGACGTCGATGGTTTCGCCGCCCTGCTTGAAGCTGCGGGTCAGCTTGGTGAGTTTGACGACCGGATTACTCATAGCGCAGCACCTGCACCGGATCGGTCTTGGACGCCTTGTAAGCCGGATAGAGCGTGGCGAGCAGGCTGAGGCCCAGGGCCAGGCCGACGATGCCGACCACCTCCCACGGATCGACCCGGGCCGGCAGCTCGGTGAGGATACGCACCTCCGGATTCCAGATCTGCGCGCCGGTCGTAAGCTGGATGAAGGAAACGATCGGCTGACGGAATGCGAGGATCAGGAAGCCGAGCGCCAGCCCCGCCCCAGATCCGATCGCGCCGACTGTGAAGCCGGTCGTCACGAAGATTTTCATCATGTTCTTCCGCGTCGCGCCCATCGTGCGCATGATCGCGATGTCGCGCGTCTTCGCCCGCACCAGCATGACCAGCGAGGACAGGATGTTGAACGCGGCAACCACGACGATGATCGATAGCGCGAAGAACATCGCGACGCGCTCGATCTCCAGCGCCTCGAATATCGAGCTGTTGATCTGCTTCCACGTCGAGATGACCGCCCTGCCCTCGAGCTTTTCCTCGATCGGAGCGATGATTTCCTCGACGTTCTCCGCATCCTCGGTCTTCAGCTCGATCATGCCGATCTTGTCACCTGTCAGCAGCAGGGTCTGCGCATCGGGGATCGGCATGATGACGAAGGCCTTGTCGAATTCGTAGACGCCGGTTTCGAACAGCGCCGAAACTTCGTAGCCGATCTGGCGCGGAACGGTTCCGAAAGGCGTCGAGCGGCCCTGCGGATTGATGATCGTGATGGTGTCGCCCACGCGAGCACCGATATTCTCGGCGAGCCGCGCGCCGATGGCGACCTTGCCCTCGTTCGGCTTGAGCTGCGAGAGATTGCCGACCACCAGCTCGTCGCTCAGTTCGGCGATGTCCTCGGCGGTATTGCCGCGCATCACCACGCCTTCGACCCGGCCATTGAAGCTCGCCAGCAGAGGCTGCTCGATCAACGGAGAGGCATCTGTGACGCCCTCGGTCTCGCGAATGTCTTTCAGCAGTTCCTGCCAGTTGTCGAGCCGCCCGCCATAGGCCTGCACGATCGCATGGCCGTTGAGGCCGACGATCCGGTCGAGAAGCTCGCCGCGAAAGCCGTTCATGACGCTCATCACCGTCACCAGCATGGCAACCGAGAGCATGACGACGACGACGCTGATCCCTGCGACTAGCGCGATGAAAGCCTCGCTCCTACCCGGGAGCAGGTAGCGTTTAACGATGGTGCGTTCGAAATTGGAAAGGAACAAGCTGCGTGAATCCGCTGTAACGTCCGGAGGTCGGGCGGGTTTAGGCAGGCTTTCCCTTCGCTGCAATGAATTCGGGCGCTCCCATCCACCGACGGGGACTGCGCGCCCTTGTAATCTGGCTGCAACATCGCCAATGACGCGCGCAGGGCAGGCGTTGGCATCGGGCGGTCGTGCATATGAACCTTACTCACCCCTATCGAGACGAGGACGGCGACAAGCTGCGCGAAGAGTGCGGCGTGTTCGGCGCTATCAATGCGCAGGACGCAGCGGCCGTTACCGCGCTAGGCCTCCACGCCTTGCAGCATCGCGGGCAGGAAGCTGCCGGCATCACCAGCTTCGACGGCACGACCTTCTTCACCCGCCGCGGCCTCGGCCATGTGGCGGAGAACTTCTCCTCGCAGGAACAACTCGCCGAACTGCCGGGCTTCATGGCGGCGGGCCACGTGCGCTATTCGACCACCGGCGGCGCGGGGCTTCGCAACGTGCAGCCGCTCTATGCCGATCTTGCGAGCGGCGGCTTCGCGGTTGCGCATAACGGTAATATTTCCAATGCGATGACGCTGCGAAACGATCTCGTCAGCCGCGGCGCGATCTTCCAGTCGACCTCCGATACCGAGGTCATCATCCACCTCGTCGCGACGAGCCGCTATCCGACGATGATCGACCGGCTGGTCGACGCGCTTCGCCTCGTCGAAGGTGCCTATTCGCTGATCGTCACCACGCCCGAAGGCATGATCGCCTGCCGCGATCCGCTCGGCATCCGCCCGCTCGTCATGGGCCGGATGGGCGATGCCGTGCTGTTCGCGAGCGAGAGCGTCGCCTTCGATGTCGTCGGCGCCGAATTCATCCGCCAGGTCGAGCCGGGCGAGATGGTCAAGGTCGGCTTCGACGGCGAGATCGAATCGCTCCACCCGTTCGGCCGCCATGCCGCGCGGCCCTGCATCTTCGAGCACGTCTATTTCAGCCGCCCGGATTCGATTTTCGACGGCCGCAGCGTCTACGCCGCGCGCAAGGCGATCGGCGAGCAGCTGGCGATCGAAAGCCCGTGCGACGTCGACCTCGTGGTGCCGGTACCCGACAGCGGCGTCCCGGCGGCAATCGGCTACGCCCAGCAATCGGGCGTACCCTTCGAGCTCGGCATCATTCGCTCGCACTATGTCGGGCGCACTTTCATCCAGCCTTCGGACGGCGCGCGCCATTCGGGCGTCAGGCGCAAGCACAATGCGAACCGCGGCCTCGTCGAAGGCAAGCGCATCGTCCTCATCGACGATTCCATCGTGCGCGGGACGACGAGCATGAAGATCGTCCAGATGATGCGCGATGCAGGGGCGAGCGAAGTGCATTTTCGCGTCGCCAGCCCGCCGACCGCGCATAGCTGCTTCTATGGCGTCGATACGCCGGAACGTTCCAAGCTGCTCGCCGCGCGCATGGACATCGAGCCGATGCGCGAGTTCATCAAGGCGGACAGCCTCGCCTTCGTCTCGATCGACGGCCTTTATCGCGCCGTCGGCCAGGAAAAGCGCAAGACCTCCTGCCCGCAATTCTGCGATGCCTGTTTCACGGGCGATTATCCGACGTCGCTGACCGATCTTTCGCAGCGCGAAGCAAGCGACGCACAACTTTCCTTCGACAAGGTAGCCTGAATGACTGACGCCAAACCGCTCGAGGGGCGCCTTGCGCTCGTCACCGGTGCGAGCAAGGGTATCGGGGCCGCGACCGCCAAGGCGCTCGCTGCTGCCGGTGCGCATGTCGTCCTCACCGCGCGCGACGTCCGCGCGCTGGAAGGGGTCGAAGACGAAATCCACGCGGCCGGCGGTCAATCCACTATCGCGCCGGTCGACCTGACCGAGGGCGATGGTATCGCCCGGCTTGCACAGGCTATTGCGGGCCGGTGGGACAAGCTCGATATTCTCGTGATTTCAGCGGCCTACCTGCCGACCCTCACACCGGTCACGCAGATCGATCCCAAGCAGTTCAACACCGCGCTGACGACCAATGTCCTTGCGACACAGGCTCTGCTCGCCGGGTTCGATGCGCTGCTCAAGCGCAGCGGCCAGGGCCGCGTCATTGGCCTGACCAGCTCGGTCGGGGCGAGCCCACGCGCCTACTGGTCGGCCTATGGCGCGAGCAAGGCGGCGTTCGAGAACCTGCTCGACAGCTATGCCGCCGAAGTCGAGAAAGTCGGCAATGTGAAGGTCGCCATTGTCGATCCGGGCGCCACCCGCACCGCCATGCGCGCCAAGGCCTATCCGGGCGAAGATCCCTCGACGGTCAAGGAGCCGGTCCGAGTCGCAGAGCGCCTCGTCGAGCTTCTCGCGGGCGATTTCGAAACCGGCCACCGCGAAAGGGTCGCGGAAACCGCCTGAGACGGTGGTAAATATTCCTTAGGCATCCTGCGAAACCAACCGGAAACCAGACATGGCGAGGCTGTGCAAAGCCTGACGCGTATGCGCGCGGCAGGGATTTGGTCAGTTTTGAACGGGGAATCGCACCATGATGGTCGACACGCACGAGAGCTATGACGTTGCAGCACAAGAAGATCGCTGCAGCCCGCGCACCAAGATCACCATTCCGGCGCAGCTGCGCGCCTCGGGTGGCCGCGCATTCCAGACCGTAGTCCACGACCTGTCGATTTCTGGCTTTTCGGCATCGGCCATCAGCCGCATGCATCCGGGCCAGATCTGCTGGATCAGCCTGCCCGGCCTCGAATCGCTCCAGGCCGAAGTCGTCTGGTGGGAAAACTCGATCGTCGGCTGCGCCTTCATGGAGCTGCTGAGCCCCATCGTGCACGACAACATCCTGCAGAATTACAGCCCTTCGTCGGTCTACCGCAGCGCCCTCTGACCGCGCTTATTCGGCTGCAGGCGCGCTCGCCTTGTCGACCGCTGCCTGCACCGATTTGTAGAACCGCTCACGCTCTGCGCCGACGCCGTCGTAATCCGTCGCCGTCGGCCAATTGCTGTTCGAGGCAATGACGAGCTTGCGGGCCGGGTCGATGAAGATGCCCTGCCCGAAGATGCCCTGGGCGGCGTAGCTGCCGTCGTCATTGGTCCACCATTGGTAGCCATAGCCGCGCCCGTCGATCCCGATGGGAGCCTGCTTCGTCGTGGCATCCGCGATCCAGCCTTCGGGCAGGATACTCACCCCGTCGATCTGCGCCCCGCCGAGCATGAACAGGCCGAAACGCGCGAAGTCGCGGGTCGATGCCTGGATGCAGCACCCGCTGATCTCGTGATCGGTCGCGCCGAGCAGCCAGGTCGCATCCTGCTGCATGCCAAAGGGCTTCCAGACCTTCTCCGAAAGGTACTCGGCAAGCGGCTTGCCCGTCGCCTCGCTCACCAGCACGCCGATGAGGTTCGTCTCACCGGTCTTGTAGACCCACTTCTCGCCAGCAGGCGCCTCGCGCGGGAGGGTGCGCATGTAGCTCACCGTCACGTCGAGGCCGTCCTCCGGTTGGTGTTCGTTGAACAAGGCCACATCGGAGTTCGGATCGGTATAATCCTCGTTCCATTTGACGCCCGACGTCATGGTGAGAAGCTGGCGAACCGTCACGTCGTCATAGGCAGAACCCTTCAGCCCCGCGATGTAGTCGGTCACCTTGTCGTCGAGGCTCCTGATCGCCCCGTCCTTCACCGCGGCGCCGACCATGGTCGAAGTCAGGCTCTTGGCGACCGAGAAGCTGGTCCACTTGCCGTCGGCATCGAAGCCGAGGCCGTATTTCTCGAACACCACCTTGCCGTCATGCACGATGACCAGCGCGGCAGTGCGCTGGCTGTCCATGTAGGCATCGATATCGGTATCGATCGCCAGCGGCTCGCCTGCGGGCAGCGGATACACGCTGTCGCCCGCTTCGATCACTCTCGCATCGGCGAGGATCGAAATCGCGTCGAGCGAGCGGAAGGCCGCATCGCGCTGTTCGGTCGACCAGAACAGGACATTGCGATCGGTCGGCATGTTCGCGAGCAGCGCCCGCTGGTCGTCGTCCAGCATAGCATAGGTCACGCCGCCCGCTGCCGCGATGGCGACCAAGCCGCCGATAATCCATTTCTTCATGTCCGTCCTCTCAACCTTCCTTCACCAGCGTCACCTGGTGGACGTCGATCCCGCCCCCGCGGAAGCCGCCTTCGCAATACATCAGGTAGTAGCGCCACAGCCGCTGGAAGCGCTCGTCGAAGCCTTTCGGCAGCCTACCGGCGGCAGCGGCCGCATCGAAATTCTCGCGCCAGGCCTTGAGCGTTTCGGCATAGTCGAGCCCGAAGTCAGAGCGATCGCGCCAGCGCAGTCCGCGCTCCTCCGCCAGTGCCTCGAACTCGCTGTTGCGGATCAGCAGGCCGCCGGGGAAGATGTAGGCCTGGATGAAATCCGCGCTCTTCGCATAGGCGTCGAACAGCGAATCCTTCATCGAGATATACTGGATCGCCGCCTTGCCGCCCGGCTTCAGGTTGCGCGCGATGCAGTCCATGAAGGTCGGCCAGTATTCGCGGCCCAATGCCTCGACCATTTCGACGCTGACGATCGCATCGAACTGCCCGTCGGTGTCGCGATAATCCTGCTTGAGGAAGGAGATCGAGGGATCGTGTCGCTCGCGCGCCCAGGCCAGCTGCTCGTCCGAGAGGCTGATGCCCGTGACGCTCGCCCCGCCCTTTGCGAAGTGATCCGACAGCCCGCCCCAGCCGCAGCCGATTTCGAGCAGGCTGTCGGGCGAGCCGAGCCGGTCGGCAAGCGCCTGCCACTTGCGACGCTGCGCTGCCTCGAGGTCGTCGCCCTCCTGCCAGATCGCGCTCGAATAGCTCATCGTCGCATCGAGCCACTGTGCGTAGAAATCGTTGCCGAGATCGTAATGCGCATGGATGTTCCGCGCAGAACCGGCGCGCGTGTTTCGGTTGAGCCAGTGGGCGAAGCGCGCCGCTATCCGAAACGGCCCCTGCGCCCTGCCCGTTTCGCCGAGCGCATCGCCGTTGGCCATGAACAGGGCAAACAGGGGCACGGGGTCCGGGCTTTCCCATTCACCCGCTTCCCATGCCTGGTACCAGCCGATCGAGCCATTGGTCGCCAGCCGCATCAACGCGCGCCAGTCGTTGAGCTTGACCTCCGCCTCGAAACCGGGCGCGCGGCCGCCGATCAGCCGCGTCGTGCCGTCGGGCAGGTGACCGAGAATGGAACCCTTCTCCATCCCCTCGTCCACCCGGTCGAGAATCTTGTGAAAACTCGGCGCGATCATGCGCGCCACGAAACCCGGCTTGCGTTCGAAACGCGCCGCGCCCTTGAGCAGGTCTGCTCCCCTGTCGAACCCCGCCGTCATGCCGCCATCTATGGCGCGGCGGGCGTGCCGGGGCAAGCTAGCCGGACTTCATGTCCCGATATGCTTCGAGCGCCCGTTCGCGCCCTTCCTTGTGGGCGATGATCTTGGACGGATAGTCGTCCGGCTTGCAGCCGTGTTCTTCCGGATCGTGGATCTTGTCGTCGGGCAGATCGGCCAGTTCGGGCACGTATTCGCGGATATAGCCCGCCGCATCGAATTTCTCCGACTGGGTGAGCGGCGCCATGATCCGGCTGAACATGTTGCTGTCGACGCCGGTGCCCGCGACCCACTGCCAGTTGGTGCCGTTGGAGGCGTAGTCAGCATCGACGAGGCAATCCCAGAACCATTTTTCGCCGTGGCGCCAGTCGATCAGCAGGTGCTTGATGAGGAAGCTCGCCGTGATCATCCGCACGCGGTTGTGCATCCAGCCGGTCTGCCACAGCTGGCGCATTCCGGCATCGACGATCGGGTAGCCGGTCTGCCCCTTCTGCCAGGCCTCCAGCTCTTCCTGGATCAGGTGCCCGCGATTGGGATTGCGCCACGCCATCTCGTCGAAACGGTCGCGGTAGCTTTCCTTCGGATAGGCGGGAAACTGGCAGATGACGTTCTGCGCATAGTCGCGCCAAATCAGCTCTTTCTCGAAGGTCTTCCAGCCCTGGCTGCGCTTGTCCTTGAAGCGGTGCCAGATCTGGACCGGAGTGATCTCGCCCCAGTGTAGGTGCGGCGACATCTGGCTGGTCTTGTCGACCGAGGGGAGGTTCCGCCCATCGTCATATTCGTCGACATGATCGGCCCACCAGTCGAGCCGCTCATGCGCCGCCGCTTCGCCTACCTCCCAGAAGTCCGCGATGCCGCCCGACCAGTCGGGTTTCGTCGGCAGGAGGTTCCAGTCGGATAGCTCGTCGCTCGCCGGCCAGTCATCGGGCGAGGAAAGCGTTTCCGGCTCCGGCAGTTCGTCGCGCGGCGGCATCTGCTCGAGCGTCGCCTTCGAGAACGGCGTGTAGATTTTGTAGGGATCGCCCGAACCGGTCGTGATGTGGCCGGGCGGGAAGAGGTAGTTGGCGTCGTAGAGTTCGAGCTCCAGCTTGTCCTTCAACTGCCCCTGCGCCTTGCGCCACCACGGCTCGTAGTGCCGATTGGCATGGACGGTGTCGGCACCCACGGCATGGGCGACCTTGGCCAGTTCCTCGACCGCATCGCCGCGCCGCAGAACGATGCGAGAATTGCGCGCGCCGAAGCTCTTGCCCAGGCTTTCGAGCGAATGGTGCAGCCACCAGCGCGATGCACCGCCATACTTGTGATCGCCCGCGCACTCGTCATCGAGAACATAGACCGCGACCACCGGCCCGGCCTGCGCGGCATGGTAGAGCGCCGGATTGTCCGCCATGCGCAGGTCGCGGCGGAGCCAGACGATTTGTGGTTTGGACATCGATACCCCTTTCACGGGGTAACGAGGTCACTCGCCGCTCGGTTCCACATCGTTCGGCTTCGCCAGCTTTACGGTGAAACGCCCGCGCGCCATCGGATCGTAGAACCGGCCATCGCGCAGCAGCAGTGCGCCGTCCTCGCAGGTTTCAAGGAACGGGACGCGGCTCCACAGGCGAAATGCGTCCTCTTCGCTTTGCGAGCCGACCGGCAGCGAGTTGCAGGCCGCCTGCGGTGCCGGACCGCCGAGCGATGTGCGGTCATCGCTGTACCCGCCGATTACCGACCAGTCGCTGCGGATCGGATAGGTCCAGCCGCCGGGATCCTTGCGGTAGCTGATCATCTCCCGCTCCCAGAAAACGAGTGGTTTCGGGGAAGCTATGATCTCGTCGCGAGCCTCTCCCTGGTACCCACGCTCGGCAGCGCCGGTGATGACGCCGTTGGCAAATATGTAAATGCCCGCAACGCTGAGCGCGACCTGTGCCGTGCGACGCCAGTTGCCGCCCCGTTTTTCCCGCCGCATCGAAAGCCAGGTCGCGACTATGAGGAGACCCCAGAGCCAAACGTCGATGATGAACAGCGTATCCCCGTAGAACCACTGGCTCGAGAACGGCTCCAGCAAGCGGATGCCATATACGTTCAGCCAATCGAGCGCCGGGTGGGTCAGGCAGCCGATGAAGGCGAGCAGGTAGAGCCATTTGAAATCGACCGGCATTCGACCCTCGGGCCGCTTCCCGCGCCCCGCCTGCCAGCGGTCGAAGGCCCACAGCAGCCCAGCCAGTATCAGCGGCAACAGCAGCAGTGCCGGTGGGCCATGGGTAATACCGCGGCGGAAACCGAGATGCTCGACGCCTTCGAGCCAGAAGAAGCACGCCGCATCGACATCGGGCAGGTTCGCCCCGATGATCAGCGCGGGCATGGCGAGCCCGGTCTTCTTCTTGAGCCCCGCCTGCCCGATCAGCGCGCCGACGAGGCTATGGGTGAGATTGTCCATCTAGGCTTCGCTCACCCTGACTAGGTCAGACCGGGTCCTGCGCCGTCCCGTCGACCGTCCAGGTCTGGCCCTTGGCGAGCAGCTTGGCGAGGCTCGTGTCCTTGCCTTCGCTCGAGCGCGCGCGCTCTTCGATGACCGCGCTCTCGAAAGTCGGGCGCGGATCGTCGTAGAGGACGCCGAGCGCCATCGGGAACGGGCCGAAGGGCATTTCGGCGAGCAGGTGCGCGATCATGCGGTTGGTCGCATCGTGGACCAGCACGCCGGCCGCCTTCCAATCGCCATCGACCACATCGACTACGGTGAGCGACAGCGCCTCGCGGTCGAGCGCGATGCCCATGGTGTCGCCGGCGAACAGCATCGGTTCGCCCGGCACCAGCCAGAGCTGGCGATCTTCCGCACCCTTGGGCGCGGCGAAATCGTCGAACACGTCCTTGTTGTAGACGATGCAGTTCTGGAAAATCTCGATAAAGGCCGCGCCCTGGTGGGCATGGGCTGCCTTGAGGACATCGGGCAGGTTCTTCGACACGTCGAAGCCGCGCCCGACGAAGCGTGCACCTGCACCGAGAGCGAAAGCCGCCGGATTGGCGGGCCGGTCGACCGAACCGATCGGGGTAGAGGGGCTGCGCGTACCGACGCGGCTGGTCGGCGAGTACTGGCCCTTGGTGAGACCGTAAATCTCGTTGTTGAACAGCATGATCTGCATGTTCACGTTGCGGCGCAGGACATGCAGCATGTGGTTGCCGCCGATCGACAGCCCGTCGCCGTCACCGGTAACGAGCCACACGTCGAGCTCCGGATTGGCGAGCTTTACGCCGGTTGCGAATGCAGGCGCGCGGCCGTGGATCGTGTGGAAGCCGTAGCTTTCCATGTAGTAGGGGAACCGGCTCGAGCAGCCGATGCCGCTGATGAAGCAGGTCTTCGCCGGATCCGCGCCGAGGTCGGGCAGCGTGCGCTGCACGGCCTTGAGGATCGCGTAGTCGCCGCAACCCGGGCACCAGCGGACCTCCTGGTCGGTGACCCAGTCCTTCAGCGTGGTTTCGATCTTGGCAGGTGCGTTCATGCCAGCGCTCCTTCGATCGCTGCTTCGAGTTCGGCAATGGTGAAAGGCTGGCCGCTGGTCTTGGTCAGCGGCTGTGCGTCGACGAGATACTGGTCGCGCAGCACGGTCTTGAACTGGCCGGTGTTCATCTCCGGCACGAGCACGCGTTCGTAGCTCTTGAGCAGGTCGCCGAGATTGGCCGGCAGCGGCCAGACATGGCGCACATGCACATGGCTCACGTCCATGCCCTTTGCACGGCAATTGTCGACGGCGCGGCGGATCGGGCCGAAGGTCGAGCCCCAACCCACGACGACCAGCTTGCCGCCCGGCTCGCCCGAGGCGACTTCCTGGTCGGGCACCGAAACACCCAGCACCTTGGACTTGCGCGCATCGGTCATCGCCTGGTGGTTCGAGGGCGAATAGTCGATGTGGCCGGTATCCTCGGCCTTCTCGATGCCGCCGATGCGGTGCATCAGGCCCGGCGTACCCGGCTTGATCCACGGCCGCGCGCCCTTCTCGTCGCGCTTGTAGGGCAGCAGTTCGCCGCCGCCGTTCTTCTCGGTCAGGAAGGTCGCCGGGAACGGCTCGTAGCTCGCCGGATCGGGCACTTTCCACGGTTCGGCTGCATTGGCGATGTAGCCATCGGTCAGCAGCATCACCGGGGTCATGTACTGGACTGCAATGCGGCAAGCCTCGATCGCGCATTCGAACGCGTCGCCCGGGCTGTTCGCCGCGATCACCGGCATCGGCGCATCGCCGTTGCGGCCATAGACGGCCTGGTAGAGATCGCTCTGCTCGGTCTTGGTCGGCAGGCCGGTCGAGGGGCCGCCGCGCTGCGAGTTGACGATGACCAGTGGAAGCTCGGTCATGATCGCAAGGCCCATCGCCTCGGTCTTGAGCGCGATGCCCGGACCGCTCGACGAAGTGACGCCGAGCTGCCCGGCGTAGCTTGCACCGATGGCAGCGCAGATCGCGGCAATCTCGTCTTCCGCCTGGAAGGTCGTGACGCCGAATTCCTTCAGCCGCGCAAGATGGTGCAGGATCGCCGAGGCGGGCGTGATCGGATAGCCGCCGAAGAACATCGGCAGTTCGGCAAGCTGCGCACCGGCAACGAGGCCGAGGCTGACGGCTTCCGCGCCCGTGATCGTGCGATAGAGGCCGGGATCGCTTTCGACCGGGTCGACATGCACCTGGCGCAGCGGGCCGGAAAGCTCCGCCGTTTCGCCATAGGCATGGCCCGCATCGAGCGCGGCGATGTTCGCATCGGCGATATCGGGCTTGGTCTTGAACTTGGCCTTGAGCCACTGGTGGATCGGCTCGCGCGGGCGGTCGAACATCCACAGCGCGAGGCCGAGGGTCCACATGTTCTTCGAGCGCAGCGCGTCCTTGTTGCCGAGGCCGAAGGGCTTCACCGCCTCGATCGTCTTCTCGCTGATGTCGAAGGCAAGCACGTCGTATTTCGCGAGGCTGTCGTCCTCCAGCGGGTTGCTGTCGTATTTCGCCTTTTCGAGGTTGCGCTTGGTGAAGGCGCCGGTGTCGGCAATGATCAGGCCGCCGGGCTTGAGCGCACCGACATTGGTCTTGAGCGCCGCGGGGTTCATCGCGACCAGCACGTCGGGCGCATCGCCCGCGGTGTTGATCTCGCGGCTGCCGAAATTGATCTGGAAGGCAGAGACGCCGAACAGCGTGCCCTGCGGCGCGCGGATTTCCGCCGGGAAGTCGGGGAAAGTCGCAAGGTCGTTGCCCGCGAGCGCGGTGGAGAGCGTGAACTGACCGCCCGTCAGCTGCATGCCGTCGCCGGAATCGCCGGCAAATCGGACCACTACGGCATCGGGAGATTGCGCCTCCTGCGGCGCGTCGGCGGCTTGGGTCGCCATGGACATTCCTTCGTCTCGCACCGTTAAAGCGGTGCTGTTTTCGGGCTGCGGCACCTATGAGCCGCAGCATCCTCTCGCAATCAAGTTTTTCTCCTACGTCACAAAAAGTCGAGTGGAAATAGCCGAAGGCTGCGCTAGGCTGATCGTTCAACAGGGAGAGAGACCGGAAAATGGCCGATACGGAACATTTCGTGCGCGACGATGTGAAAGCATTCCTTTCGATGCTCGAGCAGATGGGCGGACAGGGTGTCGAGGAAGTGGGGCACGAGGAAGGCCGCCAGCAGATGCGCGCGATGGGCGCAGTGGCGGAAGCCGATGCCAAGCCGCTGGCAGTCGTCAAGGACCTGACCTGCCCCGGACCGGCAGGCGATATCCCGCTGCGTCTCTACGACACCAAGGAAACGCGCGAACCCGGCCCCTGCGTGGTCTTCATCCACGGCGGCGGCTTCGTGATCGGCGACCTCGAGGTCTACAACAACCTTTGCACCGAGATTTCGCATTTCCTCGACTTGCCGGTGGTCTCGGTCGACTACCGCCTCGCGCCGGAGCACCCCTTCCCCGCCGCGCCCGACGATTGCGAGGCTGCCGCGCGCTGGATCGCGTCTTCGCCTGCGGCGCTGGGCCGCAAGATCACCGGCCTCGTCATCACCGGCGACAGTGCAGGCGGCAATTTGACCATCGTCACGACCAACCAGCTGGCCAACGATCCCGCCGACGTGCCGGTCGTGGTGCAGGCACCGATCTACCCGGTCGCGAGCGACGTCAGCGAGCACCAGAGCCTGAAGGACTTTTTCGACGGCTTCCTGCTCACCGGCGCGGCCATGGCATGGTTCACCGAGCAATATGGCGGCGACCCGAGCGACCCGCGCCACACGCCGATGGTCGGCGATTGCTCGAACACGCCGCCGACGGTGATCTGCACCGCCGGGCTCGATCCCTTACGCGATTCGGGACGCGAATATGCCGCGCACCTGATCCAGCAGGGCACCGAAGTGAGCTATTTCGAATTCCCGGGAATCATCCACGGCTTCACCACCTTGCGAAAGGCAATTCCCAGCGGTCAGGGCGATCTCGAGGCGTTCCTCGGCGCGATCAAGGTGAAGCTCTCGCGATACGGATAAGGACTGGTTTGGAAATGACAGAACTCGGCTACCGCCCCTGCGTCGGGGTGATGCTGGTCAATGCCGAAGGCCGCGCATTCGTCGGCCAGCGGATCGACAACAAGGATTCGGGTGCCTGGCAGATGCCGCAAGGCGGCGTCGATCCGGGCGAAGACCTGCGCGATGCTGCCCTGCGCGAGCTGGCGGAGGAAACCGGCGCGCGCGAACAGCATGTCGCTATCATCAGCCAGATGACCGAGACCGTGCGCTACGACCTGCCGGAAGAGCTGATCGGCAAGTTGTGGGGCGGAAAATATCGCGGGCAGGAGCAGTCGTGGTTCCTCGCCCGCTTCACCGGCGAAGATACGCATATCGACATCGAAGCGCACGATCCGCCCGAATTCTCGCAATGGATGTGGGTCGAGCCCGAGCGCCTGCCCGAGCTTATCGTGCCCTTCAAAAGGCGCGTCTATCGCACTGTATTGGAAGCGTTTCGCGACCTGATCTGAGCGATCAGTTCTGCGTCACCTGCGCGTCGGGAAGCACGTTTTCCGCGGCCAGGACGCGCGGCTGCGGGCCGCGCTGGATGGCCATGGCGAGGTCGCGCGTTTCGCTGCAATTGCTGCCGCACAGCGCCTCGAGCTTGGAGAGGTTCACGCGGGCCTTCTCGACCGCGCCCTTTTCCACCAGCGCCTCGCCCTCGCCCGAGATGGCGGCGAGATTTTCCGGCTCGCGTTCCAGCGCTTCGCGGTAATAGGTGATCGCCTTGCCCTGCAGCCCTTCGCGGCGCGCGGCTTCGGCAAGGTTGAGATAGATCGGCGTGTGCGCCGGATCGACCGCAAGTGCGGCCTCGAACGCATCGATCGCCTTCTGCGGCTGGCCCGCTTCGAGCGCAGCCTCGCCCTCGGCAATCAGCATCGCCGCGCGCGGAGCTGCTTCGCGTTCACCCGCAAGCCCCACACTCGAAGTCACCGCAAGGGCGAGCGAGAGGGCAGCTGCAATCGGGGTGTAGCGCATGATTAACTCCTTCACGGCAGGCAAATCGGGCGTGCGTAGCTTTGCCATAGACCGCGACGTTAACACGGCAAAACTAGACTCGCGATGAAAAATCCGTCCGTGCCATCGTGAAACGGGGTGAGCCGAATTCCTTCGCCTCGCGCCCTGCCGATGGGTAGCGCGGGCGTATCGGCCTGCCATGCGGGGTTCTCCGCGAGGAACGCCGCAACGCGGTCCGCGCCCTCGATATCAAGCACCGAGCACGTCACGAACACCAGCCTGCCGCCCGGTTTGACGAGCTTGGAAGCGATCTCGAGCAGCTTGGACTGAGTCTCGGCGAACTGGTCGAGTGCCTTGGCATCGAGCCGCCAGCGCGCCTCGGGCTTGCGGCGCCAGGTGCCGCTGCCCGAACAGGGCGCATCGACCAGTACCGCGTCCGCCTTGCCGTGGTAACCGGCCAGCGCCTCCAGTTCCTTGCCGGGATCGAGCAGGACGGTTTCGACCATCCCCGCCCCTGCCCGCTCGGCGCGCGGCGGCAGGTTTCCGAGACGGCGCTTGTCCGTGTCGCTGGCGATGAGCGTGCCGGTATTCTCCATCGCGGCTGCCAGGGCGAGTGTCTTGCCACCCGCTCCTGCGCACAGGTCGATGACCGTCTCGCCGGGCGTCGCGGACACGGCTGCGCAGGCCCACTGGCTGCCGTGATCCTGCACCTCGATCAGGCCGTCGCGATAGGCGGGCCATTGCTCGACCTGCGTGCCGGTCGCGAAACGCAGGGCTTGTGGCGCTGCCAGCTTCTCGCTGGATTCGGGCAGTTCGATGGTGTCGCGGCCGGACTTGAGCGTGTTCACGCGCACGTCGAGCGGCGCGCGGTCGAGAAGCGCAGTCGCCTCATCGCCCTCAATTCCCGAGGCGGCGAGAGCGGAAACCAGCCAGTCGGCAGCCACACCACCCTCGGCAGGCTTTTCCGACGAACCGATCGGTGCCGGCCCGAAGCGCGAGCCGTCGAACAGCTCGGAAATTGCCGCGTCCTCTTCGGCGAGCTGCAGCATCGCCGCGCGGCCATGCACCGGGATCGGTCCGCAAGCACGGATCGCGGAATATACCAGCTCGCGCACGGCGCGGCGGTCCTTCGATCCGGCATAGCGATTGGACCGTGCCCAATCGGCGATGATCCGGTCGGCCGGCGCGCCGCGGGTGCGTGCTGCCTCGATCACCGCATCGAGTATCTCGATTGCCGCCTGGACGCGTGCTGCGGGGGTCACAGGGCCTCCTCGAACATTTCGTCATTCCCGCGAAGGCGGGAATCCAGAGCCAAAACGAACCGCACCTGCCTCCCTGGATCCCCGCCTGCGCGGGGATGACGGAGGAGGGAACACATCAAGCTAGCGCGTCGGATAGTTCGGCGCCTCGCGGGTGATCGCAACGTCGTGGACATGGCTTTCGCTGAGGCCGGCATTGGTGATGCGCACGAACTTGCCGCGTTCCTTGAGGTCCGCGATGGTCGCGCTGCCGGTGTAGCCCATGGCCGCCTTGATGCCGCCGACGAGCTGGTGGATCACATCGGATGCCGGGCCCTTGAACGGGACCTGGCCCTCGATGCCTTCCGGAACGAGCTTCATCGCCGAGACGTCGGCCTGGAAATAGCGGTCGGCACTGCCGCGCGCCATCGCGCCGACGCTGCCCATGCCGCGATAGGCCTTGTAGCTGCGCCCCTGGTAGAGGAACGTCTCGCCCGGGCTTTCCGCCGTGCCTGCCAGCATCGAGCCGACCATGATGGTCGACGCGCCTGCCGCAAGCGCCTTGGCCGCATCGCCGCTGGTGCGAAGGCCGCCGTCGGCGATGATCGGAATGTCCGACTTCGCCGCTTCTTCGGCGCTTTCCATGATCGCGGTCAGCTGCGGGACGCCGACACCGGCGACGACGCGCGTGGTGCAGATCGAGCCCGGGCCGATGCCGACCTTGACCGCATCCGCACCCGCATCGATCAGCGCGCGGGTGGCTTCCGCCGTCGCGACATTGCCGGCGACGATCTGGACCGAGTTCGACAGCTTCTTCGCCCGTTCGACCGCCTTGGCAACGTCCTTGTTATGACCATGCGCCGTGTCGATGATGACGACGTCGACTTCGGCATCGACCAAAGCCTCGGTCCGCTCGAAGCCCTTGTCGCCGACGGTCGTAGCAGCTGCGACGCGCAGGCGCCCGGCGGCATCCTTGGTCGCTTCGGGATAGGTCACGGCCTTCTCGATGTCCTTCACCGTGATCAGGCCAATGCACTTGTAGTCGTCGTCGACCACCAGCAGCTTCTCGATCCGGCGCTGGTGGAGGAGGCGCTGGGCGTCTTCCTGGCTGGTGCCGAGCGGGACGGTCGCGAGGTTTTCGGTCGTCATCAGCTCGCGCACGGGCTGGTTCGGGTTCTCGGCAAAACGCACGTCGCGGTTGGTCAGGATACCGCACAGCTTGCCGTCACGGTCGGTGACCGGGATGCCGCTGATGCGGTTCTGCTGCATGATCGCCTGCGCCTCGCCCAAAGTCGCATCGGGTGCGATGGTGATCGGGTTGACCACCATGCCGCTTTCGAAACGCTTCACTGCGCGCACAGCCGCGCACTGTTCCGCGATGTCGAGATTGCGGTGGAGCACGCCGATACCGCCCAGCTGCGCCATGACGATCGCCATGTCGGCTTCGGTCACGGTGTCCATCGCTGCGGACAGGATCGGGATGTTGAGGCCGATCTCGCGCGTCAGCCGCGTCGAGGTATTCGCCATCGAAGGCAGAATGTCGCTCTCGGCCGGACGCAGCAATACGTCGTCGAATGTCAGGCCAAGGGGAATGTCCATAGGTGCCACTTTCGCGTCGGAAGATTCGTGGCGGCCCATGTAACCGCAGTTTGTGACACCCGCTAGGGGCGCGCTGCGATTTATTCGCGGGCGGCGTTACTCCGCCGTCCAGCCCCCGTCGATGCTCCAGTTCGCGCCGGTGACGTTGCCCATCTCCTCGCGGCACAGGAAAGTCGCCAGCGCGCCGATTTCCTCGACCTGGACGAACTTCTTGGTCGGCTGCTTGGCGAGCAGCACGTCGTTGATCACTTCGTCACGAGACAGGCCGCGCGCTTTCATCGTGTCGGGGATCTGCCCCTCGATAAGCGGGGTCCAGACATAGCCCGGGCTGATGCAATTCGCCGTCACGCCGGTCTGCGCCAGTTCGAGCGCGATGGTCTTGGTGAAGCCGTCGATCCCGTGCTTGCTGGCGTTGTAGGCGCTCTTGAAGGGCGATGCGGTCTTCGAATGGGCGCTGGCGGTGTTGATGATGCGGCCCCAGCCCTTCTGTTTCATATGCGGCACGGCAAGGCGCGTAGTGTGGAAAGCGGCCGTCAGGTTGAGCGCGATGATTGCGCTCCACTTGTCGACCGGGAAATCCTCGACCGGCGAGACGTGCTGCATGCCGGCATTGTTGACGAGGATGTCGACCGGACCGGCCTTTGCCATCAATTCCTCGCAGCCTTCCTGCGTCATCAGGTCGGCGCCGACATGGCTGGCCGAGAGTTCCTCGCACAGCTTGGCGATCTCTCCTTCGTCGCCGAAACCGTTCAGCACGACCTCTGCACCTTCGGCTGCCATTGCACGGGCGACGGCAAGGCCGATGCCCGAAGTGGAGCCGGTGACGAGGGCGCGCTTGCCTTTGAGGAACATGATTTTCTCCGAGAGGTTGTCCAGTTGCAGAGCGCGGTTGTTACGGGCATCACACCGGGTGTCCAGCCCTTCCGCAAAGGCTATTCTGCGATGGCAGGGCTGCAACCGGGGAGAGAGCATGCGCCTCAATCGATTCGATCCAAGCAATATCAAGGTCCGTTCGAGCCGCGGAGGCGGCGGCGGCTTCCCGATGGGTGGCGGCGGCAAGATGGGCTGCGGCGGCCTCGTCGTCCTGTTGCTCGTGGCCGTGCTGTTCGGCCCCGAGGCGCTGCAGAACTTCTCCGGCCCGACGACGGTCCAGCAGGGCCCCGGCGGACAGCAGGGCACTGCCTCGCAGGACGAGGTGGCGATCTGCACCGGCAGCGAATACGCCCTCGAGGCGTGCAATGCGCTCGATTCCCTCAACACGACGTGGGAGCGGACTTTTGCCGAGCAGAACGTCGGCTTCCGCCAGCCCGAGCTCGACCTGTTCCAGGATGGCCGCGTCGATACGCGCGGCTGCGGCAGCGCAACCTCGGCTGCGGGCCCGTTCTACTGCCCGGCGGACGAGACGATCTATATCGATACGAGCTTCTACGACCAGCTCGCCCGCATGGCCGGGACCGGCGGCGACTTCGCGCGCTACTACGTGATCGCGCACGAATATGGCCACCACATCCAGACGATCACCGGTGTCGCCGGCCAGATCCGCAGCGCGCAGCAGCGTAATCCGCGCCAGGCGAACCAGCTTCAGGTCCTCATGGAATTGCAGGCCGACTGCTATGCCGGCGTGTGGGCAGGCAAGAACCGCAACCTGATCGAGCCGGGCGACATGGAAGAGGGCCTGCGCGCGGCAAGCTCGATCGGCGACGACACGCTGCAACGAAATGCCGGCCAGCGCGTTAATCCGGAGAGTTTCACACATGGCACGAGCCAGCAGCGCATGCAGGCGCTGCGGCTCGGATTGGAGACGGGTGATGACAGGCAGTGCGACCGGATTGTCGAGATCGGCTAGGCTTATTGGCGCGGCGCTGCTGTTTTGCGGCAGCCCGCTCGCCGCGCAGGACCAGCCCGAGAGGGTGACCGACCGTGACCCGGACGCGATGGATGTCGCGACCACGCCGATCCAGGACCTGAACCTTTCGAGCGATCCGATCCCGGAGGCGCTGCAGGACGCCGTCGTCGCCCCCTATGCGAGCGAGACGCTTGTCGGATGCGACGACCTCAATCGCGAGATCGAGCGGCTCAACGTCGTGCTTGGCCCCGACCTCGATATCGACACCGAGGAACGGCGGGACATCACCATCGGCAAGGTCGCCAAGAGCGCGGTCGGATCGCTAATCCCCTTCCGCGGGGTGATTCGCGAGATTTCCGGCGCCGCCGATCGCGAGCGCGATTTCCAGGAAGCCATCCTCGCAGGCGCGGTGCGGCGCGGCTATCTCAAGGGCCTCGGCGAACAGCGCGGCTGTGCCTACCCGGCGCGCCCCGCCGACGTGAAGATCACGATTTCCGATGATGACGAGGTCGAGATGACCGAAAACGAAGACGCCGGATCCGAGGATGACGGCGAAGTCACCTTCGTCTCCGGCGAAGTCGTCCAGGGCGACTGAACGGGAGCCTCGGAAAGAGGCCCCCGCCCGTCCTCATCAACCGGCGTAACCGGTTTCCTCACGCTCGTTCTGGCCGATCGACCACTCGACATTGCGCGTTGCGTACATCACAGCTGCGAGTGCTGCGAAGAGCAGGATCGAGCCAATCATCAGCGACCATGCCTCGAGGCTGAGCAGCACGTAGATCGCGGCATAAAGGCCGACCAGCATTCCGCCGATCATCCCTGCCCTGCGCCACCCGCCGAGCACGGCCGCGCTATAGGCCGTCAGCAGCCCGATAATTGCGCCGCTCGCGATGAGGTAGGCAAGCGTGAAGCCGACCACCTCGGCGAAGGCGAGCAGCATTACGAAGAACAGGATCAGGCCGACCCCGGTCAGCAGGTACTCCGCCGATGCCACACGCGCGCCTCCGACCACGTCGAACATGAAATAGGCGAGGAAGGTGAAGCCGATGAACAGGAAGCCGTATTTCACCGAACGATCGACCTGGCTGTAAAGATCGACCGGCTCGACGAGACGGATCGCAGCGAGCTTGCTGCCACCGCCGGGCATGGTTTCGGCCGCGCTGTAGCGATCGATCGGCACTTCCATGCCGAAGGACGGCGGAGGACCGGCCTCATTGGTCGAAACCAGCGCCTCGCCCAGCGCGAGATTGGTGATCCCTTCGTATTTGGCAGTGAAGCCGTCGCTGCCGATTTCGCGGTTGTCGTTGTCGGGCAGGAAGCTGCCGACGAAACTGGGATGCTGCCACGGCGAGGTGATGGTCCATTCGGTCTCGCCGCCGCGCGGGATCAGCGCGAAGCTCTTGCTGCCGCGCAGGCCATAGGTCCACGCGACCGGAAGCTCGCCCTCGCCGTCCCATTCGACCGAGGTGGAGAACCCCGCACCGCCGGTGCTGCGCGGGCCGTTGCCGGGCTTCAATGCCAACTGCTCGCCCGCCACGCGCACGCTCGTCCCGTCGGTCAGGCCGCGCGGATCGGAAATGCCGAAGCGCAGTTCCGCCTGGTCGAACTGGAGTGCCGAGCGTTCGACATCGATGCGTGAAAGATCGTCCGGCAGCGTGAAGGTCGCCTCGCCGCTCGTGTCGGAATCGTAGATCACCGAACGGTAGATCGAATATTCCTTGTAGTCGGGCTGCAGCTCGGTCCGCACGACCTGCTTCTGCGGCGAGACGAACAGCTCGCGCCGCTGGGTCACGGTACGGCAGCGGTTCTGGCCGTTGACGGTTTCCGTCTCGGTCACTTCGGCTTCGAAGGGGATGACCAGCATCGGCCCGGCAATCGTCTGCTCCCCGCCCCAGCCTGCGGTGATCGCCTCCTGCGCGGTTTCCGACTGGCTCTCGCGGTCGCTGACGAGCAGGTAGACCATGGCGAGCGGCACGATCAGCATGAAGCCGATCACGCACATGAAAAGGAGCTTCAGCCCCGGGCTGCGATTTTGCACTTGAACCTCCCTTGCTGCGGTGAACCGTGCAATACGAGCGACGAATGAATGCGCTGTGAATGTGCGGGAGGATGGTTTCGCGTGGCATCCCATAGGCTTGGCATACGCTCGGCCACAGGTGCCGGAATTGAGAGAGGGCGGGAGCGGTCCAAGCCACTCCCGCCCTCAAGGCCGGTCAGAACCTCGGGAAAAGTCTAGTTCCGGCTTTTCATTTCAGCGATCTTCTCGTCGAGGGCGGAAAGCACCTCGGCGCGGATGTCGCTGTCCATTTCCTTGCTCTTGGCGATCTCGGCACGGGCCGTCTTGAGGCCTTCGAGCGCGCTCGCCATGATTTCGCTGGTGCACAGGCGGGTGACCTTCTTGCCGTCGCCATCGCGGAATTCGGCACCCTTGCTGCCGTCGCGGCAGGTCACGCTGACCTTGGTCAGGCCGTGCTTGCCGTCGTCGAATTCGAGCATGGCGACGCGGGCTTCTTCCATCGCCTCGTCGATCTCGATGTCCATTTCGGCGAGTTCCTTGCGGACTTCGGCGAGCATCTTCTGGCGCTCTTCCCTGGACATCTTCTCGTCGCCGTGGATCACGACCTTGCGTTCGCGCCGGACGGTGCGCTTTTCGCCGTCCTCGTCCTTGTCCTCGATACGGATGACGCGGACTTCGCGCTCTTCCTGCTGGTCGACATCGGCTTCTTCCCACTGGTCCACTTCGGGAGCGACCTGGACTGCGAGCGGGAGCGGCGGAGCGGGCGGCGCCGGCGGTGCGGGCACCGTCGTCGGAGCAGCCGGTGCTGCGGGCGGAGCGGGCACGGGCGCGGCTGCATAGCTGATCGTAGCGGTCAGCGGCAGCGCGATCAGGCCGGCGGCCAGCAGGGCGCGCCCGGTATTCCGGCGACGCGGTGAGTGGTTCGACATTGTGAGACTCCTCAAACGGTGAATAATCGACTTGTCCCCCAGCACCGGGCACGCCATCGGCGCTGCCAGGGCGACATGCGGTCCGGTCGCGAAACCGGCGATTACGGAGGCGTAGGCCCCCTTCTGTTCAGTCCCACGCGCTGCGATAACCCGGGCATCGCAGGCGGCTTCCTGGTCGCGCCGCATTGCGCGCCAGCCAACCCACCCCAACGGATTGAACCAGTGCATCGCGAAAAGCGGCTGGACGAGAAAATTGGCGAGCAAATCTTGCCCGCGGTGATGGGCAAGCTCGTGCTCGAGCGCGAGATCGCGCGTCGCGCGGTCGGTCAGCGCCATGAAGCCGATCGGCAGGGCGATGACCTTGTCCTGCACCCCGAAGGCGATCGGCGCTTCGGTCGCGGGCGTCTCGAGCAGGCGGATCTTGCCCGCCTCGCCCATCGGACGCGCTTCGGACAAAAGCTCGCGGCGCATTTCGAAATACTGTTGGAAACGCCGCACCATGAAGGCAGCTGCGCCAAGCGCCCAGACGGCGAGCGCGACGAGCAGCCAGTCGATTGCCGGCGCGGCAGCGGCGGCGGCAGGTGCAGCAGCCTCTCCGTTAAAGTCGAAAGCGAAAGCCATCGGCTCGACGGCGGCAGGCGCATCGGAGACCGGCTCCTGCGGGGCCATCCAGCTCGGCAGGGTGATCGGCGGCATGACGAGCCGCGCCATGGGCAGCGCCCACAGCATGTAGGCGACTTGCGGGCCGAAGCGGCGGGCGACCGGGCGGCGAAGGACCAGGACGAGCGCAATCAGCACGCCGGTCCACAGGATCGTGTCGAGGAGCATGCTCATTTGCGCAGCTCCTTCACCAGGGCCTCGATTTCCGAAAGGTCGTCATCGGTCAGCGCCTCGTTTTCCGCGAGATGCGCGAAGAGCGGGGCTGCACGGCCACCGAACAGGCGGTCAACCAGGCGGCGGCTTTCGGTGCCGACATAGGATGAGCGTTCGAGAACGGGCTGGTAGAGGAAACGGCGACCGTCGGGCCGGGTCGCAAGGGCACCCTTGCCGACCAGGCGCGACAGCAGCGTCTTGACCGTGGCGAGGCTCCAGTCGCGATCTTCGCACACCGCCTCGCAAACTTCGGCGGCGGTGAGCGGGCTGCGGTCCCACAGGACCTCCATCACAGCATGCTCAGCCTCGCTGATGCGTTCCGGTTTATCGTCTTCGCCGCGTGCCACAGCCGACCTCCCACGTTTCGACTACAGGTGTAGGCACATCGACTACGGCTGTAAACATGAAGCCTGTATGAACACGCGTTCAGCTTCGACGAACGACATGGGAAGGCTGCCGAACGGCGAGCGGGCGGACGGTCAGGCGGATGCGGAAATCGCTGCGATGTCCTTGCGCGCTTCGATCTCGCGGCAGAGCAGTTCGAAATCGCGCTCATCCTTGAACGTATGGGCGGAGAGCTGCACTTTCTTGCCGCCCTTCCCCCGCACCGCAATCGCCGGCAGGGTCTGGATGCGAAAGCGGTCGAGCCGGGTGATCTCGTCCCAGCGAATGCCGATGTCCTTCGCCATCGGCCGATCGCGCACTTCGAGGCGCTTTGCACCGATGTGGACGTAGGGCTTGCTGCCGCGCAGCAGCCCGAGAAGGATGAACATCCCGGGCCCGAGCATCGCAAGCATGCCGAGCAGGAACAGAGCGTCCCAGATTATCGGATCGAGGCTGAAGCCGAGGTCGAGCCCGCGATACACAACATCGCTCGCGTCTTCGAAAAGCAGCCCGTAGGCGAACATGAAGCCGAAGCCGAAGAACAGCAACATGACGAACACGCTAGCCGCCAGCGGCACATGCATGCGCAGGATCAGCGATCCGTCGGGCCGTTCTTCGAGTGCCATTCAAACCTCGGATGCGACTGTGCCCGTCCAGGCGGGCACAGCCTTCAATAGCATCCGAAGCTTGGCGGTTAGTAAACCCGCTTCTTCGGCTTGATGTACTCGATGTCGTCGGTGAGCGTGTATTCGTGGACCGGACGGTAGTCGATCTTCACGTCGCCGCCCTTGCCGCCCCAGCCTTCGAACCAGGCCGCGGTGTGCTTCATCCAGTTCTTGTCGTCACGATCCGGGAAATCCTCGTGCGCGTGGGCGCCGCGGCTTTCCTTGCGGTTTTCCGCGCTCGACATGGTCACGACGGCCTGCGCCATGAGGTTGTCGAGCTCGAGCGTCTCGAGCAGGTCGGTGTTCCAGATCAGCGAACGGTCGGAGACGTGGATGTCCTGCATCCGCTTGTTCTCCTGCGCGAGCAGCTTGACGCCTTCCGACATCAGCGCGCTGTCGCGGAAGACCGCCGCGTGCTTCTGCATCGTCTTCTGCATGTCCGCACGGATCGCCGCGGTCGGCGAGCCGCCCTTGGCATTGCGGAAATGATCGACGCGGCTGAGCGCGAAATCGGCGCTGTCGGCCGGGAGTTCGGCCTGGCTCACACCGCCCTTGAGGATATCGCGCAGGCGATGGCCGGTCGCACGGCCGAATACGACGAGGTCGATCAACGAGTTCGAGCCGAGGCGGTTCGCGCCGTGGACCGACACGCAGGCAGCCTCGCCGACGGCGAACAGGCCAGGGACCACGTGGTCCGGATTGCCGTCCGGCCCGATGGTCACGACTTCGCCGTGATAGTTACAGGGGATGCCGCCCATGTTGTAGTGGACGGTCGGGGTCACGGGCAGCGGCTGGCGGGTCAGGTCGACGCCCGCGAAGATCTTGCCGCTCTCGGTGATGCCCGGCAGGCGTTCTGCCAGCACATTCGGGTCGATGTGGTCGAGGTGCAGGTAGATGTGGTCGCCATCCGGCCCCACACCGCGCCCTTCGCGCATTTCCAGCGCCATCGAACGGCTGACGACGTCGCGCGAGGCAAGGTCCTTCGCGCTCGGCGCATAGCGTTCCATGAAACGCTCGCCTTCCGAGTTGGTGAGGTAACCGCCCTCGCCGCGCGCACCCTCGGTGATGAGGACGCCTGCGCCGTAGATGCCGGTCGGGTGGAACTGGACGAATTCCATATCCTGCAGCGGAAGCCCTGCACGCAGCACCATGCCGCCGCCGTCGCCGGTGCAGGTATGGGCCGAGGTCGCGGTGTAGTAGCAACGGCCGTAGCCGCCGGTTGCGAGCACCACGGCCTGCGCGCGGAACCGGTGCATCACACCGTCTTCCATGCACATCGCCATGACGCCGACGCAGCGCTTCTCGCCGTCGACTTCGTTCATGATCAGGTCGAGCGCGAAATACTCGATGAAGAAGTCCGCATCGTACTTCAGGCTCTGCTGGTAGAGCGCGTGCAGCATGGCATGGCCGGTACGGTCCGCCGCCGCGCAAGTGCGCTGGACGGGCGGGCCTTCGCCCATGTTCTGCATGTGGCCGCCGAACGGGCGCTGGTAGATCGTGCCGTCCTCGTTGCGGCTGAAGGGCACGCCTGCGTGCTCCAGCTCGTAAACGGCGGCGGGCGCTTCACGCGCGAGATATTCGATCGCGTCCTGGTCGCCGAGCCAGTCGGAGCCCTTGACGGTATCGTACATGTGCCACGTCCAGTGGTCGGGCGTGTTGTTGCCGAGCGAGGCGGCGATACCGCCCTGCGCTGCAACGGTGTGCGAACGGGTCGGGAAGACCTTCGAAATATTCGCGGTCTTCAGGCCCGCTTCGGCCGCACCCATGGTGGCACGCAGGCCCGAACCGCCGGCACCCACGACGACCACGTCATAGGTGTGGTCGATGATCTTGTAGGCAGGCTGGGTGGAAGAATTGTCAGCCATCAGGCGGCTCCTCCAAGAGCAAGGCGGGCGACGCAGAAGATGCCGAATGCGGCACCGCCGAGCGTCGCGAGATTGAGAAGTGCGATAAGGGCAAACTTGTTGCCCGGGGTGTGGACGTAGTCTTCGACCAGCACCTGCAGGCCGAGGCGTGCGTGCCAGAAGACGCTGACGATCAGCAGGGCCATCGCGACAGCCGGGACGGGCTTCGCGAGATAGCCGGCCATGGTGGCGTAGCTGAGGTCGGGCAGCAGGATGAAGCTGGCGACAAGCCAGAGCATCAGCACCAGGTTGCCGATGGCGGTGAAGCGCTGCACCAGCCAGTGATGCGCGCCCTCGTGCGCCGAGCCGAGCCCGCGCACCTTCCCGATCGAGGTTCCGTTACCCATGGTTCAAATCCTCAGAGATAGAGCACCGCGGCCCAGAAGCCGGCGGTCAGCAGGATGGCGATGATCGGCGAGGCGATCGACCACATGCGGTTGGTATCGAGTTCGTAGCCCGCACCGATGTCGAGCACGAAGTGGCGCAGCCCGCTCATCATGTGGGTGAAGAAAGCCCAGGACAGGCCGACCAGCACGACATAGCCGACCGGCGAAGTCGCGAGCGTCACGAAGTCTTCATAGGCTGCGGGACCGGACGCGAGCGCGCCGAGCCACCAGAGCAGGACGGCAAGACCGACCAGCGCCATCCCGTCCCCGGTAACCCGGTGCAGGATCGAGACCAGCATGTGCGGTCCCCATTTCCAGATCTGAAGGTGCGGCGATAGCGGTCGGTTGCTCATAAGCTTGTGTCCGGTGGTGTCCCCTGTGAAGCCGCCCTCTTAGCGCAATGGCGAGGCGAGACAAGGCGTGGACGCTCGACATAGGGTGCAAATTTTCGGATAGGGTTTGCATGGGAAGCATTCTGGTTACCGGGTCGAGCCGCGGCATAGGCGCCGCAATCCGTAAACAGCTCGAATCACGCGGACAGCTGGTCATCGGCCACGGCTCTGCCGATCACGACGCACAGACCATCGGCGCGGACTTCACCGAACCGCAGGCACCGGCGATGCTGTGGCAGGAAGCGCTCAAGCGCTCGGCCGGCGAGATCGACGTGCTGGTGAACAACGCCGGCCTGTTCGATCCCAATCCTATCGACCGATCCGACATCGAGTGGCTCGACGCGTGGGAAGACACCATGCGCATCAACCTCACCTCCGCCGCGCAGCTCAGCCGTTTCGCGGTGAGGCACTGGCAGGAACGCGGGGTGGAAGGGCGTATCGTCCATGTCGCAAGCCGCGCAGGGCATCGCGGGGATTCGCCCGCGCACTGGCACTACGCCGCGGCGAAGGGCGGGATGCTCGCCATGCACAAGACCATCGCGCGGCAATATGCGAAGGACGGCATCGTCAGCTTTGCGATCACGCCGGGCTTCACCGATACCGCGATGGCCGGCGACTATCTCGCCAGCCGCGGCGGGCCGGGGCTGCTCGCCGACATCCCGCTCGGCCGGGTGGCGGAGCCGGAAGAGATCGCGACCATCGCCGTATTCTGCGCGCTCGATGCGCCCGCCTCCATGACCGGCGCGACGATCGACGCGAATGGCGCGAGCTATGTTCGCTAGGGCGATTGCCGCGTCGCTGGCGGCATTCCTGAGCTTGTCCTTTTCGCCCATGGCGAGTGCGCAGCCGGTCGACGAGGCTCGTGAAGCATGGCTCGCGGCGTGCGAAGACTGGGACGACTGGAACAAGCCCGCCCCGCCCTTCAGGATCTACGGCAACAGCTGGTATGTCGGGACCTGCGGCATCGCTGCGATCCTTATCGTCGGCCCGACGACCCATGTACTGATCGACACCGGGACCGAAGAAGGCGCCGAGGTCGTGCGCGCCAATATCGAACAGCTCGGTTACGACATGAAGGATGTCACCGTCCTCCTCCAGAGCCACGAGCATTTCGACCACGTCGGCGGCCTTGCGAAAATGAAAGAATGGACCGGCGGCGCGGTCGTCGCTTCGAAAAGGGCGCTGCTCGTACTGGAAACCGGCATGAGCGATCCCGCCGATCCGCAGCACGGCATGCATGCTCCCATGACGCCGGTCCCTGCGCTGCGCGGCCTGACCGATGGCGATACCGTCCTTGGCGCCGGCAAGCAGTTCAACGCGATCGAAACACCGGGCCACACGCCGGGCGCGCTGAGCTGGCGCTGGCTCGATTGCGAGGGAATTGTCTGCGCGTGGATCGTCTATGCCGACAGCCTCTCGCCCGTCAGCGCAGACGAGTACCGCTTCTCCGACCATCCAGAATATGTCGAAGAATACCGCGCCGGGCTCGCACGCCTTGCAGAAACAGAATGCAGCATTCTCGTAACCCCCCACCCCTCCGCCAGCCGCATGCTTCACCGTATGCGCGGCGACGAGCCGTGGCTCGATCCAAAAGGTTGCGCGAATTATGCCGAAGCCGTCGGCAAGCGCCTCGATGAACGGCTGGCAAGGGAGCGCGGCGAGTGAGCGCCTGGAAAATCTCCGCCTTTGCGCCCAAGCCTGTCGTGCAGGACGCATTGCTCGCGCATGAGGAGGCGTGGGACTGGGATCCGGAAGTCGTGCTGTCGGGCCGCGAGGTGGCCGAGGAGCGGCCGCAGGACTGGGTGCTCGAAGCATGGCTCTCGCGCAAGCCGGGCAAGAGCGACACGCAGGCCGTGCAGCAGCTCTTTTCAGGACGGGCGCCCAACCTCGTCATCGAGAAGCTGCCGGACGAGGACTGGCTGACGCTCAGCCAGCAGGGTGTCGAGCCGATCGACGCGGGCAAGTTCCACGTCCACACGCCCGATTATCCGCCGCTCGACACTCCCGGTGTGCGATCCTTTGCCATTCCCGCGAGCCAGGCTTTCGGGACCGGCCAGCACGAAACGACCGCCGGTTGCCTCGAAATGCTGACGACGATGAAGCGCCGCGGCGTCACCGCGCGCAATCTCGCGGATATCGGGACCGGGACGGGCCTGCTCGCCTTCGCCGCGCTCGACCTGTGGCCGCGCGCGCTCGCCACCGCGAGCGATATCGACGACGTCTGCGTCGAGGTGGTCGAATACAATGCCGCGCAGAACGGCTTCCCCATGGGTGCAGGCGCGGGCGAATTGACGATGGTCGTTGCCGACGGGATGGACCACCCGCTGCTGCAGGCGCGCGGGCCCTACGATTTGCTGATCGCCAACATCCTCGCCGGTCCGCTGGTCGAGCTCGCGCCCTCCTTTGCCAGGAGCACGGTTGCCGGAGGCAGCCTGCTGCTTGCCGGATTGCTCGAAACGCAGGAGGCCAGCGTGCGCCGGGCCTATCGCCGCGAGGGCTTCCGCCTTGCCGCGAAGATCGTGAATGGCGACTGGTCGATCCTCTGGCTGCGCAAGCGGAATACCAGATGAGAACCGCCAAGCGGGTCGTCCTGTGGCCCATCGCGGCGCTGCTTGCTGCGACGCTGCTCTATTTCCTCGCTGCATGGGTCGGCAGTTCGATCCCGCGCAATTCGGGCTGGACCGAGCCGTCCACCGGTGTCGAGATCATGGTCGAGGACAATGGCGTCCACACCGCCATCATCATGCCCTTGGTGAGCGAGCAGGTGGACTGGCGCGCGCATTTCCCGCTCACCGACCTCGCCCGTCCCGACGCAGGCTACACGCATGTCTCGGTCAGCTGGGGCGAGCACAATGTCTTCCTCAACACGCCGACCTGGGCCGACCTGTCGCTGTCGACAGCGCTGGGTGCAGCTACGGGAGGCGACGTGCTGACCCATGCGGCGTTCTATGTGCGCCCCGCGGCCTCGCCATCCCATCGCAGGCTGACGATCAGCGAGGAAACCTATGCGCGGCTGGTCGAAGCCGTGCTGAAACGCTCGCAGACCGGAGGTGAGAAACGCGCCCTCCCGGGCTATGCCGCCTACGACGCGTTCTACCCCGCCCCCGGCACCTATCACCTCGGCAATACCTGCAACCAGTTCGTCAGCGACGCGCTGGCGGAGGCAGGCATCCGCACCGGCTGGTGGACGCCGATGGCGGGCGGCGTGATGAAGTGGGTCCCGCTGCCGCCTGAATAATCCGCGCGGAACCCACGCCAGCGCGGCGCTTTGGTTGGGAAACCCCCAACGACAAGGCGAGACATCCCATGGCCCAGACCCTCCTCATCACCGGCGCATCGACCGGCATCGGCGAAGCGACCGCCCGCGCGGCAGCGAAAGCGGGGTGGAACGTCGCCCTGCTCGCCCGATCGAAGGACAAGCTCGACAAGCTGGCCGACGAGATCGGCGACGGCGCGCTCGCGATCGAATGCGACGTGACCGACCGGGAGCAGGTCGCCTCCGCAGTCTCGCAGACGGTCGAGAAGTTCGGCGGCCTCGACGGCGTGTTCGCAAACGCCGGCAAGGGCGTGAGCAATCCCGGCGTGGAAGACGGCGACCCGGACGAGTGGCACGACATGATCCACCTCAACATCCTCGCCGTGCTCTATACCGCGCATGCGACCCTGCCCGAACTGAAGAAGACCAAGGGCCACTTCATCGTCACCGGATCGAAGGCCGGGCGCGAACACTTCAAGGGGTCGATCTACAGCGCGACCAAGTGGTTCGTGCATGGCTTTGCGGGCAATCTCGCCGAGGAAATGCGCGAATGGCAGGGCCGCTGCACGGTAATTTCGCCCGGCATGGTCGACACGCCCTTTTTCGACGAAGCCAAGCCGACCAAGCTGCAACCGCAGGACGTTGCCGACGCGGTCGTATTCGCGCTCGAGCAGCGCGATACCTCCTGCATCCGTGAAATCCACCTAATGCCCAACGACTAGGCTCGCCCCCACCCCTTGCGCTTGCCCCGACATGCCGACAAGCATGGCGGCGAGAGGAGCATGGAATGGGGCAGGACTACAGCACGATCACGGTCGAAAAGCGCGGCGAGGTCGACTGGCTGACGCTCGACCGGCCCGATTCGCTCAACGCGATTTCGCTGCGCATGGTCGAGGAGCTGAACGACTATTTCGGCCGCCTCTACAACGACGGTTCGGTCCGCGTCGTCGTGATGCGCGGTGCCGGCAAGGCGTTCTGCGCCGGGCTCGACATCAAGGAACGCAGCGAGGATCGCGGGGAGATACCCTTCGGCGGCGGCTTCGGATTCCAGGGCTACCTCGCCGATGTCTATCTGAAGATGCGGCGCTGCCCGCAGCCGATCCTCGCGCTGGTGCACGGCGCGGCATGTGGCGGCGGGTTCGCTTTCGCACTCGCGTCCGACATTCGCATCGCAGGCGAGAGCGCGCGGATGAACAGCGCTTTCATCAAGCTCGGCCTGTCGTCCTGCGACATGGGGGTGAGCTATTTCCTGCCGCGCCTCGTCGGCCAGTCGCTCGCCTCCGAACTCATGCTGACGGGTCGCTTCATCACGGCCCAGCGCGCGCTGGCCGCCAATCTCGTGAGCGAAGTCGTGCCCGACGATCAGCTGGAAAGCGCCGCGCAGGGCTGGATCGACGACCTGCTGGCCGCATCGCCGATGGGCCTGCGCATGACCAAGGAAGGGCTGCAGATGGCGACCGATGCGGGCAGCCTCGAAGCCGCCATGGCGATCGAGAACCGCAACCAGATCATGACCAGCGCGAGCCCGAATTTCCACGAGGGAATGACCGCCTTCCTCGAAAAGCGGCGTCCCGACTACACGCCCGACTGAGCTTCCAGCACCGCCTCGAGATGGTCGAGCGCGGCGCGGGTGAAAGCTTCCATGTTCGCGATCCGGTCGTCGCTGCCGGTCTCGGTCACTTGCGTCCATTCGCCGTGCGGCCCGACGACGGCGGCGACGCTGCGCCCGGCAGGAGCGCCGGTCGGATGACTCGACCCGCCGACCGATCCGCTCTCGGCAATGCCCCATTCGGCGCCGAAATTGTCGCGGATCGCGCGCGCCTGCAGCAGAGCGTAGTCCTCGCTCGCCCCGCGCATCCCGCGATAGGCCTCGCGCGGCAGGTCGAACAACACGTCGCGGGCGCGCAGCGAATAGACCACCCCGCCCCCGACGAAGAAATCGAGCGCTCCCGGCACGGTGAGCAAGGCGGCCGCCATCATCCCGCCTGTCGCGCCATCGGCCACCGCGATCTTCTCGCCGCGTTCGCGCAACAGGGCCGCAATGCGGAGAGCCCGGTGGTTGAGCGCCTGGAGGTCGAGCTGTGCGGCCATCAAGCGGCCCGCTTTCGAAACGCGACGAAGGCTCCGAACACGGCGACCGAAATGAAACCCAGCAGCCCCACGGGACCGACGAGTGGCAGCGGGATGCCGAGACCGGCGTGCAGCGCGGCAAACCCCAGTGCAGCCAGGCCGTTGGAAACAGCCGCGATGATCACGACCCAACGCGGGACCGGCGACGGCTCGCTGGACCACTCAAGCCAGAACGCCATCGCAAGTCCGGCGCATGTCAACAAATTGCCGACGAAGAACAGTTCGGTCGTGATGCCGTTGATTAGGTTGAAGCTGTTGGCCCCGATTTCGCCGCCTGCAAAGGCCGAAGGATAGCCTCCGATCATGAGCGGATACATCGGCAGCACCGCGGCGACCCCGATCGCTGCAAGCGCCCAACCGGCTCGTCCTGTGGTTTTCAGCCGCACCAATGCCCCCGCTCCGATGAGGGCCATTGCGAGAACCTCGAAATGCCATCCCCTCGAAAGAGCGGCAAAATTCTCCTCGTAGTAGACGAGCCTTGCAGCAATGTCGGTCGGAGCGGCGCTCGTGATCATCAGGTACTCGGCGATGATGAAAGGCATGGAGCCCGCGCCGAGCAACAGGAAAAGGCCGCCTATGCGCTCCGATCTTCCGTCTGCGATCATTCGTCCTCCTAACCGGCGGCTGCGACGATCTCTGCCCAGCCTGCCTCGTCTACTACCTCTATACCCAATTCCTGCGCTTTCTTGAGCTTGCTGCCCGCGCCGGGTCCGGCGACCAGCAAGTCGGTCTTGGCGCTGACCGATCCGGCGGCTTTCGCCCCGAGGCGTTCGGCCTGGGCCTTCGCCTCGTCGCGGCTCATGGTTTCGAGCTTGCCGGTGAAGACCACGGTCTTGCCCGCCACCGGGCTGTCGAGCGTTTCGACCTCGTAGCGCGGCGGCGAGACTTCGGAGAGCAGGTCGTCCCACACCTGCTTGTTGTGATCCTCGTGGAAGAAGTCGCCCAGCGCCTCGACCACGGCTGAACCGATGCCATCGATACTGGTAAGCATGGCCGCCGCATCCTCGTCGCCTGCGTGCGCTTTCTCGGCCGCTTCGCGCAGGGCGGGAAGCTCGTGGAAGTTCTTCATCAGGTCGCGCGCGGTAACCGCGCCGACATGCCTGATGCCCAGCCCGAAGAGTAGCCGCGCGGCATCGGGCTCGCGCTTGCTTTCCACGGAGGCCAACAGGTTATCCACA
This sequence comes from Erythrobacter sp. HKB08, assembly GCF_004114695.1. Lineage (NCBI taxonomy): Bacteria > Pseudomonadati > Pseudomonadota > Alphaproteobacteria > Sphingomonadales > Erythrobacteraceae > Erythrobacter > Erythrobacter sp. HKB08. Next base: position 2,087,372 of record NZ_CP035310.1, read on the forward strand.
GACTTGTCCTTCCACCCCTCGAGCGCAAGGATCTCCTCGCGGCGCTGGCGCAGGCGGAAGATATCGGCCGGGCTTTCGAGCCAGCCGAGCGCGAAGAACTGGTCGATCGTCTTCTCGCCCAGCCCCTCGATATCGAGCGCGGCGCGGCTGACGAAATGCTTCAGCCTTTCAGTGCGTTGTGCCGGACAGATGAGACCGCCCGTGCAGCGCACATCGACCTCGCCCTCCTCGCTCACCGCCTCGCTGCCGCATTCCGGGCAGTGGTCGGGAAAGACGAAGGGTTCGCGGTCCTCGTCGGGCGTCACATTGCGCACCACCTGCGGGATCACGTCGCCTGCACGCTGGACGACGACCCTGTCTCCGGGACGCACGCCAAGCCGCTGGATTTCATCGCGATTGTGGAGCGTGACATTGGTCACCGTCACCCCGCCGACGAGCACGGGCGCGAGCCGCCCGACCGGGGTCAGCTTGCCGGTGCGGCCGACCTGGATATCGATGCTTTCCAGCGTGGTTTCCGCCTGCTCGGCAGGGAACTTGCGCGCGATGGCCCAGCGCGGTGCCTTGGCGACGAAACCGAGGCGCTGCTGCCAGTCGAGCCGGTCGACCTTGTAGACGACGCCATCGATTTCATAGGCAAGATCATCGCGTTGCTCGAGAATCTTCGCATAATGCGCGAGCATCTCGTCGAGGTCCTCGACCCGGGTGAAGAGCGGCGAGATGGGAAAACCCCACTCCTCGATACACGCGACCACATCGGCCTGCGTCTCTCCCGGAATGTCCGACGCGGCGCCCCAGCCATGTGCCCAGAACCTGAGCTTGCGCTCGGCAGTGACGTTGGCGTCCTTCTGGCGCAGCGATCCGGCGGCGGCATTGCGCGGATTTGCGAAGAGTTTGCCGCCTGCTTCCTCCTGCCGGGCATTGAGCTCGGCAAAGGCGCTGCGCTCCATATAGACCTCGCCGCGCACCTCGAAGATGTCGGGCGCGCCATCGGGCAGCGCCTGCGGGATGTCGGCGATATGCGCGACATTCGCCGTCACATCCTCGCCCACCTGCCCGTCGCCGCGCGTTGCCGCGCGCACCAGTCTGCCCTGCTCGTAGCGCAGCGAGCAGGACAGGCCGTCGATCTTGTCCTCCGCGGTGAAGGCGACCGGCTCGTCTTGCGCCAGGTTCAGGAAGCGCCGCACCCGCCCGACGAAGTCTGCGACCTCCTCGTCGTTGAAGGCGTTGTCGAGGCTCATCATGCGAACCTCGTGCGTCACCTTGCTGAGCGGCGAGGCGGCGATTTCGTGCCCGACCTGCCGCGACGGGGAATCGTCGCGGACGAGGTGCGGGAATGCCGCTTCCAGTTCCGCATTGCGGCGGACCAGCGCGTCGAATTCCGGGTCGGAGATCTCCGGCGCATCGTCGGCGTGGTAGAGCCGGTTGTGATGCGCGATCTGTTTCGCGAGCCGCATCAATTCGTTGGCGGCATCGGCGTCGGTCATGTCCACAGGGGCGGATTGCTTGATTCCCATGGCCCACGCTATGCATGAGCCAGGGCACGGGGAAAAGTGCCGCCAGCGTGGGTCGCTCAATCGGAAGGGGGAAACCGATGATCGACCGCGTTCTCAAAGCCATCATCACCGCGAGCGTAGGCCTCATGGCGCTGCTCTACGTCGCGCATAATATCGCCAACCTGCCACAGGCGTTCGACTTCTTCGTCTACACGACCAGCCATACCGACCAGGAGGCCTATCCGGTCACCATCCTGCCGGTGCCGCCGAAGTTCCTGATCGTCGCCGGGATGATCGTAGTCTTCGGCCTCGAATTCCTTGCCGGCCTCGGCGGATTGTTCGGTGCGTGGAAATTGTGGGGCATGCGCAATGCGAGCGCCGCGGAGTTCGAAGCGGCCAAGAAATGGGCCAAGATCGCCATGGGCGCGGCAGTGCTCAACTGGTGGGGCCTGTTCCAGGGCGTCGCGATCGCAGGATACCAGCTATGGCAGATGCCGCTCGGGCAAGGTCCGTTCGACGGATCGTGGGTCTATGGCGGGATGGCGATGATGACGCTGATCTACCTCGGCCAGCGCGAAAGCGAACTTGCGAGCTAGCTGCCCGTAACCTGGATATCGAGCTCCTCGCGCCGGATGCGCCATTCGCCGCGCTGGAAACGCACGCGGTAGTAGCTCCAGCCGTGCTGGCCGTTCGCGTAATAGCCCGCCCAGCCGAGGCAGTTGTCGGGCGTCTCGCAGGAGAAGTCGTGCACGTCGAAGATCGCCGCGGGCTGGCCCGTATCCGAGGCGACGACATCGCGCGGGCCCTCTCGCTCGCATCGCGAGATCGGCGATAGCGCGGGAAAGCGCGCGATAAGGGTCCGTTCGATTTCCGGGTCGAGGGCTTCGGAGCGTGACCACGGTTCGTGAACCGTCAGTCTCGTGGAAGCGGCACACACGACCTCATAGGGGCGCTCGTCCCGCGCAAAATACTCCGCCAGCCGGTATTCGAGCAGCGCGAGGCGCGGTGTATCGATATCGGAGTAGAAGCCGGTCTCCACCTCGGGAAGGACCGTCGCATAGCGTTCGAGATACGGGGAACAGGCCGACAGCAATGTCGCCGTCCCCAACAAACCGAATGTGAGCGAACGCTTCGTCATCCCGGTCGAACGCCCGGAATTGCAATAAGTGCCTGAGCTTACGCCTTTTCGAGCAGCCGGTCGGCCTGCGCACGCGCTTCCGGCGTGACTTCCGCGCCCGACAGCATGCGGGCGATTTCTTCCTGCCGCCCGCTCTCGTCGAGCAGGACGACGCTCGTCTTCGTGACCGTGCCTTCGGAGGACTTGGCGATCATGTAATGCGTGGCGCCGCGCGCCGCGACCTGCGGGCTGTGTGTGACGGCGAGAAGCTGGCCATCGGCTGCGAGCCTTGCGAGCCGCTCGCCGATCGCGCTGGCGACTGCGCCGCCGACACCGCGGTCGATCTCGTCGAAGATCACCGTCGCCGCCCCGCCCTGTTCGGCCAGCGCGACCTTCAGCGCGAGGATGAAGCGCGACAGCTCGCCGCCGCTCGCAATCTTGTTGAGCGGCGCGAAGTCGGCACCCGGGTTGGTCGCGATGAGGAATTCGACCGCGTCCATCCCGCCTGCGCCCCATTTCTCTTCCGGCAGTTCGGCAATCGCGGTCTGGAAGCGCGCGGCATCGAGCTTGAGCGGCGCGAGTTCGGCGGCAACCGCCTCGTCCAGCTTCTTCGCTGCCGTCACCCGGTCGGCATGGAGCTTCTCGGCCGCATTGCGATAAGTGACCGCCGCTTCCTTCGCGGCGATTTCGAGCGCGTCGATTTCAGCTTCGCCGCCTTCGATGGCATCGAGCGCTGCGCGCATTTCGCGCATCTTCTCCGGCAGTTCGTCGACCTGGCAATTGTGCTTGCGGGCCAGCGCACGCAATTCGAACAGGCGCGTTTCCGCCGCATCGAGCGCCGCCGGGTCGTGGACCAGCGCCTCTGCCGCCGCTTCGAGCTTTTCCTCCGCCTCGCCCGCTTCGATCACCGCGCGGTCGAGCGCCTCGAGCGCTTCGGCCAGCAGCGGGTGTTCGCCGCCGATCCGGTCAAGCTTGCGCGCCGCGACACGCAGCGCGGCGAGCGGGCTGTCGGAGCCTTCCCACACCTGCCGCAGTTCCTCGAGATCGCCGGCCAGCTTCTCGCCCTTCTGCATGTCGGCACGGGCACCGGCGAGCCGCTCTTCCTCGCCCGCCTGCGGCTCGAGATTGGTGAGTTCGGCAAGATGCGCGAGCAGCAGGTCCTGGTCGGCCTTCGCCTGCTCGATCGAGGCCTTCGCCGCATCGAGCCGCTCGCGCGCTTCGGACCAGCCGCGCCAGGCAGTCGCAACCGCATCGACATCCGCGCCCGCATAGCGATCGAGCAGCGCGCGGTGTCCGCGCGGGTTCACCAGGCCGCGATCGTCATGCTGACCGTGCAGTTCGACCAGCGCGCCGGAAATCTCGCGCAGCATGGCGACGCCGACGGGCTGGTCGTTTATCCACGCCTTCGAGCCGCCGTCGGCCTTCAACTGCCGGCGGATGATGAGAGGTTCGCCCGGCTCGCGCTCCAGCTCCGCATCGTCGAGCGCTTCGCGGATCGCCTCGGGCAGCGTGGCGAATTCGAAAGTCGCGGTGACGCTCGCCTTCTCCTCGCCCGCGCGGACAAGCCCGCTATCGGCGCGGTTGCCGAGGACGAGGCCCAAAGCGTCGAGCAGGATCGACTTGCCCGCACCGGTCTCGCCCGTCAGCACGCCGAGACCGCGCCCGAAATCCAGGTCGAGCGCCTCGATCAATACGATGTTGCGGATGGCGAGATGGGTCAGCATGAGCGTTGGTCGATTCCCTAGCCCAAGCCGCGAGGCGCGTCACCGTTCCCCGTATGAGCTTTCCGCAAGAGAGGAATTGCGGCGGATGGCGGAGAAGCGCCAGTCGGCCTTCGATCCGGGTTCTACACCGTCGTGCCATTCGACGAGGGAGAAGTCGTCGATCGCGACAGGTTCTATCCCTGCGCCCGCTGCGGGATGGATGCGCAAGGCTGGACGGAATTCGCGCGGGTCACCCGAGGCGCTGCGTGGCTGGTCGAAGTGGAACTCGACCTGCTGCCAATCTGCGCCGCCTGTTAGTTCGATCGAGCCGACGCTCTGCCCTCGCCAACGAGCGCTGGGTGCATCGCCCTTCTCCGGGCGCGGTTTCACGAGCAGTTCGATGCGCGCATCCTGCGGGATGCGGACCAAAAGGCGCGCGGTGAAGCTGCCGCCCTCGCCGCTCCGCAGATAAGGCATCGGATATGTCGCAAACGGCTTCCCGGCGACTTCCGGACGCAGGACCATCCGGCGATTGCCTTGCTCGTCCGCGAATTCGAGACCCGCGCCGCTCGCACCCCAGAACCGGTCGCGCGCCTCGCCCATGACCGCGCTCTCGAAATCGCCGCGCGAGAGGTGTTCGACGCCGAAGCGCGCACTCGCCATGCCAGCACAAAGCGGCGCGAGATCGCGCAGCAGTGTCGAGGTATTGCGGACGCACAGGTCGTCGCGGTCCTCCTGCTTCGCGCGGATCACGGCGTGGCCGCCGCTCATGTCGAAGCGCGTGCCGCGTTCTGCCGAAAGCGAGAGGATGCGTCGCAGCGCCGTTTCGCGGGCGCGCCCGACGGCCGGGACCGGTCGGTAGTCGACCACGGCAAGCGGCACGACTTCGGCCCGGTGGAACTTCCCCTTGTCGAGCCAGACCTTGAGCGCGAAGCCCGACTGGGTCTCGTGAAAGTCCTGGTCGAACATGAAATTGCCGATCGACCATGCGATCAGCCCGCCGCGATAGACTTCGAGGCCTTGTGCGACATGCGGGTGGTGACCGACGGCAACCGGCGCGCCATGTTCGATGGCGGCGCGCAGGCGGCCGGTGGTGGTCGTGCCGGGGCGGTCCCAGTACTCGCCGCCGCCGTGATACTGGACGATCGGCACGCGACCATCGCCGCGCTCCGCGCTGACGCTGCGGCGGATCTGGCCCTTGGTGCCGAATGCCGCCCCGCCCTTCGCCTCGGTCGCGACCTGGTTCGGGGTCCAGCTCCCCTCCCATCCGACGAAGGACAGCATGGAGAGCCTGTTGCGCGGCAAGTCGATCTGCGCGGCCACTTCGGCTTCCTCCTCCTCGAGCCCGGCGCCTGCATGGAGCAGCCCGCCCGCCTCGACCGCCTGCCGCGTCGCGAGGACGCCGGCGTCGGAATAGTCGTTGATGTGGTTGTTGCCGAGCGCGACGAAATCGACCCCTGCGCGCTTCAGGGCCGGCGCGAGTTCGGGCGTCGAATGAAACACGATCCGCTTCGGCGCCGGCGCGCCCGGCGCATTATCGGCCAAGACCGTCTCGAGATTGACTGAAGCGACATCGGCGCCCTCGATATAGGGCCGCATCGGGGCGAGCAGCCGGTCGAGATCGCTCGCCGCGCTCTCCGGCCTGATCAGCACACGCTCGTCGCGCTTGGGCGCGAAATAGCGGCGTCCGGCCATGGTATCGCCGCCGAAGAACAGCTCGACCCGTCCCTTCTTGCGGCCGACCAGTTCGATCGCCGGGATTTGCAGGCAGGCGCAGTCGTCATGCTCGATCTCGGGCCGCGCGAAGGTCTGGACCGCGCGGAAGATATCGCCCCCGTCGACCCTAAGCCGGACCAGCGCGTCTTCGGGGATGTGCGCGACGAAATGTCCGTCTTCGGACAGCTCGGCCGCTACGCCGTTGATCGCGACCGAGACCTGCGAAAAATCGACCCGGTCGCGCCTGCCGTCGAGCACACCGCTGACGAGGAGCTCGCCTTCGCCCGCCACCTCGCCGCCGACCAGCTCATGCGCCGGATGCGCGCTTGCGGCCCCCGGCAGCGCCAGCGCGGCTGCAAGGGATGCGAAGAGACGGATACGGAAAGGCCCCCGGAACATTCCGGAGGCCCTGCCAAATCAATCACAATATCGCGTTAACTACGCCCGCATTGGCGCGAGCGCTGCGCAATCAGCTGACGGTAACGCCTGCCGCGTGGTCCTGCACCAGCTCGTATGCCTTCTCGTACCACTCGCTGCCCGGGTAGTTCGCGCCGAGGACGGCCGCATATTTCTTCGCTTCTTCCGGCACGCCGAGCGCGAGGCTCGATTCGGTCAGGCGATAGAGCGCTTCGGGCGCGTGGCTGGTGGTCTGGTATTCGTCGATCACGTTCTGGAAACGGATCTGCGCGGCGAGCCAGCGGCCCGAACGCTGGTAGAAACGCCCGATCTCCATCTCCTTGCCTGCAAGGTGGTCGTTCACCAGGTCGAGCTTGAGACGCGCATCGGCGGCATATTCGCTGTTCGGGAAGCGACGGTTCACTTCCTGCAGCGAAGCGAGCGCCTGTTCGGTGATCTTCTGGTCGCGCGTCACGTCGCTGATCTGCTCGTAGTAGCTGAGCGCGATCAGGTAATAGGCGTAAGGCGCGTCCTTGTTGCCCGGGTGGATCGACAGGAAGCGCTGCGCGCTCTGGATCGTCTTGTTGTAGTCGCGTGCGACGTAATAGCTGAATGCGCTCATCAGCTGTGCGCGGCGGGCCCAGGGCGAATAGGGGTGCTGGCGCTCGACCTCGTCGAACAGCGCGGCGGCGAGCGGCGCGTTGCCGCGATCGAGCCGGTCCTTGGCCGAAGCGTAGAGCGTCTCCACGTCGCGGGCGACGTAGGCGGTGTCACGAGGGCCACCGCCGCTGCCGGCACAGGCGGTCAGCAGGAGGGTCGAGGCGCAACCGGCTGCGAGCAGCACGGACTTGGGCGAAACGCGCGAGAACATGGTCATGGGCGGAGCCTATAACCCTCGCCTCGCTGAACGCCAAGTGAAGTTGCGCCCGTTTGCCCACAGTCAGGCTTGGCCGCGCAGATACATTCGTTTCTCGCCAAGATACCGCGAGCCGCTAGACTGCAGGAAACAAGGAGTCTTGATCCGATGAGCGAATCCGCTTCGCACATTGCCGAACTTGGACAGCGCGCCCGCATTGCCGCGCGCAAGCTGCTGACCGCGACGACCGAGCAGAAGAACCGCGCGCTGATCGAGGCGGCCTCGGCGCTGCGCAAGGCGACCCCCGCCCTGCTCGAGGCCAATGCCAAGGACGTCGCCAGCATCGAGGGCGAGAAACCCGACAGCTTCATCGACCGGCTGCGGCTGACTGAAGACCGCGTCGAAGGCATGGCGCAGGCGCTCGAACAGATTGCCGAACTGCCCGACCCGGTCGGCCGCACACTTGCAAGCTTCGAGCGCCCCAACGGCCTCAAGATCGACCGTGTCGCGGTACCGATCGGCGTTATCGGCATGATCTACGAATCGCGTCCCAATGTCGGGGCCGATGCGTCGGCCCTGTGTCTCAAATCCGGCAATGCAGTGATCCTGCGCGGTGGTTCGGAAAGCCGCCATTCGACCCGCGAGATCGTCGCCTGCATGCGCGCAGGGCTCACCGCTGCGGGCCTGCCCGAAGATGCGGTGCAGGCCGTCGGCACGACCGACCGCGATGCGGTGGCAGAACTGCTCAAGGCGGACGAATATCTCGACCTCGTGATCCCGCGCGGTGGCCGCGGGCTCGTCGAACTGGTGCGCGACCAGGCGAGCGTGCCGACGCTGCTGCACCTCGATGGCAACTGCCACAGCTACGTCCATGAAGCCGCCGATCTCGACAAGGCCGTCACGGTCATCGCCAATGCGAAGATGCGCCGCACCGGCATCTGCGGCGCGACCGAGAGCATCGTCGTCGATCGCGCGGTAGCCGGCGAATTCATCCCCAAGCTGGCCGATGCGCTGACGCCGGATTGCGAAATGCGCGGCGATGCGGAGGCCGTCGCAGCCGACAGCCGCCTCGTTCCCGCCACCGAGGAAGACTGGGACACCGAATATCTCGACCCCATCGCGTCGGTGAAAGTCGTCGACGGGCTCGACGAGGGGATCGCGTGGGTCGATGCGCATAGCTCGCACCACACCGATGCGATCATGACCGAGGACGAGGACGCCGCCCGCCGTTTCATGACCGAGCTCGACAGCGCGATCCTGATGCACAACGCCTCGACCCAGTTCGCCGATGGCGGCGAATTCGGCATGGGCGCGGAAATCGGCATCGCGACGGGCAAGATGCATGCTCGCGGGCCCGTCGGGCTGGAGCAGCTGACGAGCTTCAAATATCTCGTCCATGGCAACGGCCAGGCGCGCCCCTGATCCCAATGCACTCCGGCCAATTCCCTAAGGAAACCCCGAAAGCCGTTAACTTTCCGGCTTAGGTCCGCTGCAACTATCGGCGGTGTTAAAGCATCAGGCATTCAATTCGGGGAGCAGACAGAATGTTTGCACGGCTCGTCAGTGACGAGAATGGCGCTACCGCCATCGAGTACGGCCTTCTGGTCGCGCTACTTGCTATCGCGATGATTGTCGCGTTGCAGAGCACTGGCACAGAGCTGGCGACGACCATGACCACGGTCGACACCACTCTGGCCGGAAGCAACACGGTCTGATCAAAACAATGGGCGGGCACCCGGTCTCCAGGTGCCCGCCCCATTCTTTCTAGATATTGGTGCTGCTCGGGATCAGGCTCGGCAGCAGGAAAGTGTACGGGCGGCGACGCTCTGCATTGCGCTGCACGATCTGCGCTTCGACCTCTTCAAGAGACTGCTGGAACCGGTCGAGCGGCCCGCCCTCGCCGACGATCCGCTCGTCGCGGAACCACTGCGGATAGGGGAAATTCGGCGAGAGATAGGTACCAAGCGGCCGGTAGTAGAGCGAGCCGAGCAGGAACAGCACCTTGAGCTGTTCGAGCGCGAGCGCCTGCGGCGGCATCATCTCGATCCACTCGGATTTCGTCGCGCCATCTTGCGTATCGGGGGCCTGCTGCCACAGGGCGCCGGTCACGGCAGGCGCAAATTCCATAATCGCCTTCTGCGGGAAGTTGACCGATGCGTGCTGCGCGCTGCCGGTGAAGATCGTCATGGTGCAGATCTGGACCAGATCCTCGATCGTCTGCGGCGCGGTGAAGCCTTTCAGCTGGCCGTGACCAGCGATTGCCGCGGCCCAGGCGGATAGTTCGGTATCGCCGGTCACGTCGCTGTCCGCATCGTAATAGACCGCGAGATAATCGCGCACCCAGCTTTCGATCGCGCTCCACACCAGCAGCCCGTCGTCGCGATAGGGGTAATTGGCGAGCGCCGAGTTGGCATCCACACCGCGCCTTGCGAGATCGTTGGGCAGCATCCCGTCGGTGAAATCGAAGGTCAGCCGCGCCTCGACTGCCGCCTGCTGGCTGCTCGCGATGGTCCCGGCAAAGATATGGTCGATCGGGCCGCCCTTGGTGATGAGGCTCGTCGCAGCCGCCTCGTTGATGAACATGGTGCCTTCGTAGTGGCGCACCAGCAGTGCCCAGACGGGATGCTGGTCGGACAGGTGGCGATGGGTCGCGACCGCAATCGCCTCGATCACGAGATGCGTGCGCGCGAGGTGCGCGAAGAGTTCATGGTAATTGCCGTCGGCGACCTGCACGACGAGTTTCGCCATCTCCCAGCCCCACTGCTTCTCGTCGGAGAGCGAAGGCGTCATCACCGGGCTGGCCGGATCGGACGGGTCGCAATTGATCGCCACCGGGACGAGCGAGCTGGCTCCCGGCGGCACTGCGAACAGCGCGACCGGGCAGGTCAGGTATTTGTCGACACCTTCCCATTCGCCCGGCTCGATGATCTTGAGGTCGTCGAAGTCGCACTGGAACAGGCGGCCTTGTGCGACGGCGGCTTCCAGCGTGTCGCCCGGCACGACGGCCGCATATTGCTCGGCAGTGACGGCGCACCTGGCGGGCACGGCATCGACCGCTTCGATCAGGACACTGTTCGGCCCGGCAACGCGCAGGTTTGCGAATTCGAGGTCGTCCTGGAAGGTGTAGGCGATTTCCGGGCAGGCGATCGATTTGAACAACCCGCGATAGTTCTCGAGCGAGCGATCCTGCTTGCCGAGCGCTTCCTTCGTCGCGCCGCGCATCTCGATGATGCCCTGCAGCTTGGTCGCATGGTTCTTGAGATCGGCAATCGCGACTTCGGCGGAGACGAGTTCGACCGCTTCCTTCGCTTCCTCGACCAGGCTGTGCTTGCCCAGCGGATTGATGGCGAGCTTCAATTCGAGGCCGACGACATCCTTTTCGATCGCGCCGATCACCAGGCGATCGGCTGCGAGGAGCGCGGGATCGAGCGAGGAAAGCTTCTGCTCGATCAGGTCTGCTTCGACCTCGACCTGGTTCTTCGCCAGCTCGAGCACGATGCGCACCAGCTTGAGCCACCATTCCAGCGTCGGGTCCTCGGCCTTGGGCAGCGTCTTGACCACCGGCACACCCTCGAGCGCGGGGACCGCATCGGTCCATTGGTATTCCGCCTGGCTCGCTGCGATCTGCGCCTTGCGGGCCGCCTGCTGACCGGCATCGTCGTTTTGCGGGAGCGTCGGTTTTACTGGTGCCTGATGGGCCATGGGCAAGTATTCCTTTCGTGAATTACTGCGCAGTGGCTAAATCGAATATGGTTAATGCCGTCCTTCGATCGGGAAATTATTTGGCCCTCGCGTAATTCGCATGCGGGTAAGAGTTGTTTAGGGCTTTTCCCTTATCCCGGTCGCCATGAGGGGTCTCGCCAAAGCTCTGAACCGGCTCGCAATTCCGGATTTGCCGCACGACGTGCGCCAGGACTTTGTCGTGTCCGCTGCGACGCAGGTGCAGAAGCAGGCCTTCTGGCTGTTCGTCGCCCTCCTCATCACCACGCCCTTTGCCGTGATCATCACGCCGCCCGAAGCGGGCTGGCTGGTGCGCTGGGGCCTGCCGGGCGCAATGGCGGCCTACTGCCTGTTCGGCATGTTCAAGCTGAGCCGCGACAACGCGTTCGCCGAAAAGCCGTGGCGGGCGGAGAAATTCGTGGTCGAGGCGTCGGTCTCCTCCTGCGTCGGCGCGCTAATCTGCACCAGCTGGGCGGTTCTCAGCTGGCTCGGCGCGGAAGGGGGCGAGCGGCTGCACTTCCCGGTCATCCTCGTGATGGGCGCGCTGGCGACTGCCTACTGCCTTGCGAGCGTGCGCATCGGGGCGATCACGCACCTCGTCATCGACATCACGCCGATCGCGCTACTGCTGATGTTCTCCGGCTCGGTGCTGGACTTCGCCGTCGGCCTCAGCCTTGCGCTGGCCGGGCTGTTCCAGTGGAACATGATCAACGTCCACCACCGCCACGTGATCGAGCTGCTCATGCTCAAGCGGCACAACCAGCAGCTTGCGCTGACCGATCCGCTGACCGGCCTGCTCAACCGCCGCGCGCTGCTCGACTTTGCCGAGGCGCTGGGCTGCGATGGCACGGATTCGCGCCTCATCCTGATCGATATCGACCGCTTCAAGGCGATCAACGACAGCTTCGGCCACGACACCGGCGACGAGGTGCTGCGCGAGATCGCGGCCATCGTCGACAAGCGCAGCGGCAACAACATCAGCGCCGCGCGGCTCGGGGGCGAGGAATTCGCGCTGCTCGGCACGCCCGAGGCGCTGCCAGCCGCGACCGCCCTCGCCCTGCTGACCGAGATCCGCGAGGCGGCAATGCCGCATGGCGGGCAAGTCACCGTCAGTCTCGGCATCGCGGAAGGGCCGCTCGACGACGAACGCGCCTGGCGCCGGCTCTACGGCCGCGCGGACGAGGCGCTCTACGAAGCCAAGCGCACGGGCCGCAATCGCTATTGCCATGCCGACGATGTGCGCTCCGACACGCCGCAGCGCCGCGCGGGCGATGCGCAAGCGGGCCGCGCCGCCGCCTGAGGCATTTTCCTACTCGCCCCAAAATGTGCATCAGCCTTGCGGATGACCCGCAAAGCCGATCCCGCCACCACCCGCCTCCCCGCCACCGCGGGCGAGCTGCCCGCCTTCACCCCCGTCCCGCGCAAGTCGAAGCGCCACGACGGCTGGACCGAGGAGCGGCAGCAGCGCTTCATCGAGGCGCTCGCTAGCACCGGCAGCGTCAAGGCCGCCGCGCGCGCGGTCGATATGAGCGCGGAGGGCGCCTACCACCTGCGCCGCCAGCCCGGCGCGGAGAGCTTCGCCGCCGCCTGGCAGGCCGCGCTCGACCACGGGGTGCAGCGGATCGAGGACGTCGCGATGGAGCGCGCGCTCAACGGGGTGGAGGTGCCGGTCTATTCCTACGGCAAGCTCGTCGGCAGCCGCACCGCCTATAACGACCGGCTGCTGATGTTCATGCTGCGCAACCGCGCGCCCGAGCGCTTCGCGAACGGCAAGTCCGACCTCAAGGGCCTCAACGCGGTCGGCAAGATGGAGAAGCGGCGGCTCAAGAAGAAATGGCGCCGCAAGTGGGAGAAGGAGCAGGCGCGCAAAACCGGCCGCAAGCACCTCAGCGCCCCGGAGGCGCGCAAGGTGATCGATGCCAAGCTGGAGGAACTGCGCCAGCGCGTGCTCGCCCGCAAGGGGATGGAATGGTGCACCCTCTCCCCCGAAACCCGCGAGGCCTACCGCCACTACGAAACCCTGCGCGCCCGCGACCTCGGCCGCGATTTCAAGATGCCCTCCCACCTGCCGGACGAGGCCACCATCGCCGAGGAACGGGAAGAAGAGGAACGCCGCATCCGCGAAGCCCGCGAACGAGCGCAGCGCGAAGCGCCTCCCACCCTACCCCCGCCGGGCTACATCTACCCGAAGCCGAAACCCGAACCGGACGACGGGCCGAGGGTCAGGCGGTTGAAGGATGACACTTGGCGCTAACAAACAGGGGGAGCGCCATACCGGTCGGCGACTAGCCGACCGCAAGGCCGACCGGCCGCCCGAGCTTATGCGAGGCAGCAAGCGAGCCGGATGGCTCGCGCCCGCAGGGGCCAAACAAAAGACTCGAACCTCGAAATGACTTCGTCAGACAACACTGGGGCTACGCGTCGAACCCGTGAAACTCTCGATGCCAAGACAAGAACTTGGGATGCGGCTTGTAGGATTCGATTTCAGGAGCCTTGAGCTTCCCAGTCGGATTGATGATCGCCTCGACACCCTCGCGGTCATTGACCTTGCGGTGCACAATGATCTCAAGATCATCCTTGAAACCGATTAGCCCACGGTCGAACATCCAATGCGCGGTTCCTGAGAGAGCAAGGCCATTTCGCACGCTGTCAGGCCCGCCGTGTTCGACTGGCCGGATATGTGCAGCCTGCGCTTCTAGGCGGCCACCGCCATTGACCAGCTTCCAGCCTGTTACCGCGCAGCGGCCGTCATAGGCGTGCATCACAGCACGACGGAAGGCGCGGTCGCGGAAGGGCTTGGAAACGAGCGACTGGACGATGGGCCGCTCGATTTCGAACGGGCTCTGATGCTCGCGGACACGGTTGTCCTCGACTAATTCGTCATCGCTACGAGGCAGAAAGTCCTCATCCGGCAAGCCGTGCGAAATGATACGGGCGAAGTCTGAAGGGGAAAGTGGGCGTACAGCGGCTTGGGCGCGGCCGGATACTTTGCCTTCCTCATTGAGCACGCCACGCTCAACCTGCTCGCCATTCACGATGTGAGGCACGGTCGGCTCGAAAGGCAGATAGCTGCCCTGCTCGATGATTGCACGGTAGCGATCTGAGACTTCCGGATCAGGGATAATCCGCTCAACTTTCGCCACGGCGAAGAAGCCCTTGGAGTTCGGAATCTTGACCGGCTCGCGATAGACAATCCAGTCGCCGACCATTTGCTGAGCGCGGCTAAGATAACTCTTCGGAAACTGGTAGTGCGCCTCGGGAATGTCGTCGTAGATCGACCCATCCTTGTGCATGAAAACGCCGAAAGTCATTGCTCACAATCCAGAGAGTTGGTCGATCCAATTCTGGTAATAGATCCGGATCAATTCAAAATCATCTTGATGGCGTAAAACCCCATTGTGAGCGACTACATTTCGAAATGAACCAGCGTCTTCAAACCGGTGAAGAAAGTTTATGTCGCCAAGAAAGGGCAAAAATTGATCCGGATATTTTCGCATCAGCTTAATGAGGTCGGGCCAATCTAAGGCGTAAAGAGGTCCAAAATCCGATCTGGTCGGCGCCCACTTTTTTGACTCTTCATTTGCTATCCGCGAAGCGTGTTTTCGCTTCATCTCTGCGTTTGATGCCTTGTCCCACCAGTCAATCCCCAGATGCCTCTGCAGCACATTCTCGATCAGCCCCCGCATCGAATTTTCGAGCAAGAAAAGATGCGCGTAAACACGCACCATTCGTTCCAAATCCTTGTGCCTTTCCGGGGCGACGAAAGCTGGCAATTGAATAGAACCAGTGTCAAATATCTCTTCAGGAATTTGCGAATTGGCCGGAAAAATATCTTCGCAACTCTCTAAAAATTCCCTTGTTGGCGCATAACCATTTCGATCACGCCTAACGTTTCGCGATTTACGGAAATGCTCGCGCAACCTCTCTACTTTTGCCCTCGGTAGATGGACCGATTCAAAAGCTTTAGAAATTTCCGTCAGGCCAATGGGCTGGCGACCGGATTCCTCAAATAGACACCAGAGGATGAGCTCGGCTTGCGCATTCTTATTGGCGTTTCGGAACCGCTCAGTCTTTGCGAGAGCTTCGAGCATTCGTTATTTCTTGGCTGGTTTGGCAGCTGGCAGATCGTGCTTCACCATGTCGCTTGACTTGAAGTTCGGCGTCCATTTTTTGTCGACTACCTTGCCGAGCCCTTCTCCAGTCATGTTACCGAAGACCCCCGTCAAATTTGCAGGAGTCTTCGCATTCACGGCCTGGAAGGCAGTATGAATCTCGTTCCCGTCGAACTCATTCCTGCCCAACATCTCAGCAAGCTTATGCGCAAGTACGGCTACTTGATCGTTCTGTTTGCCCGGGGCCTTTTCAGCATAAAATTTTCGCAACTCGTCCCGCTGCTTCTCGGTCATGAGATTGTCGAGTACCTTCCAATTAGCATGTCCGCTGCCCTTCTTGCGTCGCGATCTCGCCTTAGGCTTTGACGCATTTACGTCTTCTTCTGCCTCCGAACCTGGCTCTGAAGCATCCTCGTCCTGCGAGCTGGGGGCTGTACGCCCGTTCATTGCAGCCCCGCTCCTTGTTGCGAAATTGCTGAGAACTCGCTCTGCGCTGGAGATTACGCTTTCGAAATCGGCTGCTTCACACTCGACCTCAATCGTACCCAGATTGATGTCGATCTTTAAACTGATTGCCGTCACTATCTGCACCTTCGTGATGTTCAATAGGCAGATAGATAGTAAGATTTGCGAAAATCAAGTTCGCTTGTTTTAATCTCCACTATGGCGCGGCCTTGCAGCGCTGAAATATTCAG
This sequence comes from Erythrobacter sp. HKB08, assembly GCF_004114695.1. Taxonomy (NCBI): domain Bacteria; kingdom Pseudomonadati; phylum Pseudomonadota; class Alphaproteobacteria; order Sphingomonadales; family Erythrobacteraceae; genus Erythrobacter; species Erythrobacter sp. HKB08. The sequence continues at coordinate 2,103,180 of NZ_CP035310.1, forward strand.
ATCTTGCATAATATTCACAATTCTCGTCGCTAAAGCCCTTTGGGTGCCACCATGTCACCCGAGGCTGCGACACCATCACGCGCCGTTCCGCGATTGCTGACGCAATCGCTCCATGCGTCACGTGACGTCGAACGGGTTCCGCTGCGCGGACCCGCCGGCCGATGCTCGCGATGCGCTGGCGCGCACCGGCTTCTAACGTGTCGCTTGCTTCGCAAGCTCCGGCGTTAGGCGCCTTCGCTCGCTACTCCTCCCCCATCCGCAGCGCGGCAATAAACGCCTCCTGCGGAATGCTCACGTTGCCATACTCGCGCATCCGGGCCTTGCCCTTCTTCTGCTTCTCCAACAGCTTTTTCTTGCGCGTGATGTCGCCGCCGTAGCATTTGGCGGTGACGTCCTTGCGGAGCGCAGCGATGGTTTCGCGGGCGATGATCTTGCCGCCGATCGCGGCCTGGATCGGGATCTTGAACAGGTGGCGCGGGATGAGGTCTTTCAGGCGCTCGCACATGCCGCGGCCGCGCTCTTCGGCGACGGAGCGGTGGACGATCAGTGACAGGGCGTCGACCGGCTCGTTGTTGACGAGGATATTCATCTTCACGAGGTCGCCTTCGCGCAGGCCGATCTGCTCGTAGTCGAAGCTCGCATAGCCGCGGCTGATGCTCTTCAGGCGGTCGTAGAAGTCGAACACCACCTCGTTCAGCGGCAGCTCGTAGGTCACCTGCGCGCGGCCGCCGACATAGGTCAGGTCGGTCTGGATGCCGCGGCGGTCCTGGCACAGCTTGAGGATGGCGCCAAGATATTCGTCGGGGGTGTAGATCACCGCCTTGATCCACGGCTCCTCGATCATGTCGATGCGGTTCACGTCCGGCCAGTCGGCGGGGTTGTGAATGTCGATGACCTTGGCGTCCTCGTTCTTCGTGTGGCCGAGGTGCACGCGGTACACCACGCTCGGCGCGGTGGTGATGAGGTCGAGGTCGTATTCGCGGCTGAGGCGTTCCTGGATGATCTCCAGGTGCAGGAGGCCGAGGAAGCCGCAGCGGAAGCCGAAGCCCAGCGCGGCGGAGCTTTCCATCTCGTAGGAGAAGCTCGCGTCGTTGAGGCGCAGCTTGCCGATGGATTCGCGCAGTTTCTCGAAATCGGCTGCGTCGACCGGGAAGAGGCCGCAGAAGACGACCGGCTGGACTTCCTTGTAGCCTTTGAGCGGTTCGGGCGCGCCGTTCTTGACCGTGGTGATGGTGTCGCCGACGCGGGCCTGTTCGACTTCCTTGATCTGCGCGGTGATGAAGCCGATCTCGCCCGGGCCGATTTCCGGCAGGTCGACGCGCTTGGGGGTGAAGCAGCCGACGCGGTCGATCAGGTGCTGGGTGCCCCCTTGCATGAACTTGACCTGGAGGCCCTTCTTGATGACGCCGTCGATCACGCGCACGAGGATGACGACGCCGAGGTAGGGGTCGTACCAGCTGTCGACGAGGCTGGCCTTGAGCGGTGCCTCGCGGTCGCCCTTGGGCGGCGGGATGCGCTTGACGAGCGCCTCGAGCGTTTCCTCGATGCCGATGCCGGACTTGGCGGAGGTGAGGACGGCGTCCGATGCGTCGAGGCCGATGATGTCCTCGATCTCTTCCTTCACGCGCTCCGGCTCGGCGGCGGGCAGGTCGATCTTGTTGATGACGGGGACGATTTCGTGGTCGTGCTCGATCGACTGGTAGACGTTGGCGAGGGTCTGCGCCTCGACGCCCTGCGCTGCGTCCACGACGAGGAGCGCGCCTTCGCATGCGGCGAGGGAGCGGGAGACCTCGTAGGCGAAGTCGACGTGGCCGGGCGTGTCCATGAGGTTGAGCTCGTAGGTCTCGCCATCCTTTGCGGTGTAGTTGAGGCGCACGGTCTGCGCCTTGATGGTGATGCCGCGCTCCTTCTCGATGTCCATGTTATCAAGGACTTGCTCGGACATCTCGCGCTCGGTCAGCCCGCCGCAATGCTGGATCAGGCGGTCGGCCAGGGTCGACTTGCCATGGTCGATATGGGCGATGATGGAGAAATTGCGGATCTTGGACAGTTCGGTCATGAAATCGGAATTCTTGGAAAAAGAGGGCAGCGCAAAAACGCCTCGCGCGCCCTTTAGCGCCCGCATCCACGCGTGTCAGCCTTTCGCGTGATCAAAGTACGGTTAGCGCCAGTCTGCACCCGTCACTCGGTCTGATGACCGCCTTCGCTGTTGCAAAGTTGCCACGCGACCCGACGGCTTGAAACAAATTGCCGGAAAGCCCGCTCGGTCACATTGAAAATTGTGCAGGTGCGAAGTAGCGTCCTCGTCGACATTATCAAGACAAGGGGAAAAACATGTCGCATCGCCTCCTCTCCACCCGGCTGAAGTCGTCCACCGCACTTGTATGCGCAGTTGGTCTTGTCGGGATGGCATCGCCCGCTCTGGCCCAGGACGCCGAGGAAACCACCGAGCAGGAGGCGAGCACGAGCGGCCAACCTGCGATCGTTGTTACCGGTTCGCGCATTGCACGCGACCCCAACATCGGTTCGCCCGCTCCGATCGTCAGCGTATCTTCCGAGCAGCTGACCCAGTCCGGTTCTTCGGATGTTGTCGAGACGCTTCGTGACGTCCCGGCACTTTCGACCTCGACGACCAGCGATGGTTCGATCGACGGCGTGTTCTCTTTCTCGGTCGGCCAGTCGACGCTGAACCTCCGCGGTCTCGGTGCCGGTCGTACGCTGGTACTGGTCAACGGTCGCCGCCACGTTTCGGGCGTTGCCGGCGCGCAGGTTGTCGATATCAACTCGATCCCCTCCGCTCTGATTGAATCGGTCGAGACCATCACCGGCGGTGCGTCGGCAGTCTATGGTGCCGATGCTGTCACCGGTGTGGTGAACTTCAACCTCCGCGACGATTTCGAAGGCATCGAAGCAAACGTCCAGGGCGGCGTCTCGCACAAGGGAGATGGCTACCGCTTCAACGGCGACCTTACCTGGGGAACCAACTTCTCCGACGGTCGCGGCAATGTGACTTTCACGGCCGAATATGCGCGTAACGAGGAAATTCTTTTCGGCGACCGCTCGTTCACCCGGAATAACGGTATCTATGACGACCAGGGCAACCCGGCCCTTCGCTTCCAGGCTGGCGACATCGACGGCAATACGCCGAACTTCGCGCAGTACTATTCGACCGCGAACGGCTTCTTCCCGACGGGCTTCGTCATTCCCGACGCAGCGAGCTTCATTGCGGACTACACCGCGACCTTCGGCACCGCGCCGACCCTCACAGCGGCCGAGCAGGCGCTGATCGATCGCGCGGCCAACGCACCCAGCCGTATCATCGCGGCCGACCCGCGCTTTTCGCTCTCGTCTGCTGGCGGTGTGATCGCACCGGGTGACTTCGGCCTGTTCGCCCTCCCCGGCGTGGACCTCGACAACAACGGCACCGATGACTGTTTCCAGTCCTCGGTCGGCTTCAACAGCCTGCTGTTCGGCAACGCCTTCGGCATCGCAGGCGGTTGCTACAACATCAACGCCGATGGCAGCGTGACGCCGTATCAGGACGGCCAGATCACCGGCCTGTTCAACCAGTTCGGCGGCGACGGCATCCAGAACAACTTCGACGAGAACTCGCTCATTCCCGAGACCGAGCGCTATTCGTTCAATCTCAACGCCAAATACGAGTTCTCCGAAGCGGCCGAGCTGTTTTTCGAGGGAAAGTACGTGTTCTCCAGCGCCGAATTCCAGGGCCAGCCGAACACGTTCTACGACCTTCTAACCGTGCCGTCGGACAACCCGTTCATCCCTGCATCGCTGCAGGCACTTGCCGACAGCACGCCGCTGCTGTTCGACGACCAGGGACGCAACGGTCTCTACATCACGCGTGACCCGGCGGACCTCGGTCCGAACCGCGATCGCAACGAATTCGAGACCTGGCGTTTCGTCGGCGGCATCCGCGGTGAGATGACCGACCACCTGCGCTACGAACTTTCGGCCAACTGGGGCAAGTTCGAGCAGACCACCTTCGATAACAACCGCGTCATCCTCGACCGTTTCTATGCGGCGATCGATGCGGTGACCGATCCGGCGACCGGCAACATCGTCTGTCGTTCGGACCTCGACCCGACGCCCCCGCCGACCACAATCTTCGGCATTCCTGCCGGCGATCCGGGCTATTTCACCTTCAACCCCGGCGACGGACAGTGTCGTCCGGCGAACATCTTCGGCGGTGTCGGCTCGATCAGTGCCGAGGCAATCGACTTCATCACCGCGACGGTCGTCAACCGCTTCGAGCTCGAGCAGTTCGTCATCAACGGCCTGCTGATCGGCGATAGCGGCGCGTGGTTCGAGCTGCCGGGCGGCCCGATCGACTATGTCGTCGGCATCGAGTTCCGCAAGGAGCTGAGCGACTCGAACTTCGATCCGCTGGTTCGCGGCGTCGTTCCTGTGACCACGCCGGACGCCAACGCGGGCGACCTGCTGCGCGACCTGCCGAATGCGCAGAACTCGCTGGTCTTCGACCCGGCATCGGTGATCGACAACGCTGGCGGCGACTTCGACGTGTTCGAGATTTTCGGCGAGATCCGTCTCCCGCTGCTCGAAGACAAGCCCTTCGCAAACCTGGTCGAATTGAACGCGGCAGCTCGTTATGCCGACTACTCGACGATCGGGGGCGCGTTTACCTGGAACGTCAACGGCCTCTATTCGCCGGTCGAGGATATCCTCTTCCGCGCGACCTACGCCGAGGCGGTCCGCGCTCCGAACATCAACGAGCTGTTCAACCCGCCGCAGGGCGCGTTCTTCCGCCCGGTCGATCCGTGCGATGCGACCGAACTTGGCAACGCGCCCGATCCGGGCCTGCGCCAGGCGAACTGTACCGCGTTCTTCAACGCGATTGGTTTCGATCCGACCTTCGGTGGCGGCAACTACACCTACATCGACCCGCTGACCGCACGCTTCTCCGGTAGTGTCAGCGGCAACCCGGATCTGTCGGAAGAAACCGCCACCACCTGGACGGTCGGTGCGCAGTTCACGCCGACCTTCATCCCGGGCTTCGCGCTAAGCGTCGATTACTACAACATCGAGATCGAGGACGCGATTTCGACGGTCAGCGCACAGGACATCGTGAACAACTGCGTCGACAGCGCGTCGATCGACAACCAGTTCTGTTCGCTGGTCGACCGCAACCCGAACAACGGTGGATTCACCTTCCTGCGTCAGGTTGCGCTCAACTTCGCCCGTCTCGAAACGGCTGGCGTCGAGGCAGCGGCGCAATACCGCTTCGACCTTGGCGAACACCGTTTCACCCTCGCGGCTAGCGGCACTTGGGTCGACAAGCTCGACCGCTTCTTCGACCCCTCCGACCTGACGAATGTCGATCCGGAGCTGGGCGAACTGCAGCGTCCGGAGTGGGCTGGTCGCGCGTCGATCACCTGGGACTGGAGCGACCTCAGCCTGACCTGGTCGACCAACTACCTCGACCAGATGGCGCTGCGTTCAGTGGAGATCGAAGACGTAGGCACGATCTGGGACGCGTCCAACGCGATCGCCGACGAAGTATGGATCCACGACGTGTCGTTCAGCTACGATGCGACCGAGGAATTCACCATCTACGGCGGCGTCAACAACGTCTTCAACCGCAAGCCGTTCGTCACCGAGCAGGCTTACCCGGTGAGCCCGCTGGGGACCTATTTCTTCCTCGGTGCCACCGCCAAGTTCTGATCTGCGGAACAGGTAAATAAAGAGGGGCGGCTCGAAAGAGCCGCCCCTTCTTTGTTGGGAGCAAGCTTTCGTTGCAGTCAGTTAGACTGCGAGACCTTCACTTCCATGAATTGCGGCTGGGTCTTCGGCTTCTCTCCATACTCGCCGCCAATCAGCGGATAGTCGCCCGGAGGAAGCGAGGCGAGCGGCATTCCGGCGGCCGCCAGGGCATATGGCGATACGCGGTGGCGCGTGCACAAGCCGTCGGTACCATCGCTTACAAGCGGCTGCTCGAACTCAAGTCCTTGCCGCGCATCCATCGTTCGGCGAACCTTGGCGACTGCCAGCTGCCCTTCGCCGAGATCGAGCACGAGCGCCGTTCCCTGAGGTACGTTCAGCAATCCTTCGATCATGGCCCCTGTGCGCGAGAGATTGCGGAGAACCGCCTCGTACCGGTGATCCTCGTGAATTACGCCGATCCGACGGAACAGGCGCTTGCGTTCGGCGCGGTGCTTGCTCGGTCCGACGATCTCGAATTCAAGCTGCCCGTTCTCGAAGCGCTCCAACAGTTCTTGCTGGCGGATCGCTTTCGAGAAAACGAAACCCTGGATTAGGTCGGCACCGCGCTCTGTCACAAGCTCGAGTTCATCGCGCGCTTCGACGCCTTCGGCGACAGTCGTCATTCCCAGCGCCCTGGCGAGGCCGACGATCGCGGAAATGATGGCCGCGTTGTTGTTATCGTCCTCGGTCGCGCCCCGGACAAAACTTTGGTCGATCTTGATTTTGTCGAACGGCGCCCGGGTCAGATAGCTGAGCGAGGAATACCCGGTTCCGAAGTCATCCAGCGCCAGGCTGACGCCGCGCTTCTTCAGGCGCTGGAACATGCGGTTCGTCGCATGCGGGTCAGCCACAAACACACTCTCTGTGATTTCGAGAGTGAGCCGGCTCGGCGCCAGGCCCGATTTGGCGAGCGCCTGCTCGACTACATCCGGAAACTTGTCGTTCGCAAACTGGACCGCGGAAACATTTACCGCGACAGAAATGTCACCAGGCCACTGCGCAGCATCCTTGCAGGCCTGTTCCAATGCAAATTTGCCGACATCGTTGATGATGGCCGATTCCTCGGCGATCGGAATAAATGTCGCTGGAGAAATCCGACCTTTTTCCGGATGGTTCCAACGCATCAGCGCTTCCAGCGAACGAACCTTGTTTGTCTCGGGATCGATCAGCGGTTGGTAGTGGAGTTCAAGCTGCTCGTGCGCAATAGCATCGCGCAGATCGTCGCTGATCTCCTTCCGCTCTCGTGCGCCTTCTTTCAGTTCACTGGAATAGAAGCGGAATTGACCACGCCCGCCGCCCTTGGCCGCATAAAGCGCAAGGTCGGCGCTGCTGACGAGTTCTTCCGCCTCGATGCCGTCGTAAGGTGCAATGGCGATCCCGACTGACGTCCCTATGATCGCGCGACTGCCGTTGATCGAGTAAGGCTGCGAGATCATCTGGATCAGGCGATGCGAGATGTCGCCCAGCTTTCCGCGATCGTCGATGTCGGGCAGGATGACCTGGAACTCGTCGCCACCCAAGCGACCGATTTCCCCGTCGTCTCCGATAATCTTCTCAAGCCGCGTCGCCACCTGTTTTAGCAGCTCATCGCCCGCTGGGTGACCTAGCGTATCGTTGACCTGCTTGAAGCGGTCGAGATCGAGCATCAGAAGCGCACAGCTCCGCTTCGCCGCCTTGTAAGCGGTGAGCGTGGCCGTGAGCCGCTTTTCCATCCGGTTGCGATTGGCAAGTCCGGTCAGTCCATCGAACTGCGCCAGACGCTTTGCATCGCGCTCGCGTTCGCGAACTGCAGTGATGTCCTTCGCCGCGCCGCGATAACCGATGAAATTGCCTTCCTCGTCATATTGCGGCTTGCCCGAAATCGACCACCAGAGTTCGCGATCGTCGGAGGAAAGCGAAACCCGTGCAGGAAGGTCTGCGAACGAGTTTCTGGCACTTAGGAGGAATGGCAACGGGCGCTCGGCCTTGTCCGGATCATCGTCCTTGTCGGGCACGAACAGCTCGGTGAGCGACAAGCCGATAACTTCGTCGAGCGGCCGCCCCACGAGCTTTGCCGCGCTTTCCGAAAGGTAGATGAGCCGGCCTTCGTCATTGGTCGCCCAGAACCAGCCAAGGTTCAAACCTTCGAAATTGTCCAGCAGGGCAACGCGGCGGTCGAGGTCGTCGGCAGAGATGGGGACGCGATGGTACGCAGCGGCGCGTTCACCACTGTTCCTCGATAGCTTTGACAAGAATCCGGCTTTCGCCATTCGTATTTCCCTCGACCCGTCCTCTTTGTCGAGCGACCCTTCATTTCCTAGGGTTACGGCAGTAACCGAATTGGGTTGACGGCCCGTTAAAGTTTACGCCGAAAGCCGTTGGTCCCGGTCGTTATCCTGGGACACCAGCTGGAAATCGGTCAGGTTCGTCGCCTTCGTATCGAGGCGTTCGGCGAATTCGACCCCCATGCGCTCGTCACGGCTCCAGATCGATGTCGCCCTGACAACTAAGCTCGCGCTGATTGCGATGTTGAACGTCGTGCCCGGAGGTACGTTGTAGAGGCCCTCGATCATCGCGCCGCCTGGCGACATGTTGCGGATTGTAGCATTGTAGAATTCGCCGCCGTGTTCGAGCACGACCTTGCGCAGCATCTTGCTACGGGCCTCGCGTGCGGATCGCGGACCTTTCGCCTCGATAGTCGGTCCCTGCTGTACAAGCAAGTTGGCCTGAGCGAGCGGGACCGGCTTGGAGTAGATGTAACCCTGGACATGACTGCAGCCCAGGTTCCGGACGAGATCGAGCTCGTCCAGCGTCTCGACGCCTTCCGCAGTGGTTTCCATGTCGAGTGAATCTGCAAGGTTCGTAATCGAGCTGATGATCGCTCCGTTGCGATTGCCCGGCTGCGTGGCACCGCGCACGAAGCTCTGGTCGATCTTGATCTTGTCGAACGGCGCCTTCTTCAGATAGCCGAGCGACGAATAGCCGGTGCCGAAGTCATCGAGAGCGAGGCGCACCCCGATGCGTTTCAAGGCGACGAACATGGCCTCGGTCCCGGCGTCGTCATTCAGGAAGACGCTTTCCGTAATCTCCAGCTCCAGTCGCGAAGGTTGGATGCCAGCGGCGGCAATCGCGTTGGTGATGACCGTCGGGAGCTGCGGGTTGGCGAACTGGAGCGCGGACACATTCACCGCACAACGAATATGCTCCGGCCAGCTTGCGAGATCGTTGCAGACGGTGCGGATCGCCCACTCCCCGATCGTGGAGATAAGGCCGGTGTCCTCCGCGATCGGAATGAACTTTGCCGGAGAGAGCCAGCCCTGCTGCGGGTGCTTCCATCGCAGTAGCGCTTCGAAACCGGCGATTTCGCTGCTGTCGGACGTAACGACCGGCTGATAGTGCAACTCCAGTCCGCCGTCTCCGATTGCATCCCGCAGATCTCGCTCGAGTTTGGAACGCTCTTCTACCGCAGAGTGCAGCTCGTTCGAATAGAAGTGGTAGCGCCCTCGCCCGCCGTCCTTCGCTGCATAGAGAGCAAGGTCGGCATTTCGGATGATCGATTCACTGGTCGTGCCGTCATAGGGCGCGATGGCGACACCGACCGAAGCCCCGATCATGACGCGCTGGCCGTCGATCGTGTAAGGCTGAGAGAGCGAATGGATGATCTCGTGCGCTATCTGCGCGAGCCTTTCCCGTTCCGTATGTCCGGGAATGATGACCTTGAATTCGTCCCCGCCGAGACGGCCGACGCGCCCGTCCTTGCCGACAACCCGCTCGAGGCGTTGAGACACGAACTTCAGCAGAGCATCGCCGGCCGGATGGCCGAGCGTATCGTTGACCTGCTTGAAGCGGTCAAGGTCGAGCAGGAAGACCGAGCATTCACGCCGCAGCTCGTTCGGGGCGTTGAGGATTTTCTCGAGCGTCTGCTGCATCTGCAAACGGTTGGCGAGGCCAGTCAGTGAATCGAACTGGGCGAGCCTCTTCACAGATTCCTGGTTGCGCTTCTTCTCGGTCAGGTCGCTACCTGAACCACGGAAGCCCAGGAAGTTGCCGAAATTGTCGTATGCGGGGCGGCCGCTAATCGACCACCAGCGCTGTTCACCCTGAACATTCGCCTTCACGCCAAGCTCGACGAAGGAGGATCGCGATGAAAGATGGAAGGCGAGCGTGCGCTCCCCTTCTTCCTCGTCCCTGCCAAGGTCGAATAGCTCGGTGAACGGGCATTGCAGAAGTTCTTCGGTACTCCGTCCAAGCGCCTTGGACACCGACTTGGAGATGTAGGTGAGTTGGCCGCGACGATCGGTCTCCCAAAACCAACCGTGCCCGGTTTCCTCGTAATCGCGAAGGATATCTTCAGCGCGATTGCGCACCCTCTCGCGCGCTTGGTCCTTGCGCCGCCTCTCGACCTGCAGGCGATGTTGGTATCGACCGATAAGGAGCGCAACAACAGCACCAAGTCCGAGCGCCCCGAGAGACGACAAGCTGCCCACCATGAATGCGACGGGCAGCCACCCTGCAACTGCGGCCGAAAATTGCTGCGGCACTCGCCCACTCAGCAGGCTGGCGCTGAAGGTCACGTTGCAGACCAGTCCGGCGCAGCCAAGGCTCCAAGCAATTTTGTCCGACAGGGCAAAGTCGGCGATGATTACGCCCACAGCGACGACCGGGACAAGCAGCGTGCCCCAGGCGATAACTCCGAACATCTTTGGAATGGGCTCACCGCTGCGCTCGAAGCGGGCCAGCTTCCCGCCGAAATACGCCGCCGTCGTGCCGATGAGGGTTGCGGCGACTGCTAGCAGCGAAGGCAGAGACAGGCTTGTCAACATTGCCAGGATTGAGGTGATCGCGACGGCGAGCGCCATCCAGCCCCAATCCATCGGCAGAATGTTCTGTCGAAGTACGACCTGCTGTCGACCGAGTGCGCGGTCATTCTTCGATGTCGCACGTCGTTCGGTTGATCGGCGGTCCGTGGCAACCTGATTTTCGATATTCGGCGAAGACACAGGACGCACACCATCGCGCGCACCTTTCGAGGTCGCGACCATACCGTCATGCGGGTCCCGTTTGGGTTCTTCTCCGCCCATGACACGCACGTGCCACAAGGCTTTTGAAAAACGGTTAACCCGCCGGTGACGGAATTCCCCGCTAAACAGGGATTTGCCGTATGCTTGCCATAGTGAATGGAGGTGTGCATGAACGATCCTTCGGCAGAGACGAAGTTCGAAGGATTGCCCATGACAGAAGGCCCGAAGCTCGAAGACGAAGCCGCCCAGTCGACAACCGCGCTCGGACCGATGATCGGTCTTGCTCGCGAAGATTTCGTCGGCGCGATCGCTCTACTGCTCCGCGAAACTGCATCCGACCCGCAGCGCACCATGAAGCATGCACAGGAAATGGGTCAGGACATGATCAAGATCATGACCGGCCAGTCGGACCTTTCGCCCGATCCCCGCGATAAGCGTTTCATGGATCCGGCCTGGCAGTACAACCCGTTCTTCCGCGCCGGCGCGCAGTATTACCTCGCAGTGCAGAAGGGCATGCGCAACTGGCTCGCCGACCTCGAACTCGACGAACTCGAGCGAGACCGCGCCAACTTCATCTCTAATATCATCATCGACAGCCTTGCCCCGACCAATACGCTGGTCGGCAACCCGACTGCGCAGAAGCGCCTGATCGACAGTGGCGGACTGAGCCTCGTGAAGGGTCTCAAGAATGCCTACGACGACATGGTCTACAACAAGGGCATGGTCAGCCAGGTCGACAAGAAACCGTTCGAACTGGGCAAGAACATCGCGACTTCCGAAGGTTCGGTCGTTTTGCGGACCGAGATGATGGAGCTTGTTCACTATGCACCGACGACGGACGAGGTGTACGAGATCCCGCAGCTGACCATCCCTCCGCAGATAAACAAGATGTATATCAACGACTTGTCTCCGGAAAAGTCGGTGGTGAAGTACCAGCTCGACAACGGCATCCAGACCTTCGTCATCTCGTGGCGCAACCCGTCCAAGGAACAGGGCGTGTGGGACATGGCGGACTACATCCGCTCCTGCCGCGAAGCGATGGAGGCGGTGTCCAAGATTACCGGTTCCAAGAAGATCAACGTCTCGGCAGGCTGCTCGGGCGGCCAGACGGCGGCGATGCTCGCGTCCAAGATGGCAGCCGATGGCGACGACCTGCTCAATGCGCTCACGCTGATGGTCTGCGTGCTGCATCCCAAGCAGAACGACATCGAGGCCGGTTCGCTGGTGACCGAGAACGGCATGAAGCTCGCCCGCCGCCGCGCTGCGAAAAAGGGCGTCATCAAGGGTGACGACCTTGCCCGCGGCTTTGCATGGCTGCGACCGAACGACCTGATCTGGAACTACGTCATCAACAACTACCTGCTGGGCGAAGACCCGCCGGCGTTCGATGTCCTGTTCTGGAATGCCGATGCGACCAACCTGTCGGCTTCGCTCATGGGCGACTTCCTGACCATTTTCGAAACCCTCGCCTTCACCAAGAAGGGCGAGGTCGAAATGGTCGATCACAAGGTCGACCTCTCGAAGGTGACGAGCGACCTGTTCATCCTCGGCGGGGTGACCGACCACATCACCCCGTGGAAGGCGACCTACCGTTCGACCCAGCTGTTCGGCTCCGACGACGTGACCTACGTGCTGAGCCACTCGGGCCACATGCAGGCGATCCTCAACCCGCCGGGCAACCCGAAGGCGCGCTATTACGTCCAGAAGAAGGACGGAGACCTTCCGGAGACCGCGGACGAATGGCTCAAGGGCACCGAGGAAGTAGCCGGCAGCTGGTGGCCTTACTGGATGGAATGGGTCCAGGCCCGTTCCGGCGACAAGAAGAAGGCTCCGAAATCGGTGGGTAACAAAGCGTACCCTGCATTGGATCCGGCTCCGGGTCTGTATGTTGTAGAGGAACGCTGAGCCTGCGGGCTCGCCAGAAGGAATTCCGATTGACCGACGCGATGACAACCGCCGACATCTCGATGGAGACCGTCGGCGGCAGAACGCTCCGGGTCGCCACTTGGCGGCTCAACGAACCGAGCGACCACCTGCCCGTCCTGTTCTTCAACGGGATCGGGGCCAATATCGAAGCGGTCGCTCCGCTGGCCGAGGCGCTCGACGACCGGCCCTTCATCATGTTCGACATGCCCGGCGTTGGTGAATCGCCGGAACCGACCATCCCCTACAACGCCTTCACCATGGCGTGGACGACGACCCAGCTGCTCGACAAGCTCAAGATCGACCGGGTCGACGTAATGGGCGTGAGCTGGGGCGGCGCGATGGCGCAACATTTCGCGATCCAGCATCCCAAGCGCACGCATCGCCTCGTGCTGATCGCGACCAGTGCAGGCATGCTGATGGTGCCGGGCAATCCGGCAGCCCTTTCGAAAATGGCCGACCCGCGCCGCTACGTCGATGCCGCCTTCATGGCGAAGCATTTCCAGACGCTTTACGGCGGCGCGCTCGGCAAGGGTTCGGGCAAGTCGGAGCATATCGGGCGGCTCAAGCCCCCCACCCCGCGCGGCTATTTCTACCAGCTTCTCGCCATGCTCGGCTGGACCAGCGCACCGGCGCTGCCGTTCATGCGCAAGCACACGCTCATCATGATGGGTGACGACGACCAGATCGTGCCGCTCGCGAACGGCAAGATCCTGCATTCGCTCATTCCGAACAGCGAGCTGGAAATCATGGAAGGCGGCGGGCACCTGTTCCTGCTAAGCCACCGAGAACAAAGCGTTTCCGCCATCCGGCGGTTCCTCGACACTACTGACGAAGAGGATCTGTCGGAAGCAGCCTGACGTGCGAACCAAGAGGGAGAGGTAAGCACATGCGGCATATTGCGATTATCGGTTCCGGCCCTGCCGGATACTATACCGCCGAAGCGGCCCAGAAGCACTGGGGCGATGACGTGCGGATCGATATCTTCGACGCGCTTCCTGTCCCTTACGGGCTGATCCGCACGGGCGTCGCGCCCGACCACCAGTCGATCAAGGGCGTCTCGCGCCGCTACGAGAAGACCGCCCTGACCGAGAACGTGCGTTTCGTCGGCAATGTGACGATCGGCGAGGATGTGTCGGTCGCCGACCTGCAGGGCCTGTACGATGCTGTCGTCCTTGCAACCGGCGCTCCGAACGACCGGCAATTGGGGATGGAAGGCGAAGACCTCGCCAACGTGTTCGGCAGCGCCGCGTTCGTCGGCTGGTACAACGGGCATCCGCAATTCGCCGACCTCGCACCGGACCTGTCGGGCCGCCACGCGGTCGTCATCGGGATGGGCAATGTCGCGCTCGACGTGGCGCGCATCCTCGCCAAGACCGAGGCTGAGTTTGCCGGCTCCGACATAGTCGGACACGCCCTGAAGGCGCTCAACGAAAGCAATATCCACACGATCACCATCCTTGGGCGGCGCGGCCCGCACCAGATCATGATGACGCCGAAGGAGCTTGGCGAGCTCATGCATCTGGAGCGCGCCAGCCCCCGGGTCGACCCGGAGGACCTGCCGGAGGAAGAGGAAGACGCGCTGCTCGAACCGGGCCTGCGAAAGTCGGTCGCGCACCTGCGCAGTTTCGCCGCCATTCCGGAAAGCGTCCACGCCGATACGCCGGTCGAGATCGAGTTCGACATGTTCGCCAGCCCGGTCGCGCTCGAAGGCGACGGCAAGGTGCAGAAAGTCCGTGTCGAGCGCACTGTCGTCGAGGCCGGGCGCGCCAAGGGTACGGGGGAATTCTACGACATCCCCGCCGATCTCGTCGTCAGTTGCATCGGTTATCGCACCAGTCCGATCCCCGGCGTCCCGTTCGACGAGCGCGCGGGACGTTTCGCCAACGACGAGGGGCGTATCCTGCCCGGCCTTTACTGCGTCGGGTGGGCGAGACGCGGCCCCTCCGGCACGATCGGCACCAACCGGCCCGACGGTTTTGGCCTGATCGAAAAAATCGCCGAGGATGACGCCAGCGGCGCGCTGGGCCGCAAGGGAAAGGCTGGCCGCGAAGGCTTCGATGCCCTGGCGAAGGAACGCGGCATCGAAGTCGTCACATTCCGCGACTGGAAGAAGATCGAGGAAGCGGAGGAGGCCGCCGCAAGGGAAGGCGCTCCCCGAGAGAAATTCGTCGACATCGAAAGCATGATCCGGGCCCGCGACTGAGCGGCGATGGTTGGGAGGAAATACGAATGAGCACTCCCATTATCGATCCGAGCCCGCTTGAAAGACCGATTTCCGAGCGGCCGGCGCATGGCGAAGGCGGCCCGCTCGGGCGCACGGGATTTGCCTGGGCGGTCTTCGAATGGGCGCGCAACCCGTATTACATCCTGATCGTCATTTACATCTTCGCGCCGTACTTCGCGCGCGACATCATCGGGGCTGACCTGCTCGCCAGTGGGCAGCTCGACGGAATGGAGCCCCAGGCCGCGCAGGCGACAGCCAATGCGCAAGGCCAGGCGACGATTGCCTCGGTTACGAAGTGGGCGGGCCTTGTCGCGGCTTTGACTGCACCGTTTCTAGGCGCAGCGCTCGACCGCGGCGGAAGGCTCAAGCCCGTCCTCGCAGTGACGCTCGGCAGCATTGCTCTGTGCTCGGCGCTGCTGTGGTTCGCGATGCCCGGTGGAGCGGGTCTATCGACCCCGGCGATCATGGCGCTGCTGGTGATTGCCTACGTCAGCTATACCTATTCCGAGGTGACCCACAACGCGATGCTCAGCGTATCGGGTGCGCCAGGCAAGCTGTCGATGATTTCCGGGCTCGGACTGGGTCTCGGCAATCTGGCGGCGACGCTGATATTCATTGCCCTGGTCCTGCTGTTCGTCTTGCCCAGCCTGATCCAGTGGCCCTTCGCAGAACCGCAGTTCGGTATCGACGTGACTTCGTTCGAGCACATGCGGATCGCCGGGCCGATCTGCGCGGCATGGCTGGTGATCTTCTCGATCCCGTTCTTCCTCAACGCCAAGGACCCCGGCATTCCCGGCGCGAGCTGGATCGCTGCTACCCGCAGCGGCGCGAAGAGTGTCATGCGGACTTTCCGTGAGGCTTCGCATTATCGCGAGCTTCTCAAGTTCCTCGTCGCGCGCATGTTCTACCAGGATGCGATGGCCGCCCTGCTCGCGCTTGGAGCGGTCTATGTCGCGTTGTTCCTCGGTTGGGGCTTTCTCGAGATGCTCTGCTACGCGATCTTCGCGAGCGCCTGTGCATTCGGCGGCGGCATCTTCGGCGGCTGGCTGGAAGAAAAGGTCGGGGTCAAGCGGGCGCTCGTGATCGAGATCGTCGGGATGATTGCGACTATGATCGTCCAGCTGAGCATCACGCGAGAGAGCCTGTTCTTCGGCCTCGTTGAGAATTCGCAGGTGTGGGACGGCCTCGTCTTCCGCACCGTATCCGATCTTGCCTATCTCGGCCTGATCAGCATCGTCGCGATCACTGCGACTGCGAGCATATCGGCAAGCCGCACCATGCTGGTCACGCTGGCGCCGCTCGGGCGAAGCGGCGAATTCTTCGGCCTTTATGCGATTGCCGGGACGATCACGGTGTGGATGGGTCCCCTGCTTGTCGAGTACTTCACCCTGTGGTCGAACGACCAGCGCATCGGCATGGCCTCGATCTCGCTTCTCTTCACCATCGGCCTCGCAATCCTGCTCACGGTCAAGGTCCCCCACCGCAACGCAGCCTGATCCCGTCGCTATGCGTATGGACTCATGGGTTGCATTGTGAGACTTTCCTCTTCGAGAGAGGAGACCAATCATGCCAGCATTCGACCTGATCATCAGGGGCGGAACCATTGTAGATGGGACCGGGGAGGACCGTTTCACCGGTGACGTCGCGATCAAGGACGGCCTTATCGCGCAGGTCGGAGAGGTGACGGGCGATGCAGCGGAGGAAATCGACGCCAGCGGCCTGCTCGTCACGCCCGGCTTCGTCGACATTCACACGCATTACGACGGGCAGGCGACATGGGACCAGGAAATGGCCCCGTCCAGCTGGCACGGCGTGACCACCGTCGTCATGGGCAATTGCGGCGTAGGCTTCGCTCCCGCCAAGCCCGACAAGCACGACTGGCTCATCCAGCTGATGGAAGGCGTCGAGGACATTCCCGGCACCGCCCTTGCCGAAGGCATCACCTGGAACTGGGAAACCTTCCCCGAATATCTCGACGAGCTGGAGAAGCTGCCGCGCACCGTCGATGTCGGCACCCATGTCCCGCATGGCGCGGTGCGTGCCTATGTCCTCGAGGAGCGCGAGGAGCCGGGTGCAGTCCCGACCGAGGAAGACATCCGCCAGATGGCACAGATCGTCGAAGACGGCGTGCGTGCAGGCGCGCTGGGCTTCTCGACGAGCCGCACCGTTCTGCACAAGGACGTGAACGGCGTCCTCGTCCCCGGTACGACCGCGCAGGCCGACGAGCTGATCGAGCTCGGTCGTGCGATGGGCCGCGTCGGCTACGGCGTGTTCGAAATGGCGAGCGACCTTCGCCGCGAGTGGAACGAGTTCGAGTGGATGGGCAGCCTCAGCCGCGAAACCGGCCTGCCCGTCACCTTCGCAGCGCTCCAGTCGATCGCCAAGGAACAGCCGCTCGACGAGCAGATCTCCAACATGCGCGCCGAGAACGACAACGGCGCCAATATCGTCGCCCAGATCGCGCTGCGCGGAAACGGGATCATCATGGCCTGGCAGGGCACGGTGAACCCCTTCGTGCTGCGCCCGAGCTGGCAGGCGATGGAAGAGCTTTCGTGGGAAGATAAGAAAGCGAAACTGCTCGACCCCGAATTCAAGGCGAAACTGCTGGCCGAACCGAACGACTACTCCGAAGTGGCCGAGGACGTGAAGGAAGTGATCTTCGCCCTCACGAACGGCTGGGGCCTGATGTTCGAGATGGACGAGGATTTCGACTACGAACCGCCGCAGGATGCGACCGTGCAGGCCCGCGGCACTGCGGCCGGCGTCGATCCGCAGGAATACGCCTACGACATGCTCTGCCGCGACGATGGCAAGGGCTTCATCTATTTCCCGATCCTCAATTATGCCGACGGCGATCTCGAGTTCCTGCTCCCGCTGCAGCATAGCGACGACACGGTGAACTCGCTGTCCGACGGCGGCGCGCATTGCGGCACGATCTGCGATGCCGCATCGCCCACCTTCATGCTCCAGCACTGGGTGCGCGATCGCAAGCGCGGGGATCGCATCTCGCTGGAGAACGCGATCAAGCGCCAGTGCAGCGATACCGCGAGGCTCTATGGCCTCGAGGACCGCGGCGTGATCGCGCCGGGCTATCTCGCCGATCTCAACATTATCGATTTCGACAAGCTCAAGCTAGGCAAGCCGTGGCTCGCCTTCGACCTTCCGGCTGGCGGCAAGCGCCTGTTGCAGAAGGCGGACGGCTATGTCGCGACGATCAAGAATGGCACGGTCACCTTCCGCAACGGCGAATGGACCGGCGAAACCCCGGGCGGCCTCATCCGCGGCCCGCAGCGCGCAGAGCTGGCAGAAGCCGCCGAGTAACGCATTCCGGCGCTGCGAAGACGCGGGGCTCGCCCCCGCCTCGCGGCGCCGTCTCCTACGATCCGAACTCCGGGAAAAACCACCATGAAAGCCATCCGCACGGGCGCGACGCCCTCTACCCTCGAAGCGCTCGAACTGGTCGATATCGACGATGCACCCGCTCCGGGACCTGGCGAAATTACTGTCGCGATCAAGGCCAGTTCGCTGAATTATCACGATTATGCGGTCGTCAAAGGCATGATCCCGGCAGCCCAGGGCCGGATCCCCATGTCCGACGGCGCAGGTGAAGTCACTGCGGTCGGCGAAGGCGTGAGCGAATTCGCGGTCGGCGATGCCGTGGTCTCGACCTTCTTTCCCGACTGGATCGATGGCAGGCCTCCGCAGACCGCTTTCACCCGAGTGCCGGGCGACGGGATCGACGGCTATGCTCGTGAGAGCATCACAGCGCCGACGCACTGGTTCACCCGCGCGCCGAAGGGCTACAGCCATGCAGAAGCGGCAACGCTGACCTGCGCAGGCCTCACCGCATGGCGGGCGCTGTTCGTGGACTACACGCTCAAGCCCGGAGACACGGTCCTCGTCCAGGGCACGGGCGGGGTTTCGATCTTCGCCCTGCAATTCGCGAAAGCCGCCGGAGCGACCGTGATCGCGACCAGCTCATCCGACGAGAAGCTGAAGCGGGTCAAGGCGCTCGGGGCCGATCACCTGATCAACTACAAGGAGGTCGAGGCGTGGGGGCCGAAGGCGCTTGAGATCACCGGTGGCCGCGGGGTCGACTGCGTGGTCGAGATCGGCGGCGCAGGAACGCTCGACCAGTCGATGCTGGCGACCCGCGTCGGCGGCCACGTCGCGCTGATCGGCGTGCTCGCAGGCTTTGCCGGGCCGGTGCAAACCGCCCTGCTCTTCTCGAAGAATCTCAAGGTCCAGGGCCTTACCGTAGGCAGCCGCGCCATGCAGCAGGACATGATCGACGCGATCGAGGCGAACGGCATCAAGCCGGTCATCTCCGATCACTTCGCACTCGCCGACCTCGCCGATGCTTTCCGCCACCAGGAGGCGAACAAGCACTTCGGCAAGATCGCGGTCGATATCTAGGGCTCGATAACGATTCCCTTGGCCGGGTCGACCTGGCCCTGCACCATCGCGACGAATACCTGCTTTGCCGCCTCGATACCTGCGTGCCGCTCGATCTCGACCGTGTCTCCGACGTCGGCGAGGAATGCGTGCCAGCTTTCGGCGACCTGCTTGCCGAAGCCTTCCGGCCCCAGTTCCTTGATCGCCGCGACCGCATGGTCGGGGGCGAAGAACAGCGTCGGGGTCGGACCCGGCAGGTCGGCATCGCCGCCCATCCCCGCGCCGCGCGCCTCGATATGGGTCGCGCCGACGAGGCAGGAATATTTAAGCGCGTCGCCGAAATGCTCGTGAATGGCCTTCAGCACTCCGGCATTGCCCGCGAAGTCGACGACGACGGCAGGGTCCGCTGACAGCGAGGCGACATCGTCATAGGCGACGACCTCGTCATAGAGACCGGTCGAGCGGGTGAACTCGACATTGCCCTTCGAGGTCAGGCCGATGCGCTTCACATCGGGGGAACGGTGCTTGGCGACGCTCGCCAGCCCCATGGAAGTCTTCGACGAAGCGCTGGTCATCACGACGGTGCCCGCACCGAACCAGTTCTCGCGGCGCATGAAGCTCTCGATAAGGAAGCCGGTCTTGAACAGCGGGCCGAAGATCATGCGCTCGCCTTCGCGCGCCGGATCATGTTCCGGATCGGCCGCAAGGCGCGAATACTGGTTGTAGATCGGGCTCATCGGCTGGCGATGGGCAGCCATGTCCATGAAGCCGCCCTTGGAGACATTGCCCGGCACGACATCGAGGTGCGTGCCCATCGGAAGATAGCCATAGACTCGCTCGCCTACGGCGATATCCGGGTGGTTGCTCTCGACGACCTTCGCGTGGCCCCACATCGGGACGATGCCCATGCCATCGGGCGCCGGGAAGAAGTTCCAGTATCCGAAGCCGTCGCCGACCACTGCATAGGTGATGTTGTTCGCCGTGACCGAGAAGCTCTCGATCTCGAGCCGCACGGCACCATCGGGCAGGACGCCCGGTTCGACGTGAACGAGTTCTGCCTCGGTCAGGGCATCTTTGCGGACATGGATCTGGCTTTGCATGGCGGTCTCTCCTTTGCCGCCATGCCTAGCCTAGTCGCGCTCGCTTTCCCACCGTGTTGCGCGCCATGGCCGGCGCGCATCCGGTCAGACGCGCATCGGCATCAGGACATAGAGCGCAGGCGACTTGTCATCCTTGCGGATGAGCGTCGGAGCTCCGGCATCGGCGAGGTGCAGTTCGACTGCATCCGCGTCGATCTGGCTCAGGATGTCCTTCAGGTAATTGGCGTTGAAGCCGATCTCGAAACCGTCCGCGCCGTATTCCGCCGCCACTTCCTCGGTCGCGGTGCCGTTGTCCGGGCTGGTGACCGAGAGCACGACCTTGTCGTTCTCGAGGCCCATCTTCACCGCGCGCGTCTTCTCGGTCGCGATGGTCGCGACGCGGTCGACGCCTTCGTAGAAGCTCTTCGGGTCTATCTTGAGCAGCTTGTCGTTCCCGGTCGGGATGACGCGGCTGTAATCCGGGAAGGTACCGTCGATCAGCTTGCTGGTGAGGACGACGCCGCCCTCCCCGCCGAGCGTGAAGCGGATCTTGCTGGCCGAAAGGTCGATCTGGACGTTCGCGTCCATCGCTTCCTCGAGCAGCTTGCGAAGTTCGGCGACGGCTTTGCGCGGAACGATCACGTCCGGCATGCCCGCCGCGCCTTCCGGCTGGTCGAGCGTGAAGCGCGCGAGGCGGTGGCCATCGGTCGCGGCCGCCTTCAGAACCGGCTTGTCGTCTTCCGCAACGTGCAGGAAGATGCCGTTGAGGTAGTAGCGCGTTTCCTCGGTGCTGATCGCGAAGCGGGTGCGATCGATCATTTCGGCAAGCGTCTTGGCCGGGAGCTCGAAGCTCGTCGGCAGGTCGCCTTCCACGATGGTCGGGAAATCGTCGCGCGGCAGGGTCGGCAGCGAGAAGCGGCTGCGCCCGGCCTTGATCGCCATGCGGTTGTCGGCCGTCTCAAGGCTCACCTGGCTGCCTTCGGGCAGCTTGCGTGCGATGTCGAACAGCAGGTGTGCCGAAACGGTGATTGACCCCGGATTCTCGACCGAGGCAGCAGGCATGGTCTCGACGACCTGGAGATCGAGGTCGGTCGCCATGATCTTGACCGATCCCCCCTGATCCGCCTCGATCAGGACGTTCGACAGGATCGGAATGGTGTTGCGCCGCTCCACCACGGATTGCACGTGGCCAAGGCTACGGAGCAGGGTGGCGCGTTCGATAGTGGCTTTCATCAATTCCCCCATGCGCGCCCGTGTGTGCCAAGGGCCGGATTCGCCCGCGAGCGCCGGAAAGTGTTGCAGCTATCCTTAGCGAGGCCAGTGTCGGCGGCAAGCGCCTCCGGCATGCAAGCCGGATTCCTTGGGGATAAAAGCGCTTGCGGGCCGAAGATAAGCTATTGTTGCAGGTCGCGCAGGGGCGCGATGGCGGGTCCGCTTGGGGATAAGGAGTTACAGCTTGCCGTCCTCGAGCTTCCGGCCAGCAGTCAGCACTCCCATCCAGGCGTCGAAATAGGCGAAATCGTTCGTCGACCGAAAAGCGGCCAGCGACCGGTAGCCGTTCTGGCGCAGCCAGTTGGCCATCGCCGTATTGTTTTCGTTAAAGAGAAGGCCGGCCGCACCGCGCAGACTGGCGAGCTGGCTCGGCGAAACGCCGCGCGCGACCATGGCCTGCTCCTTGTCGCGGAAGCGAAGCACGAAACCAGCGTAGGCTCCCGCATCGATCGTCTGGGCGCGTTGCCAGCCGTATCGCTGCTCGCATGCGAGCATCGTGCGATTGAAATCGGCCTTGACCTGCGGTTCGTACGTTTGGTTCGGGGTGTTGAGCCCCCTCAGGAGCGTGTGAACCTGCTCGCTGGAATCGTTTATCAGGCACTGCTCGGCTTCCGCCTTGATCTGAGCCGATACCGGCGTAGCGAAACCGGCAAGCGAGCAGAGCCCCGCTGCCACCATTATCTTCTTCGAATTCACGATTTTAACCCCCTGAGATATCGGCGCTTAGCTGATCATCGCCATGCCGCCATTCACATGCAGCGTCTGGCCGGTGACATAGCCTGCCTCGTCCGAAGCGAGATAGGCGACCGCCGCCCCGATATCCTCGCCCTCGCCCATGCGCGCCATCGGGATGCGGGCGTTGATCGCATCCTTCTGCGCGTCGTTGAGCTGGTCGGTCATCGCGGTCCTGATGAAGCCCGGCGCGACGCAGTTGACCGTGATGCCGCGGCTCGCAAGCTCCTGCGCGAGGCTCTTGCTCATGCCGGTGAGACCGGCCTTGGCCGCAACGTAGTTCATCTGCCCCGGGTTACCGGTCGCACCAACGACACTGGTGATCGAGATGATGCGCCCGTGCTTCGCCTTCATCATCGGACGCGCGGCTGCGCGCATCAGGCGGAAGGAAGCTTCGAGATTGATACGGATGACCTCGTCCCACTCGTCGTCCTTCATCCGCATGGCGAGATTGTCGCGCGTGATGCCGGCGTTGTTGACGAGGATGTCCATGCCGCCGAGCGTATCGATGGTCGCCGGGATCAGTTCCTCGACCTGCGTGCTGTTCGACAGGTCGCAGGTAATCTCGACGTGATCGTGACCGAATTCGTCGTTCAGTTCCTCGCGAAAGGCGCGCAGTTTCGCGCCGTTCGAGCCGGAAAGCGCCAGGCGGGCGCCCTGCCGTGCGAGCGCACGGGCGATGGAAGAGCCGATGCCGCCGCTGGCACCGGTAACGAGCGCGGTCTTTCCTTCGAGCGAGAACATCAATTGTCTTCCTTTTCAAATGTTTCGGCGAATCGCGCCTTCGCGCTCCGTGTCATCGACCAGCCGACGAGCAGGTTACCGAGATAGGTCCCCATCTCGTAATCGTCGGCCAGTTCCATGTCCGCCATCAGCTTGGTCGTCCATTGCATGATGAAGGCCTTCGAGCTCGGCGAATCCTTGTTTTGAAACGCCGAGACGACCACTGCCATGGCATCGGGGCCCTGCCGGTCGAACTCCGCCGCGAGCTGGGCCTTCTTTGCATCGCTAAGCGGGACAGAATTCCACGAACCGGCTTCGAGCAGGCTGCCCACGAGATGGAGCTTCGCGAAATCGGCCTGTCGCCGCGTCCAGCCATACTCTTCCGAGCAGCGCTCGCCTTCGCTGATGATCAGCGCCCTGAATTCTGGGTCCATCTTCCCGCTCGCTGTCACCTCGGGAGAGAACTCGGCGATAAACGTGTCGTAGGTCGACGCCGCTTCGGCGGACGCGGGCTCGGTCATGCAGGCGAGCTGCGTTTCGACCGAGGCGGCGTTGGCCGGCTGCGATACGGTGAGCATCGCGGAAGCCAGGACGGAGCCGAAAACACTCACGAAGTCAGTTCCTTGGCGAGCGTTTCGAGGTCTTCCATCGTAATGATGCTGCTGGTCGCCGCGTCGCGATCGATCCGGCCGATCATCGGGCCGAGGACCTTGCCGCCGAGCTCGACGAAGTGTTCTACGCCAGCCTCACGCATCGCGAGCACGCTTTCACGCCAGCGAACCCGGCCGGTCACCTGCTCGACGAGCAGGCGCTGCTCTTCGGCGGGGTCGTCGACCGGCGCAGCGGTGACATTGGCATAAAGCGGCAGGTCGAGGCCGCCCGGAGGCGTTTCAGCCAGAGCCTCGGCCATTGCGTCGGCAGCGGGCTGCATCAGAGAGCAGTGGAACGGCGCAGAGACCGGCAGCGGAACCCCGCGCTTGATGCCGAAGTCCTTCACGAGGCCGATTGCCCGTTCGATCGCGCCGGCATGGCCGGAAAGGACCACCTGCGTCGGATCGTTGTCGTTGGCGACCTCGCACACCTGCCCTTCGGCAGCCGCTTCGGCGAGTTTCTGTGCCTTTTCGAGGTCGGCACCGAGCAGAGCGCACATCGCACCCTCGCCGACCGGAACGGCCGCCTGCATGGCCTGTCCGCGAAGCTTCAGCAGACGCGCCGTATCGCTTAGCGAGAAAGAGCCAACCGCGCAGAGCGCCGTGTATTCGCCAAGGCTGTGACCGGCGACGAAATTGCCGTGGTCGACCAGCGACACGCCGAAATCGCGCTGCAGCACGCGCAGGGTGGCGATAGCGTTCGCCATGATCGCCGGCTGGGCGTTTTCGGTGAGGGTGAGTTCGCCTTCGGGCCCCTCGCGCATGATCATCGAGAGGTTCTGCGACAGCGCGTCGTCGACTTCTTCGAAGGTCTCTCGGGCCGCGGTGCTGGCATCGGCCAGTTCTGCCCCCATCCCTACTTTCTGGCTTCCCTGACCCGGAAAAACGAAAGCTCGCATTTTGTGTTCTCCTTTGGCCGCGCGGGTTATGCGCGCAGCGCTTCGCTCGCAACCCCGAAGGGCACGATCTTGTTGGCAGCGTCGTGACCGATGTCGGCGAGACCGAGGTATGGAATGCCTGCCCGCTCGCACCAAAATTGCGCGATTTCCTGTTCGCTCATGCCGAAGGGGCGGTCGTTCTCGGGCACGGCGCCGATGCGTCCAAGGCGCAGACCTGCAATGTCGGAGAGATGCTGCGTGACATGGAAGAACAGCCGGTCGACGGCATAAAGATATTCGCCCACCTCCTCGACGCAGACGACATGTCCGGTCAGGTCGGGCATCAAGTCGGTCCCGCACAGCATCGCGAGCGTCATCAGGTTGAAAGCTACAGTCGGTCGCTCGTCCAGCTCCGCTTCGAGGCCGCTCACATTGCCGGTCAGCCAATCGAGCGAGCGCGAAATCGCCGCTTCGCCATCGTCGCGCGAAATATCAGCAACCATCGGACCGTGAACGGGCTTGCCGATGCCCGCCTTGTAGAGCGACGCGAGGATATATCCCGTGTCCGAATAGCCGAGGAAGGTCTTGCTGCGTGCAGCGTCCCCGAGTCCGGCGATCGCCTGCGATGCGATCCGGTTGGACCCGTAACCGCCGGCAGCGAACCAGACCGCGTCCACATCGGGATCGTTCGCGCATTCGAGGAAGGCCTCGAGCCGCGTTTCGTCGTCGCCGGCAAAGTGACCGTGGCGTTCGAAACATTGGCGATGGAACACCAGTTCCACCCCGCCCCGCTCCTGCGCCAGGTCGAGAACAGCGTCGGCATGTTCTCGTTCGAGCCGCTTTCCGGGGGCGCATATCGCAATTCTGGTCATGTCGCTTGCTAGCCCGCTTGTCTTGCCGCCTGCAACGCAATACCGCGCCCCAATGTCCGAATTCCCCACACCTGAAGAACTCTTTTCGCGCCCCTTCTTCTTCTGCGGCATCGGCGGCTCCGGCATGCAGCCGCTCGCGCAGATCCTGAAAGGTCGCGGCGCAAGCGTCGGCGGTTCGGACCGCAGCTTCGACCAGGGGCGCACGCCGGAAAAGTTCGCGGCGCTCGAAAAACAGGGCTTCGAGCTTCATCCGCAGGACGGCAGTGGCATCACCTCGAAGGACCAGATTCTCGTCGCCTCGGCTGCGGTGGAGGACACGGTGCCCGATGCGAAGCGCGCGAAGGAACTCGGCTGCCTGCGCATGACGCGCGCCGAACTGAATTCGATCCTGTTCAACACCAGCGGTGCCGGTATCGGCATTGCCGGGACGAGCGGGAAGTCGACCGTTACCGGCATGATCGGGTGGATCCTCCAGGCGACGGGACGCGAGCCGACCATCATGAACGGCGCGGTGATGAAGAACTTCGTCTCGGACGAGCGCCCCTTTGCCAGCGCGGTCGTCGGCAGCCAGAGCATCTATGTGAGCGAAGTCGACGAGAGCGACGGTTCCATCGCGCTCTATCGCCCGGCGGTCGGCGTGCTGCTCAACGTCAGCCTCGACCACAAGAGCATGGAGGAACTGCGCCAGCTGTTCGGCGATTTCCTCGAGCGCAGCCGTATCGCGGCGATCAATGCCGATGACGAGGAAGCGCTCAAGCTGCTGCCGCGCGCGAAGGAGGTCATCACCTTCGGGCTGGAACAGGAAAAGGCCCAGATCGGGATCGTGCCCGGCTCGATTGCCGAAGGTCCCACGCGGCAGGCGGCGCTCGTCATCGACCGTCACGACGGCAGCGAGCACCCGCTGACCCTCGCCATGCCGGGGCGCCACAACCTCTCTAATGCCCTTGCCGCCATTGCCGGTGCCGCGGCCGCCGGCGTTCCGGTCGAAGCTTCGGTCAAAGCGCTCGCCTCCTTCGAGGGGCTCGCTCGCCGGTTCGATATCGTCGGCACCAGCGCGAACGGCGTCACCGTGATCGACGATTTCGGGCACAACCCGGAAAAATGTGCTGCCACCCTGCGCACGCTCAAGGCGCATGAAGGCCGCGTAATCGCATTCTTCCAGCCCCACGGCTACGGCCCCTTGCGCCAGATGGGTCACGAACTGGCAGAAACATTCGCGCGCGAACTTGGTCCGGAAGACATCACCATCATGTGCGACCCGGTCTATTTCGGCGGCACGGTCGATCGCAGCCAGGGTACCGAGCGGATCATCGCCATGATCGAGGAAGCTGGCGGCCTCGCAGACCATGTCCCGTCACGCGAAGATTGCGGCAAGCTGATCGCGTCCATCGCCAAGCCCGGCGACCGCATTGTCGTGATGGGCGCGCGGGACGATACGCTTACGACCTTCGCGAAGGACCTGCTGGCGAAAGTCTAGTGCGCTCCGATGCGCAGGACCTTGTGCAGCACGAAGACGATCACGGCGCCCACGGCGATACCGAATAGCGCGGAAAGCGCCGCATAGGTCGTCCAGCCGAGGATGCCCGACAGGCCTCCGGTGACCGTCTCGACAGCGTGCTGCACCCCGTGCGCCCAGTCCGAAGGGCCATGGATGCCAAGCTCGTGCAGGCCGTGCAGGATGATCCCGCCACCGACCCAGAGCATCGCAACCGTCCCGATGATCGACAGCGCCGTCAGCAGGCGCGGCATGAGGCGCAGGAGGAACTTGCCGAATTTCTGCGCCGCCTCGCTCGGCTTTTCGGCGAGATGGAGACCGATATCGTCCATCTTCACGATAACCGCCACCGTACCGTAGACGACGACGGTGATCACGATGCCGACGATCGCGAGCACGCCCGCGCGGACGAAGAAATCTTCCGCCGACACCTCGTTCAGCACGATGGCCATGATCTCGGCCGAAAGGATGAGGTCGGTCCTGATCGCCCCGGAAATGCGCTGTTTCTCGAACTTCGCGGGATCCTCGATCGGGTCCTCGATGGTCTTGCCGTGCTTTGCCCCGCCGAGCTTTTCGATGACCTTCTCGGCGCCTTCGTAGCAGAGGAAGCCGCCGCCCAGCATGAGGATGAAAATGATCGCGCCGGGCAGGAATTCGCTCAGCAGGAGCGCGCCGGGAAGCAGGATCACCAGCTTGTTGAACAGACTGCCTTTCGTGATCGACCAGATGATCGGTAACTCGCGCGCCGGGCTGAGGCCCGTGACGTAGCTCGGCGTGACCGCGGCATCGTCGATCACGACGCCGGCGGCCTTGGTGCCCGCCCTGCTTGCCGCGACGCCGATATCGTCTATCGAGGCGGCAGCGGTTCGCGCGATGATCGATACGTCGTCGAGCAGGGCTACAAGTCCACCGGGCACGCAATTCTCCTTTGTCGTGTCTCGAACCCGCCCTTGCCGCCTGCGTTCCCGGCTCGCAAGGCTTGCATTCCCCGCCAATCCCGCTATGTGCGCGCATCCCTTGCGTCCGGAGCGTTCCGGCGACGGGGATAAGAAGAAAGCCGGAGGGGCCCCCGCGATCCGCGCGGGACAGCCAGCGATCGGCAGAAGTGAAAGGACAAGGAATGGCTCTCTACGAGCATATCTTCCTTGCGCGCCAGGACCTGAGCCAGAGCCAGGTCGACGCATTGGCCGCGCAAGCTACCGAGATTGTCGAGCAGAACGACGGCAAGGTCACCAAGACGGAGACCTGGGGCCTCAAGAACCTCGCCTACAAGATCGACCGTAACCGCAAGGCGCATTTCGTAATGCTCAACATCGAGGGCCCCGGCTCCGTTGTTTCCGAGCTCGAGCGCCAGACCCGCATCAACGAAGACGTCATCCGCTACATGACCATCCGTGTCGAAGAGCACGAAGAAGGTCCGAGCGTGATGATGCGCAAGAACGACCGCGACGGCAAGAAGCGCCGCGCCGACCGTGAGGAGCGCGACTGATGGCCCGCCCGTTTTTCCGCCGCCGCAAGACTTGCCCGTTCTCGGCCAAGAATGCACCGAAGATCGACTACAAGGACGTGCGCCTGCTGCAGGGCTTCATGTCCGAGCGTGGCAAGATCGTTCCTTCCCGTATCACCGCCGTTTCGGCCAAGAAGCAGCGCGAACTCGCCAAGGCGATCAAGCGCGCGCGCCACATCGGCCTGCTTCCGTACATCGTGAAGTAAGAGGAGCAGAACCATGGATATCATTCTCCTCGAACGTATCGGCAACCTCGGCTCGATCGGCGACATCGTCACCGTGAAGGACGGCTACGCCCGCAACTTCCTGCTCCCGCAGAAGAAGGCCCTGCGTGCCAACGAAGCCAACAAGAAGGTCTTCGAAGCCAACCGCGAGCGCCTCGAGAAGGAAAACGCCGAGCGTCGTACCGAAGCCGAGAAGCTCGGTGAAAGCGTCGACGGCACCGAAATCGTCCTGCTTCGCGCTTCGTCGAACGCCGGCCAGCTGTACGGCTCGGTCAACGTTCGCGACATCGTGAACGGCCTGAACGACAAGGGTCACTCGGTCGACAAGAAGCAGATCGTCATGGGCAGCCCGATCAAGACGATCGGCATGCACGACGTGACCGTCGCCCTGCACCCGGAAGTCCACGTCACGGTGAAGGCGAATGTCGCCCGCTCCGAAGACGAGGCCGAACTGCAGAGCCAGGGTGTCGACGTTCTCGCCCAGCTGTTCGAAGAAGAGCAGAAGGAAATCGAGGAAGCGGCAGCTGCCAACCAGATCGACCCGACCCTCGAACCGGGTGAAATCCCGGCCGAGCTGCTCGAAGAAGGCGTTACCCCGGCAGAGGGTGAAGACGCCGCTTCGGACGAAGCAGAGACGGACGAAAACGCAGAAGGCTGAGCGTCACGCCAGTCTTAGCGCAAGAGGGGCGCGGCCTGCGGGTCGCGCCCTTTTTGTAACAGGAGGAATCCGCCCGCGCGGCGGCCCCTGACTTGGAATTGCAAGAGAGGAAGCGCAGATAGGACACATGGACAAGATCGAACTGGTCATCGAGAAAATCACCGCAATCTACGACAAGGCGGTGGAACAGCTACGCGAAGACGTCATCGCCTTCGCCCGCAATGGCGCCCTCCCCTCGAAGGAGCGCCGCAACGACGGGACCTACGCCTATCCCGAACTCGTCCTGACCTTCGACGGTGCCAACCATCCTGCCGACCGCAGCCGCGCCTTCGGCCGGTTGAACGAGGCGGGTGTCTACACGACCACGATCACCCGTCCGCGCCTGTTTGCCGATTACCTGCGCGAACAGCTCGATCTCATCTGCAGCGACTACGACGTTTCCATCGACGCGCGCCCTTCGCGCCAGGAAATCCCCTTCCCCTACGTGCTCGACGGTGAAGTCGGCGCGGAGCTCGCCGGGATCAGCCCGAACGATCTCGCACGCCATTTCCCGGCGACCGAGCTGGCCGATATCGGCGATGAACTGGCGGACGGAATCGAGCTAGACGATCCGGAAGACGAGATCCCGCTGTCGCTGTTCGACGGCCTGCGGACCGACTTCAGCCTCGCCCGCCTCGCGCACTATACCGGCACCAGCACGGACGACTTCCAGAACTACATCCTGTTCACGAACTATCACCGCTATGTCGATGAATTCGTTGACTGGGCCGGTGAACAGCTCGGCAGCAACGGCTACACCAAGCTGGCTGGCGCGGGCGGCCTCGAACTGACCGAGCGGACCAGCAATGCGCGCATTCAGCTGTCCGACACGGCATGGCGCCGGCACCAGATGCCCGCCTACCACCTCGTCGGTGAAGGGCGCGGCGGGATCACTCTCGTCAACATCGGTGTCGGTCCATCCAACGCGAAGACGATCTGCGACCACCTTGCTGTGCTGCGCCCCGAAGCCTGGCTGATGATCGGCCACTGCGGCGGCCTGCGCCCGAGCCAGAAGATCGGCGACTACGTGCTCGCCCATGCATATCTGCGCGACGACCACGTGCTCGATCCGGTCCTACCGCCTGAAATCCCCCTCCCCGCCATTGCCGAGGTCCAGCAGGCCCTTGCTGGCGCGGCCGAAGAGGTTTCGGGCGAACACGGCAGCGACCTCAAGAAGCGTATGCGCACCGGCACGGTCGTCACCACCGACGACCGTAACTGGGAGCTTCGCTACACCCAGTCGGCCAAGCGCCTTTCGCTCAGCCGCGCCGTCGGCATCGACATGGAAAGCGCGACCATCGCCGCGCAGGGCTACCGCTTCCGCGTGCCTTACGGAACGCTGCTGTGCGTCTCGGACAAGCCGCTCCACGGCGAGATCAAGCTGCCGGGCCAGGCGAACAAGTTCTACGAGGAGGCGATCGCCGCCCACCTCCAGATCGGCGTCACAGCCTGCCGCCTGCTACGCGAGGAAGGTCCGCGCCTGCACAGCCGCAAGCTTCGCGCCTTCAACGAGCCGCCGTTCCGGTGATCGAAAGCGGGATCAGCCGACTGCGGTCGCCTCGATCTCGATCATGATTGCCGGATCGTAGAGCCGCGTCACGCCGAGCAGCGTGGCGACGATCTGCGCGCCCGCTTCTACATGGACCGACATGATCTGGTCGGCGTGGGCCATGAACGCATCGACATCGGTCGTGTAGTAATTGAGCCGCACGAGGTTGCTCGCATCCATGCCCGCAGAGCCAAGCGCGTCGAGCAGGCACTGCCAAGCAGCCTTGTACTGCGCGACGAGATCGCCCGGATGCATCGGCGAGCCATCGGCCGCGGACGCCGTCTGCCCCGATAGGTAGAGCGTCCGCTGGCCGCCCTCGACCTCGACGGCGTGGTTGAGACCGAAGCCCTGCATCCAGGGTGTCGGATTATGCGTCGTTTTCTTCATCAGTCGCCTCCCGTTGAGTGAATAACCGGTGCGACCCGATGAATGGCTAGCCTCTGCCCTTGGTCTTGGTCTTGCCCGCTTTCGCGCTCTTTTCGATGAATTCGATGATCAATCCGGCGACGTCCTTGCCCGTCGCTTTCTCGATGCCTTCGAGGCCGGGTGAGGAGTTCACCTCCATGATCACCGGCCCGTGGTTCGAGCGCAGCATGTCCACGCCGCAGACGTTGAGGCCCATGTGCTTGGCCGCGCGTACCGCGGTCGAGCGTTCTTCCGGGGTGATCTTGATGACCTCGGCGCTACCGCCACGGTGCAGGTTGGAGCGGAAATCGTCCGCCGCGCCGGTGCGTTTCATCGCTGCGACGACCTTGCCGCCGACGACCAGCGCACGAATGTCGGTCCCGCCGGCTTCCTTGATGAACTCCTGCACCAAGATGTTCACATTCGCGCCGCGGAATGCCTCGATTACCGACTTCGCGCTGCTCATCGTCTCGGCGAGGACGACGCCGATGCCCTGCGTGCCCTCGAGCAGCTTGATCACCACCGGCGGGCCGTTGACCGCCTTGATGATCTCCTCCGCCGCCTTGGGATCGTTGGCATAGGCGGTCAGCGGCAGGCCGAGGCCGTATTTGGCGAGGATTTGCATCGAGCGCAGCTTGTCGCGGCTGCGACCGATGGCGACGCTTTCGTTGAGCGGCCAGACGCCGCCCATCTCGAACTGGCGCAGCACCGCGAGGCCGTAGTTCGTGATCGAGGCCCCGATGCGCGGGATCACCGCGTCGTATTTGCCGACGGTCTCGCCATTGTAGGTCAGCGTCGGACGATGGCTGGCGATGTTCACCGTGCAGCGCGTCGTATTGAGGATGTCGAGCGTGTGCCCGCGTTGCTCTGCCGCCTCGACGAGGCGCTCGTGCGAGTAGAGCTTCGGATTGCGCGCCAGCATGGCGATTTTCATGGTTTGTGTCCCTTGGTAGTCTTGAGTTCGGGCGTTTGCAGCCACGAGTAACCTGAATCGACGACGAAACGGCGCCGCAGCGACGATCGTCCGATCAACATCGGAAACCGCATGTCCGACCGGTCGGCCAGGCTGATTTCCGCACGAAATTCTTCATCGCCGATCTTGAGCGGCGTCTTGATGACATAGCGGCGCTGCGTCTTGCCGTTCGAGCTGGTGATGCCGCGGATGTCGACATGCACTGCCTCGCACACGTGGCGCTCGCCATCCCAGTCGACGGCGAAGCGCACATATTGCTCCCCGTCGCGTTCGAGTTCCTCGATCACCGTGCCGTGCAGCGAGGAGGTGCGGGCACCGGTGTCGATCTTGGCGGGAATGCCGCTCAGGCCCAGTTCGGGCAGATGCACGAGTTCCCGCCAGCCCACGACCGGCAGTGGCTTACGTTTGTCGCTCAATCGAGTATCGCCAATCCGTCCCCGCCGTCACCGGCCTGCAGCCGGCGGAGAACTTTCCCTGTTTCGTAGTCGACTTCGGCAATCGTGTCCGAGGCTGTTTCCGCGACATAGACGCGCTTGCCATCGTCCGACCACAGGATCGTCACCTGGAAGCGTTCCTCGGCCTCTTCCGGGCTGGAAACCGCGATAGTGCGCACTGACTCTGCCTTCGCGAGGTCGATAACCGTCAGCGAGCCATCCTGCAGGTCGGACGTGACCGCAACGTCGCCCTGCGGCCGGATCGCGAGGCGCAGCGGGAATCGGCCCGTCGCCACCTCGTTGCGGACCTCGAGCGTCATGGGATCGAGCTCGATCGCCTTGTTCGAACCGCGCGCGGATACCCACAGCGCCTTGCCGTCGGGCGACAGCGAGATGCCTTCAGGCTCGACCCCGACCTCGACCGACAAAGGAGCGCGGCGCGTCTTGAGGTCGACCAGCGTGACCGTCCCGGAGCCGAGATCCATCGTCCAGGCGTGATTGCCGTTGGGCGATACCGCCAGCATGTGGCTGCCCCGCTTGCCGGTCGAATATTCGAAAGTCTCGACCTCTCCAACCGGACGCCTGATCCAGAAGACCGATTGGCGCCCCTCGGCCGTCACATAGAGATCGTCGTCGGTCCACCACACGATACCGTGCGGCCGGGCATTCTCGCCAAGCTCGACGGAGCGCACGCGCGCAAGATCGCCGGTGCGGAAGATATCGACGCTCGTCCCGCCATAGCAGGCGAGCGCGACATATTCCCCATCCGGCGAGGTCGCCAGCTCGTGCGGATTGGCGCAGCTGTCGACGCGCTTCACTTCCTCGCCGCTGGCAAGGTCGATTTTCGACAAGGAGTTGCCGAACTTGTTCGCGACGAACAGCGCCTGCCCTTCGAGCGAGGCATTCGCTTGCCCTCCCGGCTCGGCCAGGTCGGCCGAAACCGGGGCGCAGGCTGCCAGCGCAACCAGCGGGACAAGCTTGAAAAACCTCACCATCCGGTGGGCTTACCAGCATTCTGCTCGTCGAGCCATGCCTTGAGCGGTGCGAAGTATTCGACCATCGCCTTGCCGCTCATCTCGCGGGTTCCGGTGAACGCCTCGAGCGCGTCGGGCCACGGCTTCGAAGCGCCCATTTCGAGCATTGCGTTGAGGTTCTCGCCGACTTCCTCGTTGCCATAGAACGAGCAGCGGTGGAGCGGCCCTTCCCAGCCTGCCTGGTCGCACGCAGCCTTGTAGAACTGGAACTGCAGGATGCGAGCAAGGAAGTAGCGGGTGTACGGCGTGTTGCCCGGGATGTGATACTTCGCACCCGGATCGAAGGCGTCGGCCGGACGATCGACCGGCGGGGTAATGCCCTGGTACTCGCGCTTCAGGTCGTGCCAAGCGGTGTTGTACTGGTCCGGCGTGATCGAGCCGTCGAACACGCCCCAGCGCCACTTGTCGACCAGCAGGCCGAACGGGAGGAACGCGACCTTGTCCATCGCCTGGCGCAGGAGCAGGCCGATATCCTTGTCCGGGCCCGGAACGTCCGCGCGGTCGAGCATGTCGATCTGGACGAGGTATTCCGGCGTGATCGACAGGGCGATCATGTCGCCGATAGCCTCGTGGAAGCCGTCGTTCGCGCCGTTGAGGTGCAGGTAGTCCTGCTCGTTATAGGCGCGCTGGTAGTAGTTGTGGCCGAGCTCGTGGTGGATGGTGATGAAGTCGTCCGCATTCTGCTTGATGCACATCTTGATGCGGATGTCGTCCTTGTTGTCGATGTCCCACGCGCTTGCGTGGCACACGACTTCGCGGTCTGCCGGCTTCACGAACTGGCTGCGCTGGTAGAAGGTCTCCGGCAGCGGCTCGAAGCCGAGCGAGGAGAAGAACTGTTCGCCGACGCGGACCATGTCGATTTCAGACAGGCCCTTCTGGGCGATAAGGTCGGTCAGGTCGTAGCCGATGTCGCCGGCACCCTCGGGCGCGACGAGTGGGTAGATGTTGCCCCATTCCTGCGCCCACATATTTCCGAGCAGGTCGGCGCGGATCGGGCCTGTCGCGGGCTGCACCGCATCGCCGTATTTCTCGTTGAGGTTCCAGCGGACATAGGTGTGCAGGCTGTCGTAGAGCGGCTTCACTTCCTGCCACAGACGCTCGGTCTCGGCCGCGAAGTCGTCGGCCGGCATGTCGTAGCCCGAACGCCACATGGCGCCGACATTGGTGAAGCCGAGTTCCTTGGCGCCTTCATTGGCGATTTCGACCATGCGGGCATAGTCGTCCTTCATCGGCGCGCCGACATTGGTGTGCCAGCTGGCCCACATCTCAGCGAGCTCTTCGGGCGAACGATCGATATTGCCCATCTCGGCCTCGATGTCCGACCCGTTGATTTCCTCGCCGTTCAGCGTGCCGCGGCCCTTGCCGTAGAGGCTGTTGAGCTTGGTCGCGATCTCGTTGAGTTCAGTCGCCGCGCCATCGGTGGTCGGTGCGGGCAGGACGATGCCGTTGCGCAGCATGTCGAGCTTGCGGCCTACTTCGGCATCGAGGCCGTCGACGGTCGCATACTTGGCCGCTTCGAGTGCGTATTTGACGGATTTTTCCGTGCCTTGCGCGCCGATCTTGGCTGCTAGCGCATCGGTATCTTCGGTGATGTAGGTCGAGTTGATCCAATAAACCCGGCCCGCTTCGACCGAGTAGTCGAACAGGTCCTTCTCGACCATGGCGACCCAGTCGGCAGCGCCCTGCGGCGTCATCGGGAAAGCTTCACTTGCCTCGCTCTTCTCGCCGCCGTGATGGTCGGCATAGGCGGGCGCCGCAAGCGAAACGGCCAGCGCGGCAAGCGCAACGGATGCGAATTTCATGATGTGTCAGTCCTCTCGGTCAAAACCGGTTTCGATGGATACCGGTTTGGACCTGCAAGGGGGCTGAATCAAGCGGACTTGCGGGAATTTCGACGAACGACGAGCGCGGCCAGGATACCGACGAACGTGATCACCCAGGCCACCACCTTCACCGGCCTGACTGTCGCCGCAAGCGAGGCCAGCGTATCGCTTCCGCGCATCTGCCACAGCTGGATGATCTGCGAGAAGGTTTCGGCATAGTCGGTCGCAATGAAGACGATCGCCGCCCCGACCAGCAGCATGCCGAGCCGCTTCAGCCGCTTGTCGTCCGCTTCCATGAAAGCGAGCCCGCCATACCAGCTGCCGAGCCCGTAGATGGTGATGAACACGATATCGCCGATCATCGAGAGAAGCGCGCGCTCGTAGAGGCCGGCCAACGACCAGGCGCGCTGGATCATGTCGACCTGGAAGGCCGAGCCGGCGGCCTGGTGAGCGAGGATGCCGCCCGGTACGCCCTCTATCGCGAGCGGGAACCCCAGCCAGATCACGAGCGCGAAGGCGACCAGCCCGGCAGGCCAGAGGATCCGGAAGCGTTGCCAGTTAGCGCTCTCAGTCACCGAGGAACTCCACCAGCGCATCGCCCATTTCCGGCTCGGTGACCGAGCTCATATGCGTGCCCGGTATCTCGACGTAATGGGCATCGGGCAGCGCTTCGACGAGCTTTTGCGCCGAACCGTTGTCGTTGTCCTTGTCGCCGCACAGCACCATCGTCGGCATGGTGATTGCCGCGAGCGCTTCGGGTTGGGTGTCGGCCACGGAGTTGAGCAGCAGGCGCGCCGCGTCGCGATCGACTTTCATGGTCTTCATGAAGCTGACCGCCATGAACGCCGGATCGCCGCGTTTGACCTCTTCGAAGCGGTCGATCGCATCGATGAAGAAGGCGGCGCGGCGGTTCCACCCTGCCAGCCCCTCAAGGCCCATGCCCGCCAATACCAGCTTGCGCGGAGCAAGCCCGTTGATGACCGCGCGCGCCGAGGTTCGCGCTCCGAGCGAGAAGCCGACGAGGTCGAAATCGTCGAGGCCGAGCGCCTCGACCAGCGCGGCGGCGTCTCTTGCCAGTACATCGGGCGGATAGGCGGCGACATCATGCGGTTTTCCGCTTTCACCGTGTGCGCGCAGGTCCGGCATAATCGCCTCGAGACCCGCATCGGCGAGTTTCTTCGCATGGCCGAAGCGTATCCAGTTCATTTCCGCGCTCGAGAAAAGGCCGTGGAGCAACAGCACCGGCCTGCCCTCGCCCATGCGGTGCACGGCGAGCTCGGTTCCATCGAAGCTCGCGATCGTTTCGCGTCGAAGTTCGCTCATCGCTTGGCCAGGCCCTTCTGTTCCATGCGCCACTTCGCCATCTCGACACGGTCCTGCCCGAAGAACGGTTCACCCTCGAACACGAGGGTCGGCACACCCCAATGGCCCGCTGCTTCGAGCGCTTTCTGGTTCTCGCCGATCTCCGCATCGAGCGCATCGGCATCGGAGACCGCTTCGGCATCGAGCTCGGCCAGGTCGAGCCCGGCCCGCTGGGCCGCATTGGCAAGGTGGTCGCCCTCGTGCCAGTTATCGACTTCGCCCGACCAGATGACCCTCGAAGCCTCGTCGGCGAAGGCCAACCCCTTCCCTCGCCGCGTCGCTGCCTGCCCGAGGCGGCTGATGCGGAAGATGTAGGGCTGCTCCTTCGGAATCTCGCGCGTCTGGAAGTTCTGCACGACCGGGTCCGGACGCGGCCAGCGCAGCGGAATGCCCTGCATCTGCGCGGAACGCATGCAGTCGAGCACGATGTAGCGCGGCGCTGCCGGGTTGCCGGTGAAGAGGATATCGGGATCGCGAATGGCGATCGGCATCACCGTGCGCAGGGTGATGTCGACATCGTACTCCTCCGCCATGGCGCGATAACGCCCCACGGCGAGGTAGGAGTATGGCGAGCGGAAGCTGAAGAAGAGATCGGCTTGCAGTGTCATGCGGCCCTTGTGCCGCAATCGCCTGCTGCGGTCACCCCTTCTTCAGGTGGCGACGTCCGAGAAGTTCGGCGATCTGCACCGCGTTGAGCGCGGCACCCTTGCGCAGGTTGTCCGACACGCACCACAGGGTGAGGCCGTTCTCCACCGTCGGGTCTTCGCGCACGCGGCTGATGTAGGTGGCACCGTCGCCCGCGCATTCGACCGGGGTGACGTATCCGCCGTCCTCGCGCTTGTCGACGAGCATGATGCCCGGTGCCTCGCGCAGGATTTCCTGAGCCTGCTCGGCGCTGATCTCGTTCTCGAACTCGATGTTCACCGCTTCGGAGTGGCCGACGAAGACCGGCACGCGCACGCAGGTCGCGGTCAGCTTGATCTTCGGGTCGAGGATCTTCTTGGTCTCGACCACCATCTTCCACTCTTCCTTGGTCGAGCCGTCGTCGAGGAAGACATCGATGTGCGGAATGAGGTTGAAGGCGATCTGCTTGGTGAACTTCTCCGGCTCCACCGGATCGCCGACGAAGATGGCGCGGCTCTGGTTGAACAGCTCGTCCATGCCCGCCTTGCCCGCTCCGGAAACCGACTGGTAGGTGCTGACGACGACGCGCTTGATCTTCGCCGCATCGTGCAGCGGCTTGAGCGCGACGACGAGCTGCGCGGTCGAGCAGTTCGGGTTCGCGATGATGTTGCGCTTCTTGTAGTCGTCGATCGCGTCCGGATTCACTTCCGGCACGATCAGCGGCACGTCCGGCTCCATGCGGTAGAGCGAGCTGTTGTCGATCACGACGCAGCCGGCAGCCGCCGCCTTGGGCGCATATTCCTTCGCCGGGCCACTGCCCGCCGAGAACAGGGCGATATCCCAGCCGGTGAAGTCGAAATGCTCGATGTTCTTGCACTTGAGCATCTTGCCGGTGTCGCCGAATTCGACTTCCGTCCCGACCGAACGCGACGATGCGACCGCCGCGACCTCGTCGCAGGGGAACTCGCGCTCGGCGAGGATCTGCATCATTTCACGACCGACATTTCCGGTCGCACCGACCACGGCTACGCGATAGCCCAATTCACTTCTCCAATTCGTTTGCGCCGCCGAGATAGCGATTGGCGGCGCGCCCGCAAGCGTACATTCGATTGCGCGCGCTAAACCCTCACTCCTCGGGAGGCGTCACGCCGTTGCGCTCGAGGAAGCTGAAAATCGTGTTCCACAGGTGCGGCGAGATCATTTCGCCCGACACGCGGTGCGTATAGCCGGGGTAGAGCATCATTTCGAACGGCACGTTTCCTTCCTGCAGGACCGAGATCAGTTCCGA
This sequence comes from Erythrobacter sp. HKB08, assembly GCF_004114695.1. NCBI lineage: Bacteria > Pseudomonadati > Pseudomonadota > Alphaproteobacteria > Sphingomonadales > Erythrobacteraceae > Erythrobacter > Erythrobacter sp. HKB08. The sequence goes on from NZ_CP035310.1 coordinate 2,142,085, forward strand.
GGAATTCTCGAACACGACATTGTCGTCGGCCATGCCGTGGATCAGCAGCAGCGGGTCGCTAATGGCTGTCGCCTGCGGGATCGCACTCGATGCTTCGTAGGCACCCGGCACCTTGTTCGGATCGCCCATGTAGCGCTCGGTATAATGGGTGTCGTAAAGCTCCCACTTGGTCACCGGCGCGCCCGAGATGCCCGCAGCATAGAGCCCCGGATCGGCCTGCAACTGCTTCAGTGTCATGTAACCGCCGTAGGACCAGCCGTAGAGCGCGATCTTCTCCGCATCGACGTAATCGAGCGTCTTGAGATATTCGGCACCCGCCTTCTGGTCCTCGACTTCGACGCTGCCCATTGCGCGATAGAGCGGCTGTTCGAAATCGACCCCGCGGTTCGCACTTCCCCGGTTGTCGAGCTCGAACCAGATGTAGCCCTTGTCGACCACCGCCTGTTGCAACGCGCCGTCCCAGCCGCGCGTCACGACCTGCGGGCCGGGGCCGCTGTAGTGGTAATAGAACACCGGGTATTGCTTGCCCGGCTCCATCTCGGGCGTGACCATCTTGTAATAGAGATCGGTCACGCCGTCGGCCGCCTTGATCGTGCCGTAGCGCGCAGGGCGATGGCTCGCGAGGTGCGGCGCGTAGGGATGGCCGTCTTCCAGCGCATTCTGCTCGACCCAGGCGAGGTGGTTGCCTTGGGCATCGGCGAGGTAGCTCTGCGAAGGCTGGTTGTGGTTGGAGCGCGTGATGAGGAGCGTCTTCGCATCCTTGTCCATCGTCGCGGAATGCGTGAAGCCGTCGCTGGTCAGACGACGCGCCTCGCCGCCCTCTGCCATGTCGATGACATAGACATGTTGCGCGAGCACGTCTTCGACCGCCTGGAAGAATATCTTCCCGCTTTCCTGGTCGACGCCGAGCAGCTTGGTGACCGGGCCCGGCGTGTCGGTCAGCTGCGACCAGTTCGAACCATCGAACAGGTAGAACTGCCCCGAACCGCTGCGCTCCGACCACCACAGCAAATCGCCGTTCTTCAGGAATTTGTACTCGTCGGAGATGTTGATCCAGTAGTCCTCGCGCGCGGCGTTCTCCGTGAAGAAAATCTCGCTCGCGCCGGTCGCCGGATCGACCTTGAGCATGTCGAGCACCGTTTGCTCGCGGTTCTGGCGCTGGACGTAGATGGCGCTGCCGTCCGGTGCCCAATCGACGCGCGCGACGTAGATGTCGCTTTCCTCGCCGAGGTCGATCTGCACGCGGTTGCCACCGTCGGGGTCCATCACGAACAGCTCGACGATCGCATTGTCGCTGCCGGCGACCGGATAGCGCTGGTCGAAGACCTTCGTGCCGGTTGCGCCGATGGCCGCGCGGGTGACGATGCCGACCGGGCTCTCGTCGGTGCGCTGGACCACGATGCGCTTGTCGTCCGGGCTCCACCAGTAACCGGTTAGCCGGCTCATCTCTTCCTGCGCGACGAATTCCGCTTCGCCCCAGCGGATCGCATCGCCTTCCTTCGGAGTGATCGGCTGCGCTTCCGAGCCGACCGGCCCGACCCACAACTGCCGGTCGCGGACGAAGGAGAGGTAGGTGCTCTTCTCGCTCAGCGCGGGGTTGAGTTCGCTTTCCTCGGTGTCGGTCAGGCGCTGGATCGATCCGTCGAGCCGCGCAAGGTAGAGATCCCCGTCGAGCGGCACGAGAATGCCCGTGCCGTCTGCCGTCCACTGATAGGCGATGATGCCGCGAAGATTGCCGACACGCGCGCGTTCGCGCTGCATTTTCTCGTCCTCGGACAGTTCGCGCCCGGTGCCGAGCGCCTCGCTGTCGACCAGCATGCGCCATTGGCCGTTTTCGCGGTCGTAGCCCCACAGGTCGTAGCGCTCGCGCTCGTCCTCGCGGTTGCGCAGCAGGGTGAGGTAGCGCCCGTCCGGCGAGAGCTTCGCCTGCCGCGGGCTAGGTCCGTCCAGCGAGGGAGAAGCGAAGACCTGTTCGAAGGTGAGGTCGGCAGTTTCGCTCATCGCGTGATCGTCCGCGATTGCAGGTGTGGCGAGAGCGAGCGAAGCGGCAGCAGCAAGCAGGTGGCGCATGGCAAGAAAGCGTGTCTCCGGTTGGGATGAGAAACGAAAAAGGGCGCCCCGGCTTCTAGACCGGAGCGCCCTTTCGTCAAACCGTTATAGGTCTTGTGCTTACGCCTTGGGGGCGTTGACCTTGCGTTCCGCGATGCGCGCACGCTTACCGGTGCGGCCACGCAGATAGTAGAGCTTCGCACGACGCACGACGCCGCGGCGGACCACGGTGATGCTGTCGACGATCGGCGAGTAGAGCGGGAACACGCGTTCCACGCCTTCACCGAAGCTCATCTTGCGGACGGTGAAGTTGCTGCCCATGCCGCGGTTCGAGCGGGCAATGACAACGCCTTCGAAATTCTGGACGCGTTCACGCGTACCTTCGACAACCTTTACGCCAACGCGGACGGTGTCGCCGGGACGAAATTCGGGAACGTCCTTCCCGAGGTTCTCGATAGCTTCCGCTTCGAGCTGCTGAATCAGGTTCATTTGCCCTGGTCCTTCTTTTCCTGCCGCTCGCCAGAGGCAGACTGGACCGGAGCGTCACTGTAACGCTCCCACAAGTCCGGCCTGCGTAACCGTGTGTGATCTTCCGCCATGGACTTGCGCCAAGCAGCGATCTTCGCATGATCCCCCGATCGCAGCACTTCAGGGATCGTGCGCCCTTCCCATTCCTGAGGTCGGGTATATTGCGGATATTCGAGCAGCCCTTCTTCGAAGGATTCCTCGGTTCCGCTTGAAGGCGCGCCCATTACCCCCGGAAGCAAGCGAATGCAAGCGTCGAGTATGGCGAGCGCGGCAGGCTCTCCGCCGGACAGGACGATGTCGGCGAGGCTGACCTGTTCTATCTGCGGACGAGCTTCGAAAAGCCGCTCGTCGAACCCCTCGAAGCGACCGCACAGGATAGTGACTCCCGGCCCTGCAGCCAGCTCGCGAATTCGCTCCTGCGTGATCGGCTTGCCGCGCGGCGTCATCGCGAGGATCGGGACGCCGGGCTGCATCCTGATCGCATGATCGACCGCGGCTCCCAGCACATCGGCCTTCAGCACCATCCCCGCCCCGCCGCCGGCCGGCGTATCGTCGACCGTGCGATGCTTGTCGGAAGCGAAGTCGCGGATCTGGATCGTGTCGAGCGACCACTTCTGCTCCTCCAGCGCCCGCCCGGCGAGCGACAGCCTCAGCGGCCCGGGGAACATCTCGGGATAGAGTGTCAGGATGGTTGCGGCGAAGGTCATGACGACTTCCAGAGAGAAATGGCTAAAGCGGCTACGGGCAGCGCAATTCCGAAGAACACAAGCACGACACTATCAGGGGTCGCCCCGCAATTCTCGGGATCGGCAGGCAGTATTTCGACCAGCGTGTAGCTCGCAATCGTGCCGAGAATAAGCGGCAATATGCCACGCGCCCCGACGCGAATCGTGTTTTCGTCACCATAGAGACGGGCGTTGTGCAGCACTGCGCACGAAAAACCGATGAGGCACGCCAACACAGCAAACGGGAAAGCCGCCAGAGCGATCTCGAGGCCGCCCATGCGGCACAGGTCAATCACTCCAATCCACCCCATCTTTCGCCCGGGTATCGACTGTCAGTTCGAACACGTCGGGCCGCGAATAGTGGCCGTCGGTATCGAGGCTCGCCAGTCCCTCGTCGATTTCCGCAAGATCCAGCTCGACATGGAGCGTTTCCTCACCCTCGCCCGCTTGCGCGACCACTCGCGCGTCGGGCGCGGCGATCATGCTGCCGCCTCGGTTGAGAACGTCGCTTTCGATAGCGCGGATCAGCGCTTCGGCCTCTGGGTCTCCGCCGCAGCGTTCAAGCCCACCGAGCAGGTCGTCCTTGTGCTGGACCAGCCCTGCGGCGAGCACGAAGCACCGCCCCTCCATCGCGTAGTGGCGGCTGGCGATGGCGTATTGCTCGCGCACGGTAGGCCATGCAGCGACGTGGACGCTCTCGCCGAGGTTGTGCATCGCCGCGCGTGCCAAGGGCATCCAGTGCTCCCAGCAGATAAGGTTGCCCACCGAGCCCCATTCGGCCTGGTGAACGCCCAGGGTCGAGCCGTCGCCGCGCATCCAGACCAACCGCTCGCCATGCGTCGGCACCAGTTTGCGGTGGTCGAGGACTGGCTGTCCGGGCCGGAAGGTCATCTGGTTGTTGAACAGGCTGCGGCGAACGCGCTCGTGCGCGCCGATGGAAATGACCGCGCCGGTCTCGTCGCACAGTTCCTGCAGTGGCAGCAGCCGCTCGTCGTTCCGGACCACCGCGTTCTCTAGCAGGAGGCGGTGCAGCGCCTTGGTGCCGGGATGATCCCACAGCGCGGCGCCGGGAGCCTCGTCGAGCCACAGCGGGTAGCCGCCGAGGAAGGTCTCGCCGAAGGCGACCAGCTGCGCCCCGTCGGCAATCGCCTTGCGAGCGAGCTCGACCGCTTGCGCAATTCCATCCTCGATTGCGAGCGGAATCGGCGCGGCTTGGCAAATGGCGACGTGAAGTTTCGTCATGACAGGCGCTTAGGCCCGCGCGTCAGCCTCCGCAACCGCCGCAGCCGCCGCCACAACCGCCGCCACCGTCCCCGCTGTCACCCCCGCCATCGCCGACGAACGCCCCTCCGTCGCCTCCGAAAGCATTCTGGCGCAGTTCGTGAACCGCCACCATCGGCGTGCCGACCAGCACTGCCGTGCCGTAGAGCGCGACCGCCCTGCCCGCCTCGTCCTGCGTCGGCGCACGCGAGAGGCGCGACGAGGCGACACGGGCAGCCTCAACCGCCTCGATCCCCGCCTTGGTCCGCATATCGACTCTGGAAAAGCGCACCATCATCAGGATCAATGCAATGATCGTCAGGATCGCGAGGAAGCCGACCGGCTCGCCCAGTCCGAGGCCGGCAGCGATCCGCCATGCGCCGAGAAAGACGAGGAACGCGTAAGGCGCAGCCTGCATCATGCGCAGCTTGGTAATCTCGTCCGGCCCGACGAGCATGCCATCGGCGCGCAGTCTGTCTGTTATCCCTGCCACCTCGGCTGTCCCGGCGCGCAGGAAATCGTTCCACCGTGCCGGCTCCGGCGTCGAAAGGATGCGGCTCTCGAGGGCCGTCTGACCGCCACCAGCCGAACGGATGGCGAAGCGGTCCTTCTTCTCGTGAACGATGGCATCGCGGGCGAGCAATTGCGCGGTCGCGGTTTCCGACACTCGGCGAGCCCCGCCGGTGAGAAATGCCAGTTCCTCGGCCCCCAGTGCCGCGCCGGTGCTTCGCCCTTCGGGCCGCACCATGTCGGCAAGCCGCGGGCCGGAAAGCCAGCCGACCACCATCAGGACCAGGAACAGGATCAGGAAGGCAGGTCCCGAAAAGAATGACAGGCCCGTATCGATCATTGCAAAGCTCCCCAACCCAGCAGCGCGAAGGCCGCTCCGAATAGCGCGATGATAGCATAAGCCACTTTGCGCGGAAGTATCATGACATCCGCCGGGTTGACCCTCACCCCCTTGGGATCGACGCCGAAGCGGCGCGCGGCACCGGGCCAGATGTCGGCAGGCGGCGGCTCGCCGAAAGCGTCTTCGTAGGATTTCAGCGTCGCGGCGTACTGGTCGTAATAGCGCGTCCGCTCCGCCTGGCCGCCGGCGGTGGGGCCGTGGTGCAGTTCGGCACCCAGCACTTCGGGGCAAAAGCGCTGCCAGTAGTCGCGGCTGTAGGTGAGGTGCAGGTGCCATGCCTGGTCCACCGCGTCCGAGGGCGTGACCTCATGCCCCGCTGTCCTCGCAAGGTAACAGAACCGCTTGTATTCGCCGATCACGCGGTCCGCGAAGGCGCTATCCCAGCGGTTTTCTCGGGCGAGCCGGTCGCGGAAGGATAGCGTCGCCTGTTCAGGGCCGATCTCGTACGCGGCGAGGCGCTGCCAGAGGTCGGAGGAAATGACGGAGGGCTCGGCCGGCATGGCCGCTAGTCTTCGACGAAATCCTGCGAAATGACCAGCACCTGCGCGTCCCAGCGGGGAACGGCCTGCTCCGTCATCGGAACGAGGAAGCTCTTGCCGCCATCGCGCTTAATCTCGACGAGGTCGCCTGCACCGTAGTTGAGCACATTGCCGACCGTCCCGATCGCCTCTCCGGCGTCGGTTTCGACCTTCAGGCCGACGAGGTCAGCATGGTAGTATTCGCCCTCGTCGAGGGGCGGCAGAGCCGAGCGCGGGACGGTGAGTGTCGTGCCCCGCAGCTTCTCGGCCGCATTGCGATCGGCAACTTCCTTGAAGCGGGCGATTGCCCCGCCCTTCCCGTCGTCGCGGATCTTGGAGAGCGTCAGGCTCCCCTCATTGAAGCTCTTGTGGTTCTTGAGGGCATCGACACCCTCGCCGAAGAGCTTCAGGCGGACTTCGCCCGTCACGCCATGCGCGCCTTTGACAGCGGCGAGCGTGACGGGCTTGTCCTGCATGGGAGAGGCTTACTCGGCCTTCTCTTCAGCAGCGTCTTCTGCCGGAGCTTCCTCGGCAGCGGCTTCTTCAGCCGGTGCTTCTTCAGCTGCCGCTTCTTCGGCCGGAGCTTCTTCAGCAGCGGTTTCTTCTTCGGCAGGAGCGTTTGCTTCTTCCTCGGCAGCCTTTGCAGCTTCCTCGGCTTCAGCAGCCTTCGCGGCCTTCTCTTCAGCGCGTTCCTTGGCGGCTTCGCCCGGCTCACCCTTCTTCGGGTTGTTCTTCGGAGCACGCTCGAGGATGCCGGCTGCGTCGAGGAAGCGGTGGACGCGGTCGCTCGGCTTCGCGCCGACGCTCAGCCAGTGGCGGGCGCGGTCTTCGTTGAGCTTGACGCGATCTTCCGAATCCTTCGGCAGCATCGGGTTGTAGGTGCCGATCTGCTCGAGATACTTGCCGTCACGCGGGCTGCGCGTGTCGGACACGACGATGCGGTAGTACGGACGCTTCTTTGCGCCACCGCGCGAAAGACGGATTGCAACTGCCATTTGATATTACCTTTCCGAATTAAAATTTTGAATTTGCTATAATTTACTTTTTCTGGCCGGGAAGTCCGGGAAGGCCCGGCGGAAGACCGCCTCCGGCCATGCCCTTCGGGTTCAGGCCCGGCATGGCGGCGTCCATGCCACCGGAACCGAACAGGGCTCCGAGCCCCTTGAGACCGCCCATTTTCTTGATCTGCTTCATCGCGCGAGACATTTCCTGGTGCATCTTCAGCAACCGGTTGACGTCCTGCACCTGCATGCCGCTGCCCGCCGCGACGCGCTTTTTGCGCTTGGCGTTCATCAGCGCAGGGTTCGCGCGTTCCTTTTCGGTCATCGAACCGATGATCGCGTCCATGTGGACGAGGACCTTGTCGTCCATCCCGCTCTGCGCGAGCGCAGCCTTGGCCTTCTTCATGCCCGGCAGCATTCCTGCCAGCATGCCGAGGCCGCCCATCTGGTTCATCTGGCGCAGCTGGGTGCGCAGGTCGTTGAGGTCGAACTGGCCCTTGGCCATGCGCTTCGCCAGCGCCTCGGCCTCGTCCTGCTTGATCGTCTCGGCAGCCTTCTCGACGAGGCTGACGACGTCGCCCATGCCAAGGATGCGATCCGCGACGCGCTGCGGGTGGAAAACCTCGATCTGGTCGAGCTTCTCGCCCGTGCCGGCAAACTTGATCGGCTTGCCGGTGACATAGCGCATCGACAGCGCTGCACCGCCGCGCGCATCACCGTCCATACGGGTCAGCACGACGCCGGTCAGCGGAACTTCGTCGGTGAAGCTCTTGGCGACATTGACCGCGTCCTGGCCGGTCAGGCTGTCGACGACGAGCAGCACTTCGGTCGGCGCGGAAACGCTCGCCACGGCCTTCATTTCGGCCATCAGCGCTTCGTCGACATGCAGGCGGCCCGCGGTGTCGAGCAGCAGCACGTCGGCAGCCTGCAGCTTCGCGCTTTCCATCGCGCGCCGGGCGATGTCGACCGGCTGCTGGCCCTTGACGATCGGCAGGGTCGCGACCTCGACCTGCTCACCCAGGACAGCGAGCTGTTCCTGCGCGGCCGGACGATTGACGTCGAGCGAGGCCATCATGGCCTTCTTGCCGTGCTTTTCCTTGAGCAGCTTGCCGATCTTGGCAGTCGTGGTCGTCTTACCCGAGCCCTGCAGGCCGACCATCATGATGACGACCGGCGGCTTGGCTTCGAGCTTCAGCCCTTCGGTTTCCTCGCCGCCGAGCATCTCGACAAGCTCGTCGTTGACGATCTTGATGACCTGCTGGCCGGGGGTGACCGACTTGAGAACGTCCGAACCGATCGCCTTCTCGGTGACCGCATCGATGAAGCGACGAACAACGGGAAGTGCGACGTCGGCTTCGAGAAGCGCGATTCGCACTTCGCGCATCGCATCGCGCACGTCCTGTTCGGACAGTGCGCCGCGACCGCGCAGCTTGTCGAATACGCCGCCGAGGCGATCTGACAGGCTGTCGAACATACTACGCTTCTCCTCTGCCGCTTTGCCCGGATATGGGCATCACGGCGTCAAATGCCAAAAACGCCGGCGGACGAGAACTCGTCGGCCAGCGTGCGAACTCCCGTGGGAAATCCGACTTTTTCAGTTTCGAGTGGTGGAGCCTAGCGGGATCGAACCGCTGACCTCTACAATGCCATTGTAGCGCTCTCCCAGCTGAGCTAAGGCCCCATTCACTCTGGCGAGGTGCCCTGGGAGGCACCCCTGCTTGCGGGAACGGCCCTTTAGAAAGCCGCCACCCGCAACGCAAGTCTAAAAATCAGCTATCGTCCTTGTCGTCGTCGTCGCCCTTGCCGCTCGTCTCGACACCGAGATCGCTGTCGTCGCCAAGGTCGACATCGGCGTCGGGACGGTTCTCGTCCTCGTCGACATCGCTGAGATCGTCGTCGTCGGCCAGATCGCTATCCGCCTCGCCGTCTTTCTTCTTCTCGTCTTCCTCGAACGGAATCGGCTGCTTCGTCTTGAGAACCGGCTCCGGCTCCCATTCTTCGCCGCATTCGATGCAAGTGACCGGGTCTTCCTTACCCAGGTCGTAGAAGCGGGTGCCGCATTTCGGGCACGTACGCTTGGTGCCCCATTCTGGCTTGACCATTACTATTCCTCAGATGCTGCCCGGCCTCATGCTTGGCGGGACGAAAATTTCTCTAGCTTGATGGGTACCGATCACTCGGGAATCAAGAGCGGCGCGCGCCTTGCCATAGGCCACAGCCGCTGTCAAAAGCCGCGGCGATTTTGCCGCCCTTCTCGAAAGACCCGACTTGGCCCAGCAGTCAACCGACAATTACCGCTTCATGCCCGCCGGCCCGCTGAAGGGGCGCATCCGCGTGCCGGGCGACAAGTCGATCAGCCACCGCTCGCTGATGCTCGGCGCGCTGGCCGTGGGCGAGACGCGCGTGACCGGCCTGCTGGAAGGCGAAGACGTGCTCGCCACCGCTGCCGCGATGCGCGCGATGGGCGCGACGATCGAGCGCGAGGGCGACGGCAGCTGGTCGATTCACGGTGTAGGGGTCGGCGGGCTGCTCCAGCCCAGGAGCGCGCTCGACATGGGCAACAGCGGCACCTCGACCCGCCTGCTGATGGGCGTTGTGGCGAGCCACGGCATCACCGCCACCTTCACCGGCGATGCGAGCCTGTCCAAGCGCCCGATGGGCCGCGTGATCGAACCGCTGAGCCGCATGGGCGCCAGTTTCGAGGCATCGCCGGGCGGCACGCTCCCGCTGATGATGCGCGGCTGCCTGCCCGCCGTTCCGATCGAATACCGCCTGCCCGTCGCCAGCGCGCAGGTGAAGAGCGCCATCCTGCTCGCCGGTCTCAACACGCCGGGAATTACGACGGTTATCGAGCCGGTCCCGACGCGCGATCATTCCGAACGAATGCTGCGCGGCTTCGGCGCCGAGCTCGAGGTCGAGGAGATCGACGGAGAGCGCGTAATCCGCGTGCGCGGCGATGCGGAACTGCATGCGCAGGACATCGTGGTGCCGGGCGATCCTTCGTCCGCCGCATTCTTCATCGTCGCCGCTACGCTCGTCAAGGGAAGCGACCTCGTGATCGAGAACGTGGGCCTCAACCCGACGCGCGCCGGGCTAATCGAAGTGCTGCGCCAGATGGGCGCGAATATCGAGGAACTCGACAGGCGCGAAGTGGGCGGCGAACCGGTCGCGGACTTGCGTGTGCGACATGCGCAACTGCACGGCATCGACGTCGATCCGGCCCTCGCACCGAGCATGATCGACGAATTCCCCGTTCTCTTCGTCGCAGCAGCGCTCGCGAAGGGCACGACCCACACCACCGGGCTCGAGGAACTTCGCGTCAAGGAATCGGACCGCATCGCAGCGATGGCTGCCGCACTCGAACTCGTCGGCGCACGGGTCGAGGAAAACGGCGACGGGCTGACAATCCACGGCACCGGCGGGGAACCCCTGTCCGGCACGCCGGAAACGCTCGCGGTGGAAACGCAGCTCGATCACCGCATCGCGATGAGCATGGCCGTCGCCGCGCTCGTCAGCCGCAAGGGTGTCGCGGTCGACAGCGCAGAGCCGATCGCCACCAGCTTTCCCAATTTTCACGCCCTGCTCGAAACCGCGACCGGCGGCGACGCGTAGGACCATAGGCCGAATGCGGAGAATACGATGACTGTTCGCAACATGCTCGCCGCCGCCTTCCTGGCGCTCGCCGCCTGCACCAATGCGGTCCAGGCAGCGACCTACACCATGTACCGCGACCCCTACTGCGGTTGCTGCAAGGAATGGGCGAAGCATTTGCGGACCGAGCTCGAAACGGCGGTCGCCGAAAGCGAGACGACCGACATGGCCGCGATCAAGATCGCACAGAACGTCCCGCGCGAATTGTGGAGCTGCCATACGCTGATCGTCGATGGCTACGTGATCGAGGGCCACGTTCCGGCCCAGGCTATCGCCCGCCTGCTCGAAGAGCGGCCCGAGGGCGTGCGCGGCCTTGCCGTACCCGGAATGCCGGTGGGTTCTCCCGGAATGGAAATGGGTGGACGCAAGGACCCCTACCAGGTCATTGCCTTCGGCGATGCTGGCATGAGCGTGTTCGCGTCGTATAATTGAAAGTAGCCAGCCAGCGATGATGCCCGATCTCGATTTCTATTCCGCCGTCGGCTTTGTGGGCACCGCCTGCATTATCGGGGCGTATTTCTACCTGACGGCCAAAAAGACGCCGAATCCCTACATCCTGCATGGAACCAACCTGCTGGGTGCCGCGCTCCTCACGGTGTCGTTGATCGTGCATACCAACTGGCCGAGCCTCGTGCTCGAAGGCTTCTGGGCCGCGATCGCGATCTGGGGCCTGGCGAAGGCCTGGAACGCCCGCACCCGCGAAGGAGCGCAGGAAGCATGATCATCGCCGTCGACGGACCGACCGCATCGGGCAAGGGCACGATCTCCAAGGCACTCGCCGCGCACTTCGGCCTGCCCCATCTCGATACCGGCCTGCTCTATCGCGCGGTCGGCAGGCAGGTGTTCCTTAATGGCGGCGATCCCGACTGCGCCGAGGATGCGCTTGCCGGGACTGAATTCCCGGACAGCCTGCTCGAAGACGACATCCTGCGCGACGAAGGATCCGGCAGCCTTGCTAGCCGTGTCTCCATCCACCCATCGGTCCGCAAGGCCCTGTTCGAGCGCCAACGCGCCTTTGCCGAACAGCCCGGCGGGGCGGTACTCGACGGGCGCGACATCGGCACGGTCATCGCTCCCGATGCCGATGTGAAGCTGTTCGTCATCGCCAGCGTCGACGCACGCGCACAGCGGCGCTTCGCCGAAATGAGCGGCCGCGGCGCCGAGACCACGCTGGACGAAATCGCAGAAGATTTGCGCCGCCGGGACGAGCGCGACACGAACCGCAAGGACGCCCCGCTCAAGGCCGCGCCTGACGCGTTCGTGCTCGACACAAGTACGCTCGACAAGGACGCCGCCATCGCCGCTGCGATCGAGGCGGTCGAACAGGCGCTCCCAAGCAGGTAGCGCCCTGCCCCATTTCGCTTGCTTTGTGCGGTCGTTTCGCCTAGGCGCGCGGCCGTCCGACGGACCATTCCCGAAGATGCCCGGCCAAGCAGCGCGTTTCGCGCCGGCCATCGGCATTTGACGGTTCGGCCCCGAGGGCTCCTGCGACGGCATACGGCCCCGCGGGAATTCGGCCCTCTTGCCCCGCTAGCCCCGCAATGGTGCGGGAGGCGGAGAAAGACCCCGGTAAAACCGGTGGCCGGAAGCAAATGTGAACGGGAATACCAACGCTATGGCAACCTCTGCCAACCCTACGCGCGACGATTTCGAAGCGCTTCTCAACGAACAACTCGGCGGCGCAGCCGACGGCGGCTTTGAAGGCCGTGTCGTCAAAGGCACCGTGACCGCCATCGAAAACGGCAAGGCCGTTATCGACGTAGGCCTCAAGAGCGAAGGCCGCGTCGACCTCAAGGAATTCATGCGCGGCGAAGACGAGCATGGTCTCGAAGTCGGCAGCGAAGTCGAAGTCTATGTCGACCGCGTCGAAAACGCCGACGGCGAAGCGATGCTGTCGCGCGACCGCGCCCGCCGCGAAGCCGCCTGGGACAAGCTGGAAAGCGAGTTCGGCGAAGGCAAGCGCGTCGAAGGCCGCATCTTCGGCCGCGTCAAGGGCGGCTTCACCGTCGACCTCGACGGCGCCGTGGCCTTCCTGCCCGGTTCGCAGGTCGACATCCGCCCGGTTCGCGACATCACCCCGCTGATGGACGTTCCGCAGCCCTTCCAGATCCTCAAGATGGACCGTCGTCGCGGCAACATCGTCGTTTCGCGTCGTTCGATCCTCGAAGAAACGCGCGCCGAACAGCGCAGCGAGCTGATCGACCAGCTGAGCGAAGGCCAGGTCACCGACGGTGTCGTCAAGAACATCACCGACTACGGTGCCTTCGTCGACCTCGGCGGCATCGACGGCCTGCTCCATGTCACCGACATGAGCTACAAGCGCGTCAACCACCCGAGCGAAGTGATCGAGATCGGCCAGACCGTGACCGTCCAGATCATCCGCATTAACGCCGACACGCAGCGCATCAGCCTCGGCATGAAGCAGCTTGAAAGCGATCCGTGGGATGGCGTCGGCGCGAAGTACCCGGTCGGCGCGAAGCTGACGGGCACCGTCACCAACATCACCGAATACGGCGCATTCGTCGAACTGGAGCCGGGCATCGAAGGCCTCGTCCACGTTTCGGAAATGAGCTGGACCAAGAAGAACGTCCACCCGGGCAAGATCGTCTCGACCTCGCAGGAAGTCGAAGTGATGGTCCTCGAAGTCGACGCCGAAAAGCGCCGCATCTCGCTCGGCCTCAAGCAGGCCCAGCGCAACCCGTGGGAAGAGTTCGCCGAGAAGCACCCGGTTGGCTCGAAGGTCGAAGGCGAAGTCAAGAACGCCACCGAATTCGGTCTCTTCATCGGCCTCGATGGCGACGTCGACGGCATGGTCCACATGTCCGACATCGCATGGGGCATCTCGGGTGAAGACGCCCTCGCCCTGCACCGCAAGGGTGAGCAGGTCGAAGCGATCGTCCTCGACGTCGACACCGACAAGGAACGCATCAGCCTCGGCATGAAGCAGCTCGAAAAGGGTGCACCGACCGAAGCTGGCGCTCAGGGTTCGCTCAAGCGCAACGACGTCGTCACCGTCACCGTCCTCGAAGTCCGCGATGGCGGCCTCGAAGTTCAGGTCGGCGACGATGGCGCGACCGGCTTCATCAAGCGTAGCGACCTCGGCCGCGACCGCGACGAGCAGCGTCCGGACCGTTTCCAGGTCGGCAGCAAGGTCGACGCGATGGTCACCGGTTTCGACCGTTCGAAGAAGCCGAACTTCTCGATCAAGGCGCGTCAGATCGCCGAAGAGAAGGAAGCTGTTGCACAGTTCGGTTCGTCGGATTCGGGCGCATCGCTCGGCGACATCCTCGGCGAAGCACTGAAGAAGAACGACTGATCTATCGGGGCGCTCGCCCATCCGGGCGAGCGTCCTCGATGCTGTTTCCACGGCCCTTGGCCGCGGAGCATCTGCGGGCGGCCAGTCGACCTTGCGGTCGCTGGCGCGCCCGTTTTCTTTTGTCTGACTAGTTCAGGAACGACGCCCAACGCGTCGCAAGGGCGACCGCCCGCCCGCAGCGATGCGACTAAGAGTCGCACGAGCGAGGATAGCCAAGGTGCCGGATGGCCCCGCCGGCGCCTGAGGCAAGCTGGAACGCGCGGGCCTTTCTTGTTTGGGAGGAGGCGTATAGGTTGCGATCCATGCTCAAGGTTCACCAGTTCCCCTGCCTGTCCGACAACTACGGCTTCCTCCTCCACGATACCGACAGCGGGGAAACCGCCTGCATCGATACGCCCGATGCGGAGGAGTACCTGAAGCAGGCGGAAGCGCAGGGCTGGAAGATCACCCAGATCTGGAACACGCACTGGCATCCCGACCACGCAGGCGGAAACGAGGCGATCAAGGCAGCGACCGGCTGCACGATTGTGGCCCCGCAAGAGGTCGACCGAATCCACCAGCCCGACCGCGTGGTCGCGCATGGCGACACGGTGAAGCTGGGCGAGCACGAGGCGCACATCATCGACGTTTCGGGCCATACCAACGGTCACATCGCCTACCACCTGCCCGACGCAGCCATGGCATTCGTCGGCGACAGCGTATTTGCGCTAGGCTGCGGACGGATGTTCGAAGGCAAGCCGGAGCAGTTCTGGGCAAGCATCGAGCGGGTAAAGGCACTGCCCGCCGACACGACGCTCTACTGCGCGCATGAATACACGCAGGCCAATGCCAAATTCGCGCTCCATGCCGATCCGGACAACGAGGCGTTGCAGGCCTACGCTCGCGAGATCGACGAAAAGCGCTCGCGCGGCGAACCGACGGTGCCGACGATCCTGTCGCGCGAGCTGGAAACGAACCCGTTCCTGCGCGCCGACGATCCGTCCCTGGCGGCGAAATGGGGCGGTTCTGCACCGCACGAGACCTTCGCTGCGCTGCGTGCCGGCAAAGACAGCTTTTGACCCTGATGAAAGCCCTGCGCGTCGAGAAGCTGACCGACGACCTGTCGGGAGTGAGCATCACGGAAATCGACAAGCCGGAACGGGCCGAGGGCGAGGTTCTCGTCGCGGTGCGCGCGGCTTCGCTCAACTTCCCCGACCTCTTGATGACGCGGGGCGCTTACCAGTTCAAACCGGAGGTGCCCTTCACGCTCGGGCTGGAATTTGCGGGCGAGGTTGTCGAGGCGGACGCCGAAAGCGGTTTCGCGCCTGGTGATCGGGTCATGGGCGGCGCTAAGACTGGCGGAATGGCCGATTTCGCGAGCATTCCGGCCGGTAACCTGCGCCCCGTCCCTGACGGCCTCGATTTCGACCAGGCAGCAGCGATGGGCGCTGCTTACAGCACCGCTTACACCGCGCTCGTTGAAATCGGGCGGCTGCAGAAAGGCCAGTGGGTCCTGGTCCATGGTGCGAGCGGCGGTGTCGGCCTCGCGGCCTGCGACCTTGCGAAAGCCATGGGAGCCAGGGTGATCGCGGCCTCGCACCGGGAGGACAAGCTCGACCGCATAGCCGAGGCTTGCGCGCCGGACGCGCTGCTCGTCAACCAAGGCCGGTTTCGCGAGCAAGTCAGCGAGATCACCGGCGGCCACCTGTGCGACATCGTGTTCGACCCCATCGGCGGAGACGTGTTCGATGAGAGCACCCGCTGCGTGACCTTTGGCGGGCAATTGCAGGTCATCGGGTTCGTCGCCGGACGCATCCCCGAAATCGCGGTCAACATCCCGCTCATCAAGGGCTTCAGCGTCGTCGGCGTGCGCGCGGGCGAATATGCGCGGCGCTTTCCCGAGCGGGGACGCGCCATCATGGGAGAGCTGGCCAAGCTCGCCTCGGCGGGCAGGATCACGCCCACCATCGACCGCACCCTGCCCCTGTCACGGTGGCGCGAGGCGTTCGAGGCGATGCAGGCAGGCGATATCGTCGGGAAGATCGTGCTGACACCTGGCGCCTGATCGCATCGCTCCTTAAACGAAAAAGGGCGACCCGCGGGCCGCCCTTCGAATTAGATATCGCGAGTGCGATCAGAGGCCCGAGATAACCTCGTCGGCCAGCTTGCGATCGGCTTCCGCGTCATGCTTTTCGGCAATCAGCTTGCGCGATGCGGCAGCAGCGGCTGCGGCGGCACTGGCGCGGACTTCGTCGATCGCGTCACGCTCGGCAGCGGCGATCTTGTCTTCCGCCATCTTCTTGCGACGCTCGACCATCGCCTTGCTGTCGGCCTCTGCCTTTTCGAGCAGGGCGTCGGCTTCGCGCTTGGCGTTTTCCATCATCGCCTCGGCGTCCTTCTCGGCACCTGCGATCTTCTTGGAATACTCGTCACGCAGCGCTTCGGCCTCAGCACGAAGCTTCTTCGCTTCGTCGAGCTGTTCGCGGATCGCGGCGATCTTGTTGTCTAGGCCGCCGGCAATCATGCCCGGGACCTTCTTCCAGATCATGATCGCGATCAGCACCAGCATGGCGATCGAGACGATCTGGTACGGCGCAAGGCCGAACAGTTCGGGTTCGATGTGCTTGCCTGCACCGCTGTCGACTTCGACCATCGCTTCGGCCGGGTCGGTGGTGAACACTTCAGGCGCGTTGTTAGCCATTGGCCATGGCCTCCTTCACGGCCGACTTCGCAGCCGGCTTGGCGACCTTCACCCCGGCGAGGCGCTGGACGATGTCCTGTGCAGCCTCGACCGCGACGTCCTCGACCTCGGCCAGGGCCGACTTGCGCGCTTCGGCGATTTCCGCCTCGGCCTTCGCCAGCTTGGTGTCGAGGCGCTTCTGCGCAGCCGCGATCTTCTTCTCGGACTTGGCAGCAGCTTCGGCCTTCGCCTCGGCCACGATAGCCTGCGCCTTCGCGCGGTTCTCGTTCTCGCGAACGCGCCAAGCTTCTTCTTCCTCATCCGCCTTCGCCCGCGCGGCTTCTGCAGCGGCGAGGTCGGAAGCGATCTGGGTGTCGCGCTGGGCGACGGTTTCCATGACCTTGGGAACCATCCCACGGCCGATAAAGAAGAAAGTGATGCCGAAGAAGACCAGCAGCCAGAAAATCTGGCTCGAATAGGTCTCCGCTAGCTGCGCTATCTGGGGCATTGATGCGTGTCCCGGACGAAGGTCGAAAAAATTCGCGGGCCGGCCACTCTAGGCGACCGGCCCAGCAATACGGTCAGTCGATCAGGCGACGAAGATCAGGATCATCGCGACGACGAACGCCAGCAGGCCGAGAAGCTCGGCAGCGGCGAAGCCGATGAACAGGCGGCCCTGCTGGCCGTCTGCCGCTCCCGGGTTACGCAGAGCGGACTCGAGGAACGAGCCGAAAACGTTACCCACGCCGATGGCGGCCATGCCGGCACCGATAGCAGCGAGACCCGCACCGACGAGCTTTGCAGCTTCTACTTCCATTTTAAACTCCTTTGGATTGAACGCGTTAATTCGGTTGATTGAAACTTAGTGAAGGTGTTCCGCGTCGTTGATGTACAGCGACGTCAACAGCGCGAAAACGTAAGCCTGGATGCCCGCCACGAGGATCTCGAGCGCGCAGATGCCGATCATGAGCAGGAAGCTCGGGAGACCGACGACACCGCCCCACAGCGGGCCGGCGTTCGAACCGTCGATGACGAAGCTCGACAGCACTTCCAGCAGGACGTGGCCGGCCATCATGGCGACGAACAGACGCAGCGCGAGGCTGAACGGGCGGATCATGAAGCTGATGAATTCGATGAGCGCGATCGGCAGGATCATCGGCACCGGCGTGCCGTGCGGCACGAACAGGGTGAAGAACTTGATCCCGTGCTTCCAGAACCCGACCACGAGGACGATCGAGAAGCTGATCAGCGCGAGCACACCGGTAACGGTGAAGTGGCTCGTGAAGGTAAACGGATGGACGCCGAGGATGCCCAACGGCAGCAGGCCGAGCAGGTTGGCGAACAGGATGAACATGAACAGCGAGAACACGTAGGGGACGTACTTGCGTCCTTCCTTGCCGATGTTCGCTTCGAGCATGTCGTCGATGAAACCCGTGAAGGTTTCCACCGCCATCTGCCAGCGGCCGGGCACGAGCTCGCGCTTCATGCCACCTGCCACGAACACGAACAGGACGATGGTCGTGACCATCATCCACGCCGCGCTGTTGGTGAAGGAGATATCGAAACCCGCGAGTTCCCATTCAGCCAGAGGCTTGATGGTGAACTGGTACATCGGGTCGACTTTGGCTTCTTCTGCCGCCACGCCGTCTACGTCCCTAAATTCTTGAACCGTCGCCTGCCGCGTCAATCCTCTTGCGAGGAATCCTCGGGGCGCGTGTTCGCCATTCGGAAAATGTTCCTGAAGGCCACGACTATCCCGAGGAACAGTCCAGCCAACAGACCCCAGGGCGAGATACCGGCGACCACGTCAACGAGCCAGCCGAGCACCAAACCGCCGAGAATCCCGCCGAGCAAGTCCGCCAGAACCCGGTTTCCGCTGCGATAATTCGCGTCGGCACCGGATGCCTTTGGCCGGTTGCGTTCATTTTCGCGCTCGCGTGCGGCTCTGAGCCGCTCTTCGAGCGCGTCAATTCGCGCATCCTCGGCAATGGGTTCCCGTGCGGGCTTCTCGTCGCTCATGCCTACCTCCTGACAAGGAAATGACGGCACGGGCAAGAGGTGCCCGCCGAGGGCGCGCACCCCTTAGGCGGGGGGCATTTGCGAGTCAACCGCGAGAGGGCCGCAAAGCGCCCTTTTCCCGCGAGCTATCGCGCCAGCATGTCAGGGGCAGCGCACATCCCGCTCGGGCGGAGCCGAGGTGCGGGTCTTCCACGAGCCGTCCGGGGCCTGGTATTTCTCGCCCGGTTCGGTGCGGGCGATTGCCTGGCAACCGGCCGTGAAGGCGTATTCCTCGATCGTGGAACTCGTCGCCTGCGCACGCTCGGCATAAACCGCACGGCGCTTGATGTTGATGTCGGTCACCATGCGCTCGAGCGCGGGCGTCGAAGCGCCCACGACCGCGAGATAGCCGTCCATCTTCTCGCCGACCTGCCCTGCCGCGCGGGCAGCGGCATAGGCCGGATCGCGCTGTGCAAGGGCTACCGGGGCGAAACCGCCGACTGCAACGCCGACAGCCGCGAGGCCAAGCGCTGCTCGTTTGAAACCGGTCACATTCATCACTCGTCTCCAATGAGAGGCCGCATCAGAAGATGTCGGCATTCTCCTCGATCGTGTTGCCCGCGTCTTCCGCGAGGCGGTAAATCACTTCCTGGCGGATATTGATGTTGAGCTCGATCACGATCGGCTCGGTCGGTGCATTCACATTGATGCACCCGCCCAGCGCGAGCGTGCCGGCCAGCATCGCCGCCTTCGTCCCCTTGCTACCCAGCCTGCGCAATAGAGCCTCCCTTTCGGTTGGCCTTGTCGCAGCGCCGCCAGCGCGGGTCAATTTCGCAGGTTTCATGGCAGATTCTCGCTTTCCCGGCGCTGAATGGCCGGTTCTTCGGTTGGCAGGTTTTCGGATGGTTCTTGCGGCTGCTGTTGCTGCTGCTCTTGCTGCTGCTCTTGCTCCTGGGCCGCCTCGACCTCGTCCAGGGTCGTTTCGCGGCGCAGGCGCTGGCCGTCGTCGGTCAGCAGCCCCAGTTCGCGCGGATCGCGTACGAATGCCGGGTCGTACATCGCCTTGATCGAGCTGAGCAGCTTGTAGAACGGTGCGTTGATATTGATGTTGAAGCGGATCGGGATGCCCGCGATCTGCCGCGTGATGAAATTGCGGCTCGCCCCCTCGCCCTGGCTGACGCCGTCGACGCTGATCTGCGAGAGGATATCGCCGGTCAGCGGGCCCTCGATGGCAATCTCCATGCGCTGGTAATCAAGACTGCGCAGCGTATCGAAAGCGAAGTTGGCGATCGGTGAGAGGTCCTCGTAGGTCAGTTCACCGACATAGGAGAGATTCCCGCCCGGCGGACGCGATACGAGGATACCGTTGTCGATCTTGCCGTTGCCCATTTCGTCGAACTCGAGCGGCAGCTGGCCGTCGAAGGTGCCGGTCGCGCTGATATTGCCGAGCTCGAGCGTCTGGACGAAGATCGCCGCATCCAGCCCGGTGACCTCGAGCACATATCGCCGCGTCTCGGCCGCGCCGAGGTTCAGCTGGACCGGCTTCAGTTTGAGTGTTCCGCCCATGAAGGGCCATTCGCCCCCATCGACGCCGAGAAACTGGCCATCCCTGAGCGAGAAGCCGATCGTCCCGTCGGTCACTTCGATACCGGGGTTGATCGACGCCACGCGCAGGCTCTGGTTGGGAGCGGTGGTGAGGCTGAGCAGATCGTCGAAACGGATAGTACCGCTCGCACCCTCGACCGGGCCGAAAACTGCAGCGAGGTTGAGCCCTTCGGACGAAAATTCGCCCGAGCTCGTCACATCGTCGGGTGACCAGTCGATCCGTCCGGTTCCCGTCACCACGCCTTCGACGTTCGCAACAACGCCCAGCGCGAGGACGGTGAGTTCGTCGGGCTGCAGGCGCTCGTCGAACAACAGGCCCGGCACATCGAGGTCGGCAAAGCCAACTCCCGAGCCGAGGTTGTGCGTTATTTCGACATCGGTGACGACCCGGTCGCTGCCCGGCGCGCGAAGGGTGGCATTCGCGCGAATGATCTCGTCCGCCAGCGTGAGTTCGGCATCGCGGGACACGAGTGGATAGAACCGCGCAGGCTCTTCCCGGTCGAGCAGGCGGAAGCTGCCGTTCGCAATCGCCAGGCGACCATCGGCGAAGCTCCATTCCCCTTCGGCCTCCTCGAGATCGAGCGGAATGGGGCCGAGCGCGATCCTTGCGCCGGAGAAAGCGCCGCCGATGCCGTCTTCCCCGCCGAAGCGTGCGTCGAGATCGGAAATGCGGAAAGTGCTCGTGCCCTCCCCTTCGCCGAGTTCGAGGTCGATCTCGCGCACCGTTGCGACACCGGGATAGGCGAAGCCCGCCGCGCCGGTGGTGAGACGGATCGGCGTATCCGCCAACGTGCCCGACAGAGACAGGCCGGGCGTTCCCGCGGCGATCCGCAGCCCTGCGCCGGAATAGCGCAGGATTGCGCTGTCTCTCGCAGGGCACAGTTGCAGCCCGTTACCGGACAGGGAGAGGTTCGCCAGCGCCAGCCGATCGAACCGTGCGCTCACACAGCTTTCCCACAGGGCGAGGCCGCCGCGATCCGTCCAGCGCCCCGATAGCGGGAGTGTCAGGCTGTCGACCGATCCGCCCGGCAGTGCGCCGCTGGCGGTCGCCACGCCTGCAAATGTCAGATTGCCGTTCGCCGCTTGCTGGACGGTCAGTTGCGGGATGGCGAGACTGTCGCGTCCGCTCGCATAGGGCTGCATCGCAAGGCGCAGCACTGTCGCCCCGCCGCCCGTGCGCTCCATCCGTCCAGCCATCGTCGGAAGCGACGGACCAGCCAGGCGGAAATTGCCCGAGAGCATCGGAAGGCCGCGCAGCCCTTGCGCATACTGGACGCGCGAGGCCGTGAGGACCGTTTTCCCCTGCCGGTTCCTGAGGTCGAATTGCGGGACGAGCACGCTGGTCGAATTTTCGGTCAGTCGTGCAGTAATACGCCCGGTGAAATCGGCGTTGCTTAGCTGGCTTGCCGATGCATTCCGAAGCTTTCCGGCAAGGCTGGCGAGCAAACTGTCCGGCGCGGATTGAGCCGCCGACTGCAGCGTCGGGGCAAGCAGCGCATGGACGTCGACGCCATTGCCGCCGACTTCGCCGTCCATCTCGATCCGGTCGAAACCTGCATCGCCCCGGAAGGTCGCATCGACAGCAGCGCTCGCCACGGAGACATCCGCAAGGTCGATCGCCCTGCCCGTCAAATCGATATCTGCCGCAAATCGATCCTCGCTCCAGGCGAACTGGATCGGACCCGACAACGACCTCATCGCGACCTGAGCCCCGCTGATACGTCCAGTTTCGAGCCCTCCCGCGAGCGAGATGCGCGATCCGTCGGTGGCTATTTCGACGCGCGACTGGAGGCCGACCGAGCGGGCGCTCGCGTCCAACTGGTCGCAATCGGCACTCGCCAGCCGCAGCGGCCCGTCGAGGACGATCGCATCGCTCTTGGTCGAGAGGCGGCCGTATAGCGTGGCTTCCTCAAGCGCGCAGTCTGGCAGCAAAATGCTCGGCGCGTTGGCAGCGAGGATACCGTCGAAGCCGCCCGCGAGATTGCCAGAACCCTCGGCCTTGATGCCGACGGGGCCATAGGGCGTTTCGATCAGGCCTCGCCCGTCTTCCAGCACCAGATCGAGGTCGGGTAGCCCCTCGCCAGTCTGCTCGCCTTCGAACAGCAGCTTGTCGAGGCTGCCGAAGGTCAGCGTTCCGTCGCCCAGCATGCGCCCGTAGAGACGCGGGTTCACCAACCTGACATTGCCGATCGTCGGCACCCCGAAGCCGTATTTCAACGCGATCTCGACCCGCTCGGCAACAAAGTCGGGCGAAGCGGGATCGCCAACGATGACGTTTGCCAACACCTGCCGCCCGGGCGAAATCTCGACGATCTCGTAGCTTGCAGGAAGATCGAGCCTTTTGAGCTGGTCGTCGATCACGCTCTGGGCGAGCTGTTCGCGGGCGATCCAGGCGGCCCCCAGTCCGACAATCAGGAAAAGCAGGAGTATCCAGCGCTTCCTGCCCGGCAGGCCGCGCCGACGGCTACGCGGGGTAGCGGCTTCCTCCTGCTCGGAATTGTCGACCATCGCCAGCTACTTGCGCTCAAAGCCATGCAAAGGCAATGAATCTCGCCAAGGGGGTCGCGATTGCAATGACGGACAGCGAAGGGGCGCGTGCAGCGCATGGCGGTGCAGGCCACAGGTCGCGCTTGCGCAAGCGCCTGCTCGAAGGCGGGCCGGAGGCACTGGCCGATTACGAAGTGCTCGAATACCTGCTTTTCGCGGCATTCAGGCAGGGCGACACCAAGCCGGTCGCCAAGGAGCTGATCGCCCGCTTCGGCTCGCTATCGGCGGTGCTCAATGCCGAGCCGGGCGCGCTGGCCGATGTGAAAGGCATGGGCGAAACAAGCGTTGCTGCGCTCAAGAGCGTGGCCCTCGCCGCTCGCCGCATGGCGCGAAGCGAAGTCGAACAGAAACCGGTGCTGGGCAGTTGGCAGGCGCTGCTCGACTACCTCGCGATCGACATGGCCCATCTCACCGTCGAGCGCGTGCGCGTGCTCTACCTGAATGCGCAGAACCGATTGATCCGCGACCACCATGTCGGCGACGGATCGGTCGACGAGGCGGCGATCCATCCGCGCGAAGTCATCCGCCGCGGCCTCGACCTCGGCGCGACCGCGCTGATCCTCGTGCACAACCACCCGAGCGGCAACCCCGAGCCGAGCCGGGCGGACATCGACATCACCAACCGCATAGCCGAGGCCGGCAGGCTGCTCGGCATCACGGTGCATGACCACGTGATCATCGGGCGGCAGGGCCACGTGTCCCTGCGCGCCAAGGGCCTGATCTAGCAGGCAGGCCCGATCAGAGCTTCGGCTCGATCCCGAACAAGGCGTAATAGCGGCGCAGTTCGGGCATCTGCAGCAGCGCGGCATCGACATTGCGCCGACCATCGCGATCGCCCTGCTCGAGCATGATGATGCCCTTGAGATAAAGCGAGTTCGACAGGCCCGGTGCAAGCTTCAACGCCGCATCGAGATCGGCCAGCGCCTCGTCGAAGCGGCCCATGCGGTAATGGACCATCGCCCGGCTATCGAGCACGGCGGCAGGATGCTGCGCCCGCTCAACCGCCCGCGTGCACTGGGCGACCGCACTGTCGAGTGCGACCTTGTGCAGGCCGCGATACCAGCAGTCGGCATTGAGCAGCGTCGAGTTGTCGTCGCGTTCGAGCAGGCGCTCTTCGAGCAGGGTCAGACCGGTATCGATATCGCCGATCAGGCCGAGCACCATCGCACGGCTATCGACGAAGCTGTCGAGATCGTCCTCGCCCACGGGAAGCGAATCGAGCAGCATGATCGCCTCTTCACCGCGCCCTGCCCGCGCAAGGATCTGCGCCTGCCAATAGGCCGTCGCGTTGTCCGGCTGCAGGTCGTAGGCGGCCTGGATATCGGCCACCGCCTCGTCGAGCTTGCCGAGCGAAATCAGCGCCTCGGCGCGGGTCAGCAGCAGGTCGGAGGTCGGCTGCGCTTCGACGACCGTCGTCAGGTCGTCGTAGGCCCGCTGGTAATCGTAGATCGTGTAGAAGAAGCTCGCCCGCGCAACGAGCGGCTCGAAATCGTCGTCGTCGGCGTCGGCCACCGCGATATCATAAGCCTCTGCCGCTGCCCTGGTCCGCTCGGCGAGTTCTTCCTTCGAAAGCTCCCAGCGCCAGGTCGACTGCGCAGGCGCGACAAGGTCGAGGCCGGACTTGGCGATGCGCAGTGCGGCGCGGCGCGATTCCGGGATGTCGGCCACGGACACCTCGCCGAGCCTGAAGATGGATTGCTCGAACACCCGCAGCTTCTCTCCATTGAGCGAGGAACTGCGGCGCACGGTCGTATTGGCGAAGCTGTCGTCGAGGCTCGGCGTTCCGACAAGCTCGAACCCCGCGCCATCTTGCGGCAGCGTCATCTCGAGCAGGTAGCTGTTTCGGCGCGGGCCCATGGTCGCGACCGGTATGTCCCTCCAAACCGGGCGAGCGCGATTGGGGGCGAACTTGACGTTGTTGGTCACCATGGCGAGATCGGTCGAAATCTGGCCGCTGTCGAAAGCGAACTGCGGATCGGCAACGCCCTTCACCCGCACCATGCCGAGCGCCTTTTCGTCGTCGTAGCCGATGCCGATTTCGGTGACCTGCGCGCCGGGAAGCTGCCCCGCCCCGAAATTGCGCGCGATCTGCTTGCGGACTTCGGGATCGTCCTCGTCGACGATTTTTTCCAGCTGCGCGCTCGACGCACCGCCGAATTCGACCGTGATGTCGAACATCATCGGCAGGTCGATGCCGGCGGAATGGTCCAGCGTCACATGCATCGCCATGTCGTCATGCGCCTGCGTGCGGTCACTCATCGCGACGAGATCGGCCCCGCCGTCGACCAGCGGAAGCGCATAGTGGAATGCCGGGACCGCCGACATATTGTTGAGGCGCGTCGCGGTGCTCGTCCCGTCGAGCCAGTAATCGGTTCCATCGACCGTAGCCCGCACGATCATGTGATCGAAATTGGCCGGCATGGGGAGCAGTTCGGGCAGTGCATCGCCGCCGCGGGTCGTCACTAGCACGACATCCGAATCGATACCCATCCGGCGCAGCATGGCGAGCAGCAGGACCGACTTCGCCTTGCAGTCGCCGTAGCGCTTGTCCCACGTGTCCTCGGCCGCCTGCGGCAGGTAATTGCCGCCGTCGAGACCGTCGAGCAGGTAGCTCACCTGGTCCTGCACCAGCCGGACGGCCAGCGCGGTGCGCTCCTTCGGATCGTCGGTCTGCGCCATGATCATCTCGACCTGCCGGTCGACATCGCCGCCCGGTTCGATTTGTGCGGCGTCGGTAAAGTGCGGCTCCATCACACGCGAGAGTTCCTGCCAGCTGCCGAAGCTCCCGACTCGCAGGATCGGCGGGCGTTGGTAGCGACTGGGCGAATCGGCGGGCATGTCTTCGCGCTTGGCGATCGGGATGGGGATTTCGAGGAAGTTGTATCCATCGCGGCTGGTCACCGTGCCGCTGTCGACGAAGGGGTCTGCGCGCCACGTGATCGCGTCATCGCTCGGCCAGCTGGCGATGACCCGGCCGTAGCCGACCCGCCACGGTTCGGGGGGCAGGTACTGGATGGCCTGCATTTCCTCGCCCAGCGCCTGGTCACGCAGCGTCGTGCTGTGCGCCACGCGGAGCATGTCGCCCTCGCGCAGGCCGGGAACGGCAACCGTCGCGGTCAGGCGCCCGTCGATCAGCCTGCGTTCCAGGTTCTGCTCGCGGCGAATGACGTCGAACTGGATGCCTTGCGCGACAAGGTCGATCACCTCGTCGCGGCGGATGATTTCGAGCCGGTGGATGAACAGGTCGCCCTTGTCGGGTGCCCAGGTGTATTGCAGCGTCCCCTCGCTGGTCAGCGTCTCGGGATTGTCGATGCGCACGATCCGGTCGTTGTAGGTTGCAACCACGCCGTCTTCGAGCCGGTGCTGCCAGTCGAACAGCACTTCGCTCGGCCCTTCTTGCATCGTCGCCGAGTCGATTTCGGCCGCAATCACCCAATCGGGCGCTGCTTCGAACCTCACCGTTTCCCCGGCAACAAGCGGCGCGCTCAGCGAAGCAGCTGCCAAGCCCGCCAATAGAAGGTGACGACGCATCCTGGACCCCCGTAAGTTTCGGCAAGTCTTTCTGCCGAAACGACATCCTACATTTCCCATTTCGCTATGCAAACGACTTCACACAGCTTGCGGGGCCCTGCTCCCTTGCCAAGCGCGGCCCATCGCCCTAGCCGCCCCGCAACTGCCCAGACACGGAGTCGAACATGGTCCCCCGCTACGCCCGCCCCGCAATGACCGCGATTTGGGAGCCCGAAGCGAAATACCGCATCTGGTTCGAGATCGAAGCGCACGCGACCGAGAAGCTCGGCGAACTCGGTGTCGTCCCTGAAAGCGCGGCGAAGGCGCTGTGGGACTGGTGGGCGACGGACCCGAAGGTCGATGTCGAAGCGATCGACGCGATCGAGGCGGTGACCAAGCACGATGTCATCGCCTTCCTGACCTGGGTTGCCGAGAATGTCGGCGACGAGGCGCGCTTCATGCACCAGGGCATGACCAGCTCCGACGTGCTCGACACGACGCTTGCCGTGCAGCTCGCCCGCTCGGCGGACATCCTGCTCGAAGACCTCGACTTGCTGCTCGCCGCGATCAAGCGCCGCGCGGAAGAGCACAAGTATACGCCCACAATCGGTCGCAGCCACGGCATCCATGCAGAGCCGGTGACCTTCGGCCTCAAGCTCGCGCAGGCTTATGCCGAGTTCAGCCGCTGCCGCACTCGCCTCGTCGCCGCGCGCGAGGAAATCGCGACCTGCGCGATCTCCGGTGCAGTCGGCACTTTCGCAAACATCTCGCCCGAAGTGGAAGAGCATGTCGCCGAACGCCTCGGCCTGAAGCCCGAGCCTATCTCGACGCAGGTCATCCCGCGCGACCGCCACGCAATGTTCTTCGCGACGCTCGCGGTGATCGCCGGCTCGATCGAGCGGGTCGCGGTCGAAATCCGCCACCTGCAGCGCACCGAGGTGCTCGAGGCGGAAGAATATTTCTCGCCCGGCCAGAAGGGTTCGAGCGCGATGCCGCACAAGCGCAATCCGATCCTGACCGAGAACCTGACCGGCCAGGCGCGCATGATCCGCGCCTATGCCCTGCCCGCGCTGGAGAACGTCGCGCTGTGGCACGAGCGCGATATCTCGCACTCCTCGGTCGAGCGCTTCATCGGGCCGGATGCCTGCATCACGCTCGACTTCTCCCTCGCACGCCTTACCGGAGTGATCGACAAGCTGCTCGTCTATCCCGAGCGGATGCAGAAAAACATGGACCGCATGGGCGGCCTCATCCACTCGCAGCGCGTGTTGCTCGCCCTCACGCAGGCTGGCGTCAGCCGCGAGGATGCCTATCGCCTCGTGCAGCGCAACGCGATGAAGGTCTGGGCTTCGGACGGCGAGATGTCGCTGCTCGATCTCCTCAAGCACGACGAGGAAGTGAAAGCCGCGCTGTCGGACGAGGAGCTCGAAGAGAAGTTCGACCTCGAATACCACTTCAAGCAGGTCGACCGCATTTTCGACCGCGTCTTCGGTTGATTGGACGCTGGACGCAGCCTAGCCACACCCCTAGCATTCAAGCGGATACGGGAGAGAATGAATGCAGATCGTCCGCACGATAGCCTGGATCTTGCTGCTGGTCGGCTTGCTCGCCTTTTCCTTCGGGAACTGGGACAAGCAGATCGACGTGCGCATCTGGCCGGGCCTGGTCTGGGATACGCGCGTGCCCGCGGTCGTGATCGTCTCGTTCCTCGCGGGGCTCATCCCGACATGGATGCTGCTGCGCGGCACCAAGTGGACGATGAACCGCCGCATCCGCTCGCTCGAAAACGCGATCAAGGCGAACACGCTTTCGCGCACCACCGCGTCGGAAGATAACAACGCGACCTCGGCTGCGCCCGCACCAGCCCCTGCACCGGCAGCGACCGAGACCAAGTCGGACCTCGGCCCCGCATGAGCAATCCGGTCTACCTTGCACTGGACCTCCCGACGCTCGACGCGGCGAAGGCGCTGGCGACAAAGGTCAAGGCGCATGTCGGCGGGCTGAAGCTTGGCCTCGAGTTCTTCTGCGCGCATGGCAGCCACGGCGTTCACGAGATCGCGCAGGTCGGACTGCCGATCTTCCTCGATCTCAAGCTGCATGACATTCCCAACACCGTCGCCGGCGCGATGCAGGCGATCCATGTGCTCGAACCGGCGATCGTCACTGTCCACGCGAGTGGCGGGCGCGCGATGATGGAAGATGCCAAGGCTGCAGCTGCGGAAGGCACCAAGGTCGTCGGCGTGACCATGCTCACCAGCCTTGACGAGCGCGACATGGCTCGCACCGGCATTTCCGGCACGCCGCACGACCACGTGCTGCGTCTCGCCGAACTGGCCGAAAGCGCCGGTCTCGATGGTATCGTCTGCTCGGGCCACGAGGTGAAATCGGTCCACAAGCAGTGGAAGAACGGCTTTTTCGTCGTCCCCGGCCTGCGTCCCGGCGGCCAGGCGACGGGCGACCAGAAGCGCGTCGTTACGCCGCGACAGGCACGCGACGACGGGGCAAGCGTGCTCGTCATCGGCCGCCCGATCAGCCGCGCGGACGACCCGGAGGCCGCAGCACGCGCCATCGAGGCGACGCTCTAGCTGCCGTGACTGCCCCGATGATCAAGATTTGCGGGCTTTCCACCCCCGAAACCATCGAGGCCGCGATCGAGGCGGGCGCGACGCATGTCGGCCTCGTCCATTTCGAGCCGAGCCCGCGTCATGTCGACCTCGGCCGCGCCGCCGAACTGCGCGCGCTTGCTCGCGGCCGGGCGCAGGTCGTGCTGCTCACGGTGAATGCGGAGATCGAGGCGATGGCGGCGGCGCTCGATGCGGTGAAGCCCGATATCGTGCAGCTTCACGGCTCGGAAACGCCGGAATGGGCGGCCCTGCTGCGTGAAAAGATGGGCGTGGAAGTTTGGAAGGCGCTCGGCGTTAAAGACGCTCTGACGCTGGAGAAATCGCGCCGCTTCGAAGGGTCGGTCGACCGCCTGCTGTTCGATGCGCCGGCCAAGGCGCTGCCCGGCGGGAATGGCGAGATTTTCGACTGGCAGCTTCTCGCCGAATTCGATCACACGATCCCTTGGGGACTTGCGGGCGGCCTGACCGCTGCGAATGTGGCGGAAGGCATCCGCATTACCGGCGCCGAGCTTGTCGACACGTCCTCCGGTGTCGAGAGCGCGCCGGGTATCAAGGACGCGGCGAAAATCGCCGAATTCTGCGCCGCCGCGCGCTCAGTCTAGACAAGGCTCACAGAAAAAGGGCGGCCCCGAAGAGCCGCCCTTCCCAATTCCTGGCCAGCGAGGCTTAGAAGTTGACGCCGACGCCGACAGCGGCGGTGTTCACGTCAACGAAGTCGCTGAAGAAGTGACGGTATTCAGCCTTCAGGTAGACTGCCGAACCCAGCTTGTGCTGGTAGCCAGCACCGAGGTACGGAACGTCTTCGCCTTCACCGAAAGCGTAGCCGCCAGCTGCGAACAGCTTGCCGTTGTCGCCAACGTTGGCACCAACGCGGCCACCGACACCCCAGACGAAGTCAGCGCCGTCTGCGAGAATGTGGTCGGCCGAAGCTTCGACGCCGATGAACGCGGTGTCGCCGAGGTCGAAGTCGTAGCCAGCTGCAACGCCTGCGACTGCTTCTTCCTGGCCGTTGGCCCAAGCAATACCGCCACGAGCTTCGACGCGGCCTTCACCGGCAGCGTCCTGAGCGAAAGCCGGAGCCGAAACGGCTGCAGCGACAGTGGCGAGTGCAATTGCAAACTTACGCATATTCTATCCTTTCAATTCTTGCCGCCGGCCAGTGTTGGGAGAGGAGCCGGCGACAGGCTGCGTAAAATTGGCGTGAAAGGATGAACTTCAACTGACAAATATGTAGTTTTTACATGTTTTTGAATGTGTCGCGTTTTTGCAACATCATGTTAAGGTGAGAGAAAGCTGATGGCCACGTCCGGAGCATCTGGACAGCGCCGCATGGCTCTGCCAATCGCGGCGGTGCGATGACTGCACCCAATTCCTACCGCAACCAGCCCGACGAGCGCGGGCATTTCGGCGACTATGGTGGCCGCTACGTGGCCGAGACCTTAATGCCGCTCGTGCTCGATCTCGAACGCGAATACCGCGCGGCGCAGGCCGACCCGGCATTTCAGGCAGAATTCGACGACCTGCTCGAACATTACGTCGGCCGCCCCTCCCCGCTCTATTTCGCCGAACGCCTGACCGAGGCGCTGGGCGGTGCGCAGGTATGGTTCAAGCGCGACGAGCTCAATCACACCGGCGCGCACAAGATCAACAATTGCATCGGGCAGATCCTGCTCGCCCGCCGCATGGGCAAGACGCGCATCATCGCGGAAACAGGCGCGGGCCAGCACGGCGTCGCGACTGCGACCGTCTGCGCGCGCTTCGGCCTGCCCTGCGTCATCTACATGGGCGCAGAGGACGTGAAGCGGCAGTCGCCCAACGTCTTCCGCATGAAGCTGCTCGGGGCCGAAGTCGTGCCTGTGACCAGCGGCGCGGCGACGCTCAAGGACGCGATGAACGAAGGGCTGCGGGACTGGGTCGCGAATGTCCACGACACTTTCTACATTATCGGCACCGCTGCCGGCCCCCATCCCTATCCGGAACTCGTCCGCGACTTCCAGAGCGTGATCGGCAAGGAAGCGCGCCAGCAGATGCAGGACCGCATCGGTCGCCTGCCCGACCTGCTGGTCGCGGCTATCGGCGGCGGCTCGAACGCTCTCGGCCTGTTCCACCCCTTCCTCGACGATCCCGAGGTGAAGATGCTTGGTGTCGAGGCAGCGGGTTACGGCCTCGACGGCGACCAGCACGCGGCGAGCCTGCTCGGCGGCTTTCCCGGCATCCTCCACGGCAACAAGACCTACCTGCTGCAGGACGACGACGGCCAGATCACCGAAGGCCACTCGATCAGCGCAGGCCTCGACTATCCCGGCATCGGGCCGGAGCACGCATGGCTCAAGGATTCGGGCCGCGTCGAATATACCGCCGTCACCGACGACGAGGCACTCGACGCTTTCCAGCTCCTTTGCCGGACGGAGGGCATCATCCCCGCGCTCGAACCGAGCCACGCCATTGCGGCTGTCGCAAAACGCGCGAAGGAAATGCCGGAAGACAGCGTGATCCTCGCCAACCTGTGCGGCCGAGGCGACAAGGACATCTTCACCGTCGCCGAGAAGCTTGGAGTGGAGATGTGACCCGCATCTCCGACGCTTTCTCGAAGTCGCATCCCGCCCTCGTCTGCTTCGTCACCGCAGGCGATGGCGACACGGCGGCCAACCTCGACGCGCTGGTCGAAGGTGGCGCCGATGTGATCGAACTCGGCATGCCCTTCACCGATCCGATGGCCGATGGCCCTGCAATCCAGGAAGCGAACATTCGCTCGCTCGGCGCCGGGACCAAGACCGCGGACGTTCTGCGCATTGCGACCGAATTCCGCCAGCGCCACCCGAACGTGCCGCTGGTCCTGATGGGATATGCCAACCCGATGGTCCGGCGCGGGCCGGAGTGGTTCGCCTCGGCTGCCAAGGATGCCGGCGTCGACGGCGTTATCTGCGTCGATATTCCGCCGGAGGAAGACGAGGCGCTCGGCCCGGCCCTGCGCGCCAAGGGCATCGCGCCGATCCGGCTCGCGACCCCCACCACCGATGCCAAGCGCCTGCCGCAGGTGCTCGAAGGCTCGGACGGCTTTCTCTATTACGTTTCCGTCGCCGGGATCACCGGCAAGCAGCAGGCCGCGATCGATTCGATCGAGAGCGCCGTCGGCAGGCTCAAGGCCGCGACCGACCTGCCCGTCGCGGTCGGTTTCGGCGTGCGCACGCCCGAACAGGCGCGCGAGATCGCCCGCGTGTCGGATGGCGTCGTCGTCGGCTCGGCCCTCGTCGAACTGGTCGGCAAGCATGGCGCGGACGCTCCGCGCGCGCTAAAGGAACTGACTTCGGCCCTCGCAGAGGCGGTTCACACCGCCCGAAACGGCTAACAGCCGCCAAGGATTAAGAGATGAACTGGCTAACCCGCGTCCGCAATTCGCTGCCCTTCGTGGCCAAGCGTGAAACCGCCGAAAACCTCTGGGTGAAGTGCAAGTCGTGCCACGAGATGGTTTTCGCGAAGGAATATGCCGACAACCAGCACGTCTGCCCGCGCTGCGACCACCACGGCCGCATCGGCGCGGACGAGCGCCTCAGCCTGCTGCTCGACATGGGCTATGAAGTGCTGGAACAGCCGGAAGTCGCCGAAGACCCGCTCAAGTTTCGCGATTCGAAGAAATACACCGACCGCCTGAAGCAGGCGCGTGCGAGCAATCCGCACAAGGATGCCTTCGTCGTCGGCTCGGGCGAGATCGAGGGCAAGCCGGCTGTCGTCGGCGTGCAGGACTTCGGCTTCATGGGCGGATCGATGGGCATGGCCGTCGGCACGGCCTTCTGCCAAGGCGCCGAGCGCGCGCTCAGCCGCCGCTGCCCCTACATCGTCGTGACCGCTGCCGGTGGTGCGCGCATGCAGGAAGGCATCCTGAGCCTCATGCAGATGCCCAAGGCGACCGTGATGACGCGCCGCCTCGCCGAAGCTGGCCTGCCCTACATCGTCGTGTTGACCGACCCGACCACCGGCGGCGTCACCGCGAGCTATGCCATGCTGGGCGACATCCACATCGCAGAACCCGGCGCGCTCATCGGCTTTGCCGGCCAGCGCGTGATCCAGGACACGATCCGCGAGAAGCTGCCCGAAGGCTTCCAGCGGGCCGAGTACCTGCACAAGCACGGCATGGTCGACATGGTCGTCCACCGCCACAAGCTGCGCGAAACGCTCGCCAACCTGATCGACTACCTGCAACCCGCCGAAGCGGCCTGATCCCATGCGCGATTTCGGGCGCTCGGACGATCCGCGCGTCCAGGCGCAGCTCGACCGGCTCGGCAGCCTGACCCTGCGCGAGGGGCGGATCAATCTCGATACCGTCCGCGCGCTGTTCGACCGGCTGGGCAATCCGGAAAAGCGGCTACCGCCGGTGTTCCATGTCGCCGGAACCAACGGCAAGGGATCGACCTGCGCCTTCCTGCGCGCCATGCTCGAGGCAGACGGCAAGCGCGTACACGCGACGACCAGCCCGCACCTGGTGCGCTACAACGAACGGATCCGGGTTGCGGGCAAGCTGATCGAGGATGCGCGCCTCGCCGAACTGCTGGGGGATGTGTTCGACGCCTCCGATGGCCTGCAGCCGAGTTTCTTCGAAGTCACGATCGCGGCCAGCTTCCTCGAATTCGCGCGCGTTCCGGCGGATGCCTGCGTGATCGAAGTAGGCCTCGGCGGCAGGCTCGATGCGACCAATGTGGTCGAGCATCCCGCCGCCTGCGGTATCGCGGCGCTCGGTATCGACCACGAACGTTTCCTGCTCGCGCCGGAGGAAGGCACGCCGGAAGAACCGCTGGCGCGGATCGCGTTCGAGAAGGCGGGGATCACCAAGCCCGGCTGCTCGCTCGTCACCCTGTCCTATCCGGCCGAAGCCGAGCTCGAGATCGAGCGGATCGCGATGGCGGCGGGTGCTCCGCTAGCGATGCGCGGGCGCGACTGGCATTCGAGCGTGAGCGGAACCGGGCTGCATTACGCCGACCGCCACGGCGAGCTTGCCCTGCCGCTCCCCTCGCTCCCCGGCGCGCATCAGGCCGAGAACGCGGCGCTTGCGGTGGCCATGCTGCGCCACCAGGATTTCGTGACCGTCTCGCGCGATGCCATGGCCGAGGGTATCAGGACGGCGAAATGGCCCGCGCGCCTGCAGCGCCTTGCACCCGGACCGC
The DNA here is from genome assembly GCF_004114695.1 of Erythrobacter sp. HKB08. NCBI lineage: Bacteria > Pseudomonadati > Pseudomonadota > Alphaproteobacteria > Sphingomonadales > Erythrobacteraceae > Erythrobacter > Erythrobacter sp. HKB08. Next base: position 2,176,145 of record NZ_CP035310.1, read on the forward strand.
TGACGGGTCACCGCGAGATATGGCTCGACGGCGGGCACAACCCGAATGCAGGTGCAATGCTGGGCCGTCACTTCGAAGGCCAGCGCCTGCACCTCGTTATCGGGATGATAGAGGGCAAGGACCCTGCGTCGCTTACCGGACCGCTTGCGGGAAGCATTGCCAGCATCACCGCCGTGCCGGTCGAGGGATACGACTACCACCCGGCGGCAGCATTCGGCCCGAATGCCTCGGAGGCATCGACGGTCGCCGAAGCCCTGTCGGCCCTGCCCGACGACGGGCTGCCGGTGCTGATCGCAGGTTCGCTCTACCTTGCGGGCGAAGTCCTCCGCCTCAACGAAGAACTGCCCGACTAAGCTATTCCGCCGGGGCGACTTCGGGCGTCACGATGCCCGAATTGCGGCCTGCACGGCTGACGCGGATCCATTCGGCGATGCACAGCACGACCGCGACGAAGCCGATCAGCGTCGTCAGGACGAAGACGTCGAAATAGCCCTGGTCCTCGATCATCTCGCCCAGCGCACCGCGCCCGAGCGTGCCGACCAGCAGGGTGAGCGAGGACAGCAGCGCATATTGCACCGCGCTGTATTTCTTCGACACGATCGAGCTTAGCCACGCGACATAGGCTGCCCCGGCAATCCCGATAGCGAGGTTCTCGAATGCGATGGTGATCGTCAGCTTCGCGAGCGCAGGGGTTGCACCGGGAAGCTGCGTGATCGCCCAGGTGAAGCCGACCGCATCGCTGAACGCCTGCATGTTCGCCCCGCCGACGGCGAGGTCCGCGTACAGCAGGTTGGTCAATGCCGCGAGCAGCGCGCCGATGGTCAGCGTCAGCATCCGGCCCAGCACGGTCAGCATGTACCCGCCCAGCGCCAATCCGGCGATGATCGCCCCGACCCCGAAGAACTTCGATGCGAAGGCGACCTCGTCGTTCGAGTAGTTCAGCTCGCCGAGGTAGAAGGGATAGGCGAAGGTGCCCCAGATCGCGTCGCAAATGCGGTAGGTCAGCACCAGCGCGAGGATCAGGACCAGCGACCAGCCCATGCGTCCGACGAATTCCACCAGCGGCAGCACCAGCGCGCGATAGAGGTGGTCCATCGCATAACTGCCGCCCGCAGCGACCGGCGCGTCTTCCTTGAGCACATTGCGGCCCGCTGCCTTCTCGGAGGCGAGCCAGCCTGCAATCAGCGCAGGGATGACAACGGTCGCGACGATGATCCACGGCCCCCAGCCGAGCGTGAACTCGGTCGGGTTCGGCCGGTCTTCCGGCGCATAGGTCATCGACATGAACATGAAGGTGAGGACGACCGCGATCGCCGCGGCCCACAGGATACCGACGGCGGCGAGCGCCTTCGCCCGCACATCCGGGCGCAGCTCGCCCTTCTTGCGCAGGCTCAGCATCAGCTCGTCTTCTGCCAGCCCGTCATCGGCATCGCCGACCTTGCGATCGGGTGCGAACAGGCCCGCGATACCGATAACCAGCAGGATCGCGCCCATCATCAGGTAGGTCTGCGGCCAGCCGATGCGTGCCGCGATGATCAGGCCGAGCGCGCCTCCGACGAGCGCCGCCAGCCGGTAGCCCATCTGGTAGACGGTCGAGAGGATATCGAGCGTCGCTTCCTCGTCCGCGATGTCGATGCGCCAGGCATTGATCGCGATATCCTGCGTCGCGCTGGCGAGCGCACCGATCCCCGCAAGCAGCGAGAACCAGCCCATGTTGTCGTTCGTCGGATTGCTCAGGCTCAAGGCAATAAGGATCGCGCCGAGCAGGATTTGCGCCGGGACCATCCATTGCTTGCGCTTGCCGAGCTTCGAGAAGCCGACGATATTCACCTTGTCGATCAGCGGCGACCACAGGAACTGGAAGGCATAGGCAAGGCCGATGAGCGAGAAGACGCCCATCGTCTCAAGCTCGACCTCGGCTTCGGTCAGCCAGGCGTAGAGCGTGCCGAGGAACAGCGCGAACGGCAGGCCGCTGGCAAAGCCGAACAGCGCCATGAAGCCGGTCTTGCGGTTGCGCATCGCGCGGAAGACTTCTCGCCAGCCCGGTTTTTTCTTTTCAGCCGTAGCTTCGGCCATGCCCTAGCGTCCTTCCCGTTGACCCGAATTTCTGCGACATTAGCCGCGTGGAGAGGACATAGGAAAGACAAGATGAACCCCGTCGACACAGAAAATCGCGGCCGTCGCCCGACCGACGGACAACTCGCGCTGGCCGAAAAGATCGCGCAGGGCGAAACGCGGGCGAGCGAAGGCATCACGCATGTGCCTGCCAGCGTCTATACCGACCCGGCCTATTTCGAGCGTGAGAAGGCGGCGCTGTTCGACAAGCTGCCGCAGGTGCTCGCGCCGAGCGCCCTGCTGCCAGAGCCGAACATGGCCGTCCCGCACGATGCCACCGGCCGCCCGCTGCTGCTGACGCGCGATGCCGACGGGCAGGTCCACGTGTTCCTCAACGTTTGCCGCCATCGCGGCACGCGGCTGGTCGAGGGCGAGGACGTGCAATGCGCCAAGCGGCTCGTCTGCCCCTACCATGCGTGGACCTATCGCCTCGACGGCAAGCTGCTCGCCCTGCCCCGTCCCGAGACCTTTCCCGGCATGGAAAAGTCCGACATGCCGCTGATCGAACTGCCGAGCCGCGAGACCGGCGGCCTCATCTGGTTCTCGCCTGACGAAAATGCCGATTTCAGCGATGCCGAGACCCTTGGCGATGATTTTGCCGCATTCGGCATGGCGGACCACTTCCTGTTCCGCCGCAAGACCCACGAGGTCGCAGGCAACTGGAAGCTCATCATGGATGCCTTCCTCGAAAGCTACCATGTGACCCGCCTGCACGCGAACACCATCGGCCCCTTCTTCAAGGACGGCATCACGAGCGGCGACCAGGTCGGCCCGCACCAGCGATCTGCAGTCGGGCGGCGCGAGGAGATGGACGAGGTCGACCTGACCGACATGGCCGCACTGCGCCGGGTTGTGACCTACGCCTACCAGCTGCTCCCCGCGACGATCATCATCCCGAGCCCCGACTACATCAATGTCATGGTCCTGATGCCGCACGCGCATGACCGCACGCTGGTCGAGGATTTCATGCTGATCCCCGAAGCGCCCGCGACCGACAAGGCGCGCGACCACTGGGAACGCAGCTGGGCGCTGCTCGACGGCGGGGTCTTTGCGAGCGAGGATTTCCGTGCAGCCGAACTCGGCCAGCAGGGTCTTTCGACCGGCGCGATCCCCGAATTGACGCTCGGCATGCTCGAAGGCGGCATCCGGCGTTTTCACGAAACGGTCGAGGAAGCGTTGCGCGCGGTCAATTGAGCGTTTAGGCGCGCGCCATGTCCGACAAGAGCCGTCCCGGCGTCGCCCCGAGCGAGGGTGAGCGCATTGCCAAGCTGCTGGCCCGAGCCGGCGTAGCCAGCCGTCGCGAGGTCGAGCGCATGATCGCCGATGGCCGCGTGGCGATCGACGGCGAGGTGCTCGACACGCCGGCAACGATCCTGCCCAACCTCAGGGGTGTGACGGTCGACGGCAAGCCCGTCGGCAAGGCGGAAGAGACGCGCCTGTTCGCCTTCCACAAGCCGAGCGGCCTGATCACGGCAGAGCGCGATCCGAAGGGACGCCCGACGATCTACACCGCGCTGCGCAATGCGCTGCCGAAGAACGCGGGCCGCGTGATGCCGATCGGGCGACTCGACCTTAATACCGAGGGCCTGCTGCTGCTGACCAATGACGGCGGCCTCAAGCGCCAGATGGAGCTCCCGGCGAGCGAAGTGCCGCGCACCTACCGCGCCCGCGCTTTCGGAGATGTCTCTCAGGCCCAGCTCGAAGACCTCATCGAAGGCGTCACCATCGACGGCGTGCGCTATGGCCGGATCGATGCCAACCTCGAACGTCGCACCGGTCGCAACCAGTGGATCGAAATGACGATCACCGAGGGCAAGAATCGCGAAGTCCGCCGCGTGCTCGAATATCTCGGCCTCAAGGTAAACCGCCTGATGCGCACTGCCTACGGACCGTTCGAACTCGGCGACTTGCCGCGTGGCCAGGTGGTGGAAATTCGCAAGGGTGACCTCGACCGTTTCCGCTCGCAGCTCAAGAAAGTGGGCGGCAAGTGAGGATCATCGCTGGCGACTGGCGCGGTCGCAAGCTCGTCGCGCCCAAGGGCGATGCGACACGTCCGACTGCCGACCGCACGCGCGAGACGCTGTTCTCCATGCTGACCAGCCGGCTCGGTAGTTTCGAGGAATTGAGCGTAGCGGACCTGTTCGCCGGCTCGGGCGCGCTGGGTCTCGAGGCCCTGTCGCGCGGCGCGGCTTACTGCCTGTTCGTCGAGAACGACGAGGCGGCGCTGAAGGCGCTACGGTCGAATGTCGCGTCGCTCGATGCGAAGTCCCGCTGCGACGTGCGCGCGGGATCGGTGATGTCTCTCGGCCCCGCAAAGACGCCGCACGACCTCATCCTGCTCGACCCGCCCTATGATACCGGCGCAGGGCAGGTCGCGCTCGACCGTATGCTGCGGCTCGGCTGGATCGGCCCTGCGACATGGATCGCGCTCGAGACAGGCCGGAACGAGAAGGTCGAGATCAAATCGCTCGCGATCGAGGCGGAGCGCAATGTCGGCAAGGCGAAGCTCACCTTGCTCAAGCTCGACGACGACTAGTCCTCTTTGGCCCAGCGTTCATGGTGAGGCAGGCCGTGGGCGTCCTGCATCCATTCGATCCGGTCGGCGACCTGCACATGTCCCTGCGGCGGGAATTCGCCCGGCTCGTCGAGCGTGGCGAGCTGGATGTCGACCCGATCGGGCATGATGTCGGTGTTCGAATAGAACAGGCTGGTCCCGCACTGGATGCAGAAATAGCGTCGCGCCGATTCGGACGAGGCGTAGATCGACGGTTCCCCCGTCACGCGAAGCTGGTCGTCGCGCACCATGATCCAGCCGACCATCGGTGCACCCGATGCCCGCTGGCAGTCGGAGCAATGGCACAGCAGGCTGTTGATCGGTTCCCCGCTGATTTCGTAGCGGATCGCTCCGCAATGACAGCCGCCGGTCGCCATGGCCTTCTCCTCTCGATGCCTTACCGCAGCCTAGCGGAACGCGCGCACAAGAAAAGGCGGCCGCGCGCTGGCACGACCGCCTCTCCCTGTCTTCGCCCGATAAGCACAGGCGTGACGTAGCTCTTACATTTCGCTGGCAGGCTTGCCCGGCCAGTAGCTCAGCGGGCGATTGCCCCACTTGAGGCCGGCGGCGCGCGGGTTGATGCAGCCGTCCTGGTCGTTCTTCATGCAGACATCGTAGACCTTGCCTTCGATGCGGACCTTCGTCGCCTGGCCCTTGGCATTGGTTTCGACGACTTCCGGCGATTTAGCGACATGGTCGTCGGCGACTGCCGGTGCCGAGAATGCGAATGCCATCGTAGCGGCGGCGGCAAGTGCGGTGAGGTTCTTCATTTCATCCTCCAATTCAATCGTTTCCGTCCTTGGCTGCTCAACGTACCGGCTGCGCCCAAGGTTCCGGACGCGCCGATTGCCACCGTCAGCCCGCTTGCTTAACCGGCACACGTTCCCTACCTGTTCACTGGTTTCATGAGCACCGAATCCAGCCTTCCCGCCGCGCAGGACGCAGGCGTCCCGCCCTACGCCGCGCGGCTCAATCCGCCGCAGCGCGAAGCCGTGCTCACGACAGAGGGGCCGGTGCTGATGCTGGCGGGTGCCGGAACCGGCAAGACCGCTGCCCTCACCGCCCGCCTCGCCCATCTCGTCGCCACGCGGCGCGCATGGCCGAGCGAGATCCTGTGCGTCACCTTCACCAACAAGGCCGCGCGCGAAATGCGCGAGCGCGTTGGCCAGCACATCGGCGATGCGGTGGAAGGGATGCCGTGGCTCGGCACGTTCCACTCGATCTGCGCCAAGATGCTGCGCCGCCATGCCGAGCTCGTCGGGCTGGAGAGCAATTACACGATCATCGACACCGACGATCAGCTGCGTCTGCTCAAGCAGCTCATCACGCAGAACGATCTCGACGAGAAGCGCTGGCCCGCGCGCCAGCTTGCCGGGCTGATCGACCGCTGGAAGAACCGCGGCCTCAATCCCGAAGATCTCGATGCGGTCGAGAACGAAAGCTACGCCAACGGGCGCGGCCAGCAGTTCTACCGCCTGTACCAGGACCGGCTGAAGGAGCTGAACGCCTGCGATTTCGGCGACCTGCTGCTCCACATGCTCAACATCTTCCGCCGCGAACGCGAAGTGCTCGAGCAATACCAGCGCCGCTTCAAATATATCCTCGTCGACGAGTACCAGGACACCAACCAGGTCCAGTATCTCTGGCTCCGCCTGCTCGCACAGGACCGCAAGAACATCTGCGTGGTCGGCGACGACGACCAGTCGATCTATTCGTGGCGCGGCGCGGAAGTCGCCAACATCTTGCGCTTCGAGAAGGATTTCCCCGGCGCGCATGTCGTCAAGCTGGAGCAGAACTATCGCTCCACCCCGCACATCCTCGCCGCCGCATCGGGCCTGATCCGTGCGAATAGCGAACGGCACGAAAAGGAGCTGTGGACCGAGGCGAATGGCGGCGACCGGGTGCGCATCATCGGCGTGTGGGACGCACCGGAAGAAGCGCGCCGTGTCGGCGAGGAAATCGAACGCCTCGAAGGCCAGGGCGCCGACCTCAACCAGGTCGCCATACTCGTGCGCGCGCAATACCAGACGCGCGAGTTCGAGGACCGCTTCATCCAGATCGGCATCAACTACCGCATCGTCGGCGGCTTCCGCTTCTACGAGCGCGCCGAAATACGCGACGCGCTCGCCTATTTGCGCGTCATCGCGCAGCCGCAGGACGACCTGGCGTTCGAGCGGATCTACAACCAGCCGAAACGCGGGCTTGGTGCAAAGACGCTAGAGAAGATGCACCAGCATGCGCGCCGTACCGGCCTGCCGCTCGCAGCCGCTTCGCTGCAACTGGCGGACAGCGACGAGCTACCCAAGCGCGCGGCGAACACGATCGGCGCGCTGATAGGCGATTTCCTGCGCTGGCGCGAAATGAGCGAGGCGGTGACGCCGTCGGAGCTGCTGCGCACGGTGCTCGACGAGACCGGCTACACGGCCATGCTCGAGAACGAGCGGACCGCCGAGGCGAATGGACGGCTGGAGAACCTGTCCGAGCTCGCCCGCGCGATGGAAGAATACGAAACGCTCGGCGATTTCCTCGAGCACGTGGCGCTGGTGATGGACAATGACGCTGCGGACGATGCGGAAAAGGTCACCATAATGACCATGCATGCCGCCAAGGGCCTCGAGTTCGACAACGTGTTCCTGCCCGGGTGGGAGGAAGGCGTATTCCCCAGCCAGCGCGCGCTCGACGAAGGCGGCCTCGCCTCGCTCGAGGAAGAGCGCCGCCTCGCCTATGTCGCGATCACGCGCGCCAAGCGGAACTGCACGATCCTGCACGCAGCAAACCGCCGCATCTATGGCCAGTGGACGAGCAGCATCCCGAGCCGTTTCATCGAGGAACTTCCCGAAGAACATATCGACCAGGAAACAACGCTGACCGGCGGCAAATCGCTATGGCAGGCGAACTGGAGCGAACAGGACGATCCGTTCGCCCATGTGTCGAGCGCCCGACCCGATCGCTCGGGAGCAAGGGGTCCCGGCTGGCAGCGTGCGCTCGCCACGGGATATGAAACGAAGCCCGCCCGCGTGCAGGAAAGCCGTCGCAGTGCAGCGAGTTTCGCAGCGAAACCGCGCACCGACATCGCGATCGGCGCGCGCGTGTTTCACGACAAGTTCGGCTACGGCACGGTGACCGACCAGGAAGGTAACAAGCTCGAGATCGAGTTCGAGACTTCGGGCACGAAGCGCGTCATCGACAGCTTCGTGAAACTGGCCGACTAGGTAGCGCTGACGTCGAGAAAGCCGGGCTTCGGCCCGTTCCACTCGCCTGCCGGAACCGACTCTTCGTCCTGGTTATGCCGGCGGCGGGGCTTGTCCTGGCGGTCGCGCTTTTCGTTCTTCTCGCGGCGCGGCTTTCTGGGCCGTTCCTCGCGCGGCTCATCGTCGCGCTTCCTGGAACGTGACTTCTTCGGCTTTTCCGCCTTGTCCGACTCGTCCGACTTGGGCTCGTCGGCGGGCGCGGCTGCCAGTTCGACGCGGACGTCCTTCTTGCCGAACACCGGGACTTCACTTCCGGTCAGCTTCTCGACGTTCTCGATCGCTTCGGCATCTTCTTCCGCGACGAAAGTGAAAGCGCGGCCCTTGGCCCCTGCGCGGCCCGTGCGGCCGATGCGGTGGACGTAGTCGTCGGGGTGCCACGGCGTGTCGAAATTGAAGACGTGGCTCACGCCCTTGATGTCGAGACCGCGTGCAGCGACGTCGGACGCGACGAGGATATTGATGTCGCCCGACTTGAACCGCTCAAGCTCGCGCAGGCGACTCGTCTGGTCCATGTCGCCGTGGATTTCCCCGCTCGCGAAGCCGTGGCGCTGCAGGCTCTTGTTGAGCTCGCGCACGGTGGTCTTGCGGTTGGCGAAGATGATGGCTGTCTCGACTAGGTCGTTGCGCAGCAGCCAGCGCAGCGTCTCGCGCTTCTGGCGGGCCTTCACCGGCACCTTGAACGCGGTGATGTCCTTGTTGGTCGAAGCGGCGCGGTTGACCTCGATCCGCTTGGGATTGGTCAGGAACTGCTTGGCCAGCTTCTCGATCGGCGGCGGCATGGTCGCGCTGAACAGCAGGGTCTGGCGGTTTTCCGGCAGCTTCGAGCAAATGAACTCGATATCGGGAATGAAGCCCATGTCGAGCATCCGATCCGCCTCGTCGATCACGAGCAGTTCGCAGCCGTTGAGCAGGATCTTCCCGCGCTCGAACAGGTCCATCAGTCGGCCCGGCGTCGCGATGAGGACATCGACGCCCTCGTTCAGCGCCTTGACCTGGTCGCCCATCTGAACGCCGCCGATGAGCAGCGCCATCTTGAGGTCGTGGTTCTTGCCGTATTTCTCGAAGTTTTCGGCAACCTGCGCCGCGAGTTCACGCGTCGGCTCGAGGATCAGGCTGCGCGGCATCAGCGCACGGCGGCGACCGCTCGCGAGCACGTCGATCATCGGCAGCACGAAGCTCGCCGTCTTGCCCGTGCCGGTCTGGGCGATGCCAATGAGGTCTTTCATCATCAGCACCGGCGGGATTGCTTCCGCCTGGATTGCAGTCGGCTCGGTATAGCCGGCGTCTTCGACGGCTTTCAGCAGTTCAGGTGACAGGCCGAGATCGGCAAAATTCATAGGCGGCAAACGGTTCCGGATGGTGGGGCGGGTTTCGCCCGATGGTGCGGCGCAGCAAAAGCCAAGCCGAAATCGCCGCGCCTTTGCGGGCAAAACAGCGAAAAGTCAAGAAAACGCGCCGTGCGAGCGGTGCGTATCAGGTGTCGACTTCGATCAGTTCGCGAATGCGGCTCATCTCGCATTTGGCGCCGGTGCGCGACTGCAGCTTGTCGCGGTCGATGCATATGCGCCCATCGTCGTTCGGTTCGACGTAGAAGCCGGAGTAGAAATCGCGCGCCGCACACGCCTTTTCGAGGTTGGCGGCGATGATCCGCTGGTCGCGCAGGAACAGCATGAGCCGGTTGTCGCGCGTCGGCATAACGCCGGCGATGCTCTTGAGCGGGAGGCATTTGCCGATCTTACGCTCCGCCATCCGCTGCGGCAGTTCACGCTGCGGCAGGGTTGCCATCAGGTCGGTGCGCGGCGAACGCTGGGGCGAGATGCGGATGATGACCCGCTGCTGCACGCGAACCTGCTGCTGGAGCGGGGTCGTCTGCACCGCCTCGAGCGAAAGCCACGCTTCGGAAGCCGGCCGCGCCTTGTCCTGCTGCGACTGCGGGAGAAGCCAGGCGGTCTTCGCTTCGCTATCTACAGCAGGCACGTCTTTGGCCTCGTCCGTGATCGACGGCTGCGGCAAAATCAGCGCCAGCGGCAGTATGAAATTCGCGAAGGTTGGCATCGATGCCCTGCTCGTCACTCCTTCGGCGCCCCGTACATACGGGCCATACCGGAGTTTCCAATATAGCCCATACGCTTGAATGACGGCTTAATTGCTTGGCCCGACATTGCAAGGTTGCGATGCGACGCGATGGTGGCGGAAGTGCAACAGCAGTGGCATAGGGCTGGCATGAGCGACCAAAGCGATTTCCTCGCCAAAGCAGAGGCTATCCTCGGCCCCAGGGGCCTGACCCGCGATGCCGGACTGATCGAGCCGTGGGAAACCGACTGGCGCGGTCGATACACCGGACGCGCCCTCGCCCTCGCCTCCCCGTCGAATACGCAGGAGGTTTCGCAGCTCGTCACCCTATGTGCCGAATATGGCGTCCCGATCGTACCGCAAGGCGGAAACAGCGGGATGTCGGGCGGCGCGACACCGGACAAGAGCGGCGATGCAATCATCCTTTCACTGCGCCGGATGGATACAATCCGCTCGCTCGATGCCGATGCGCGTATGGTGACCTGCGATGCGGGTGTGATCCTGCAAACCCTGCACGATGCGGCGGCGAAAGAGCGGCTGCGCTTTCCCCTCACCCTCGGCGGCAAGGGCTCCGCCACCATCGGCGGGCTGATCTCCACCAATGCAGGCGGGACGCAGGTCCTGCGCCACGGCACCATGCGTGCCCAGGTCCTCGGGATCGAGGCGGTGCTGGCGGACGGGCAGGTGTTCGATGCGCTGGTTCCTCTGAAGAAGGACAATCGCGGCTTCGACCTCAAGCAGATGCTGATCGGTTCGGAAGGGACGCTGGGCATCGTGACGGGCGCAACGCTTCGACTTTTGCCCGAGATCGGTGGCCGCATCGTCCTTTGGGCAGGCCTGCCGACGCTGAGCGATGCCCGCCGCCTGCTGCTGCACTGCGAACGCAGGGCCGGCGAGCAACTCGAGGGCTTCGAAGTCATGCCGTCACACAGCCTCGCTGCGGTCCTCGACTACTTGCCCGATGCGCGCGCACCGCTCGCCGAAAGCCATCCGTGGAATGCGCTGATCGAACTCGTCGCGGCGGAAGGTGAAGCGGATACCCTACCCGCACTGGCCGAAAACCTGCTGGAAACGGCGTTCGAGGCCGAACTGCTCAGCGATGCGACGATCGCGGCCAACGAAACGCAGGCCGAGCAATTCTGGCTGCTGCGCGATTCCATCTCCCCGGCGGAGCGGGCAATCGGCCCGGCAATGCAGCACGATATCTCCGTCCCGGTGGAGCGAATGGCGCGTTTCGTGGAATTCGCCGTTCCCGAAGTGGAAAAGCGTTTTCCGCAAAGCCGCGCGATAGCCTTCGGGCACCTGGGCGACGGCAACGTCCATTTCCATGTGCTCGCACCCAAGGATGCAGTCCCCGGCGAATGGGAAGAAGACGAAGGCAAGGCAATCTCGCGCTTCGTGCACGACCTGGTCACAGAATGGGGCGGTTCGATCAGCGCGGAGCATGGCATCGGCCAGATGAAACGCGATGAGCTTGGCCGCTTGGGAGAGCCGGTCGCGCTGTCGATGATGCGTAGCGTCAAGCAGGCGCTCGATCCGCAGGGGATACTCAATCCGGGCAAGCTCGTTCCGCTTGCGCCCGAGGCCGCCAACCCCTAAAGCGCGCCATTCATGCGCCGGGGGGCGCCGCCTCCTCAGAGCATCACATATTCCTTTGCGAACCGGAGAGTTTCAATGGCCAGCGCGCCGCAGCCCAATCTTCCTTTGTTTTACAACGACCTGATGCCGCTCAACAGCCGGGATCACAAGACCTTCAAGACCCGTCCGATGGAATCGGCCGACTGGCTCAAGGGCCAGCACGCGATCCCGCTGACCGTCGACGAGTTCGTGCAGGCGCAGCGTGACTTCCCGATCGTTTTCTCGTCGGGCGAAAATCCGCTTCCGCTGGCGCTGATGGGTCTCAACGAAGGCGTGAACACCTTCATCGACGACAACGGCAAGATCAACGATCCGATCTACCTGCCGGCTTACATCCGTCGCTATCCCTTCATGCTCGCCAAGCTGAGCCAGGAAACCGACGACCTTTCGCTCTGCTTCGACCCGACCGCGGGTTCGATCGGCGATTTCGACGAAGGCGAAGCGCTGTTCGACGGCGAGAGCGCGACCGAAAACACCAAGCGTATCCTCAAGTTCTGCGAAGACTTCGAGCACGCCGGCCAGCGCACCAAGGCGTTCATCGACGAGCTGAAGAAGCACGAGCTCCTGATGGAAGGCGAAATCGGCATTTCCACCCAGGAAAACCCCGACAAGCCGTTCGTCTATCGCGGCTTCCAGATGGTCAACCAGGAAAAGCTGCGCGAACTCGACGGCGAGACGCTCAAGACCTGGAACCAGAACGGCATGATGGCGCTCATTTTCGCGCACATCTTCTCGCTCGACCTGATGCGCTCGATTTTCGCGCGCCAGCAGAGCCAGGGCAAGGTTCCCGCACAGCAGGGCTAATTCCCCGCTTTTCAGGGCTTTTCGAGGGCGTCATCCGGGCTTGAAACCGGATGGCACCCTTCCCATATTCGAGGGGTCCGGATGGATGCCCCCCTCACTCCATCCGGATAGGTGCGCTTAGGCGCGCCACTCCCTGAACCTTGGCCACCTCGTGCTTCGTGCGCGAGGTGGTTTTTTCTTGTCGGTTTCGAGCCGGTTATTCGGCAGCGAGCGGCAGGTCGTCGGCCTTGCCCAGCTGGCTAACGTCCTGCGCAAGACGGCGGACGAGCCCGCTCAGGACCTCCGCGACGTGCTGCACGCCCTGCGTCGGCTCGGCGAAGTCCTCGTCGAGATAGAGCGCGCGGCATATTTCGACCTGGATCGCGTGAATGCCCTTCGTCCGGGCGGAATGCCGGTCGAGCACATAGCCGCCCGCATAGGGGCGATTGTGCGAGACGGCCGAGCTTTCCGAGAGATGCCGCAAGGTGCTGGCGACGAGCCGGTCGTCTGCGCTCGCACCGAACCTGTCACCGACGACATATCGGGCGGGAATATCCTGCGGATGGCCGCGCTTGAGCGGAGGCATGGAATGCAGGTCCAGCAACAGCGCTGCGCCCCATTCGTCCCTGCACCGCTGCAGAACAGCGTCGAGCGCCTTGTGATAGGGTGCATGCACCTGGCCGATACGCGCATCGAGCTCCGCTCCGGCGAGCGGGCGGTTCCAGATCTCCCCAAGTCCCGGCAGGCGCCGCGGGACGAGGCCCAGCCCGCTCCGCGCCCTGCGGTTCGACTTGCCGGATGTCGCACCCGTCGGCGCGCCTTCCGACACCATCGTCCAGTCGACATCGTCGCTCGCACGGTTGAGGTCGATCATCGCGCGCGGCGCCTGGGCGACAAGCAATGCTGCGCCCGTATCGGCAGCCACGGCGGCTGCAATCCGGTCGACGAATCGGTCTTCGAGCCGCAGGGCAGACCATTGCGGGCGGCGCATGCTCTTCCATAGCTCGTCGGGATAGGACCTGCCCGCATGAGGCGCCGCAACGACGATCGGGACCGGGAAATCCTCCGGAACCGACAATGTGTAGGCCGGCTTGCGCGTCCCGGGGATCGAGCCCCCGCGATGCGACTGCGAATCGGCGGATTTTCCCTTGCGGGTGGTCATGTGTCCGTGCTGCCCCCTGCGGCAGTCTGTGTCAAAGCAGGGCAGCCACGCGATGCGAAAGATTTCTTAAGCCAATCGGGCTATGAAAGCCGCATGAGCGACACTGATAAATTGCGAATTCTCCTGGCCGAGGACGAGGATGCAATGCGCACCTACCTGGAGCGCGCCCTCGAAAAGGCCGGTTACGACGTCAAGGCGGTAGATCGGGGCACCGCAGCCATCCCGCTGCTCGAATCCGAGCGATTCGATCTTCTCCTATCGGACATCGTCATGCCCGAGATGGACGGGATCGAACTGGCGCAGCGCTGCAACGAAATCAGCCCGCGCACCAAGGTGATGTTCATCACCGGATTTGCCGCGGTTTCGCTCAAGGCAAGCCGCGAACAGCCGCAGGCGAAGGTGCTTTCCAAGCCGTTCCACCTGCGCGATCTGGTGATGGAAGTGGACCGGATTTTCGAAGGCGAAGCGACAGCGTCACTTTAACTGAAAACAGCCCTTGCGCGCCGGGAGGACCCTCGCTAAATGGCGCGCCTGCCGCAGATGCGGCGCGACCGATGGATCGGGCGTATAGCTCAGTGGTAGAGCACTGTGTTGACATCGCAGGGGTCGGAAGTTCAACTCTTCCTACGCCCACCATCGCTTGAAAGCCCGCCCTAGTGGCGGGCTTTTTCGTGTCCGGCGTCTTTTGCGCCCTCAGACGCCGGGCGCGTCCCATCCGGGCCGCTTGGCTTCGCGGCGCAAGCCGCGGCGCGCAGTCGCGCTTTGGCTGCCGCCACTTCATCGCGAACCAAGACAGTTCGCGAGCCTTTGGCGAGTGCAAGGGCGACCGCCCGCCCGCAGCGAAGCGACCGCAAGGTCGCGTGAGCGAGGATAGCCAAGCCGACGGATGTCGGCACCGGCGCTTGAGGCCTGAACAAAAACTGCTAAAGCGCGCGCAACCGAAAACTCCCCGGAAGAGGCAACAGGCACATCATGGAAAAAATTCAGGTCAAGAACCCGGTCGTCGAGCTCGACGGCGACGAAATGACCAAGATCATCTGGCAGTGGATCCGCGAACGGCTGATCCTGCCCTATCTCGACATCGACCTTAAGTATTACGACCTCTCGATCGAGAAGCGCGACGAGACCGACGACCAGATCACGGTCGACGCCGCGAATGCGATCAAGGAACACGGCGTCGGCGTCAAATGCGCCACCATCACGCCGGACGAAGCCCGCGTCGAAGAGTTCGATCTCAAGAAGATGTGGCGTTCGCCCAACGGCACGATCCGCAACATCCTCGGCGGCGTTGTTTTCCGCGAGCCGATCGTCATCGACAACGTCCCGCGCCTCGTGCCGGGCTGGACCGATCCGATCGTCGTCGGCCGTCACGCATTCGGCGACCAGTATCGCGCGACCGACACGCTGATCCCGGGCGCCGGCAAGCTGCGTCTCGTGTTCGAAGGCGAAGACGGTCAGAAGATCGACCTCGACGTCTATGAATTCCAGTCGAGCGGCGTCGCCATGGCGATGTACAACCTCGACGATTCGATCCGCGACTTCGCGCGCGCCTGCATGAACTACGGTCTCGACCGTGGCTGGCCGGTCTATCTCTCGACCAAGAACACCATCCTCAAGAAGTACGATGGCCGCTTCAAGGACCTGTTCCAGGAAGTGTTCGACGCCGAATTCGCCGACAAGTTCAAGGCTGCCGGCATCACCTACGAGCACCGCCTGATCGACGACATGGTCGCAGCAGCGCTCAAGTGGAACGGCAAGTTCGTCTGGGCCTGCAAGAACTACGACGGCGACGTTCAGTCCGACACCGTCGCGCAGGGCTTCGGCTCGCTCGGCCTGATGACCTCGGTCCTCATGACCCCGGACGGCAAGACCGTCGAAGCGGAAGCGGCGCATGGCACCGTCACCCGCCACTATCGCCAGCACCAGCAGGGCAAGGCGACCTCGACCAACCCGATCGCGTCGATCTTCGCATGGACCCGCGGCCTCATGTATCGCGGCAAGTTCGACGGCACGCCGGACGTCGTCCGCTTCGCCGAGACGCTCGAAAAGGTCTGCATCAAGACCGTCGAGAGCGGCCAGATGACCAAGGACCTCGCGCTCCTCATCGGCCCGCAGCAGAACTGGCTGACGACCGAACAGTTCTTCGAGGCGATCGTTACGAACCTCGAAAAGGAAATGGCCAATTGGGCCTGATCCGCAAGATATCAGGAGGCCGCATCGGGATCGTTCTTGGTGCGGCCTTCCTGCTTTTGGCTTCCCCGGTGTTCGCACCGCAGCTGCTCGCCTTCCCGCACAAGACCGAGACGGCCATCGGCACCATCTGGTCCGAGACCGAGCTGCCGCAACCGCTGGTTGTGCAGATCACCGAGCGGACCGAGCAGCGGCTGGCTACCTCCTCGTTGGCCGAACCGGAAGAGCAGCGTCCCATATTCATCACCGATGGCGGCTGGCGCTGGATCTGGCTGTCACAGACGTCGAAGGGCGCCTTTGCCCTCACCCGCCCTTTCACCAGGGCGGTGGTCGTCAATCGGGTCGATCCTGCGACGGGTCTCGTAACGAACGGCCAGGCCATCGGCGGCGAGCGGGAGCTCTCGGCCGTCCTTGCCCATGAATTCACCCACGGCATGATCCGCCGCAGGTTCGGCATCATCGCGAGCCAGCGTTTCCCGCACTGGAAGGTCGAGGGGTATTGCGACCATGTGGCTGGCGAAAGCAGCCTCAGCGCAGAAGAAGTCGAACGGCTCGAGAGCGAGGGAACCGATCACCCTGCAATCCCGTATTATCGCGGACGTCTTCGCGTCGCGGAAATCCTCGCCGAAAACGGGAATTCGGTCGAAAAACTTTTCACCCAGGAGCACTGATGGCCAAGCAGGCTGAACCGAAGAAAAAACGCGCCCCGCGCCGGCGCAAGGACGAGAAATTCGGTTCGCGGCGGCTCGAAGTTCGCAACGCGATGATGAAGGACGTGCGCGGCATCTCCGCGCTCGTCCGCCGCGCCTACGACGACCTGCCCGCCTATACGCAGAGCGAGATTCGCGGGCAGATCAACAATTTCCCCGAAGGCTGCTTCGTCGCCCTGCTCGACGATGAGGTGGTCGGCTATTGCGCTTCCATGCAATTGCCGCAGCCGGTCGTCTTTGCCGATCACGACTGGGACGAGATTTCGGGCAATGGCTATGGCAGCCGCCACGATCCGACCGGCGACTGGCTCTACGGCTACGAGATGTGCGTCGATCCCAAGGTGCGCGGTGTGCGCATCGGGCGCAGGCTTTACGAGGAACGCCGCGCGCTCGCCGAAGAACGCGACCTGACCGGCATCGTGTTCGGCGGGCGCATGCCGAACTACCGACGCAACAAGCGCAAGGTCGACGGCCCGCAGGACTACCTCGACCAGGTCGTCGCCGGGAAGATCCACGATCCGGTGTTGCGCTTCCAGCTGGCCAACGGCTTCGAGCCTGAACGCGTGCTCGAGGACTACCTGCCGGAAGACAAACGCTCCGAAGGCAATGCGGTGATGATGGTCTGGCGCAATCCCTATGTGGAGCGCGACCAACCGGTGAAGAAGCGCCTTCCGCGCGGCGTCGAAAGCGTGCGGGTGGCGACCTGCCAGCTCCAGGCCCGCCAGGTTGCCGACTATGCGGAATTCATGCGCGCCATCGAATATTTCATCGATGTCGCAAGCGATTACGAAGCGGACTTCATCGTCTTTCCCGAACTCTTCACGCTCCAGCTGCTGAGTTTCGAGGAAAAGGAACTCTCGCCGGTCGAGGCGATCGAGCGCCTGTCCGAATACACGCCCAAGCTGAAGTCGGACATCAGCGAGATGGCGATGCGCTACAACATCAACATCATCGCCGGATCGCACCCGACGCGGATGGACGATGGCGACATCCACAACGTCGCCTACGTTTGCCTGCGCGATGGCTCGGTGCACGAGCAGGAGAAGATCCACCCCACCCCGAACGAGCGCTACTGGTGGAACATCAAGGGCGGCGACACGATCGACGTCATCCAGACCGACTGCGGCCCGATCGGCGTGCAGATTTGCTACGACAGCGAGTTTCCCGAGCTCACCCGCCGCCTCGCCGACGAAGGTGCGCGGATCATCTTCGTGCCGTTCTGCACCGACAGCCGCCAGGGTTATTTGCGCGTGCGCTATTGCGGTCAGGCGCGCGCGATCGAGAACCAGTGCTTCGTCGTCCTGTCGGGCAATGTCGGCAACTTGCCGAACGTCGCCAACATGGACATCCAGTATGCACAGAGCTGCATCCTGACCCCGTGCGACTTCCCCTTCGCCCGCGACGGCATTGCCGCGGAAGCCAGCGAGAATGTCGAGACACTGACGATCAGCGACATCAACCTCGCCGACCTGCAATGGGCGCGCGCCGAAGGTACGGTGCGCAACCTCGCCGACCGCCGCTTCGACCTCTACCGGATCGAATGGGACGATGCCGGCAAGCATGTCGGCAAGCCGAGGCCGCGCCGCAAGCCATTGGGCGGAGCGCACGGCGGAGGCGGATAAGCCGCAATAGCTTGGTGACACAGGGCAAAGCGCGCGATAACCCCTGAGCCATGGCGGCGGAACTCGACACATCCTCGATGGGCGATGCCCTGGTGATCCTCGGCGCGGCCGGCCTGGTCATCCCGGTCTTCACCCGTTTCCGTATCACGCCGGTCATCGGCTTCATCCTGATCGGTATCGCGGTCGGACCCTACGGGCTCGGCAAGCTGGTCTACGACCATCCATGGCTTGGACACGTGACGATAAGCGACCCCGAGGCCCTGGAGCCATATGCCGAATTCGGGATCATCCTGCTGCTGTTTACCATCGGGCTCGAACTGTCGTTCAAGCGATTGTGGCAGATGCGCAAACTCGTTTTCGGGCTGGGTGCGCTCGAGCTGCTGATCATTGGCAGTATCGCGGCGGTCGCGCTCTCGATGATGGGTCAATACTGGGTCGGGGCGCTGGCTCTCGGTTTCGCCCTCGCCTTCTCCTCGACAGCCATCGTGCTCCCAATATCGGGCACATCCTCGCCGGTCGGCCGTGCAGCGCTTTCGATGCTGCTGTTCGAGGACATCATGATCGTCCCGATCATCTTCATCATGGGCGCAATGGCTCCCAATGCCCAGTCGGAAGGCTGGGAAGGCCTGCTGACGACGCTGTGGCAAGGCGCGCTGGTGGTGGCGATCATGATGATTGTCGGCCGCATCGCGCTGCCCCGCCTCTTCGCGCAGGCCGCCCGCACCAAGAGCCCCGAGCTGTTCCTCGCCGCCAGCCTTCTCGTCGTCATCGCGTCGAGCCTCGCGACCGCTGCGGTTGGCCTCTCGCCGATCGTCGGCGCGCTGATTGCAGGCCTGCTGATCGCAGAAACCGAATATCACGGCGAGGTCGAGGGCATCATGGAGCCGTTCAAGGGTCTCGCACTCGGTATCTTCCTGATCACCGTGGGCATGAGCATCGACCTTACGACCATCTGGGACAATTTCGGCTCCATCCTGCTCGCAGTCATCCTGGTGCTTGTGTTCAAGGCATTCGTGACAGGCTTCCTCCTGCGCATGATGGGCGCACGGCGCAGCACGGCGGCGGAAACCGGCATTCTCATGGCGAGCCCGTCGGAGACGACGCTCATCGTCCTGTCCGCCGCGAGCGCTGCGCTTCTCATCCAGCCCGGCACCGCGCAGTTCTGGCAGATTGTCACCGCCATCGGCCTCACCGTGACGCCGCTTCTCGCCCGCCTGGGCCGCATCATCGCCCGCCGGGTTGAGCCTGTGCCCGAGGTCGAGGAAAGCGACGCCGGTGAACCGCCGGTCATTATCATTGGCGCAGGCCGTGTCGGCAGGCTGGTCGCGCAGATGCTCGACGCGCATGACAAGCCCTATGTTGCGCTCGATTCCGATGCGGACCTCATCGAGTCCGCCAAGCGCAAGGGTTTCAGGGCAACCTTCGGCGATGCCGCCCGCGGCGATGCGCTGAGCCGCCTCGGCGTCGAGAAATCGCCGGCCGTGGTGCTGACGATGGACGAACCCGTCCTCGCCGAACGTCTAACCCGCAAGCTGCGCAAGGAGCATCCCGACTTGCTGATCGTCGCGCGTGCTCGCGACACAGCCCACGCGGCGGAGCTCTACCGCGCCGGGGCGAGCCATGCCGTGCCGGAAACGCTCGAAAGTTCGCTGCAGCTGTCCGAAGCGGTCCTTGTCGACATCGGCGTCGCCATGGGCCCGGTCATCGCCTCGATCCACGAAAAGCGGGACGAATTCCGTACGCAGATCGAGCAGGAAGGCGCGCTCGATTACCGGCCGAAATTGCGGACAAGCACCAGCGAAGGCTGAACTTTTTCGGACCCATTGCCTTTCCCGGACATTGATCGGGAAAGGAGAAAAACATGTCCGATACAGACCCGACCAAGCCGACTCCGAACGACGAAAAGTTCAAGCCGCAAAACGTCGCGGACCCGCAGGCGACGACCGAACCGCCATCGCGCGACCCGAACAAGCCTGCCGACACCAACGGCCGCGATATTCCGCGCGGAAGCGAACCCGATACCCAGAAGGGGGTCGGCTAAAGCCCGGTCTAACCTGCCAGTGCGGTGCGGACTGCCTCGATCGCCTCATCGGCCTTCGAGCCGTCCGGTCCGCCGCCCTGCGCCATGTCGGGGCGGCCACCGCCGCCCTTCCCGCCAAGGGTTTCGACACCCGTTCGCACCAGATCAACAGCGCTGAAGCGGTCGGTCAAATCATCGGTCACGGCTACAGCGAATGCGGCCTTGCCGTCATTCACCGCCACAGCCGCAGCAACACCCGAACCGAGTTGCTTCTTGGCATCATCGAGTAGCGGACGAAGCTCCTTCGGGTTGAGCCCATCGAGCACCTGCCCGATGAACGCGACCCCCCCGATATCTTCCTGCGAAGGACCACTCGCCGAACCGCCGCCACCAAGGGCGAGCTGCTTCTTGGCCTCGGCCAGCTCCTTCTCGAGCCTGCGCCGATCCTCGACCAGAGTGGCTACGCGATCCGCGACCTCTTCCGGCGAGGCTTTGATCGTGGACGCGACGGACTTGAGTGCCTCTTCCCGGTCAACCAACCAGGCGCGCGCGGCTTCGCCGGTCAGCGCCTCGATGCGGCGCACGCCCGAGGAAACGGCACTTTCCGACACGATGCGGAGAATCCCGATATCACCAGTCGCCTTGACGTGCGTACCGCCGCAAAGCTCGACCGAGTAGTTGCGTCCTTCGTTGCCCTTGCGGCCCATGGAAAGGACGCGGACCTCATCGCCGTACTTCTCGCCGAACAGCGCAAGGGCGCCGGCCTCGACGGCATCGTCGGGGCTCATCAGGCGCGTCGCGACAGGCTCGTTCGCGCGGATTTCCGCGTTCACTTCCGCCTCGATCGCGGCGATATCTTCCGGGGCGAGCGGTTTGGGGTGCGAGAAGTCGAAACGCAGCCTGTCGTCGGCCACGAGCGAACCCTTCTGCGTCACGTGACCGCCGAGCTGGTTGCGCAGCGCCGCGTGGACGAGGTGCGTGGCAGAGTGGTTGGCGCGGATACGGTCGCGGCGCTCGACATCGACTTCGAGGTGCACAACGTCGCCGACCTTGATCGAACCGCTTTCCACCTTTGCCTGATGGGCATGCAGGCGGCCCAGCGGCTTCGCTGTATCGCTTACGGCAATCCGCAGGCCTTCCGGCGTGCTGATCGACCCGACATCGCCGGTCTGGCCGCCGCTTTCGCCGTAGAAAGGCGTCTGGTTGGTCAGGACGACGAGTTCGTCGCCGGCCGAAGCGCTCTGCACTTCGGCTCCGTCCTTCACCAGTGCGACCACCCGGCCCTCGCCGCTGGTCGAAGTGTAGCCGGTGAACTCGGTGCCGCCTTCGCGCTCGGCAATGTCGAACCAGACTTCATCCGACGCGGCGTCGCCCGAACCCTTCCATGCTGCACGCGCGGCCGCCTTCTGGCGCTCCATCGCGGCGTCGAAGCCTTCGCGATCGACGCCGATGCCGCGGTTACGCAGTGCGTCTTCGGTCAGGTCGTATGGGAAGCCGTAGGTGTCGTAGAGCTTGAACGCGGTCTCGCCGTCGAGTTCGCCGCCTTCGCCCATGTCGCCGGTCGCATCGTCCAGCAGGCGCAGGCCCTTCTCGAGCGTCTTGCGGAACTGCGTTTCCTCGCGCTCGAGAACTTCCTCGATAAGCGCCTGCCCGCGCTGGAGCTCGGGATAGGCCTGGCCCATTTCCGAGACCAGTTCGCCCACGAGGCGATGCATCAACGGCTCCTTCGCGCCGAGCAGGTGCGCATGGCGCATGGCGCGGCGCATGATGCGGCGCAGGACATAGCCGCGACCTTCGTTCGACGGCAGGACACCGTCGGCCATCAGGAAGCTGGTGGAACGCAGGTGGTCCGCAATCACGCGGTGGCTCGCCTGCTGGTCGCCCTCGGCCTTTACGCCGGTCAGGCCTTCCGATGCCGCGATGAGCGCCTTGAAAGTGTCGGTATCGTAATTGTCGTGCACGCCCTGCATGACTGCAGCGATGCGCTCCAGCCCCATGCCTGTGTCAATCGACGGCTTGGGCAGGTCGGTGCGCGAACCGTCGGCCGACTGCTCGAACTGCATGAAAACGAGGTTCCAGATCTCGATGAAACGGTCCCCATCCTCGTCCGGGCTGCCGGGAGGGCCGCCGGGGATGTGCTCGCCGTGATCGTAGAAAATCTCGCTGCACGGACCGCAGGGGCCGGTATCGCCCATGGACCAGAAGTTGTCGTTCGTCGGGATGCGAATGATGCGCTCTTCCGGCAGGCCGGAAATCTTGCGCCACAGGTCGAAGGCCTCGTCATCGGTGTGATAGACCGTTGCCGTCAGCTTCTCTTCCGGCAGCCCCCATTCCCTGGTCAGCAGCGTCCACGCATTGAGGATTGCCTGCTCCTTGAAATAGTCGCCGAAGCTGAAGTTGCCGAGCATCTCGAAGAAGGTGTGATGCCGCGCGGTGTAGCCGACATTGTCGAGATCGTTGTGCTTGCCTCCTGCGCGCACGCACTTCTGGCTGCTGGTCGCGCGCGGCGACGGCGGCGTTTCAAGGCCGGTGAAGGCATTCTTGAACGGCACCATGCCCGCGTTCACGAACATCAGCGTCGGATCGTTGTAGGGAACGAGCGGCGCGCTCGGGACGATCTCGTGATCTGCCTGCGCGAAGAAATCCAGGAAGGAACGGCGGATATCGTTGGTCGACTGCATAGCCAGCGCAGTTAGGGCCTCGCCGCTGGCGGGACAAGACGGATAGTGCGATGCATGCGATCGGAGGCGTGAATTAGCGCGGCCTGTTGCGCGCTGTCACTATCCAAGCCGCAGCCTTGAGAGCGACGATGCCGCCGTCCTCATGGGCTTGCAGGTAGCGGGCGAGCTTTCCGAGGAATTTCGCTTTCTCGTCTGGTGAAAGCCCGAGCGCCGGGCGGGCTGCCGGCCCGATCACCTGGAAGTAATCGAGCGCTTCCTGCACCGCATCTTCGCCTACACCCGCAACGAAGGCGTAGTCGATCGCTTCGAAATTGATCTCGCTCCAGCCTGCATCGGACAGGATGCCGTGAACATGGGACTGGTCGGAGAAAGCGAATGGGCCGGGCGAGAAGCGGTCGGGTTCGACGAAGGAATCGGGCGGCAGGAAACCGGCAACCCGCTCCGCCCAGCTGTTTTCCTGGAAGCTGCGGAAACAGGAAAAGACGAGCCGCGCATCGCGCGAGGAGATCGAGCGGAGATGCGAGAAGGCGGCGACAGGATCTTCGAAGAACATCACGCCATGGCGCGACATGAGCAGGTCCGGCGCGAAGAATTCGCGCGACCATTGCGAGGCGTCGCCATGGACGAAGTCGATGTTCGAGAGGCGCAGGGCGCGCGAGCGTGCAACTTCGATCAGCTCCTCGCTCACATCCAGTCCGACGATTTCAGCCGCCGAATTGCCGCGGGCGAATGCGAGGCTCAGCTCGCCGGCGCCGCAGCCGATATCGAGGACGCGTGGTGCGGTGGTGCCCCTGGTCTTGGACAGGAGCGCATCGGTCAGGCCGCCGAAACTGCGATCGGTCTTTTCCCACTGGCTTGCCCAACTGCGGCCTACCCGGCCTTCCCAGTCAAGTTTGGTTGTCATTCGTCCGCTGTCCTTTCGATGAAGGCACTCGCAATGCGAACCAATCGATAACGCAGGCTACTCCGCATAACCACGGCAAGACGTGGTCTTTCAACGAAAAACCGGCGCGGATCCGTTGGGGAGGATGCTCGCGCCGGTTTCCCGGTTTTCCGGGCCGACTGGACGGATGGCCCGCTTGAAGAGATCGAGGATCAGTCGTCCGCGTCCGGACCGGTCATCATCTCTTCGGCGACTTCGTCGGTGCGGCCGCGGATCGCAGCTTCCAACTTGTCGCGCATCTCTGGATTGTCCTTCAGGAACTGCTTGGCGTTCTCGCGGCCTTGGCCGATCCGAACGCTGTCATAGGAGAACCACGAACCGGACTTCTCGACGATCCCGGCCTTCACGCCGAGGTCGAGGATTTCACCGATCTTGGAAATGCCCTCGCCATACATGATGTCGAATTCGACCTGCTTGAACGGAGGAGCGACCTTGTTCTTCACGACCTTGACGCGGGTCGAGTTGCCGATGATTTCGTCGCGGTCCTTGATCTGGCCCGTGCGGCGGATGTCGAGGCGAACCGAGCTGTAGAACTTGAGCGCATTACCGCCGGTCGTCGTCTCCGGGTTGCCGTACATCACGCCGATCTTCATGCGCAGCTGGTTGATGAAGATCACCATGCACTTCGAGCGGTTGATCGAGCCGGTCAGCTTGCGCAGCGACTGCGACATGAGGCGGGCCTGCAGGCCGACGTGGCTGTCACCCATCTCGCCTTCGATTTCCGCACGCGGCACGAGTGCGGCGACGGAGTCGATGACCAGGATGTCGATCGCATTCGAGCGGACCAGCGTGTCGGCGATTTCCAGCGCCTGTTCACCGGTATCGGGCTGCGAGACGATCAGCTCGTCGATGTCGACGCCGAGCTTCTTGGCATAGACCGGGTCGAGCGCATGCTCCGCGTCGATGAAGGCAGCGGTGCCGCCGGCCTTCTGCGCTTCCGCGATCGCGTGGAGGGTCAGCGTCGTCTTGCCCGAGCTTTCCGGACCGTAGATTTCGATGACCCGGCCCTTCGGCAGGCCGCCTACGCCGAGAGCGATGTCGAGGCCGAGCGAACCGGTCGAGATCGTCTCGACCTGCATCGCTTCCTTCTGGCCAAGTTTCATTGCCGAGCCCTTGCCGAATGCCCGGTCGATCTGAGCGAGCGCCGCATCGAGCGCCTTCTGACGGTCCACGTTCGATTCCTTACCTTCTACGAGTTTCAGACCAGCCGCCATGACATGCCCTCCAACAGTTTCCTAGGGGCCATGCCCCGCTCTTCAACTGTTGGGTTTGTACCCACTTTGTTCTCATAGAACAAGGGGGGAACATAATTTTTTCCGGAAGGCCGGGAAAACGGCAGAAATACGCGCGTTTTCAATCCTCTTCGCGGTCGAGCCGCCGGATCTTCCACCGGAATTCACGGGTCTGTCCGGGCGGAACATCGATATAGGCGACCCTGAAACCCTTGTGCAGCTCGTCCGGATTGCCGCGCGCGCGAATGTCCCAGTCGCTCGGGGTACCAAGCGAGAGGCGAACCCGCGCCATGCGGGAATTCGCATTGCGGAGAACGGCACGCATTTGCGCCCACTTGCCAGCTTCGAGCCGGTCGGCGGCGGTTTCGTCTTCCAGCTGGCACAGGCCGCGCACCATGCTGCTCTCGGAAATCTCGATCTCGACGTCCTGCGTCACCGCGTAATCGTAGATCCGGCGCTCGGCGATGAGGAGCGGTCCGGCTGAACTCGGCTCGAAAACCGTGACGCCGCCGGAGGGCAACGCGACCCCCAGCCCCTTCTCCTCTTCGTTCACTGTCTCGAGGTTCAGCGTGGTTCCCTGCAGCCGGTCGGACCAGTCGCCTTCGGACCATTCATAGGGATTGCACGATGCACTGTAGACGAACTTGCCCTCGACGCGCTCCTTGTCGAGGAAGGCGACCTGCTTGAGGCCCTGCGCGCGGACATCGACCCGTTCGGGAATGCGGTAGAGTTTCAGGTCGCCCAGCTGCTCTTCGGATGCGATGACCATGACGGGCGCTGCTGATTCCAGCGCATTCGCCATGCGCGATCCGGTGACCACAATCCGGTCTTCCATCGCCATTGCCATCGGCGGAGGCGGAGGGGGAGGAGGCGCAGCGGGGGGAAGCAGGTCGCGTTCCGGAATACCGGTGGCGGTGCTCCCGATCGGGTAGCATGAAAGGCGCACCGGATTTCCCTCCGGCGCTTCGGCAAGCGACTCGAAATCGCTTTCGATATTGAGCGTTCCTGCCACCGCGAGAAGCTGAGCGTTCTCGAAGCCCTGGTAATTGTCGTTGAGGATCGTCAGCCAGCTCATCAGGTCGAAGAACACCTTGCCCTTCGCCCCGCCCTCGCCGAGCCGCGCGACATAATGCGCTTCCCAGTCGAAGCCCCACGACAGGTACGTTAGTGTGACCGTGTAGGTCCCTCCTGTCCTGTCTCGCGTGTCGATCGAGAACACGGGATTGGCGGACAGGCCGGTGGGCACGCGGTCGAAAGTGAGCTTCTCCGGCAGGCCGGAGCAGCGTACCGCTTCGTAGCCGGCGGAGGTCTGGAGAACGATGCCGCCGTCCGCGCGCGTTCGCAGGATCGCCTCTTCGGTCTTCGCTTCTCCCGAGGCCGGGTTGGTCCGCGTTATCCGCACGCGGTTGCCGAGCAGGCCGTTGACGAGGGAAGCAGGAGACAGGAGGTCGGCGTTGCGGTTCTTCTCTATGGTGCCGCCCGGCAGGCCGGTGACGATGGCGCTGACCGCCACCATGCCTTCCGACACGCCGTCGAACAGGATCGTCGATTCACCCGGCGGGAGCGTGACGGTGCGCGTTTCGCTGATCATCGCGAAGCCCTGCGGCCAGTCGCGATCCATGCTGTCGTCGACGCCGCGATCGGGGTCGCGGTAGACGGTCACCGAAACGTCGGTCGGCTGCGAAGCCATGACCGGGTCGCGAGCCTGCGCCTCGAAAGGCACGAGCATCGCTGTGGCCAGGAGGGCAGCTACGAGGCGCATTGGCCGACCCTAGTAGCGCGTGGCGAAGGTGACGCGGAACTCGCGGTCCGAATTGGCAGGAATGGGCACGACCCATTTGCGCCGGTCGGAATTGAGCTGAAGCCCCGGCTCGTCCTCGCTGACGATACGGAAGTCCCGGCTCCACCAGCCGCGGTCGAGCCCCGCCTGCGTCAGGTCCACTTCCACGGGTACGGACTTCGCATTGGTGATCGTGTAGCGCATCGTCGTCTGCCAGTAGGTGACGGGACGCTCGACATCGACGCGGCGGACTTCCGCGTCGTCCTCGATCACGATGAAACGCGCGGTCCGCTCCCACTCGTCGGCAGTCAGCCGTTCGCGCTTTTCCACCTCGGCCTTCACGAAGATGTCGAAGGCATCGCCGGTGCGCAGCGACAGCTCGCTGCCCATCGGCGTGTGCCCGATGGTGTTCTCGCCGATGAACTGCGGGGTGCCTTCGCTGTCACGCTGGTAGAAACGCACCGCGCCGGCAGGCAGCGCATCGCCCAGCCCGCCATCGCTCGACGAGGAGAACGCGATTTCGCTCGAGACCGGGAACGGGCGGTCGTCATTGCGCATCCAGTCGATCGTGCGGCTGTAGATCTTGCGCGCCGCGACGCCTTGCACGTCGAGGAAACTCACCTGCTTGGTCTGGCGGTTGGCGATCGTGGTGCGCTCGGCTAGCGGGTAAAGATAGAATTCGCCGACCTGTTCGCGATTGGCGCTCTCGGTCCCGGCGCGCACCATGTTCCGGTTCGCCATCGGCCGTCCGGCATTGGGATTGCCGGCGACGAGCATGGTGTCGGCCTGATGGAAGGTCGTGCCGGTATTGTTGCTGAGCGTGACCCAGCCCTGCATGTCGATCGTCGCCGCGGCCTCGTCGTACAGGGCGACATAGTCGGCGTTCCAGCCAAGCCCGCGCGTCAGATAGCGGATCGAGGTGGGACGAACACCGGCGCGGTTGCTTTCGACATTGACCGACAGGGTCGGGCGCGCGCGCAGATTGGGCGGGACCCGGTCGAACACGACGCGTACCGGCAGGCCATCGTCGCGCAGCACCTCGATGCGGTCGCCGATCTGGACCACGACGCCGCCTGCGACCGAGAGAACCTTGGCCCGCTCGCGCGTTTCGGTGCCGGTGGCCGGGTTGGTCCGGACGAGCGTGATGGTCTGGCCGATCGCCTTTTCCATCATCTTGGCCGGGGTCAGGAGATCGAAGTCGAAATTCTGTTCGACGATTGCCGTACCCGGAGCAGCGAAGCTGAGGGTCTCGGGGCGGATCTGCGCGGATACGTCGGGGAATTCGACGCGGCTGCGACCGCGCGCGATGTCGAGCTGCCGCACGTCCTGCACCAGCGACTGGCCGTTCTGGTAGATCGTGACCGATACATCGCCCTGCGCAGTCGCATCCGGATCGTCGGCGGATTGCGCGAGCGCACTTCCTGCAAGCCCAAGGGTCGCAAGGCTCGAAACCAATGCGAAGCGGATCGTCGAAGTTCGCGCGAAAGTCATGTCAGGTCAGCCCTCCCTGCCGATTTGCCCAAGACTATCATACCTATAGAGCAGGCATGAAAAAGGGGCGCAAACATTGTCTGCGCCCCCCAATCTGAATTTCCGCCGAACGTCAGTTCCGCGACGGGAAAACGCCCACCAGCGCGACACAGTAGTTCAGGGTCGTGTACGGCTGCATGTTGTTCACCGGCTGACCTCCGCCGGTGTTGCCGACGGATACGGTCGCAGCATTCATCGTCTGGCCAAGCGACGGGGCGTTGGTATCTTCATAGACGATGTTCCTCGACCGGGCGAACACATTGCCGGTCGGGTTGCCGCTATCTGCCGGTGCAGTGTTGTTAATGTTGATCAGCGCCGAATGGTTATGGCTCGGCAGTTGGGTGATGTTCAGCATATTCGTCTCGGAGCCCGAACGCTGGCCGATCTGCCGTGGAGTCAGTCCCGGTCCGTTACCCTGGTGGATCGGAACACGCCCGCGAAGGTCTGGCAAGGCAAACGTCGTGCGGCCATCTCCGCCGTAAATCGTTCCGTAGAGCGAGAACAACGCCTGGTTCTGGGCAATGGCAAGCAGTTGCCCGTTAGCTGCGGCCCAGCCCCTCGGGCAGAAGGTGAAACCGACGGGTTCGATTTCGCCGATGAACGGGTTCGAGTCGGCCTGGGCGGGCGTCGCGCCCATGCAGGTTCCGATTGCAGCTGTCGCAGCCAATGCGGCTTTGAGTTTCATAATCTGGTCCTTTGCGCTTTGCTTCCCACTGTTTTCCTACGGGCCCGCATCGGGGCGTTGGCAACTAGCAGGAAGACGCGGATTCTCTTGTGCGAGTGAGCCTGGAAAAATGGGGCGGCGTGCCGTCACCCCTCCTCGGCGTTCGTGCAGAAAATCAGTTACGCGACGGGAAGACGCCAGTCAGGGCGATGCAGTAGTTCACCACGAGATACGGCTGCATGTTGTTGACTGCCTGACCCCCACCGGTGTTGCCGACCGACACGGTCGCTGCGTTCATCGTCTGGCCAAGCGAGGGAGCATTCGTATCTTCATAGATAAGGTTGCTCGACCGGGCGAACACATTGCCCGTCGGGTTCCCGCTGTCGGCCGGTGCCGTGTTGTTGATGTTGATGAGCGCCGTATGGTTGTGGCTCGGCATCTGCAACGTGGTCAGAGTGTTGGTTTCGCTACCACCACGCGATCCGAGAATACGATTCGTCAGGCCCGGGCCCTGCCCGGTGTGGATCGGCGCGCGACCGCGCAGGTCGGGCAGGCCAAAGGTCGTACGACCGTCGCCGCCATAGGTCGTGCCGAGGAGCGAAAACAGGGCCGTATACTGGCTGATCGGAAGCAGCTGGCCATCGGTCGACGCCCATCCCCGCGGGCAGAAATTGAAGCCATAAGTCTGCACTTCGCCGATGAACGGATCCACGCCTGCATGGGCCGGCGTGACCATCATGCAGGTTCCCAATGCAGCGCTTGCTGCAAGAGCGGCTTTCAACTTCATGGTACTCCCCTTTTTTCTTCCGTTTCTCAGTTCGTTGTTGTTTTTCGAACGGACCCTGAACGGGGTGTAACACAGCTCGTTGTAGATAGGGGAATTATTTCTCGGATGCGTCTGTACGCGCGCCTTTGCGCAGGATCTGACTGACGCAATCGCCGATCTGTTGCACGGAAAACGGCTTGGCGAGGAAGTGCATGTTCGCGACGTCGATTTCCTTGCGCAGCTGCTCTTCCGCGTATCCCGACATGAAGAGCACCGGCAGGTCCGGGCGCTGCTTGCGGATCGCCTTGACCATGGTCGGGCCGTCCATTCCCGGCATCACGACATCGGACACGATCAGGTCGAAATCATCGCCGCGCGCGATCGCCGCGAGCCCTTCCTCGCCATCGGAAGCGAGCGCGACCTTGTGACCGGACCTCGCCAGCGCGCGCTCGGCGACTGCACGCACCATGTCCTCGTCCTCGACGAGGAGGATGTGGCCGCTGCCCGACCAGTCGCTGGCTGCTTCCTGCGGCGCCGGGAGCTCGTCTTGAGCGATCTCGGCTGTGTCGTCTGCGGCGTGCACCGGCAGGTAAATGGTGAAGCGCGCACCTTCCGGCTCGCCCGTCATGCCAGGAGCGTTGTCGGCGAAGATGAAGCCGCCCGACTGCTTCACGATGCCATACACCGTCGAAAGCCCGAGGCCGGTGCCCTTGCCCTGCTCCTTCGTGGTGAAGAAGGGCTCGAAAATCTTGCCGAGCTTGTCCGCCGGGATGCCGCCGCCCGTGTCCTGCGCCACGAGCACTGTGTAGTCGGCGACCGGAATGATGTCCGATCCCATGGCGCGAATGTCCCGCGCGGTAACGCGGCGCGTCGCCAGCGTGAGCTTGCCGCGACCGTCGCCGCGCGACTGGATCGCATCGCGCGCATTGACGGCGAGGTTGACGATGACCTGCTCGAGCTGTTGCGGGTCCGCGCGAACCGCGCCGAGGTCGCGGTCGTGCCGGACCTTTAGCTCGATATTCTCGCCGAGGAGACGACGCAGCAGCTGGCTGACCTCGCTCACTACGTCGGGCAGTTGCAAGACCTTGGGCTGCAATGTTTGCTGGCGACTGAAAGCGAGCAACTGGCGCGTGAGGCTCGCCGCGCGGTTGGAGTTCGCCCTGATCTGCTGGATGTCGTCGTAGTCGCTGTCGCCCGGCGTGTGGCGCAGCAGCATGAGATCGCAGTAACCGATGATCGCAGTGAGCACGTTGTTGAAGTCGTGCGCCACGCCGCCGGCCAGCTGGCCGACTGCCTGCATCTTGGTCGCCTGCGCGACCTGACGCTTGAGCTTGGTCTCTTCGGTCGAGTCCGCAAGACTGAGCAGCACCGCTGCTTCTCCGAGCCCGCGAACACCCGCAAGGCCGAGTGAGACCGGATCGTCCGGATTGTCGCGCAGCCGGATGGCCATGTCGCCGCTCGACGCCGGTCCCTTGCCGTAGCGGCGCACGGCATCGGCCAGCACTGCCTTGTCTTCGCGAACGACGAGGTCGGAAGGGTATTGCGGAACGCCCTGCCCTTCGCGGCCGACGGCACGCAGGAATGCCTCGTTGCCGAACAGGAAGCGGCCGTCGCGGTCGGTCATGGCAAGGCCGAGCGGCAAAGCGCCGAGCAGCGCTTCAAGCTGTGCCGTTGCCCCGCTGCCGGGGGTTTCCGTGCCGGCGCCCATGCCGACGCCAGTTTCGACGAGCAGCATCAGCGAGTTCGCCTCGTCGGCGCGGGCCGGTTCGCCTGCGACGACCTCGGCCAAGGGCACCTGGAGCAGCATTTGCGGCGGGCCGCGCCTGCCTTCACGCGCAAAGAAGATGCGGTCGCGATCGTCGCTGCGTAGCTGCGCTACGAAATCCTGTCCGGCGAGTGTCGCAGTCGGGTCGGCAGCGGCACGTTCGGCGAACCCTTCGCTCACCGTCACGATCGCCCCGTCCGGACCGACCAGCGCAGCCTCTATGCCGGCCTGCGAGAGCCAGCGCCCCATCGGACCGCGCAGCATCTGCGCCGTGTCCTCGCCAGGGTTGGTCTCTTCCTCGCGGCGGATGCGCCAGACGAGGTAATCCTCGCCGCGGCCCGCCCGGCCGGCCTGTATCTGCCAGGGAGACTTGCCCTCGCCCGCATCGACCTCGCTCACCTGCGAGGAACCGTCGCGCCACGCTTCGCGGGCGGCGCGGGTCAGCATTTCGAGAGCGTCGCGACCTAGAGGCAGGTTTGGCGGAGCGACCTTCGGCCCGAACCAGTCGACGAATGTCGAGTTTGCGCAAACGAGGCGATTGGCCCGGTCGGTAATGGCGACCCCGACACCGGCTTGCTCGATCGCGGCAACGGTCACCGACCAGTCGGGCGGAGCAAGCTCGTCGCTCGTATTCGCGACGCGAATGCGGCTCGCAAAGAAGGCAACCGCGCCAAGGATAACGACCCCGGCGAGGTAAGCGACCACCAGCACGGCATCGCCGGTCAGCGCCCACAGGGCCGCGAGGCTGGCGAGCAGCGCTGCACCCAGCACCGTAAGAAGTAGAGATCGGCGCTCCCCTTGCGCCTCAGTCGGCAGGTTCATCCCTCACTCGTTCCCAACCGCTCGTCCAATCGCGCTTCCATCCTGTTCAAGCGCTTCCTGCGCTTGCGTGCAACCATCCAGCGCCAGACCCAGCCGGAAACCACGTAGCCGACCGCAGAGGATACAATCGCCAGCACGCCGAAGCCGAATACGGTGACCCCGGCGGCCTCGAACAATTCGATGAGCCACGACCAGCGTCCGCTGGCCATCTCGTCATTCGCAACGCCGCCCACGCTTGCATCGACCTTTAGAACGAATGCGCCGACCCTGTTCGCGACAACTACCCAGAAGGGATAGGTGAACGGGTTGGTGATGAAGGTGACCAAAGCCGAAAGTGGCACGTTCGCGCGCGCAGGCAGGGCTAGGAATGCTGCGAGGAAGATCTGCCCGAGCGGAATGATGAAGCCGCAGAACAGCCCGAGAGCCACACCGCGCGGGACGGACCTTCGGGTAAAGCGCCAAAGCTCGGGAGACAGGAACCGGTCCGCGATCGGGGCGAGATATTTGTTCCCCGCCATCTCGTCGCGCGAGGGCATGTATTTCCGGATCAAGTCGGAAAGAAATGTCTTGGAGCGGAAGTTCGTCATGGCCTCGTGCGCGCCCTGCTCCTCGCAGCGCAAAAGCGCAAGCGGATCGACGGGATTTTCGGCGGAATGGGCATCACGGTCGATATGGGTATTCCGACAGCGATGACCAGTCGCTGAATCGCGAAGAAATCAGCCGCGTTCGCGCATGATCCGCGCCTTGTCGCGTTTCCAGTCGCGATCCTTGATATATTCGCGCTTGTCCTGCGCCTGGCGACCCTTGGCGAGTGCAAGTTCGACCTTCGCGCGGCCCTGCTTGTTGAAATAAATGCTCAAGGGAACGAGCGTCATGCCCTTGCGCTCGACAGCGCCGGTCAACCGGTCGATTTCGCGCGTGTGCAGCAGCAGCTTGCGCGGTCGGCGCGGCTCGTGGTTGAAGCGGTTGCCGTGGCTGAATTCCGGTATGTTGGCATTGACCAGCCACACCTGCCCGTCGCGAACCTCGGCATAGCTCTCGGCGATCGAGGCCTCGCCCGCGCGCAGGCTCTTCACCTCGGTACCCTGCAGCGCGATCCCTGCCTCGAGCTTGTCCTCGACGGCATAGTCGAACCGCGCGCGCCGGTTCTCGGCGACGGTCTTCTGCTTGTCGAACGTTTCGGGCTTTGGTCGGGCCATGGTGGCGGCGCATGTAGTGGCTCGCCGACGACATGGAAACCCCGCGCATAATCCGCTTGCAAGGCCGGCCGGATGATGGCCAATGCAAATCGATAGGGGGCGACGGCATGACTGGTGGATCTGGACACGCGAACGGTTTCGAAATCGGCTCGGTCATGGTTGCGCCGGGGACGAGCGCGGATGTCGCCATTCCGGTAACGCAGATGGCGACCGGTTACGATTCGGTGCTGGCGGTCCGCGTGCTGCATGGTGCGAAGCCCGGTCCGGCGATCTTCGTCAGCGGCGCGATCCATGGCGACGAGATTATCGGCACCGCAATCATCCAGCGGCTCGCCAGGGAAATATTGCCCGAGAATCTCAGTGGAACGGTCCTGCTGGTTCCGGTCAGCAACATCTTCGGCTTTCTCAACAAGAACCGCTACCTGCCCGACCGGCGCGACCTCAACCGTTCGTTTCCCGGCAGCGCGAGCGGCTCGCTCGCGGGCCAGTTCGCCAATGCCTTTTTTCGCGAGGTGATCGAACGCACCACCCTCGGCATCGACATCCACTCGGCCGCCGTCCATCGCTACAACCTGCCGCAAATCCGCATTGCAGCGGGCAATGCGAGGCTGGTCGAGCTGGCCATGGCATTCGGCGCGCCGGTCATCATGGAAAGCCCGCTGCGCCCCGGCTCGATGCGATCGCTGGCACATGACAACGGTGTCGAGATGCTCCTCATGGAGACGGGGGAAGCGCTGCGCTTCGACCGGCTGTCGATCGAAACCGGCGTCGCGGGCGTACAGCGCGTGCTTGCCCACATCGGGATGATCGAGGCCGACGACGGGCTCGGCCATGTCGGCATTCCCGCCCGGGCGAACAAATCGAGCTGGGTTCGCAGCCCGCGCGGGGGTGTGACGCACCGCGTCCGCAAATCGGGCGATCCCGTGCGCAAGGGCGACCTGCTCGCCACGGTCGGCGGACTGTTCGGCGAGAACCCGCAGGAGATCGTCGCGACCACGGATGGCATCATCATCGGGCACGCCACCTTGCCGGTGGTCCACCAGGGCGATGCTCTGTTCCACATCGCGCACATCGCCCACCCCGAGCGCGCGGGCGAGCATATCGATTCGATTACCGAGGCGATCCTAGCGAGCGAGCCGGAAGGCCCGGCCGAACCGCTCCTCGACGAGGACGAGGTGCTTTAGATCAAGCCGGCGTGTTCGAGCGCTTCGTCGACCGCCTTGCGGCTCGCGGCGCTCGCGTTGACGAGCGGCAGGCGCACGTCGCATTCGAGCCAGTCATGCACCCGGGTCAGCGCATATTTGACCGGTGCCGGGCTCGCGTCGGAGAACATCGCATAGTGCAGCGGGAACAGCCGGTCGTTGATCTCGCGGGCCTTCACGAGGTCGTTCGCCGCGATCGCATCGTGGAATTCGGCACACAGCGCAGGTGCGACATTGGCCGTGACCGAAATGCACCCGGCCCCGCCCGCAGCCGAATGCGGCAGCCAGAGCTCGTCATTGCCCGATAGCTGGCAGAACTCGTGATCGAGGCCCATCCGGTGGTCGGCGACGCGCGACAGGTCGCCGCTCGCATCCTTGATGGCCACGATCCGGTCGGGATATTTCTTGACCAGCTCGACGACGGTTTCGTCCTCGATATCGGTCACCGTCCGGCTCGGCACATTGTAGAGAACGATCGGCAGGTCGCTGTTTTCGGCGAGGAAGCTGAAATGCGCGATCAGTCCGGCCTGGCTCGGACGGTTGTAATAAGGCGCGACGCACAGGCCCGCTGCCGCGCCTGCCTTTTTCGAGAAGTTCATGTGGAGCAGCGCATTGCGCGTGTCGTTACTGCCGCAACCGGCGATCACCGGGACGCGGCCGGCAGCCTGTTCGATGCAGACCTCGATCACGCGGTGGTGCTCCGCATTCGACAATGTGGAAGCCTCGCCGGTGGTCCCGCAGGGCACCAAGGCCTTGCTGCCGCTTTCGATTTGCCAGTCGACGAGACGGCGAAAAGCGGCCTCGTCAAACGATCCGTCGCGAAAAGGAGTCACCAGAGCGGGAATCGAGCCCGAGAACATTTGCACTTACCTCTTGTCAGGCCCATGAAAGACGGGAGAAAATTCCCGCAAACGGGCGCGTCGTTCAGCGCCTGATAAGGAGCCGCCTAGCACTATGTCCAGCATGGACCGACTGACACCGCTCGTTCTTGCCGCAATCGCCGCCCCGGCACTCGCCGCTTCGGCACCTCTCGCAGCGCAGGATGCAGCCAGTTGGGACCGTGCCCGGGCCGAGATGATCGCCCGCGCGCCGAGCGGCATGGCCCGTGCGATCGACCGGTGGGAACATCTCACCCAGTACGACAATCTCGGCTTCGAAGCCTACGCCGATTTCATCCTCGCCTACCCCGGTTTCCCGCGTGAAGAGCTGCTCCAGCGGCGCGCGGAAAACGCGTTGTCGGACGAACCGATCGAGCCGAACGAAGTCGTCGCCTTCTTCGACAAGAACCCGCCGGTGACCAATGCGGGCCGCGCACGATATGCGCTCGCGCTCGCTGCCCTCTCGCGTCCCGAAGCGCTGCAGATCGCCCGCTCCGCCTGGCGCGGCGGGACGATGAGCGGCCCGAGCGAGCTCTACCTCGAAGGGCTTTACGGGCTCGAGTTCACCGGCAGCGACCACCGTGCGCGAATGGACGCGCTGCTGTGGCAGGAGAACTTGGAAGCCGCGACGCGGCAAATCTCCCGCATCTCCGACGAGAACCAGCCACTCTACGAGGCGCGCCTCAATATCCTCGCCGGCAGGCTCGAGCAGGCCGGCAGCATGCGGGTTTCCTCGCAGGCGCTGTCCGACCCGGGCTTCGTCTACAATCTTGCCAAGCACTACCGCGAGACGCGCCAGTTGCCGCAGGCGATCAACCTGCTGACGACGCGGCCCAAGTTCACCTCCCTCCCCTTCGATGCCGAAGATTTCGTCGGCGAGATGCTGCGCGTCGCGCGCGGCGCCGGTGCGAGCCAGGCGACCCGCATCGCCGCTTCGGTCGACGATCTGTTCGAGCCGGGCGAGGATATCTCCAAGCTCTCCTACCGCCTGCGCGACGATTACACGTCGCTGATGTGGCTTGGCGGGACGAAAGCCCTCTGGTCGAGCGGCGATGCCGGTTCGGCAGCGCCCCTGTTCTATCGCTATGGCGCCGCAGCGCAGACCCCGCAGACGCGCTCCAAGGGTTTTTACTGGGCCGGTCTGGCAGCCCAGCGTGCGGGCCAGATGTCCGAGGCCAATCGCTACTACGAAATGGCGGCGGGCTATCCCGATCGTTTCTACGGCCAGCTCGCGCTCGAGAAGCTCGGTCGCCCGGTTCCGAAGCTGAACGGCAAGAACGCGCAGGAGCCCACGGCAGAGCAGCGCGCCGCATTCCGCGAGGAACCGCTCACGCGAGCGGTTGCCGAAGTCTCGCGCGGCGCCTCATGGCGTCTCGGCATCCAGTTCTACCGCGAGATCGCGCAGCAGGCCGATACCGAGGCGGAACATATGCTGGTGACCGAGCTTGCCCGCGACATCGGGCGCCGCGATCTTGCAGTAAACGTCGCCGAGGCTGCCGGTGCGGACGGTCACGACCAGTTCGTCGCGCAAGGCTTCCCGACGCTCCCCAACCCGCCGGGCACTTACTGGACCATGGTCCATGCGATCGCGCGGCAGGAAAGCCAGTTCGCCCAGAACGCTATCAGCCACGCCGGCGCGCGCGGCCTGATGCAGCTGATGCCAGGTACTGCGCGCGAAGAAGCGGGCAAGCAGGGACGCGCCTATATGTCGGCCGACCTGATCGACAGCCCGAGCTACAATATGCAGCTCGGCAATGGTTATTTCGCCCGCATGCTCGACTATTACGACGGCAGCTATCCGCTCGCCATCGCGGCCTACAACGCCGGCCCGGGCAATGTGAACAAGTGGCTGCGTAGCAATGGCGACCCGCGCAACGGCGGGATCGACTGGGTCACCTGGATCGAGCGTATCCCGATCTACGAGACGAAGAACTACGTCCAGCGCGTGATCGAGAATGCGGCGACCTACGAGCAGCTCTATCCCGAGCGTGCACGAAACGGCCGTCCCCGTGTCGCGGGCGATTTCCTGCGCTAAAGAGCTGCGCGTCATGCGCGAGAAGACCAACCCGATAACGCCCGCCGGCTATGCCGCGATGAAGGCGCGCTACGACCACCTGCTCGGCACCGAACGTCCGGAGATCGTCGAGATCGTCAGCTGGGCCGCGGGCAATGGCGACCGCAGCGAGAACGGCGACTACCTCTATGGCCGCAAGCGCATGCGCGAGATCGACCGCGAGGCGAACCACCTCGCGCGCCGGATGAAAGCCGCACGCGTGATCGACCCGGCGGACCAGCCGGACAAATCGCGCGCCTTTTTCGGAGCGACCGTCGAGATTGCCGACGAGGACGATACCCGCAAGACCGTCACCATGGTCGGAGACGACGAGCAGGACGCTGGAAGCGGGAAGATCGGCTGGTCGAGCCCGCTGGCGCGCGCATTGCGCGGCGCAGGCATCGGCGATCTCAGGACCGTCAGATTACCCGGCGGCGAACGCGAGTGGGAAGTGATCGCAATCGATTACCCGACCCGCGCCGACGCCTGAGTTAGCGCTCTACGCGTCGCAATCGCCGATGCGTTCGCCGGTGACGCGCATGACCATCGTGGCCTGACCGCCCGGCATCGAGGAATCCTCGATCTCGGCAGTCATCTGCATGTTCATCGAAGTGCCCGTGTGGTCGCCGTCGATCGTCATCTTGGCAGTACCGCCGTTCTCGGCGTTACACAGGATGCGGCCCTTGATCTTGCCGCCCTGCGCCGAGAATTCCTCGGTCGTGCATTCCTCGTTGTCCATCGAGCCCTTGGCCTGCTCTTCGAGGCCCTTGGCGACTTCATCTTCGGTCATGCACTGTTCGTTGCTGGTTTCCTGCCCGACCATCGCCTGCAGGAACTGCGCGGCTTCCGGCGGAGCGCCCGGCATGTCGAACTTCTCGATCACCATCGTGTTCTTCCACTTGCCGGCCTGCATCTGGATCTGGCCGTCGGACCGTTCCTCGCCGACGTCGGTCGCGCCGTCACCGCAGGATGCCAGAGCAAGTACTGCTGCACCAAGAAGAACACGTTTCATCGAGACTACCTCCCCATAGGAAAATGAAGGGGTAGTCTAGGCGCTATACTTGCCGCGCGTAACCCCCGCATTTATGGCGCTGGTATGACGCGACTTTCCGCCCTCGCCCTGGCCATGCTGGCGATCGCCATCGCGACGCCGTCGATGGCCCGCGACAGCCTGGGCATTTTCTCGGATTGGGGCGCATTCCGCGATCCGGGCGTGCCGCGCTGCTATGCCATCGCCAAGGCGCGTCCCGATCGGCGCGCGAAGGAGTTCGATCCCTTCGTCAGCGTCGGGACATGGCCCCGGCGGCAGGTTCGCAACCAGGTCCACTTCCGCCTCTCGCGCAAGACCGGCTCGAATGCGGCGATCCGCCTGCGGCTGGGCTCGCGCACTTTCGAGCTGACCGGAAACGGCGGCAATGCCTGGGCGCAAGACCAGGCGATGGATGCCGCCATAGTCGCCGCCATGCGATCCGCCGAGCGCATGACGGTGAGCGCGCGCGACACGCGGGGGCGCAGCTTTACCAACAGCTACGACCTCGCCGGTGCGGCGACCGCAATGGATGCCGCAACCGTCGGTTGCTCGCGGATGCGCTGAGGCTGGCAAAACCCCGCGGGCTGCATTATATGGCGCGCTCCCATGGCAGATACCGCACTCATGAGCATCCCGGGGCAGGTGGACCCCGTACCCGTCGCGCGTGACATCACGCCGCGCGCCGACGGTCGTATCGACCTGATCGGCCTTCCCAAGGAGCGCATCCGCGAACTGTTCGAACAGGCCGGTCTCGATGCCAAGCAGGCCAAGCTGCGCTCGAAGCAGGTCTACCACTGGCTCTACCACCGCGGCGTCAGCGATTTCGCCGAGATGACGGACATCGCAAAAACCATGCGCCCGTGGCTGGCCGAACGCTTCGTGGTCGGCCGCCCGAACGTCGTCGAGGCCCAGCATTCGAGCGACGGCACGCGCAAGTGGCTGCTGCAGACCGATGACGGCCACGATTTCGAGATGGTCTTCATCCCGGATGCCGACCGCGGGACCCTGTGCGTGTCGAGCCAGGTCGGTTGCACGCTCAACTGCCGTTTTTGCCACACCGGCACCATGCGCCTCGTGCGCAACCTGACACCGGGCGAAATCGTCGGGCAGGTCATGCTTGCGCGCGATGCGCTGGGCGAATGGCCGAAGGGCCGGATGGACGGGCTCGACGATGCCGAGGACAGCTCGCACTACACCGCCGACGGGCGCCTGCTGACCAACATCGTGATGATGGGCATGGGCGAGCCGCTCTACAATTTCGACAACGTCCGCGATGCGCTGCGCCTCGTGATGGATGGCGACGGTCTCGCGCTCTCGAAGCGCCGTATCACTCTCTCCACCAGCGGTGTCGTGCCGATGATGGAGAAGTGCGGCGAGGAGATCGGCGTGAACCTTGCCGTCTCTCTCCATGCGGTGACCAAGGACATTCGCGACGAGATCGTGCCGATCAACAAGAAGTACGGCATCGAGGAGCTGCTCGAAGCCTGCGCGGCCTATCCGGGCGCGAGCAATGCGCGCCGCATCACCTTCGAAT
Organism: Erythrobacter sp. HKB08; assembly: GCF_004114695.1. Taxonomy (NCBI): domain Bacteria; kingdom Pseudomonadati; phylum Pseudomonadota; class Alphaproteobacteria; order Sphingomonadales; family Erythrobacteraceae; genus Erythrobacter; species Erythrobacter sp. HKB08. The sequence goes on from NZ_CP035310.1 coordinate 2,216,342, forward strand.
ACGTGATGCTCAAGGACAAGAACGACACCGACGAGCACGCACACGAACTCGTCCGGCTGATCCGTGAATACGACTTGCCCGCGAAGGTGAACCTGATCCCGTTCAACCCCTGGCCGGGCGCGCCATACGAGTGCTCGACGCCGGAGCGGATCAGGGCATTTTCGAATATCATTTTCGAAGGTGGCATCAGTGCGCCGGTTCGCACTCCCCGCGGGCGCGACATCGACGCAGCCTGCGGGCAGCTGAAGACCGCCGCGCAGAAGAAGAGCCGCGCCGAGCGCGACCGCGAGGCGGCAGCAGCAGCCGAATGAGCGATCCGGCCACTCTTGCGTTCTACCAGGAGCAGGCCCCCCGCTATACTTTGAGCTTCGCGCAGGGGCCCAGCCGCCACCTAGACGCATTCCTCGACCGGCTGAAACCCGGCGCGCGTATCCTCGAACTCGGCTGCGGCGGAGGGCGCGACTCTGCGCGCATCCAAGAGCGCGGTTTCGACCTCGATGCGACCGACGGCGTGGCGGCGATGGTCGCGAAGGCGAACGAGCGCTTCGACGTCGGCGCAAGGCTCCTGCGGTTCGACCAGCTTCGTGCGCGCGCGGCCTATGATGCGGTATGGGCTCACGCATGCCTGCTGCATCTTTCCCGCAAGGACCTTCCCGGCGTGCTGCGCGCAATCCATGCCGCGCTGCGACCGGGCGGCTGGCACTTCGCCAATTACAAGCTCGGCGACGGCGAGGGGCGCGACCTCCTCGGCCGGTTGCACAATTTCCCGTCGACCGACTGGCTGGTGAAGACCTATCGCGAAGCCGGTTTCGAAATCGTCGAAAGCGAGACCTATCCCGGCAAGGCCGCCGATGGAACGCAGCGCGACTGGATGGCGTTGACGCTTCGCAAGCCATGACGAAATCTCCCGAAATCCTCGCCCTGTGCGTCGGCAAGAGCGCACCTTTCGCGCGCGGTGAGCAGAGCGCGATCGACAAGCGACCGGTGGAAGGACCGATCCGCGTCCTCGAACTCGGGCTGGAGGGTGACGAACAGGCCGACCGCAAGCATCACGGCGGCATCGACATGGCGCTCCATGCCTATGCCAACGAGCACTACCCCGACTGGATCGCGCAATTCGGCGAGCACCATCGCCTCCCCGCGCCCGGCAGCTTCGGCGAAAATCTGGCCCTGCACGGTGCGACGGAACACAACCTGTGCATCGGCGACAGGTTCCGCCTCGGCAGTGCGGTGATCGAGATCAGCCAGGCGCGCCAGCCGTGCTGGAAACTCGAAACGCATCTTCGACGCGAGGGCATCGTCAAGGCGATCATCCAGAACCACCGCAGCGGGTGGTATTTCCGTGTCGTGGAGGAAGGCGAAGCAGAAGCAGGGCAGACTCTCGAATTTCTCGAGCGCGGCCACGATGGCTGGACGCTGGCACGCTGCTTTTCGTTGCTGTTCGATCCGACTGCACCCGGAAAGCCGGGGGAGATCGCGGAAATGGCGCAGCTTGAGAAGCTCTCGCAGGACTGGCGCAATCGCGCGGCGAAAATCGCCGCTCTCTGAGCGCCCTTCACATCCTGCGGCTTTTGTGGTGCAGTCGAAATCGTGACCCGGCCTTCGATACTCATCACCGGCGCCGCCAAGCGCATCGGCGCAGAGCTTGCGCGGGCTTTCGGAAATGCCGGATGGCACGTCGTCATCCACTATGGCAGCTCGGCGAAAGAGGCCGAGGCGCTCGCGGACGAGCTTCCTTCCGCCGAAGCGATCCACTGCGACCTGTTCGACAGCGACAGCGCAGTGAAGATGGTCGAAGCGCTGGCCTCGCGGCTCGAAGACTGGCGCGTGCTGGTCAATTGCGCGGCGATTTTCAAACCCGACGATGTAACCGCGCTCGATCCCAAGACGTATGACAGGTCGATGGTCATCAACGCGAAGACACCGATCCGCATGGCGCAGGCCTACCTGCGCTGCGCCCGCGCGAGCGGCGGTCGGCGGGTGATCCAGTTCACCGACCAGAAGCTTGAAAACACCAATCCGGACTTCTTCAGCTACACCATGAGCAAATACGCCGCCTCGGGCGCGATCCCGATGCTGGCGATGGGCGCTGCCGAAGCAGGCGACCGTGTCTATGGCCTCGCCCCGGGCGCGATCCTGCCGAGCCACGACCAGAGCGAGGACGAGATCGAGCAGAGCCACGTCCTCAACCTGCTGCGCCGCAAGACCGGTATCTCCGAAATCGCCGATGCCGCACTGTTCCTCGCCGGAGGCCATCTCGCGAGCGGTGAAACCCTCTTCATCGACAGCGGCCAGCACCTGCTGAACCAGAGCCGCGACGTTATCTATCTCGCGCGCGAGGGCATCGAGCGGTGAAGCGCCACGCGCTCAGCACGAGGGTCTGGCACTGGCTCAACCTGCTGTGCGTGGTGATCCTGTTCATGAGCGGGCTGAACATCTCGAACGCGCATCGCTACCTCTATTGGGGCGACTATGGTTTCTCACCGGCAGACGCGTGGCTTGCCGTCCCGCGCTTCCCCGGGTGGATGACCATCCCCGACTATTACAGCCTCGCCAAGGCGCGCGACTGGCACATCCTGTTCGCATGGCCATTTGCGTTGGGAATGCTCTTCATGTGGGTCGCAATGCTGGTCAACGGCCACTTCTGGCGCGACATCCGCACCCACCTTGCGGAGTGGAAGCCCCGCGCGATCTGGCACGACATTCGCGAGCACCTGCGGCTGAATTTCGATCACGGCGAGGGAAATTACAACTTCCTCCAGAAGCTCGCATACGGCGTGGTGCTCGGCATTGTCCTGCCGGGGATGATCTTCACCGGCATGGCGATCAGCCCCGGCTTCGAACCGGCAGCACCGTGGCTGGTCGACATGTTCGGCGGCAGGCAGAGCGCACGCTCGTTCCACTTCATCTTCGCCTGGGGCCTGTTCGCTTTCTTCGTCGTCCACGTCCTGCTGGTGCTGGTGAGCGGCCCGATCCGGCAACTGCGCGACATGATCACCGGAGGCACGCGATGAGCGATCACCCTCCCCGCATCGGCCGCCGTGGCTTCCTCGCCGGGTTCGGCGCGCTCGTCGCGACCGGATGCTCCAAGGTCGCCGAAAGCCCGATCACCCAGTCGCTCTTCTCGGCTGCCGAGGGCTGGCACAAGACGGTCCACCGCGCCCTTGCCGACCGTATGGCGCTGGCAAAGGAATACCCGCGCTCCGCCATCTCGCCGACGTTCCGCGGCAATGGCTCACTGACGGTCGATACCGATTTCTACCGTCAGCAGCTTTCGGCCGGATTTCCCGAATGGCGTCTCGAAGTGCGCGGCATGGTCGATACGCCGATGAGCCTGACGCTCGAGAACATCCGCAAGCTGCCCCAGCGCACCCAGATCACCCGGCACGATTGCGTCGAGGGCTGGAGCGCGATCGGCGAATGGACCGGGCCTCAGCTATCCGTGCTGCTCGACGCAGCAGGCGTGCAGGAAGGCGCGCAATTCGTCGTGTTCCGCTGCGCCGACACGCTCAATGGCGACGACTATTACGAGAGCGTCGACATGATCGATGCGTACCACCCGCAGACCATCGTCGCACACATGCTCAATGGCGAACCGCTGCCGGAAAAGAACGGCGCGCCGCTACGCATGCGGATTGAGCGCCAGCTCGGCTACAAGCACGCGAAATACCTGACCGCGATCGAGGTCGTATCGACCCTCGACCAGATCGGCGACGGCAAGGGCGGCTATTGGGAAGATGTGGCCGGATACCAGTGGTACGCCGGCATCTGATCATTCGCCGGGCGGGTAGATCCGGTTCATCGTCGCCCAGTCGGCCGCGACCATCTCCTCCAGCACGTCCATGTCCACGTCGGCGAGCTTGTTAATGTAGAGGCAGCTCTTGCCGGTCGAATGCTTGCCTAGCCTTGCCAGAAACGCCTCGCGCTCCTTTGCCGCAAGCTCGTCGCAATAGCCGCCCATGAGATAGAGCGAATGCTTCGCCTTGCGCGGGCTGAAGCCGGATCGCATCCAGTGGACGTCGCGTCCGCTGGCATAGGTGGTGCGGTACTGGCCGTAGCCGATGATGCTCGGCCCCCACATCTGCGGTACCTCGCCCGTGACCCGCCGGAACATCGCATCGAGGACTTGCGCTTCTTCACGCTTTCGCTCGGGTTCGACCGAAGCGATGAAGTCCGCCGGATCGACGTCGGTGATCTGTGTCTTGGCCTCGGCCATGGTTCTCTCCCACTGCGATTGACAGCCTAGCAAGCGGGGCGCAGTCTGTCAGCGGACTGGAATTTGGGGGAATTCAACCGGATGTGGCTACTCGACAAGTTTCTCGGCAAGGCGATCAAGCACGGGCAGATGATCGTCACCGACCATGACGGCAAGGAATATACCTACGGCCCCGGAGGCGGCGAGTACCGCCCGGAGGTCGGCGGCCGCCCCGGTCCAATCCGCATCCGGCTGACCCATCCCAAGGCGGCGAGCCACATCGCGCGTTACCCGCAGCTCGGCGCTGGCGAGGCTTTCATGTGGGGCTGGCTCGTCGTGGAGGAACCGCATGACATTCGCGACATGATCCTGTTCGTGACGATGAATGCCAAGCGCCTCGGCGAAGCGTCGCTCAAGCCCAAGGGACCGCTGCGCAAGGGCGCGCAAAAGCTGCTGGCGAAGCTCGACGGGATCAACAAGCGCAGTTCTGCCCGCAAGAATGCAGAGCACACCTACAACCTCACGCGCCAGCTTTACGAGCGCTTCCTCGACGAGGATCGCCAGTACACCATGGCCTATTACCGCGAGGATCCGGAGGCGACTTCGCTCGAGAAGGCGCAGATGGACAAGAAGGCGCATCTCGCGGCCAAGATGTATCTCAAGCCGGGCATGAAGGTGCTCGACATCGGCTGCGGCTGGGGCGGTTTCGCGCTCTATCTGCACAAGATGTACGGCGTCGAAGTGACCGGCGTCGCCCTCGCTCCCGACCAGATCGCCTTCTGCAAGGAACGCGCCGAGCAGCTGGGAGTGGCGGACAAGGTCCAGTTTCACCTGATGGATTACCGCGACGTGGAAGGCGAGTTCGACCGCATTTCCAGCGTCGGCCTGCTCGAACACGTCGGGACGATCCACTATCCGGAGTTCTTCGAGCACACCAACCGCCTGCTCAAACCCGACGGCGTGATGATCAGCCATTGCTGCGGCCGCGCCGGCCCTCCCGGCTTCACCGATGCCTGGACGCGCAAATACATCTTCCCCGGCGGCTATATCCCTGCGCTGAGCGAACTCGTGACCGAGAGCGAGAAGGCAGGCTGGCAGGTGATGGACGTCGAGGCGATGCGCTTCCACTACAGCTACACGCTGGAGGAGTGGTACAACCGCACCGTCATGCACCGCGACGAGATCACGGAAATGTATGACGAGCAGTTCTATCGCATGTGGCTGTTCTATCTCGCCGGCGCTGAGCAGAGCTTCCGCAACGGCACGATGGTCAACTGGCAACTCCAGTATGTGAAGAACCGCGAAGCCGTGCCGATGACCCGCGAGTACATACACGAAGAAAGCGCCCGCCTGCGAGAAATGGGAGAAGTCCCTAGCTGGCGGTTCGACCCGGCACTGAAGGAAGCGGCGGAGTAACCGCTCAGGAGCTTGCGCCCTCGCCCGCCGGGCCGCGCTTCACCATGTCGTAGACCGGCCCGAAACCGAGGAAAGCCGCGCCGACGAACGGCAGGGCGACGACCCACAGCCTGACACCGGTGATGCCTTCCGGGCTCGCAATACTGATGGCTGCCGTCATGGCTAGGCCGGTACAGATCGCGACTACGCCGAGCACGACCCTTATCTTGGGCACGGTGCGCCCGCCGCGGATCGGTCCGAAGCTGCGCTCGTGACGGGCGAAGATGCCGATCATCGGCAGCAGCGCGAGAATATAGAGCGCGAACCACACCGGCCGGCTCGCCCACCATTCGCCTGTCCCCGGATAAGCCTCGAGGCCGATTCCACCCAGCGCCCAGGCGGCAACCATCACCAGCACGAATGCGGTGAGATGCCACAGGTAAACGGTCATAATCATGCCGTTCATCAGGACCGTCGCGGTCCAGACCGATAGATTTTCGAGCATCCGCCTGCCCCAGGGCTCAAGCGTGAGAACGATGCCAGTCTGGGTCATGCCGAGCGCGAGCAGCGCGACGGTCGGCGGCATCGAATTGGTCATCTCCGCTCCCGGTACGCCGATCATGGCGATCGGGTATGGGCCGAAAACCGTCAGCGAGACGAGCGGGGCAAGGCTCGCCGCGGTCCACATGATGCGATGCCCGGTCCCCCCGAATGCACCGTCGCGCCACGCGTAGCCAAGCTGGTGGATGCCGACCCAGACGAATAGGAAGTTGAGGAAATTGACGTAGGGAACGCCTCTCGCGATCGTCGCATAGTCGGTCAGCACTGCGGCCACGACCAGCAGTAAGAACGAGCCGAAGCCGAGCTTCTGCCACGCCTTATAGGTGACCGGCGTCAGCGCGGTGACGAGCAGGTAGACGGCGAGGAACCACACGGGGATCAGCGCAAGCTCGGTCGCCATGCGCACCTGCCCGCGCTCCATCCCGAACTGCGTCATGCCGAGCGCGATCAGCGCCCACAGGAGCAGCACGGGAAATACCGGCGTGATCAGGCGCTGCACCCGGCTCGCGAACCAGTCGCGATAGATGCCCGGCCGCCTGCCCCCGCCCTCGCTCTCGGCATTCCGTAAGGTCGCGGCCCAGCTGACCGAATTCGAATAGCCGCCGACGAGGAAGAAGATCGGCATCACCTGGAAGCCCCAGGTCAGCCACTGCGACCACGGAAGTATCCCGAGCAAATGCCCGCCGACGATCTCGCCGCTCTCGTCGAGATAGGGTGCGGCGACCAGCCAGTGGCCGATGACCACGGCTAGGATCGACAGTGCTCTCAGGAAATCGACCCAGCGATTGCGCTCGGGCGGCGCCATTTGCGCCATCTCGCGCGCCTTGTGCCAGCTAGCCAGCATTGCGAACCCTCCATGCTTCAGCGCAGCTGCGAATATCCGATGCGCCCTCGCAGCGTCCAATTCCCTCGCGTCAATTGCTGTTGAAATGCGCGCAGCCCCTTCCCTCGCCCCGCGTTTGTCGGCATGGGGCGCACCGAGTTCAGGAGTGCATTGGAATGTCCGACATCAAACGCGTCGTCCTCGCCTATTCGGGCGGCCTCGATACCAGCGTCATCGCCAAGTGGCTCGAAGTGGAGCGCGGGCTGGAGGTCGTCACCTTCACCGCCGACCTCGGCCAGGGCGAGGAAATCGAACCCGCGCGCGAAAAGGCGCGCGCCATGGGCATCCCGGACAAGCACATCTTCATCGAGGACCTGCGCGAGGAATTCGTGCGCGATTTCGTCTTCCCGATGATGCGCGCCAACGCCCGCTACGAAGGCGACTACCTGCTCGGCACCAGCATCGCGCGGCCGCTGATCTCCAAGCGTCTCGTCGAGATCGCGCATGAGACCGGCGCCGATGCGATCGCCCACGGCGCGACCGGCAAGGGCAACGACCAGGTCCGCTTCGAACTGTCGGCCTACGCGCTCGATCCCGATATCAAGGTCATCGCCCCGTGGCGCGAATGGGACCTGACGAGCCGCACCGCACTGATCGCCTGGGCCGAAAAGCACCAGATCGCCGTACCGAAGGACAAGCGCGGCGAAAGCCCGTTCTCGACCGATGCGAATCTCCTCCACACCTCTTCCGAAGGCAAAGTCCTCGAGGATCCGTGGGAGGAAACGCCCGACTATGTCTATTCGCGCACCGACCATCCGGAAGACGCGCCGGACGAGCCGGAATACATCACCATCGATTTCGAGCGCGGCGACGGCGTGGCCCTCAACGGCGAGGCGATGAGCCCGGCAACGCTGCTCACTGCCCTCAACGATCTTGGCCGCAAGCACGGTATCGGCCGCCTCGACCTGGTCGAGAACCGCTTCGTCGGCATGAAGAGCCGCGGGATGTACGAAACGCCCGGCGGCGAGATCTACGCCCGCGCCCATCGCGGTATCGAGCAGATCACGCTCGATCGCGGAGCCGCCCACCTCAAGGACGAGCTCATGCCGAAATATGCCGAGCTCATCTACAACGGCTTCTGGTTCAGCCCGGAGCGCGAGATGCTGCAGGCAGCGATCGACCTCAGTCAGGAGAAGGTTTCCGGCACGGTTCGGCTCAAGCTCTACAAAGGCCTCGCCAGCGTGGTCGGTCGCAAGTCGCCCAATTCGCTCTATTCCGAAGCGCACGTCACCTTCGAGGACGACGCCGGTGCCTACGACCAGCAGGATGCGGAAGGCTTCATCAAGCTCAATGCACTGCGTCTGCGGCTACTTTCGAAGCGGAATTCGTAGCGCGGCCGACAAGCTTGCGACGAGCGGTTGACTTATCCACCGTCGTCCACAGCGAATTTGGGGAAAAGTGGAAAACTCGGGGTTGCCAGCCTTGAACGACTCACCCGACCGGCGCAGTCTTAACTCATCGGACGGGGCGGAAAATCTCTCCGGTTGAAGGTCTAACGACCGGAAATCGAAGAACTTTCTCAAACCAACCGACGTTGCGGCAACTGTCCGCGCGGTCTTTGAGGACCATTTGAAGAAGGTTTCGACCGGAGGCAAGTGGGCCGCTCGAGAAGAACGCGAATGCAAGCTGCAACAGGCCGGAGATCCTGGTCGGTCAACGATGGTGAAGCGAGGCTGAGGTCTGGTGGAGCCGCTTGAGTTGGCAGGCCGTCAAAGGGATCGAAGGTCTCGGGACTGGAAAGCCATGCGGAAGATCTTCGGATCGGAAGGATGGAAAGAAAGCCCCGGATGCCGGCGCGAGCGCCGGTGACAGAACCGGATATCCGGCTTGCCGGATGGAAGGGAAAACATCGGGCGCCAAGCGCTTCCGAAATGGTTCGCCAGGAAGGAAGACCACGCGCTGGTGAGAGTGGGGTCGGCAGCAATGCCGGCCCCATTTACTTTGGGCGCCACCCTCCCCAACCGGCCATTGCGACCGATTCTCCAACGCGAAAAAAGCCGGAATTTCATGCAAAATCGGGCAATTCGGATGTGCGCAATCGGGCATATTGCCGCATTTTGCGCTCATTTCGCCGGTGAACCGTTCACCAGCGTCGATGAGCTGCCAGGCGCATTTGGAACCTTAACTTCCCGCCGGTAATTGCGGCCCCCAACGACGGAGGGCCAATTGCCTCACCATAAGTTGATTGTTCGAAAAGCTGTCATGCTGTCCGCTGCAACGATGCTCGCGCTGTTCCCGGCGTCGGCAGCCGTGTCTGCGTCCAACGAAGCAGAATTCGAGGAAAGCTTCGTCGAATTCGAAGCGCTGCCGGATATGCCGGAAGCGACCGGCAACGTCGTCGACATCACCGAATTCGAGCCGCCGGTCGAGGAAGAAGCTCGCGGCGAATCCCTCGGTGCCGGTGTCGCCTCCTACTATGGCCGCCGCTTCCACGGTCGCCCGACGGCGAGCGGCGAGCGGTTCGACATGCATGCGATGACTGCCGCCCACAAGACGCTGCCCTTCGGGTCGATGGTGCGCGTCACCAACACCCGCAACGGCAACTCGGTGGTGGTCCGCGTCAACGATCGCGGTCCCTTCGTCCGTGGCCGCACGATCGACGTGTCGCGCGCTGCGGCGGAAGAGCTTGGCATGGTCGGCAGCGGTCACGCCCGGGTGGAGCTCGAACTGATCTCCTGACGCGCCCGCGTCCCTACAACTCCAGCTCGCTCACGTCGCGGAAGGATCCGATCTTCCCGCGCACGAAGGTGTTGAACGCGATCGAGTGGCGGTTCTGCTGCGAGGTGTTGGTTTCGACATAATGCTGCAGCGAGCTCGAGAAGAGCACCAGGTCGCCCTTGGTCGGCACGACGGCATTGCGCGGTGCGTTGTAGATGTTCTGCTTTTCCCCGTTCACCGCGATCTCCAGCTGGCGATAGCCATTGTGGCGCTCGAAAATCATGCTGCCCGGCGGGTTCGGCAGGTCGGTATAGTAGAGCGATCCGGACACTAGCGAGTTGGAGTGCGTGTGCCCGTGCATCCCCACTCCCGGCGGGTTCATCAGCGACCAGCTCTGCGTTACCTCGAGCCGCTGCGAGATGCCCATCACCTCGCGCGCGAAGGTATCGAGCGCTTCCTGCACCGCCTTCTTGATGCTCGCCATCTCGGGCCGCTCGAACAGGTAGAGCTCCTCCGAAATGCGGTTCACCTGGTTATCGAGCATGGGGAGAGCCTTGATTAGCTTCTCCTGCTTCGGCGTGATCGCATCGGCGATATTGGTCTTGAAATACGGCTCCGCGAATAGCGGTTTGACGTCGAAAGCGCGCGTGGCCATCGGCTTGCAGTCCCCCAAATTTTACCCCGCTTGCAAATTAAGCGTGGGAAGCGAGGAACCGCAAGGGGGCACCCGCCCCCTCCCCGGTAAAATCAGTTCGGCAGGCGAGCCCCGTTGCGCGCGGCGCAGGTGCGGGTGATCCGGCTCATGTGGTCGAAATCCGAGCCGAAGGCGTCGATCAGCGAATAGCCGTGCTTCTCGAACTCGCCATACATGCATTCGCACGCGCCGACGGCCTTGCGCTCCTCAGGGACGATTTGGCGCACCTGGCGCAGGCAGCCCTCCATATGCGCGCTGTAGGCGTACTCCCCGCCCGCATCGTCACCGCGCAGGCCCTGGCCCACGTGGAAGAACGTCAACGCCGAAACGGCCCCGACCGCACCCAGTTTTACCGCCTTCATCATGGCAAGCTCCCATGTTGGAAGCGGCGAGTGTCGCAAGACAGGGTGGAGATCGGGTTAAGGCGCGGCGTGTAGGAAAGTTACACTTGTTACGGTGTTTGTTTGGCCTCAGGCGCCGGCGGCCGCATCCGCGGCCTTGGCTATCCTCCGGGGGCCCGACCCCTGCGGGGCCACCCCTCCGGGCGCGCAGTCGCGCTTGCGCTCGCCTGTGGCTCGCGGGGGCTAGCCTTCAGCCTCCTCCTCGCCCTCCCAATAGGCGAGGCGGTCGGACTCCTCTTCGCTGTCCCGCGCCTCGATGTCGGAGAGCAATTCGCCCGATTGTGCGTAGCGGCCCAGTGCGGAGTCGAAATCCTCCGCCACGGCCGAGAGGTCGCGGTTCTGCGCATTGCTGTCGAGCCGCGCGAGGTGGGCGAGCAGCAGGCGGTTGTCGAACCGCCGACGCGTCGCGACGAGCTCGCCCTTGTAGAACACCTCCTCCTCGGTCCCGTTGATCGCGCGGTCGGCCAGCACCTCCTCGATCGCCGAGCGCGCGACCACCAGCGCCGCATCCCACCCGCGCGCGAAATGCGCATCCGCCCGCCGCCAGCGATAGGCGGTCATCGGCGCGACCGAGACTGTGCGCGCCGCCGCCCGGACATTGCCGGAAAGCGACAAAGCCTCGAGAAACCGCGCACGGCGATCATGCGTGAAAGGCTGCTGGAATTGCTCGGAAACGGGAAGCTGGGACATGTCGGGTTCCTCTGTCGGGGATCAGGGAACCGGACCAGCTATAGGGTTCGGGGCGTGTAGGACAGGGGGAATTTGCATCGTCAATCCCGAATACGAACGATGAATATCGTTTTCTGTTTATAAAATCTTCGACCTCCTGTCGGTCGTGCATCTTAACGGGACGGCCTCGACGCGCGGAAAGACTTTACTTCGCTACAGAAGCTTGTCTCTCATACTTTCTTGACTGTCTTCAATTTTTGGCACCGTTGTTCCGTCTCGAACGCCAATCACTGGTGGGGACAAATCAATCGAATACGGTGATAAATTGACCTACTGCAGATATAAGGCTCAACCGACAGTCACTTGACAGAGGGTCGTTCCGCTGCCAATGAACGGAACGAAGAGGGAACGCTCCGCTTATGACCGAACAGACTGACGTATTGAAGCTCGTGTTGAACGAGTTAGAAATGAGTCACGGCATTAGTACTATGGATGATCGAATAGGCATTCAGAAGGTTGTTTGCCTAGTACAAGAAGCTGGGCTGCAACTAGGTTATAGCTACAATTGGTATGTCAGGGGTCCTTATTCCCCGTCTCTCGCTTCGGACTACTATGCATTAGCGCAGAATGGTGCCGAGAACGGCGGTCAGAAGCTTGTTCTCACGGACTTCGCAAAATCTGTAGTTCAAAAAGTCCGACCGCTTCTCGACCCCCCAGAAGAGTTCACATTGGGTCGAGTATATTGGCTGGAGTTACTCGCCTCAATCCTATACCTCCGAAAGAGGCTAAGAATGACGGATGAAGCGTCACGGGCAAAAATTCAATTGAGTAAAGCAACATTGCATCCGTACTATGATTTGGCTAACAACGCGCTGAACGAGTTGGATTTCTTATGAGGGGTTAATCTTGTCACTAGACTTGAACGGTAAAACAATTACCGACCCCCTTTATGGAAACATTCACCTTTCCGAGATTGAAGCAAAAATTGTATCAAGTCGCTGCTTTCAGCGCTTGCACAATGTGCGGCAGCTAGGCTTAGGCCATCTAGTATTCCCTAGCGCTGGATATTCTCGCTTTGCGCATTCGGTTGGCGCATGTTTCAACGCAGAGCGGATCCTCACTGCGATCGAGGCAAACTCAAGTCGCAAATTTGAAGACCAAGAGAGGCAGGCGTTTCGCTTGGCAGCGCTGTTGCACGACCTTGGGCACTTTCCATTCTCGCATACCACAGAACATGCCATTAAGCGCTTCTATCGGCATGAAATCTTCAAAACAGAAGAAGCAGCTCAGCAAGAGTTGGCAATTGCCGGTCCATCGCAACCACCAGCGACCTATCTCGACCATGAAGACACAGGCAAACTAATCTTTCTTGAAGATGCGGAAATCGACGCTGCCTTCGCATCAGTGGATTCAGTTTCGAAAAGTGATGTAACTTCTGCATTTATTGACGAAAAGCTTTCGACAATAATTTCCTCAGATCTGGATTGTGACCGCCTCGACTATCTGCGGCGAACCTCGCTTCATTCCGGCGCGCCATATGGTGCGGTAGATGTAGATTTCATAATAAGTAAATCGACCGTAGATGGCGATGGTCGTTTCTGCTTCGATCGGAAAGCCACGAGGGCAGCGGACCACCTCCTTGTGTCGCGTTTCTACGATTTTATGCAGATACCGTATCAGAAGACGGTTGCTGCGCTCGAATGGAGCCTTGAGGAGTCGGTGCTTTGGCTTTTGAAGGACGGCCGTGTCAACTTATCAGAACAAGGCCTAAAAGCGCTGCTTGAGCGAGATCAGTGGGCTAGCTTCGATGACGGCGAACTAACCGCAATGATGCGGGAAGCCAGACACGAGTGTTCGGATCCTGTTTATAAGGATCACATTGCAGCGGTGTTGGATCGCAACCCGGCAAAACTAGTATATTCTTGGGAGGTGTTGGCCGATCTCAAGAGCGATGAACAGACGGCTCGCGAGGAACTTCTAGAATATAAAATTCGCGAAACAGCTGAACGTTTTGATATTGATGTAAGGCGATTTAATATTTGGAAAGCGCCCTTCAAGCTTTCAAAAGCGGGACCAATTCTGCAAGGCTCACCAAAGGACAGAGATTACAGCGAAGAGGAAGCACAGCAACTAATTCATATCTTGCGCAAAGGTGAACAGGCCTCGTCACCTTTGATTGATATGAACTCCACTGTGGCTCATCATCTATCCACCTTGCGATATCGTGTGCTTAGAATTTACTACCTTCCTTCTCTCAAAGATCCACCTGGCATGAAAAAACAACTGCGAGAAGCTTTCGAAAAGCACAATTAATGTGTCGCCTCCCGCTGCTTAGCCAACATCGGCCGCAGGTACTGCCCCGTATAGCTCCCCTCCACCGCGGCGACTTCCTCCGGCGTGCCTTGTGCGACGACTTCACCGCCTCGCACGCCGCCGTCGGGGCCGAGGTCGAGGATGTGGTCGGCGGTCTTGATGACGTCGAGGTTGTGCTCGATCACCACTACCGAATTGCCCTGGTCGACCAGCCGGTGAAGCACTTCGAGGAGCTTGCGCACGTCCTCGAAATGGAGGCCGGTGGTGGGCTCGTCGAGGATGTAGAGCGTCTGGCCGGTGCTGCGTTTCGACAGTTCCTTGGCCAGCTTCACGCGCTGGGCCTCGCCGCCTGACAGCGTGGTCGCCTGCTGGCCGACCTTGACGTAGCCCAGCCCAACCTCGTTCAGCATGTGCATCTTGTCGCGGATCGGGGGGACGGCCTTGAAGAAGTCCTCCGCGTCCTCGATCGTCATGTCGAGCACGTCGGCGATGGAGTGGCCCTTGAATTTCACCTCCAGCGTTTCGCGGTTGTAGCGCTTGCCGCCGCATTCCTCGCAGGTGACGTAGACGTCGGGCAGGAAGTGCATCTCGATCTTGATGAGGCCGTCGCCCTGGCACGCCTCGCAGCGGCCGCCCTTGACGTTGAAGCTGAAGCGGCCGGGCTTGTAACCGCGCGCCTGCGCTTCCGGCAGGCCGGCGAACCAGTCGCGGATCTGGGTGAAGGCGCCGGTGTAGGTCGCGGGGTTGGAGCGCGGAGTGCGGCCGATGGGCGACTGGTCGATCTCGATCACCTTGTCGCAATATTCGAGGCCGGTGACCTTGTCGTGCGCGCCCGCGATGACCCGCGCGCCGTTCAGCGAACGCGCGGCGGAGGCGTAGAGCGTGTCGATGGTGAAGCTCGACTTGCCCGAGCCGGATACGCCCGTGATGCAAGTGAAGGTGCCGAGCGGGATCGAGGCGGTGACGTCCTTGAGGTTGTTCGCCCGCGCGCCGTGGACGGTGAGTTCGTGCCCGTTGCCCTTGCGGCGCTTCGTCGGCACCGCGATCTCGCGCCGTCCGGTGAGGTAGTCGGCGGTGAGCGATTTCCTGCTCCGCTCGATCTGCTTGAGCGTGCCCTGCGCGACGACCTCGCCGCCATGCACGCCCGCGCCGGGGCCGAGGTCGACGATGTGGTCGGCGGTGCGGATCGCGTCCTCGTCATGCTCGACCACGATGACCGTGTTGCCGAGGTCGCGCAGGCGCTTCAGCGTTTCGAGCAGGCGGTCGTTGTCGCGCTGGTGGAGGCCGATGCTCGGCTCGTCCAGCACGTAGAGCACGCCCGACAGCCCGCTGCCGATCTGGCTGGCGAGGCGGATGCGCTGGCTCTCCCCGCCCGACAGCGTGCCGCTGGTCCGGTCGAGGTTGAGGTAGTCGAGCCCGACATTGTCGAGGAAGCCCAGCCGCTCGTTGATCTCCTTGAGGATGGCCTTGGCGATCTGGCTCTGCGTGTCGTTGAGCTTGCCGTCGAGGGCGAGGAACCACTCCTTCGCATCGGCGACGCTCATCTTGACCGGCGTTGCGATGTCGGTCCCGGCGACCTTCACCGCGAGCGCCTTTTCATTGAGGCGCTTGCCGCCGCAGGTCTCGCACGGCTGCGCGGTCTGGAACTTGGACAGCTCCTCGCGCATCCAGGCGCTTTCGGTCTGCAACATGCGGCGGTTGAGGTTGCCGATGACGCCTTCGAACGGCTTGTTGACCGTGTACTGCTTGCGCCCGTCCTTGAAGGTGAGCGGCACGCGCTGGCCCTTGGTGCCGTAGAGAATGGTCTCGCGGTTCTCGGGCGAAAGCTCGTTCCACGGGGTCGTCAGGTCGAAACCGAACTCGGTCGCGAGCGACTGCAGCACCTGCATGTAATAGGGCGACGGCGGATTGGACTTGGCCCACGGCACGACCGCGCCCTTCTTGAGGCTCAGCGCCTCGTTCGGCACGACGAGCTGCGGGTCGAACAGCTGCTTCTCGCCAATCCCGTCGCAAGTCGGGCAGGCCCCCTGCGGCGCGTTGAACGAGAACAGGCGCGGCTCGATTTCCTCGATCGTGAAGCCGGAGACCGGGCAAGCGAACTTTTCGGAAAAGACGATGCGGTTGGCGGGCAGCCCCGCGCCCTTCATCGCACCGCCACCGGCCGCCTCTTCCTCGCGCCCCGGCACGACGCCGTCGGCAAGGTCGACATAGGCCAGCCCCTCGGCCAGCTTGAGCGCGGTTTCGAAACTGTCGGCGAGGCGCGTTTCCAGTCCTTCCTTCACCGCAAGGCGATCAACCACGACTTCGATATCGTGCTTGAACTTCTTGTCGAGCGCGGGCGCTTCCTCGATCGGGTAGAGCTCGCCGTCGATGCGTACGCGGGTGAAGCCCGCCTTCTGCCACTCGGCCAGTTCCTTGCGGTATTCGCCCTTGCGCCCGCGCACCACCGGCGCGAGCAGGTAGAGCCGCGTGCCTTCGGGCAGCGCCATGACGCGGTCGACCATCTGGCTTACGGTCTGCGCGCTGATCGGCTCGCCGGTTGCGGGCGAATAGGGGACACCCACCCTCGCCCACAGCAGGCGCATGTAGTCGTATATTTCGGTCACCGTCGCCACGGTCGAGCGCGGATTGCGGCTCGTCGTTTTCTGCTCGATCGAGATGGCGGGCGAGAGGCCGTCGATATGCTCGACATCGGGCTTCTGCATCATCTCGAGGAACTGACGCGCATAGGCACTCAGGCTCTCGACATAGCGTCGCTGCCCCTCGGCATAGATCGTATCGAACGCGAGGCTCGACTTGCCCGAACCCGACAGGCCCGTGATGACGATCAGCGCGTCGCGCGGCAGGTCGATATCGACGCCCTTGAGGTTATGCTCGCGCGCGCCGCGTACGGAAATCTTGGTAAGTGCCATGTGCGAGCGTGTTCCCGAATTGTTCGCTTTGGTCAAGAGGGCCGCCCTGCGCCGGGCCAGCCATGCATGAATGAGCGGACAGGCAGCGCGAGAGTTCCAGCGATGTGGGAAAGAGCCGCACAAATGCAAGCGCGGGAGACCGACGCGGCGTGCGGCCGGGTTCCCTCGCCCTTCGAATCAAAAACGGGCCCGGCGCGAGGCCCGACCCGTTTCTGTGCAACCAACCGTTTGAATCTGTTGCGACCCCGTGGAAGCGCTCTGCGATGTCTCCCCCACGACGCGGTCTGGATAGCAGCCGCCCCGGCTTTCCCATTGTATGAGACCGTCATTGTCCCGCGCTCGCACGCCGCGGCGAATATGCGAACCGCCCGGTCCGTGCCTGAGGTTCGGTGAAGCGTGGACCTTTCCGCAAGCCCGAACCGTTGAATTGTTGAATGGAAACATCGCGCTAGCAGGATCGCCTGGGACGGACGCTGAACCTGCATGTGCGCCGACAGCAAGGACAACGAGATGCCCCCGCGAGATATCGCTCGCCCAAGAAAATCACCGCTCCCGTCAAGAACGCGAAGGCCCGGCGCCGCGAAGCGCCTGGTCGGGAAGCTCAAGCAACGCCGCATGGCGCGGCTCGAGGACAAGCGACGGCGCATCCGTGCCGGGCTCAGGACCAAGCGCAAGAAGCGCAAGGCCGCCTTCGCCCTGTCGGCCAGCGTGATGGGGCTGAATACTGCCGCGCTCGATAGTGCGACTTCGATGCAGCAGGCCGGTGTAATTGCGCAGATGCAGGACGCGGGAGCGATCCCCGACGCCAATGGGCGTGTCGAAGCGCGCTTTCTCGAAACCAGTGACGAGATGAAGGAAGCCCTGATCGAAGAAGAGGGCGTGCGGCTGACGGTCTACCGCGATGTCGCGGGCTATCCGACCGTGGGCGTCGGGCATCTCGTCAAGCCGGGCGACAAGCTGCGCGTCGGCGACCGGATCAGCGAAGAACGCGCGCTCGATTTCCTCGACCGGGACCTGCAGATCGCGGAACGCGGCGTCCAGCGCCTCGTCGGCGATCTCAGGCTGACCCAGCACGAATTCGACGCCCTCGTCGATCTCGTCTTCAACGTCGGCGAAGGCAATGTGTCGGAAGCGAGAAGCCCTCGCCTGAACGAAGCGATCGCCAGCGGAGATTACACGGCGATTGCAGCCGAGCTCGAATATCACCACGCGGGCGGCGCGAAGGCCAAGGGCCTCGTCTATCGCAGCGAACGGCGCACCAACATCTTCCTCGAGGCGACCTACGAGGATCCGCGCGAATTGCGCGCATAACTGACGACATTTGCCGACCACGATGGCCCCTTCGACGGGGCCATCTTGCTTTTGCGAGCAATCTCCGGTTCAAGCGCCGCTAGCTAAGGCATTTCACATCCCGGCATCGTCCGATGCCCGAAGAACACACCCTATGGGAGACTTTATGAAGGCCCACATCCTGGCCACCTCCGGCCTCGCACTCATTCTTGCAGGCTGTTCGACCTACGCCGCCGAGGCACCGGTCGAGACCGCCGCGACCCAGACCGTCGAAATCCCGCAGGCGACCGGCTACTTCGCCGAGCGCAGCGACCTGCCGTTCTACGCGCCCGATTTCACCCAGGTGTCGGATGACGACTACCTGCCCGCGTTCGAGCAGGCGATGACCATCCACAAGGCCGAGATCGAAGCGATCAAGGCGAACCCGGCTGCGCCGACCTTCGAGAACACCATCGTCGCGCTCGAAACCTCGGGCCAGATGCTCGGCCGCGTCGCGACCATGTTCTTCGCCCTCACCGGCGCGAACACCAACGACACGCTCGATGCGGTGCAGGCCGAAATCGGCCCGAAGCTGGCTGCACACTCGGATTCGATCACGCTCGACCCGGTTCTCTTCGCCCGCGTGAAGGCGATCTACGACAACCGTGCCGCGATGACGATGGAGCCGGAAGATGCCGTGTTGCTCGAGGAAACCTACGAGAGCATGGTCCAGGCAGGCGCGCTGCTGACCGATGCCGAGAAGGAACAGGTCCGCGCGATCAACACCGAGCTTTCGACGCTGACGACCGAGTTCAGCCAGCGCGTGCGCGCGGCGACGGTCGAAAACGCGCTGATCGTCGACACGCGCGAGGAACTGGCCGGCCTGTCCGATGGCGAGATCGAGGCTGCGGCCAAGCTCGCTGCCGACAAGGGCATGGAAGGCAAGTTCGCCATCGCCCTGCAGAACACCACCCAGCAGCCTTCGCTGCCGAACCTCGAAAACCGCGCCGTTCGCGAGAAGCTCTTCACCCTCAGCCACGACCGTGCGGTGATGGGCGACAAGAACGACACGCGCGAGCTGATCGCCAAGATCGCCCAGCTGCGTGCGCAGAAAGCCGCCCTGTTCGGCCAGCCCGACTGGGCGAGCTATGTGATGTACGACCGCATGGCGAAGACGCCGCGCACCGCGCTCGACTTCATGGAGCAGATGGTCCCCGCCCTCGCCGCAACGCAGCGGCGCGAGGCGGCCATGCTCAATGCCAAGATCGAGGAAGAAGGCGGCGACTTCGAAGTGAAGCCGTGGGACTGGTATCGCTACGCCGAGATGGTCCGCAAGGAGAAGTACGACCTCGATGAAAACGCGGTGAAGCCGTATTTCGAGATCAACTCCGTGCTCGAAAACGGCATCTTCTTCGCTGCGAACAAGCTTTACGGCCTGTCGTTCGAGAAGCGCACCGACCTGCCGGTCTATCACCCGGACGTGACCACCTACACGGTGTTCGACAAGGACGGCAGCGAGCTCGGCATCTTCTACTTCGACCCGTACCAGCGCCCGTCCAAGCGCGGCGGCGCGTGGATGAGCAACTTCGTCGACCAGAGCTACCTGTATGACCAGAAGCCGGTCATCTACAACGTGCTCAACATCCCGAAGGCGCCCGAAGGCGAACCGCAGCTGGTCAGCTTCGACAACGTCAACACGCTGTTCCACGAATTCGGCCATGCGCTGCACGGCTTCTTCGCGGACCAGAAGTATGCCTCGCTCTCCGGCACGGCGACCGCTCGCGACTTCGTCGAGTATCCGAGCCAGGTGAACGAGCTGTGGGCCACCTATCCGGAAGTGCTGCAGAACTACGCCAAGCACTACGAAACCGGCGAGACCATCCCGCAGGAGCTGATCGAGAAGATCGAACGCGCCGCCAAGTTCAACCAGGGCTACGATTTCGGCGAAGTCGTCGAAGCCGCCCTGCTGGACATGAAGTGGCACGCGCTGAGCCCGGAACAGGCTGCCGCGATCAACACGCCTGAGGAAGTGGACGCGTTCGAGCGCAAGTCGCTCGAAGAGCTCGGCCTCGAGATCGATCTCGTCCCGCCGCGCTATCGCAGCAGCTATTTCAATCACATCTTCAGCTCGTCGACCGGCTACAGCTCGGGCTACTACAGCTACCTGTGGACCGAGATGCTCGACCGCGACAGCCGCCAGTGGTTCCTCGACAATGGCGGTCTGACCCGTGAAAACGGCGACCACTACCGCGCGACCGTGCTCAGCCGCGGCGGTACGATGGACTACTTCAAGATGTTCGAGAACTTCCTCGGTCGCGCGCCCGACGTGACGCCGATGCTGGTCGCACGCGGCCTCACAGGCAGCGACGAAGCGGCGGACAGCACCGCCTCTGACGGCAAGCTGCCGGCGAGCACGGTCTCGAAGTAAGCGATATGCGGGGCGAGCCCTAGAGCTTGCCCCGCCATTCGAGCGAGCGGCGATTGAGAGCCGCGAGGTCCGCCTCGCCCTCGATCGCCGCTCGTCCCGTATCCAGCGCCCGTTTGAGCAGGTCGTCAGGGGCATTCCTGTAGGCGGGCGGCACGATATGCTCGCGCCACGGCCCGCCGACTGCATTGTCGAGCAGGATACGCTGGAAGCAGTGATCGAAGCGCACCGGCCAGCCGCGTTCCTCGGCAAGAGCGGGCATCTTCTCGCGAGTCAGTGCGAACCATTCATCGACGAGATCGGGGCTGGCCATGCCCGCCCAACGGCTCAGTAGGCGATGAGTGCCTGTCCGCCGGTCTGGCCGACCCACTCGCCGCCGACATCCCACACATCGCGCAGGACCTGCGGCGACAGCGCCAGGTCGGGCTCGGCATCGGCATGGACCCGCCCATTGTCGAGCACGATGACCCGGTCGGCATGGTTCATCGCGAGCGCGAGGTCGTGGACCACCATGACCACGCCCTTGCCCGCCTCGACCTGGTCCATCAACACGTCCATCAAAGCGATCCGGTGACCGATATCGAGCGCTGCGAAAGGCTCGTCGACGAGGATCCAGTCGGGCTCGCCCGCCAGCACGCGAGCCAGCAACGCCCGCGCTTTCTCGCCACCCGAGAGACGCGAAGCCGGGCGGTCGGCAAGGCCCAGGCAGTCGGTCGCGGCGAGCGCGCGCTCGATCGCCAGCTCTCCCCGGTCGCGGTGCGGCAGGCGTCCGAGTGCGACGAGG